>CAYOLW010000001.1:0-193507 GCA_964404925.1 uncultured Candidatus Saccharibacteria bacterium
TAAATCTATTCATTTGTTAATGATACTACTGTCCTAATACATTATGGAATTTTTCATCTTTAAAACTTAAGAGGTTAGATATAGAGAGTGTCTTGGGCTCAAAAGCCTTGTAAAGAAAGACCCGTCGGGGGTTCAACCCCCGAAAGGGGGTTAAGGTTAATTTGAACCTAGAACGCTCTCTGTATCACATCGATCAAAGCCGTATAAGGGTACCGCGAAAGGGCCTATTTCATAAAAATCATTAACAATGAACGTACCAGCAAATCCCGCAACAGTAGTAAACCCAGCCACCAAAAAAACCAACTGGACCCTTATCCTCGCCCTTATCCTGCTTTTTTTGGCCGTGTTTTTCGTTCAAAACCGCCGCGCAAACGCCAACTTAGCCTACGAAATGGCAATGGCAAATGAAGCCAAAGCCAGTCTGGAAGAAGCAAAAAACGCAGCCGAAGATGCAAAAAAACAAAAAGAGGAGGAGAACGAAGAACTCAATCAAACAATTGCCGGCCTAAACGCCAAAATTTTGCAACTTGAAGAAGATACTTCGCAGGTTGGCAATTTGGAAAAAATTTCTGAATTGGAGGCCGCCGTTGATAGCCTGGGCGAAAAACTGGACAGCATCCAAAGACTGAACCCTTCGAAGGAAGTAGCGGCATTGAAAGTAAAAAATGCCGAACTGGAAGCGAAAGTAGCCAGTCTGGAAGAAAATGCTTCAAAAGGCCTGGTATCCAAAGGAGGAAGCCCTAAAGCGCCAAAAGTTGAACCACTCCAAACGGAACCAAAAATCGTGGAGACCGATATGGTTGGCCAACCAAAGAAAGGCGAAATATGGGTAAGTCGGACAAACCAAACTGTACAGGTACGTAAATCCATGAAAGATAAAGTGCCGGCAGAATTTGCCGCCTTTACGACCAAGGAATGGCCACGCTAAACGACGATCGAAAAAAAACATTAACCTCTTAAACAACAAAAAACCAAGGGCCGGACCGCATATGCGAGCCGGCCCTTAATACTTTATATATACTTTCGTGTTAGAATTTAAATAATCAAATATGACAGGAAACCAATTTGGAAAATTTAATATCAATGAAATGATTGCTGAGGCTGCCCGCAAGAAGGCAACCGACGCGAATAAAAATCCAGTTCCTCCACCAGTGGTAACAACACCCCCCCCTACACAACAAACACAAGCACCCATTCCACAACAAAAACCTGTACCAAAACCAGAAAAAACTTTTGATATTAAAGCTATGATTGCCGAGGCTGCAGCAAAAAATAAACCCGAAGTAGTGGTGCAAGTAATTAACACACCAGAACCAGCAGCAAAGAAAAAATTTAAAATAGAAATTAAGTTCGGTAAAAACATAATTCGCTGGATAGAAACAGGATCAGATATATTAGCAATAGGCCTTATAACTGTATATTTATCTTTTAATCCAAAAAACGAAACCAACAAAACACCCGAACAAATTGACAGTAACCTCACACCAAATAAAATATTGGTTACAGCTCCAAAAAAAGACACTATTGCAACTATCAAAATAATCAGAGAAACAGGGGAAGACACTGTGGCGGTTACAGAACCCGAGGAAACCCAAAAAGTAGAACCAGATAAAACACCCGAAAATGGTCCTAAACCATTGGCTCGTTTTAAACAAGAAATATATGAATCGCTACCAAGCATTGACGCCAAAAGTACTTATAAGTACTTCGCAGAGAAAAATCCAACCCCAGGCCGAGGATATATGTTCCTAGATAAAGGAACAGGACGTATTTATATATTTAATGAAAAAAATGAATTAATAGGAGAACCAAAAGCTGGCTTTGGTAAAACAAACGGAGATCAACCAAACAACGCTTATGAATCTGGATGGAATAAAGGCAATATGACAACTCCAGCTGGGGGATACCTAGTGTCAGACTTTGTAAGCCCAAGCAACGCTAAAACATATGGAAAAATGGGCGTGTCTCTCGTTGGACGATCTATAAAAGGAATAAAAAGCTTCCTTGGACTACACCAGATATATCCAAAAGAATTTAAATCTAGAAAAAATAAAATTGAGTCTGGAGAATTTCAGATTTCTAACGGATGCATAAACATTGATCCAGAAGATTATAAAAGGTATGTTGAGCCATATTTCACAGGAGACTATGCTGAGTTTTTATTTGTATCTCGTGATAAAGTCAGCACGGATGCGTTTGACGTAGAAGAATGCATAAAAAAAATGGCTCCAGAAATGCTTGAAGTGGCACGTAAACAAGAAACAGAATTATTGTCTTATATAAGCAGTAATACAAAGAAGATTGCTGATAGATCTAAGAAACTATTAGACTTATACAAAAAACCTGGCAACGAAGCAGAGATAAATAGAGTTCAAAATGAAATCGATTCAGACCGAGGAATAATTGAAGGCCAAAAAGAAGAGTTGAAGGCAGTGCGAAAGAGAATTGCAGTGATAGAAAAAATATTAAGCGCAAAAAGCTAGTTTGACAAAATATGTTTTTTACAGTATAATATATATTATTCTGTAACTTAATTGGTTTTGTATCTAAATAATTATAAAATAGTTAGTAATATTAATTAATAATAAAAGTACTATGTTTGGATTTAACTTTAACAAAAAAGCTAACAACCCACCCAACCCACCAATAGATCCTGATAAAATGAGCAGGAAGCAGAAAGAATCTGCTGCACGTGAGATATTTAATCAACAAACAGCAACTGAAATACTGGCGCTGATTGAAGCAGAAGAGAAGCCAGCAGGTACACCTCGCCGCAAGGCAATAAGCATAGAGAGGAAAAACGAAATTACTCGTGAGCATTTTAATAAAAGAAGAGCTGAATTTGATGCACAACTAAAAGAAACACTGGACGGAGATACGAGAAAGGCCCTCGAAAAAACAATGGATTGGTGGGATGGTCTAGATGAATCGAAAGGAGGAAAGGCACTTAAAATTGGTATTAGCACAACTGTTGTTGTGGGTGGAACCATAGGAGCAGGTGCTGCTTTGGGTATATCACCTGGGCCACTAGGCGCAGCCAGGAAAATACTAACTAGAGTTGGTTTGTCTGTGGCAGCTAATATGATGATGACATCCAATATCCCAGGACGAATTAAAGAATTATTCAATGGAGATCCAGCACATTCAACCCCAGGACATACACCAGATGAAGGGTGGCTCAAAAAAAATTACAAAAAATTACTGGTTGGCGGCACAGTGGTAACAATATACATAATGAGTGGACCACTTATGGCTGCGGTATCTGGTGCAGGAATTGCACTCAAGGAAGCTACTAAGAGAATCTATGACCATTATATAAAGAAACAAAAAGAACTATCCGAGAAAAAACTCGAGTTGGTGAAAAACGGCTTTACCATAGAAGAAGCTGCTTTTGAAGTGAACAAGCGAACTCGTAATCCTATAGACATAAAAGTTCTGATTGGAAAACTCGATGAGATGAACAAAGAGTATGATGCTTTTGCCAAAGCAGCTGCTAGTGTAAAAACACTGGAAAGACTCAAAGAAGTAACCAACATGGCAGAAACGATGGCGGCCGGTCTCGGAAGTATGGAAATCCATGCTACTGAGTTAGATAAAGTTACTACAAGCGATTTAATGCATGGCAGACTAGAACACCAACCACCTCTAGGTGAAGCAAAAGCAGAGGGGGGAGAGAGTGGTAATGTAAAAGCAGAAGGAGAGCTAAAGGAAAAAAATACAGATAATAACACAAACACACAAGACAATTCTTCTCAAGATGCATTGGCTAAAGCTCGTGCTGATTTAGAAGAAGCTAAAAAAGAACTTGAAGAAGCTAACAAAGGTGAGGATAAATCTATATTAGAAAAAGCGGAAGAAAAACTAAAAAATGCAAAAAATGCAGTAGAAAACTTGGCTGAAAAAGCAAAGAATTCAATTGATAAGACTGTTGAATCTTTAACTCAAGATGAGATAAGGAACATGACTCATGCTGACAATACTGTAGAGGTTAGTTCAAGAGGTGCAGTAGCTACACTAAATGAACTAAAAGAAAAAATTAAATTACAGTATAAAGACCTAGATAAAGCACCAGAAGAAATACAAGAATTCGTAAAAGGTAAATCAATTGAACAAGCTAAAGAATTAGGATTCTATAAACCTGATGAGGTTGCAGAAAGTGCAAACATCCTAAAAGGATCAACTCTATCTATCAATGAAAAAGGTGAATTGGTTCTACACGATGCTCGAGATGGAAAATTCATAGTAATAGACGAAGACCATCCATATGGTGGCAAGTTTGGAGACTATATGCACGAAAGAGTTGCAGTAGGTGGAGGACGTACTGGTGGTTATGACGCACCAGAATTTGTAGGCAACATGCAAGACAACGGATATACGGAACATGATTTTAAAGATCTAGGAGAAGAGGTAGATTTATATGCAGATGTTCCAGATTTCAAAGAATACATAACAAACTATATCAGAGGAGACTATACAGGAACACCTATGGCTGAATTAGGCGACACGTACCGTGAATTGTTGAATAGCGACAAGGATAATGACTTGCCATCACTAGACGAATTGAAGGGTATGACCACAGCAGAAGTTTATAAGAGTATGAAGAACATTGAAAACAATACAGCTTTTGGTGCTGAGCCGGGTGATCAACAGTTTGACTATGAAATCGAAGAAGCACCCGAAAGGATCGAAGTAGACGCTGCTCGCGTACCACTAAGTAAAAATCCATACGAACTATCAGAAGAACAGCTAAGATCAGCTAATTCCTTGTACGCTAAATTAATAGACCAACTACCGGAAAAAACTGAGGAAATTTGGAATGAAAGTTTAAAAAATTCCAACGCAACAATTTTAATTCATGGACAAGATGTTGCTAACAATGCACCAGAATTAGCTGGACCAGTAGCAGCAATTAAATTCCTGTATAATGTAACAGGCCTTGAACCAGCACAACAAACAGATGTGTTAAATCCAGCAGAAACAAATGAACACTATGTGCAACGAGCTATACATTATGCTTTTAAAAATGGTTTAAGCATAGAAGGTTTAGAGAGAGCTGGTTTTAGAGAGATTGAGAAATAAAAAATCTAATTATTAATTATTAATTATCTATATGAACACACAAAACGCACAAAGTGCAATAAGGAACAACATAATAAGTTTATTTGGTATCGACACACTACCAGAAGAAAAACAAGAAGAGGTTATAAGTAAAATCGGTAAAATGATTTTTCAAGCTGTTTTGATGAGGGTGCTACCAATGCTTGAAGAAGAAGACCTAAAATCCTATGATGAATTAGTGGCAACTAAACCAGGACCAGACGAATTAATGGGCTTCCTATTAGATAAAGTCCCTGAATTCCTAGACATAGTAGCAGAAGAATCAGAGAATTTTAGATCAGATGCTGAAGCAGTCATAAAACAAGTTAACTAAACTAAAAACCCCGGGCAACCGGGGTTTTTAGTTTGTGCTATATTTAGTGGATGCAACACTTAGAAGGACTGAACCCTAAACAAAAAGAAGCGGCATCTCATGTGTCTGGACCACTTCTTATCGTAGCTGGAGCTGGTGCAGGTAAAACCAAAACTATAGTACACAGAATTGTTAATCTGGTTAAACAAGGCGTGAAACCCGAAGAAATACTGGCTGTGACTTTCACCAACAAGGCTGCTAAAGAAATGCGGGAAAGAGTGGAAAAAGAATTTCACAAAAATGCCAGTGAACAGAGTGGTGTGCCGTTTGTTTCAACGTTTCATTCTCTCGGAGTGTTTATCATCAAAGAAAATGCCCCTATGCTGGGGCTTACGAAACATTTTTCTATATTAGATGAGGGTGATAGCGTTTCACTGGTGAAAGAAATAGTTAAAGAATTCGGTATTGATCCAAAACAGTATGACCCAAAAAAGATTAAGGGAATTATTTCACGAGAAAAGGGTAAGTTTGTTAATCAAAGTGATTATGCTGAAAAAGCACTTAACCACGCCGGTGGGCGGGCAGGTTTCGGCAGCGGTATTGAAAATATTGTCGCCCGTGTTTGGGAAAAATATGAAAGCAAAAAGAAAGCAGAAAATTCATTGGATTTTGATGACCTATTAGTGAAGGCAACAGAACTACTGATTAATCATGAGGATATACGAGAACGCTACCAAAATAGATGGCAATATGTGCATATCGATGAGTATCAGGATACAAACGAAGTGCAGTACAGACTTTCAAAAATATTGGCTGAAAAAAATAAAAATATTTGTGTAGTAGGTGATGCTGATCAGAATATTTATTCTTGGCGTGGAGCAAACTTAAAAAATATTTTGAGTTTTGAACGCGACTATAAAGATGCAAAAGTTGTACTGCTCGAAGAGAATTATCGTTCAACGCAAAACATATTAGCTGCCGCAAATGAAATAATTGAGAAGAATCAATTCCGTCCAGAAAAAAATCTTTTTACCAAAAATGAGGAAGGGGAGAAGATATCAATGTATGAAGCGCTAGATGAATCAGACGAGGCAGAATTTGTGGCAACAAAAATTTTGGAGTTATTAGACGAAGGAAAGCTTAGAGATTTTTCGAGTGGTCTGGTTGAGGGCGCACAGCACAAAGACACAAGCGCGCCCGACCCAAGGACCCGAGAAAAATCTGCTAAGCTTTCCGAAGTCGCTATCTTGTACAGAGCAAATTTTCAGTCACGAATTTTAGAAGAATCCATGCTACGGTACAACATTCCATACCAAGTGCTGGGAGTAAAGTTCTTTGAACGTAAAGAAATAAAAGACACACTAGCCTACCTACGCGCAGCACTCAATCCTGAAAGTTTATCTGATATAAAAAGAATTATTAATTTCCCAGCTCGAGGAATTGGTAAAGCCAGTTTAGCAAAAATTTTTGCTGGACAGAAAAATGATTTGCCAATTAAAATGCAAATTAAACTGCAGAACTTTTATGAACTTCTAGAAGACATCAAAAATGCAATTTTAGAAAACAAAGTTTCAGAGGTTATTAAATATGTAATTAAAAAGTCTGGGATAGAGGCAGAGTTGCTGGAAGGAGGAGATGAAGAAATGGAGAGACTTGAGAACATTAAAGAATTGGCAACACTTGCACTCAAGTACGATAATCTGGAAAACGGATTAGGTGTTGAGAAATTACTTGAGGATGCAGCACTGGCAAGTGACCAAGATTCATTAATAATTAACCGGGAGCAAAAACAAGAAGTGAATGCGGTTAAACTAATGACTGTCCACGCAGCTAAAGGATTGGAGTTTGATTATGTTTTTATCGTAGGACTAGAGGATGGACTGTTCCCAAACCAACGTGCTGGAGAAGTAAAAAACGGAGAGGATGCTGAAGAAGAACGTCGATTGTTTTATGTGGCACTTACTCGGGCTCGAAAAAAAGTATATTTATCTTTTGCAAACTACCGTACCATATTTGGCTCAAGACAGATCAATGCACCGTCCGAATTCCTCAGTGATATATCACAAGATTTAATCCAAAGAGAACGTGGTAATATATTAAAGACAATATATTTGTAATATTCACCGCACGAGATATAAATCTTTTCACGGTACGAAGTTTTTGAAGCTTAAAAACTTCTGCAACGCTCGGCCCGTCGGCCTCGCGACCCCTAAAAAAGATTATATCTCGTGCAATAAACCAAATGCATAAAGCAAAAAAATCACTTGGGCAAAATTTTCTTAAATCGGAAGCGGCCTTACGCGCAATAATTGAAGCTGGAGAAATAAAAAATACTGACACTATTCTCGAGATAGGACCTGGTAAGGGTGCCCTCACAGAGAGACTACTGGAAAAAGCAGGGAAGGTACTTGCTGTTGAGAAAGATCAAGATTTGATTTTATTCTTGCAAGAAAAATTTAGTGAGGAAATAAAAACCAAAAAACTAATTTTAATAGAAGGAGATATTTTAGATATAGAAATAAAAGAAAATAAATATAAAGTTATTGCCAATATCCCATACAACATCACCGGTGCAATTTTAAAAAAGTTTTTGTCTGGAGATAGTCAGCCAGAATTAATGGTTCTTTTAGTGCAGAAAGAAGTGGCAGAGAGAATTGTAACTAGAGATGGTAAAGAAAGCTTGCTTTCTATATCGGTCAAAGCGTACGGAGAACCCAAGTACATAACCAAGGTAGCCGCCAGGTATTTTAGCCCAGCACCAAAGGTAGACTCAGCTGTGATAAAAATAAGCAATATTTCAAAAAATATTTTTACACAAGGAAAGGTTAGCGAACAAGTGTTCTGGGAATTAGTGCGAGCTGGTTTCGCACACAAAAGGAAAAAGTTAATTGGCAACCTAAAAACCAATGACAAAAGTACTAACTGGGAAAGAATTTTTGAAAAAACTGGAATCAAAATAGACATTAGACCAGAAAAAGTATCTGTGGAAGAATGGGTGGCTATTTGCATCAACAAAAATATTGGTAATTAAAGGGTATTGGGTTATAATTTGAACATGGAAAGGTTTTTACTTTTTATAGTTTTTGTTTCTTTGTGTTTTTTTGTCTTAAACCATCCAGTTTATGCTCTTGGCACAACTAAAGATTTCGCTGGGCAAATAATTGCAACCAAGGCAATACAAATCGATGCATTAGAAAAAGGAAATTATACTTGTGTTGTACCAGGCAAAACCATTCAAATTAAAAGTGTTGGAGTAACAGGATACCAACCAGGAGCTTATTTCATACCTTTTAATTCACTTGCACGCTGGCGAAGTAACCTAAAAAGGGGAAAACAGATTTTGGGTCAATATAGTGGAAAATTCTCAATTGTGTGCACCTCAAAAACAGTTCCACCAACAGTCCAAACCGTAATGCTGCCAATAGTAGGCATGCATGGAACCCCATCAAAATAATTATAAAATGAATTTTTTAAAAAAAATAAAAAAAATTAGAATTAGTAAAAGATACAAGAAATATCTACCTAGTAGTAATTTTATACGTGTAGTTGGTAGTGGTGCTGGTTTTATGTTTGTAGTCTTTCTTATCTTTGGATTCGGTAATAGTTCAAAGAATTTTTTTAACTCAAAAAAACCAATTTTCAATGAAAATACAACAGTAAGTAGCCTGCTCCAGACCGATACAGATAGTGATGGAGTTTATGATTGGGAAGAAGCACTGTGGGGAACTGATATTAACAAAAAAGCTTCTTTCAACGACATACCAGACTCTGTTTTTATAGAACAAAGAAAGAGCGCCTTAGGCGTTGAAGGAGAACAAAACAATAAAGTGTTAAATGAAACAGATCAGTTTGCTCGAGAATTCTTTGCTTCTTATTTAGCGCTCAAGACAGCTGGTCAAGACCAAGAGACAATTAACAAATTTAGCCAGTCTTTAGGTGAAAAGATTAATAACACCAAATTGGTTGATGTCTACAGCGAAGCAAATATAAAAACAGCACCAGACAATGATTTTGATGCAAAAAAAGACTATTACTTAATCATACAAGCAGCTTTTGAAAAATATAGAGAATTAGGAATTGGGGATGAATTAGATATTGTAAATAAAGGACTTTTAAGTTATACACAAGGTCAAACAAAGGTTAATTATGATAGATTAAAAATGATCGGCCAACTCTACCAAGAATTTGCTAAAATTGTTATAGATACAAAAGTACCAAAAAGCTACACTGAAGAACACTTGTCGATGGCTAACACAGCTCACAACACGGGTACTGCTGTTTTGTCTATGGCAAATGTGATAGATGACCCATTAGTTGGTTTAACTGGACTAAATCAATATGATTTATATAGCGAGGATTTTATTATGTCTGTAAAAAACCTAGAAGATGATCTTTTAGAAGAAATTGAGTCAACATATGGTATTAATGAGTACAATACAACCAGCAACGAAGACACCGCAACGGAAAAAGACTATTCTAAATACCCAGATGAAGAAATTGATTATCTTGATGAAGAATAGGTGTTTTCGGTTATAAAATTTATAAGTTATAATGGATAGACAAATGCAAAGCAGTATATTCAAAAACATAGTATCGGCAATGCTGGTTGCACTTTTTGCTTTTGCGCCAATCCTACAAGTAAAAGAAGCCTTAGCACAATCACAGGGTTCATATAGTTATAGTTCAGGGGGTAATGCTAGTGGAGGACTCAAGGGTTATGTAAAAGGTCTAGCTCCCGCAATTGCCCAACTTCCATTATGCCAGAAAGCATTAACAGGTCCAGTTAAAAACATGTTTAAAGGTATTATAAATAAACTTGGAAAAAAAACTGTAGAAAAAATTTTTAGAAGAAAACTGGAAGAAAAATTGGCTGCTCAACAACAGATAAAAGTTGTAAACCAGGTGGACAATAAAAAACAAGATAAATTATTGTCAAATGCAAAATCACACAATGAAACCGATAGAGAAGCAAACGACAACGACACTTGTTATAAATCAATCGGTCGTATGGTGGTTAAAATGATTTTACAGAAAATAACCTTAAGTACTGTAGAATGGATAAAGAATGGTTTTAATGGTGGACCAGCTTTTGTTCAAAACCCTGGCAGATTCTTTAAAAATATTGCAAAAGAAGAAGTATTGAAATTCGGCATAGAGTTAAATGCTGGAGCTAATTGTCAGGCAGTTTTCTCTGGAGATATTACTGGTACGAGTGGTGAAAACGATATAAGTAAATGTATATCACCTTTTGCCAAAGCCTATATGATTGGTTTAGCTGAAACATATAATAAAAAGTTTTCTGATAATGCTAGGTATTCTTTAAACGAACTTATTGCTAATACTACACCTGAGTACACGGCAGCTAGTTTCTCGGCCGATTTTTCGGCTGGTGGATGGAACGCCTGGACAGCCATGACAGAAACACCGGCGAATAACCCTGTTGGTTTTACTGTTATATCTGACATAGAAATAGGCAGGAGAACAGATGGTACAAGTAAATCAACTGCTGAACAAAAGAAAGAAGCCCTAGAACAGTCTCGTGGTTTCCTTGGAGATTATCGTTGTGCTGATCCAGAAGGTCTAACCCAAGAACAAGACCGAGAGGAACAAGCCAAACCTGAACCAGACCCGGCTAGATTATGTAAACGTTGGGAATATGTTACCCCCGGAGAAACTGTTGCAGAAGCGGCCACAAAACTTGTTAACTACCAAGATAACAATCTATTAAAAGCCGAAGATTTAAATGACGCAGTAGCTGCTATTGTAGACGCTTTGATAAGTAGATTAATGGGTGATGTTATTAATTATGGCCTAGCAGAGTTTTCAGATGAGGGTGCTGATGGTGATTTGATTATCAACAGTTATGCTATAAATGGTAATTATGAGATTGGCCAGGCTGAAAAAGACTTTCCTCAACACCTGCAAAGCGAGGGGTGGTTAACGGAGCATCCTAATTTTAATATTCGTACAGACTTAACTCAAGCAATAATAGATGAGCAAAGAACCTATGTAGAAAAACTAGAAAAACAAAACGAATCTCTTGAGAGGTCTATACTCGGAGCTAAACAAGCTGATTATTGTTTACCAGGACCTTCATATGATGTTTATACCTCTATTTCTGATACAGATTTGTTTACTAGTTTTAATGATTTTAGTAGTGGTTTTTTAAAAGGTCGTCAAGAATTAACGGAATTTGCTCTACAATTTAATCAGTGGACAGCTTTCCAAGTAGCTAATGCTAATGGCTTATTTGTTAATAAAGAAAGAATTGCTAAAAAATTAATAGCAACCTATTTAGGGGTTAACTTTGGAGTACATGTATATGGTGCATATGGTTATTCAAACGAGGAAGATACAAACAGTAGAAACCAAGACCAGGTTTTAAACAAAGAAGATATTCTTGGTTTGCAAAGAAATATATTTACTAGCTACCAAGTTTTAATGCACAATATTTATTTCAATGGTGCAAAATCTATAGCGCCAATGCCTTTAGTAACTAAAGAAATAAGAAGTGAGTTAAGTAATGTAGGAGCATATCAGGATATAATTAATGAAAATGATGAAATAATTGCTTTAAAAAGATCTGTAATTCAACGTTTAGCAGTAATAAAAAACCTCATAGAGGATTTAGGTCCGGTACCTGAACCAAATGACTCTAATTTTATAGAATACGAAGAAGCAATTAAACCCATAATCCAAGATTTTGGTCGATTAACAAATGATATGGTAACAGGTGACGATGTAGCTCAAATAGATACAACGCTCAAAGAAACAGAGGACAAAGAAAAATATATTTTTGAAGATTTGTTAGAGGCATGTGAGCGTGAAATGCTTGATGTTTATGAAAATGACAAAGAGACATATAGCAGGTTTTGGCGAAGACAACCATATAAAGAACCAATTTTATATTTATATGGCGACAATGTAGGTGTAGATTACATAAGTGTTACAAACCTGAATGTACCAAAAATACCTCAGCAGCCAGACCACAATTCATATGATCCCCATTATCATACACAGTGGAGTGAACAAGCTATCAAAAACTGGAATAGAAACGATATGTTTGCTTATGGTAGTTTTTATTGGAACTACTGGGTACGACCACACGAGGGAGGAGATGCATTTAATCCTAACGATCCAAAAACCCCTAATCCTCCAGATTTAGTAAAAATAAAAAGTAATTTACAAACAACCTGCCCTGAGTTTATAGATGTTGTATACTTCTCTTACCCTGGAACCAATGAAGGTCCTACAGGAGAAGAAAAAGGTCAGTTACCAAAAGATATTGAAGGTCTTGAAGCTGATGGACGAGGATACTCAATAAATTATGGAGATAATATTTGTGGTGTTTTGCATACCATTGAAGACCGAGCTAATATATACTAACTTAAATGTTTAAACTAAAAACAAAAATTTTATTATCTATCGCGCTATTGTTAACAACAATACCTATAACCACCTTAGCAGCTTTATATGTTGAGGTTATACCAGTAACACAAAAAAATTTAACGAGTGCAACATTGGTTGGGGTACTAATGGATGATGCTTTTCCAACAGGTGTAAGTACTGAGTATGTAAAATTTAGATATACCACAACATCCAGTACTTCATGTGCAAACATGACAACCGAAACAGCAGTACAAACAATAAATTTAGATTTCCAATTACATGAATTTTATAATTTTCAACAACAATTAAATTCACTTACTCCACACACTAAATATTACTTTTGTGCTGTAGCTTCTAGTGAAGCAGATTTTTCTGCAAACGTTCTTTATAGTGGAATAAGAGATTTCACAACAGAACTGCCTCCAGACTTGGCAGATAATGTTGTGACAGGTACCGCAAGTAATATAACACAAAACGGTGCAACAATATATGGAGAAATTTACAATGATCACAGCACTCCTATATTTGGAAAATTTAAATATTCAGAAAATTATTCTGTTAGTTGCGCATCATTACCTAATGCTATAAACACACCAGTTCAACCTCCTGGTGGTGTTGGTGCATCATTGTCTCTTAATTTTTCACACACGTTAACTAACCTAAAAAGCAGCACCACATACTCTTATTGTGCTGTCGGTGATACTAACTCTGATTTTCCAAATGCAATTTATGGAGAGGTTAAAGTATTTACTACGCCACCTTCTGCTTCTGGTAATCCAGAAGATATTGGACCAGTTGATACGCAAGAATCTACGGAAATGGATGACAATGAAGTTACTTTGCAAGGTAATTATTCAGGGGGGGCACCTGGTTTTGCATATTTTAGATTAACAAGTGCTACTGTGCCTCCTCTTTTTTGTAATGATATTTATGGTTCAGATATGATTGGTATAACCTCTAATGAACCAGACCCTATTGGGTATACAACTGGCGGAGATTTTTCTGTACATGTTAACGGACTTGAACCAGAAACAACATATTTTTATTGTGCTATTGTTTCTAACAATGCGCTAACAACAAAATTAAATAAATTAACCTATAGGCCTCAAATAAAATATGGATCAGTTAAATCATTTAGAACTTTACCTTGTTTAACTTGTAATATTACACAAGTAACAACACTTGGTTCAAATGTAATTGATTCACAAAGCGTCAATTTAAAAGGTTCTTACAGAACAAGCAGGCCTGTAAAAATATATTTTGAGTATAGTAAAGATTTTGATGTAAGTACCCCGCCCACAAGTGGTAATGTTTGGATTCCAACAAACCCACCAAAACTTGGAGGTTTTAATTCTTATGGTAACTATAATTTTTTACTTACTGGACTTGATAGCAATACTAAATACAGTTTCAGAATAGTTGGAGAATTAGCTATTGGTGGTGAAATAATCTACGGATCTACTCTAGACTTTACAACAGATGCTTATGATGGTGTTGACCCTATAATAACAGAAGACCCTGTAGATGATGTTCCAGTTGAACCAGGTGGAGAAGGTGGAGGTGATGATAATTGTCCAGCTGGAACAATAGGTATATTTCCTGATTGTACTGTTGGTGAAATAGGCTGTCCAGCAGGATATGAAGGAGTGCCACCAGATTGTGTTAATCTGGGAGGAGGAAGCGGGGATGATGACGCACCGGTTGTAGAAGTAACAGCTGATCCAATATTTGTTGATCCCGGACAGTCTTCTACTATAACTTGGACTTCTACTAATGCGACGTCTTGTGTTTTAAACGGATACGACATACCAACATCAGGATCTGCTGATACTGGTGCTCTCAATACGAGTAAATCGTATTCAGTAATTTGTACAGGACCGGGTGGAGTTGGTTCTGATAATGCTCAAGTCTACGTAAACATAACAGGCGGAGGTGGGGGTGGTGACATTATCTGGGTTAAAGCTTTGGCTGCACCAGTTTTTGTCACAACAAACAGTTCCTCTGTTGTATCATGGCAATCAAGCGGTGCAGAATTTTGTGAATCTGGTGGACATGGAAATGGTACTAGCGGTTCTTTTAACACTGGACCACTTACTAGTTCAATGTCCTACACAATTTCTTGTAGTGGACAATCTGGCAGTGCAGCAAGCACTGCATACATAGAAACACATGATCCTGTTACTCCACCATCTTGTTTCGCAGTACCACAAACCCAGTCACTACAATGTCCTGCTGGACAGGTAGGTCTGATCTTACAATCTCGCAGTTCAACTTGTCCTGATCCAAACGGTTCTCCTGTTTGGTCAAATTGGGAGACAGTGACCAACTCTTGTCAGAGTTCAAGTGGTGGTCCAACTCCACCATCTTGTTTCGCAGTACCACAAACCCAGTCACTACAATGTCCTGCTGGACAGGTAGGTCTGATCTTACAATCTCGCAGTTCAACTTGTCCTGATCCAAACGGTTCTCCTGTTTGGTCAAATTGGGAGACAGTGACCAACTCTTGTCAGAGTTCAAGTGGTGGTCCAACTCCACCATCTTGTTTCGCAGTACCACAAACCCAGTCACTACAATGTCCTGCTGGACAGGTAGGTCTGATCTTACAATCTCGCAGTTCAACTTGTCCTGATCCAAACGGTTCTCCTGTTTGGTCAAATTGGGAGACAGTGACCAACTCTTGTCAGAGTTCAAGTGGTGGTCCTGGAGGACCAGGTAGTGGAGTGTTTCCACCGGGACCAGGTAATCCATGGAGCCCTACTGGACCCGGAGGCCCTGGCGGCCCCAATGGTAATGGCGGTACAAACCCAACCCTACCACAAGGACCAGATAACGATGGTGATGGACTTGGTAATCCAAACGATGATGATACAGACGGGGACTGGGATCCAAATGGAACAGATACAGACGATGATGGTGATGGGATTCCTGATTTAGTTGATGCGACTCCAAACGGACCTGGAAATTCTGATGATTTAGACGGTAATGGAGTAGGTAATGACAAAGACAATGATATTGATGGTGATGGTGTACCCAACTATCTAGACAACGATACTGATGCAGATGGTATTCCAAATGCTACAGATTCAGACGATGATGGTGATGGGATTCCTGATTGGCTTGACCCTTTACCAAAAGGTCCACACGGAGATAAGGTTGGAGTTATTTTGGGGGTAGGGGATGAGGCCATACCACCTTCGGACGCAATCGTTCATTATAACGAAGGTGTAGAGACTGTTTTTGCTAGACAAATCAGAAATCGCAACAAACTTTCAGAGAAGTTAGGATATTCAGGCAGAGGCAACCTAGAATCATTTGCTCAAAATATGGCTCATACACTCTCTCGATATTACTTTGGTTATGTTGACGAAAGCGGCAAAGAAGTGCGTGTGTCAGTACCTGATGTTTCAGCATATGAGTTGAGGATTGTTGGCAACAAATTAGCTGTTTATGAATATTATCGAAACAAAATAATAGATATACGAGTGCAAAGCATCCAATTCAAGAGTAAGAATCCGTACGAATATTATTTCCAGAAAAGGTTTTAGTAGATTTGAGTGAATTGTTAGTCTTATAAAATAGTTTTTGTGTAGCTAATTTGATAGAATATTATTAGTTACGAATGAATTTTTCAAAGAAAAAAATTGGTAGAAAAATAGTGTTGTGGACACTGGTCTTGTACTTTGTATTTTTTCCTATTGCTAACACCTACGCTCAAAACTCAGGAACAACTGGTACCGTCAACAACAACACATATGCAACCAGTGGCGAAACATTGCTTCTTAATAAAGATTTAAGCACTGTAACCAATACAACAGCATCGCTTAGTTTTACCGCTAGTACTACTCGCGAAGACCAATACGAACCTCTTTTAGTCAGAATTTATAAAGATAGCAATTTAAACGATGGAGATAATTCCGGGGTTTGGGATTATTCTACTAATACTGTACCAGCCGGCGTAGAAGAAGCAGTTTTGTGGCAAACAGCTGTTTTAGCCAGTAATACACCGGGACAAATAAAAGAAGTTACTTTTAGTTCCCTGGAACCAAACACTAATTACTTTGTTGTTGCTTATTTGTATAATGTTAATAAAATTGGTCTGCCATTTTTCTCTGGAGATTGGGATACTTTAATTACGGTAAATCTAACACTGACAACAGCCAAGGCTGTGGATACACTAGGTACTGTTAATAGTGTGGGTGGATCTAATTATCACAATGACCCAGGTCCGGATTTAGGATGTTCTCCTTTATTTTTTGCTACACTAAAAAATTGTTTAGGTGCATTGTTTTACTACGTACTCTATGAACCAGCAGCAGCCTTGGCACGACTTGCAGCGCACTTCTTGGACTTCTTTGTTTACTATGCAACTAATAGTGATTCATATAGATCAGAATTCGTACTAAAAGCTTGGGGGGTTGTAAGAGACGTTTCTAATATGTTTTTCATTGTGGCGCTTATGGTTTTAGCAATACGGATGATACTCGATATAGACAAGGCTCACGTTAAAAAAACATTGTCTGTCATAATACTAGTAGCACTAGTTATTAACTTTAGTTTATTTATTACTCGAGTGGTTATTGATGCTTCAAACATTCTAGCTAAAGTTTTCTACAACAACATTTCTTCTGTGGATGCATATGGTAACCCAACAGTTGGTGAAAGTGGAGAAAAATCTATAACCATAGGACTAACTAAGGTCATAGACCCAGTTAAAATAGTCAATAAACCACAAGACAACCTGAAGAACTTTATTTTTGTGGTATTTCTTTGTTTCTTCCTTATGCTTGGAATGGCATGGATATTCTTTACCAGCGCTTTGTTTTTCGTAGGGCGGGTAATATCACTATGGTTCTCAATGATTTTTGCGCCACTGGCCTTTATATCATACGCAGTGCCATTTAAAATACCTGAATATGGACACACCGAATGGTGGAGTGGTTTATTCAAGGCTGCCTTTATGGCGCCATTGTTTGTATTTTTCTTGTATATAACAGCTTTGTTTGGTGGTACACTCGGCGCAATACCAGGAGACATTGCAAATGCAGACGATTGGTTTATGTCAGTAGTAGGGGAACTTGTACCATTCATACTTATATTCGGATTATTAAAAGCAGCTCAAAAAATAGCTAAAGAATATTCAGGTAAATTTGGCGATATGGTAAGTAAAACTGGTGCTGTATTGGGTACATTGGCCCTCGGCGGTGCAGGACTCGCAACCGCTGCTTTAGGTAGAAAATTCATAGGTTCACAAATTGCTAAAGGTTCACAAAGTCAGAAAGCAATGGATTGGGCGGGGCATAGAATGAAGTTTGATGAACAACTTAATCAATGGAAGGCCTCAAGCAAAAAAACTCGTGGAGCTAAACCAACCTGGGACCAATATTCTAAGAGTAATGGTGTTGATAGAAATAATATGGGCTTACGCGAAAGACTGGGAGCTCGTGCTAATTATTCTAAACTAAAAGTTAAGAGTGTTGAGCATGCTCGCCACGAACTTGAAGAAACAAAGAAGAAGCTTGGTTATGAAGGGGTTAATAACAATCAACTAGGTGGACAAGCTCAAAAAGATATTAAAGATCAATTCTTAAAAGACCATAAGTCAGAGTTTGAGAACTCAGTTAGGAACGGTAACGAGGTTCTGGTTGTTAATGTAAACGGAATAGACACTATTGTAAAAGGCCAAAATGAATACGAGGCAACCATGCGAAAAGTACTAAGTAAAGAAGTTTTGGGTGATGGCGATAAGACAAAAGAAGCTGAAGCAATTAAAGACGGTGATGCCATGTATAAACGTGTTGATAAAATAGACCCTGCAACAGGCCAAGTAATGAAAGACTCTCGTGGAAGGAAACTCACCGAAGATAAACTAGTATTAACTGATCAGGGTAGGAAGAAGGTAGAAAATAGACTGCATACAAGCTACAACAAAGAGGTTGGTGAGAAGGTCAAGAAAATGTCTGAAGTTAAGTATGAACATCTAGAAACAGAAGCAAAAATGAAATTAGGGGTTAAAGACAGACTGTCTGCTAGATCTGATGTTGGTACATATGACACCAGGAATCTGTCTCAGATAATTACCAAAATGTCTGCCAAAGATAAAATGTGGATGGGAGGTATCCTTGGGTTAATGGTTGGAGGCATACGTGGCGGATTTAAGTCATTAAAACTAGACATGGGCAAAGGCCAAGGCGATTGGAAAAAGGACCTCGGTAGTACTATTACAGAAGCCTTGAAGAAGGCACCATCTGATTTTAAAGTTAATGTCAATCTAAGTGGTGGAGGAGGTGGAGGGGGAGGACATGGTGGCGGCGGCGATCATGGCGGTGGACACGGGGGAGGACATGGAGGACACTAAAAATATATGGATAAAGAAGATTTACAAAAAGTAATAGCAGAATATCACACAAGGTTGTCACCAAGGCTACAACAAGTTTTCTCTTCGCTTGGCTGGCTAGAAACATTGAAATCAATTGGGGACAGGTACAAACTCGACGATTCTCAAATGAACGACCTCTCAATAGAGACAACCATGCTTATGCTTGGGGCTACGCACTGGAGTGACTATGCCAAACATTTGTTTGATGTAATGAAACTACCTCAATCTAAACTAGACGAAGTGTTGGGTGAAATAAAAACTTTCGTCTATGGACCAGTAGAAGAAGAATTATCTGACGCTTACTATATTAATGCAATAATTCTAGAAGAGGTTGAAAAAAACATGGTTGAAGAAGAAAGCAAGTTAGTGCAGGCTGGTCTTGATGAAAGATTCAAGAAACTTGAACCAAGGATTCAGAAAATTGTACAAGATTCTAATTATCAAGTTAAAATTTATTCAATTGGTAAAAGGAATAATTTAACCTTTGCCCAAATAACTGAACTAGAAGAAGTTATTACTGAAACAATATTAGGGAATATTCCCATAGACAAGTTCGAGGGGGAACTAAAAAACCGAGCGAACCTACCCACAGAAAGAATGGATTTTATTGTTAACGAAGTAAACGATAAAATCCTTAGAGATATTAGAAGCTCAATCTTAAGTCTGGGTAGGCAGTCTGAAAACAAAGAAAATAGTCTAACTCTAAAACCAAACCATTCTATTTCTAATAGATTAAACATTAGTATTGAAGCAGAAAAGAAATTAGCCCCAATCGAACCAGAAAAAAAAGAAGAAGTATCCTCCACAAACTCAATCATAGCAGCTAAAATGCAAGATTCTTTTAGTATGCCTAAAGTTACAACTGAATATACAATTGGTAAAATAAGCAAAGAATCTGACAAACCAACAACTAATACTGAAGTAAAAAAATGGAGTGATCCATACCGCACAGATCCCAACGAATAGTATCGTTTTAATTCAAATACTTGTATAATAGATAAAGTCCAAAGGACTTTATCTATGCAATTTAAAGTTCCACAATTTTTAGATATTGAAGACAAGATATTCGGCCCATTTACTTTTAGCGAATTCGTTTATTTAGCAGGAGGGGCAGGTCTGTGTTATGTGCTTTTTAAATTGCTTGGTTTTTTTGTAGGTTTTGTACCGATACTTTTGGTTGGTGGATTTTCTTTGGCTTTAGTTTTCTATAGACCAAACGGTAAACCTTTTATAAATATGGTTGAGAATAGTATTAGTTACTATACTCAAAACAGATTATATGTATGGAAAAGACAAGACAGAAGTGATAATAAAAACAAACAACCAATAAACAATGCAGTGTTAACAGAAAATGAACACATAGTTAAATTAAACAAAAGTAAACTTAAGGATTTATCATGGAGTTTAGATGTACTTGATGTTAAAAACAAAAGTGAAGAAAATATTTAATTAAAATGGCACTAAACGCACGCGCAACTCAAGATTTTGTACCTATCAAAGAAGTAAGAGATGGGGTAATAATGCTAAAAGATGGCAGTTTGCGTGCCGTTGTTTTGGCTAATTCTATAAACTTATCTTTAAAATCAGAAGACGAACAAAAAGCTACTATTATGCAATTTCAGTCTTTCTTGAATACATTAGACTTCCCGGTACAAATTTCTATTCAATCAAGACGTTTAGATATTAGACCTTATTTATTACTCTTGGAGAATCGAGTGAAGGTACAAACAGAACCCTTGCTTAAAATGCAAACACAGGAATATATGGAGTTTATTCGAAGTTTTACAGATACGGTTAGTATTATGACAAAAAGTTTCTTTGTGGTTGTGCCGTATACAGAATCGGTGGTAACCGAAAACAGCAATCCTCTATCTAAGCTACTTGCTTTTGGTAATAAAAAAAATGTAGCTTTAGAAGTAGAAATGGATTTCGAAGAAAAAAGGTCACAACTAGAACAACGTGTTGGTGTTATACAACAAGGTTTGTCTCGATGTGGAATAAAAACAGCACAGCTCGGCACCGAAGAGGTAATTGAGGTATTATATAAAGTATTTAATCCAGGCGAATTAGAAGGTAAAATAAAATTAGAAAACACAGAACAGTAATATGGGATTATTTGATTCAATTTTAGGTGGTGACAAAACGGACAACAATAAAAAGCCGACAATATTGCCGATACTACCTGAGGAAATACACGAATCAGCGGCACTAGAACTCCAAGACGTAATTGCGCCTTCAGCTTTAAAAATAAATCCTAAATCTATCAATCTGGGGGATAAAATAGCTCGAACCTTCTTTATTATTTCTTATCCTAGATATTTGGCCGATAACTGGTTTTCTCCAATTATTAACTTGGATCAAATTTTTGATGTATCAGTATATGTAAATCCAGTAGACACTTCTTTGGCAATGCGTCAGTTCCAAAAGAAAGTGGCTGAGGTAGAAAGCCAGATCAATACTCGTGAATCCAAAGGTATTGTACGTGACCCAATGCTAGACACAGCTTACCAGGATTTAGAAGAACTACGAGATAAACTTATTCAAGCTCAAGAAAAGATGTTCGATGTAGGTATTTACATAACTATCTATGCTAATAATGAAATGGAGCTTTTTAAGGTTGAGAACGAAGTAAAATCCATTTTAGAATCAAAATTAATATACATTAAACCAGCCCTTTTCCAGCAAGAAGAAGGTTTTATGAGCGTGGTGCCTGTAGATACCGATAGGCTTAATATTACCCAGAGATTAAATTCTGAACCACTTTCTTCTGTGTTTCCTTTTATTTCTTTTGACTTAACTTCAGATAAAGGAATATTGTATGGTGTCAATAGACACAATTCTTCTTTGGTTATTTTTGATCGATTTTCTCTTGAGAACTATAACTCTGTTACTTTTGCTAAATCAGGTAGTGGTAAAAGTTATGCTACAAAACTAGAAATTTTACGTAGTCTAATGTTTGATATTGATGTCATTGTCATAGACCCTGAAAGGGAATATGAATTCTTGTCTGAGGCTGTAGGAGGAAGGTACTTCAACATCTCTCTTTCCTCAGATCACCACATAAACCCATTTGATTTACCTGTTCCCAGAGAGGACGAAACACCAGAAGACGTATTACGCTCAAATATAATTAACTTGGTTGGTTTATTTAGATTGATGCTAGGTGGACTAACACCCGAAGAAGATGCTTTAGTTGACCGGGCGATATCTGAAACATACGCTATTAAAGACATTACACCAGACTCTGATTTCACTAATATTGAACCTCCACTTTTGTCTGACTTTGAAATGGTTCTTTCTGGAATGGAAGGTTCTGAGTCTGTTGTGCAGAGATTGGTAAAATATACCAAAGGTTCTTGGTCCACGTTCATTAACCGACCGTCCAACGTAGATATCAACAAAAAGTTTGTTGTTTTCTCTGTTCGTGATATGGAAGATGAATTAAAGCCAATCGCCATGTATATAGTTACTCACTATATATGGAATACAATCCGTAAAAACCTAAAGAAAAGACTTTTAGTAGTGGACGAGGCTTGGTGGATGATGAAATCTGAAGACACAGCATCTTTCTTGTATTCACTAGCTAAAAGAGGCCGCAAATACTATCTAGGTCTGGCTACAATAACTCAAGACGCTGCGGACTTTATGAAATCTCCGTACGGTGTACCTATTGTTACCAACTCATCAATCCAAATACTCCTCAAACAATCCCCAAGTACCATTGAAGTGCTCCAAAAGATATTTAATCTAACCGATGAAGAAAAATATCTTTTACTTGAATCTGGGGTAGGGGAAGGTATATTCTTTGCCGGTTTGAAGCATGTTGCTATTAAGGTTGTAGCTTCTTACACAGAAGATCAAATCATTACTTCAGACCCATCACAAATATTGGCTATCAAAAAATCAAAAGACGATTTTGAAGAAGTGTCACAAGGAAAGTAAAGTGTTATAATATGCAAAGCATGTTTAATAAAAATATGTTAAGAAAAACATCTCTATTAATCTTGGTTTTGTCTTTTATTGTTTCCTTTACAGGAGTGAACAATGTTTTTGCACAACAAATTCAAGATAACGATATATTGATGAGCGTATATCCCAAATATCCAAAACCAGGGGATAATGTTCGTGTCTCAATTAACAGTTATACTGTTAATCTTGATAAGTCGTTTATTGTTTGGTCTTTAAATGGGGAAGAAAGGTCTAGGGGAATCGGTAAAAAGACATTTTCTTTTGACTTAGAAAAAACAAATAGTCAAAATCAGGTTACAGCTTCTATTGATTTGGTGGGTGGTATTACTGTTGTTAAAAGTAATACTATTGTTGCTTCGGATATAGACATGCTTTGGGAAGCGGTAGATTCATACGTACCACCATTTTATAGAGGCAAGGCCCTTGGTGTACAAGACGGTAGTTTCAAGATTGTTGCTATACCGAGTATTTTGTCCTCTGGTGGAAAAGTAAGCCCTAACAACCTTTCATATGTTTGGAAAAAAGACGGTGATGGCCAAGTAGGCGCTTCTGGTTTTGGTAAAAATTACCTTATCTTTACTAAAAGCTACCTTGATTCAGAAAACGAAATAGAGGTTGAAGCATCAGATATTGAAGGCAAAGTAAAAACAGGTAATAAAATTATGGTGACAGGTTTAAAGAAACCAAAGGTTGTCTTATATAAAAAAGACTCTAAAATAGGCTTTAGATTAAACCAAGCACTGAGTGATAATTATAGTATTTCCGAACCAACAACAATAATTGCAGTTCCGTACTTCTTTTCTTTTAGCAATATCAATTCAGAGGATATGGCTTTTACCTGGTCAGCGGGCGGTAAACAAATACAACCAAACAGAAATAAAAATGAAATAACAGTTATTCCACCCAAAGAAAGGGGTGGTACTGATATTTCATTAGCAGTAGAAAAAGCTAATTCTTTCTACCAGAGTGTTAAAAAAAGGATCAATGTTGATTTTTAATGAAAAAATAAAAAAGGTTACTGCTTTTATTTTTATACTGTTCTTTTGTGTTGGTTTTATAATAAAAACACCTGTAATTATAGCCCAGGACCCTTGCACAACAGATTCAGATGGTGATGGACTTGTGGATGGAATGGATCCAATAAATGATACAACCAGCCAAACTAATCCAAATATAATAAATTGTAATGAATTACAAAACACTCAAAATGATAGCGATGTAACATACACACTACTCGAACCTATTGGTGATTTGAGTAAATTTAATGCAACTCAACCTTGTCCTTTGGTTGATTATATTAATAAATTTATAAAAATATTCCTTGGTATTTGTGCTGCACTTGCTATGGTGATGATTGTTGTTGGGGGACTCCAATACATGACCAGTGAATTATTGTCTTCAAAAGAAGCGGGAGTTAAGCAAATTCAAGGCGCGGCTTTTGGTTTTATTATGGCACTGGCCGCTTATGCTATTTTAAACACCGTTAATGCTGATTTACTTAACTTCTGTCCACACATACCAGATGCAAAAGTAACAGTTGTTGAAGATATAAGTGACGAGGCAACCACCTTAACAGGTGGAGGTAAAGCAACATACCACCCATACAAAGCTTATTCTCCTAATAATGCTTGCCCAGGACAACCAGGTAAAGAAACAAGCACTTGTGTAAAAATGAACACAACTAATTTACCTAAAAAATATGATCAGAGTTTAGAAAAAGACACTCTAGATAAAATGGTAATATTTGATAACATCATGCGTTCTAAAGGAATTGTATGGTATGTGACTGAAGGGTGGCCAGCATCTAGCTCACATAAATCTAGTTGTCATGGTAATGGAACATGCTTAGACTTAAATACACCAAACGCAACACCAGAAACAGTTAAATTAATGATTGGCGGTTTAATAGCTGTTGGTATGTGCCCAAACTATGAAATTTTACAGTCTGGAGGTATTACCAGGGAACAACTTAATGCTATTGGTATTCCCGATGCACGTATTTGGGTTACCAAAGGTACAGGGGCTCATATACATGTTGTTAATGCTAGGTGTGGTAGTTAATCTGCTATAATATATTTAAATAAATATGTCCAAAAAAAATATAATTCTTTTAGCTGTTTTAATACTAATCATTGGACTGGTTGTGCTAGTTGCGTCTTTGCCTAAAAAAAGCAACGAGCCGGGTAGCGAAGGTGGAACAAACTTTTTCTCTGATTTATTTAATTTAGTTGGATTAAAGAACAAAAACTCTGATGATGGCACACCAACCAAAAACATAGGTGGCACACCAGGCGGGGAAGAGGCAAGAGGTTCTTTATTTAAAATGTCTTCAATGCCTGTGGCAGGTTTTGGTGTATTAAAAAGAGAAGTTTACACTTATGTAGCACCACCAGAAGTAACAGATTTAGCTTCCAGCACTGAAAATGATACCAGAACCAATACTTTAAGTGTTCCAGAAACAGAATACAAACTAGATGTTAGATATGTTACAGCTGAAAATGGCAGTATCTATCAATATGACATTGAAAACGGACAAGAAAAGAAGTATTCAAGCTCTGTACTACCGTATATGTACGAAGCCTTTTTTGGTAAAAATGCCTCATCAATTGCACTCAGATATATATCAGTGAACAAGCCAACAATCGAGACTTTTGTTCGTCAGTTACCAGAAGACCTACTGGGTTCAGATGCTGAACCTGAGGATAAAATATCTGGTAATTTCTTACCTCAAAACATAAATGATATTTCTATTTCTCCGGATGGTATGAATATGTTTTATCTTTTAAAGATTTCATCCGGGATATCCGGCACTGTAGCGTCTTTGTCTGGTGCAAATAAAAACCAGGTGTTTGATTCAAGTTATACAGAGTGGCTGTCTCAGTGGCCAAACAAGGATTTAATCACTGTTACGACCAAACCTGCTGCTGGTATTCCAGGTTTTATGTATGGAATCAATCCAAACATAAAAGACTTTAAAAAAATATTAGGGGGTGTTAATGGTTTAACCACACTTACTAGCCCAAACGGTAAACTAGTCTTGTACTCTGCCGATGATTTAAATCTATACTTATATGACACAGAAGAGAATAATTCAAAAAATTTAAATGTTCGTACATTACCTGAAAAATGTGTTTGGGGTGCATTAAGTGATCGTGTTTTTTGTGCTGTACCCCAGTATATTAATACTGATAAATACCCGGACTCTTGGTACCAAGGAGAAGTCTCTTTTATAGACTCATTAGAAGAAGTTTCTTTAACAGGTGGATTGCCTATCACTTTGACAAAAGAAGGGGAGGTTATTGACCCGATAGACGCAATTAAACTAACATTAAGTGAAGATGGCAACTTCTTGTTCTTTATGAATAAGAAAGATTTATATCTATGGGGTTTGCGTTTAAAATAAACTAGATTTGCCCTACATACCTAATAACCACACGCCTATCGCGGCCAACACCATTTGATTCTGTTTTTAAATCATTAGCGAGTGACAATATCTCATGTACAATCCTCCTGTCGTAGGCAGACATTGGCTCAAGCTCTATGCTTGATTTAAAGTACCTTGCTCGCTCTGCCATCATATGGACTAAACTTTTCAAAGTCTCAATCTTTTTCTTTTGAAAACCATTTATATCAACTACAATGTTTTCGTTTGGGGTTTTACTTGTTGGATTTTTTGATTCAACGATCCTGCGAACAATATGATTAAGTGCTTGCAGCGCTTCTCCTTCGCGGCTTAGAAATGGGTGAGCATTATTAAGCTCAACAGAGAAACAGTGACCACCTAATTCATCGTCTAAAACACACTCAGTAACAACAACATTATCTGAAACGTTAGTTTTATCAATTAGTTCTTTGATTATTGTTTTTATTTCTTCTTTGTTCATATATTTATTTTGTGTTTAAAGTAAGAACCTCTTTTTTCTTGGCTAAATATATCTGTTGCAGGGTAGCAAAAACATTACTTGTTATCCAATATAATGCAATTGCCCCAGAAATGCTATAGGCAATAAAGGTAACAACAACAGGGAAGACATATTTCATTTGAATTTGTAAGCTTTTTTGTAGACTTTCATTAAAAGAACCCTTGGTTGCAGTACTAACTGGTGGCTTAGGCATAAAATACGCTTGGAGGAACTGAGACAAACCAGCCAAAACAGCTAAAATAATACTTTTACTTGTTAGGTCCAACAAACCTAGGAAATTATTACTAGTAATTGTTGGTATTGGGGTAAAGGAGTACAAAGTGCTTGGATCTATATTTATACCTTTATAGAAAGCATAGTATAAAGCAAAAATAATCGGTATCTGAATTAAAACCAGTAAACAACCTGAAAAAGGATTGGTTTTGTTTGTTTTATATAATTCAAAAGTTAGTCGAGCTTGTTCTTCTTTGGTCTTACCAGAATTCTTTATTTTATCAATTTCAGGCTGTATCAGGTTCATTTTAACCTGACTTTTTATAGATTTACTAGCCAAAGGGAAGAGGATTACCTTGACCAAAACGGTTAATAAAATAACAGCTAAGCCGATATCCCCACCAGGAACCAAGGCCACAAAAGCAGCCAACAGGTTAACCATTGGTTTATAAAGTAGCATTTCCCATAAACTATGTAACATCCAACCATTCTATACTAAAAGAACAGAATTTCAAAGTTATGGCACAGGATCTATATGGTTCTTTTGCCAAGGATGGCAACGCAAAATCCTAAAAAAGCTTAAAACTACACCTTTAAGTGCACCATGTTTTTGTATTGCTTCTTTTGCGTAACTTGAACAGGTGGGGTAAAAGACACAAGAGGGTTTTTTGAGCGGACTTATGTTTTTCTGATATAAATCAATTAATTTTATTAAGTATTTTTTCAACGTCTTGTTTGATTAATTCAGTGTTTATTTCTTTATTTTTTAAAGTAAAAACACCATTAAAACCCAACGGGAGTTTATGCATAAAACTCTTTATAGCTAAATAACCCTTTCTTTTTAAGGCATTTCTCTTGTTGGCTAGTTTTTCCACCTTCTTAGAAACAACAAAAGACACCTTAGGTGGTGTTTTTAAGGTGCTTTTATAAAATTTAAGGCCTACATTTTTACCCCAAAAAGAAACACCTTTTTGAAAAACAGTGCCCACATCCTTTCTAGTTGTTCTATTTTTCTTAGGTAGCATTAAGCCTTCTTTTGCACTGCCAGGCGAGCTCGTCCTTTTTGACGTCTTCGGGCCAGAACCTTTTTACCATTCTTAGTCTTGTTTCTAACTAAAAATCCGTGGGTTTTGGCTCGTTTTCGTTTTTTAGGATTATATGTTTGTGACATTCGGGAAGTATACTGTAAAAGCAGGCTAAAGTCAAAACCCTTATTTATTAAAATATATATCTTATCAACAGGTTATTAACATATTTTATAACTTTTAATAATTTGTGTATTAGGTCTCGAATAGTATAATTTGTCCCATGGATACTAAACAGCTTTGGAAAAATTGCTTGGGGGAGATTGAACTTGGTGTTTCAAAAGCTAATTTCAGTACTTGGTTTAAAAATACCAGTATTGTTAAGGAGGATGGTGGTGTTATATACATCGGTGTACCTAATGAATTCGTAAGAGACTGGCTGAAGAATAAATATCATAAACTAATAACCAAAACCCTTACAGATACCTACGACACATTACGCGCTGTTGAATACATAATAAGTAAAACAGACCACAATAAAGCAGAACCGGCTCCGGTTATCGCTGAAAGCACTATAAACAAAGAGTTACCCCTAAAAGACCTTTATGTCAGCCCAGAAGACAACCTAAATCCACGCTATCGTTTTGATTCTTTTATTGTTGGTGGTTTTAATGAGTTAGCTTATGCGGCCGCACAAGCAATCATCGAATCTCCTGGTACAAAATACAATCCATTTTTTGTATATGGTAATACAGGGCTTGGGAAGACCCACTTATTACAGTCTGTTGGTAATGGTATTAAAGAAAAATACCCAAACAAAAAGGTTTATTACCTAACTTTGGAGAAATTTGCTACAGATTTTATAAATTCACTCCAAGGGAACAAAGCCAACTCTTTCAAAGAAAAATATAGAAAATATGACCTATTAATCATAGATGATATTCAATTTATTGGTAAAATGGAGAAAATACAAGAAGAATTGTTTCATACTTTCAATACTTTTTATGAAAGTAATAAACAAATTATATTTTCTTCTGACAAACACCCAAACTATATACCTGAATTAGCTGACCGGCTCAAGTCTCGTTTCGCTGCTGGTATGATTGTGGATGTTTCAGAGCCAGAATATGAGTCTAGATTAGCTATTCTAAAAATAAAAACAAAAGAACAGGGTATTGAGTTAGAACAAGACAGCCTAGAATTCGTGGCTTCGTCTATTCGAGGGAATATAAGAGAGCTTGAAGGTTGTCTAAACTCAATCGCATGCCAAGCAAAACTAAAAGGGAAGCAATTGTCTTTAGTAGAGATCAAAAACATACTTAAGAACAATATAAAACCCAAGAAAACAGTAGCTGTAAAAGATGTGGTTAAGATAGTTAGCGACCATTACAACATCGAGGAAGCCGCTGTATACGACAAAACAAGACGTAAAGAAATTGTACGTGCTAGACAATTAATAATGTATATCTTGCGGGAAGATTTTAATGTTTCCTACCCTTTAATTGGACAGAAACTTGGTGGTAAAGATCACACAACCGTTATTCACTCTTATTTAAAAATTAAAGAGGACTTAAAAAATGATCCACAGTTATTACAAGAGTTGGAGCAGGTGCGTATTATGTTTAAATAGCTGTGTATAAAGTGTTTATTTTTAATTAATGTTGTGTTAATTATTTGTTGAAAGAAAATTGTTTTTAGAAAGTTTTACCAATAGGTGTGTATAAACCAAAATTAACATAACAAGTAATCAACACCACTAATTCAATTCAAATCTTTATAAATAACACATAAAAGATTTATCCACTTATCAACACCCCTAATAATATTAATAGATTTAATATATAAAGATATAAACATTATGAAACTCGAATGTGGGATAGAAAAAATTAAGAACGCGATTTCATTAACAGAGCGAGTAACAAGTGGTAATCTAACCCTACCAGTTTTAAACTCAATACTTTTAATTGCAGAAGGGAAGAATCTGAAACTTAGATCAACCAATCTGTCTATTGGTGTAGAGGTGGATATACCAGCCAAGATTGAAGTAGAGGGAACTATAGCTATCACTGGAACGTCTCTTTCTAATGCTTTTACAAATATACACGGAAATGAAAACATCACCCTAGAGGTAGAGAATGGGAATCTTTTAGTTAAAACTAAAAAAAGTAAAATACGTTTTAAAGCAAACCCTCATGAAGATTTCCCAACCATACCAAAAGTAGAAGGGAATAGTTTTGAAATTGAAAACAAAAAATTAATAGAAGGTATAAAATCAGTTTACTATAGTGCTTCAGTTACAGATATTAAACCAGAAATATCAAGTGTTTATATTTATAAAGAGGAAGAGAACCTTGTTTTTGTATCTACAGATTCTTTTCGTTTAGCGGAGAAGAGGGTTAAAATAAAGAAAAGTTTTGATTTGAGTGGTATTTTAATACCTTATAAAAATATCCCAGAAATAATTAGGATTCTAGGTGAAGTGAATGAGGTTATTCAAGTTAGTTTTAATAAAAACCAAATATCTTTCTACGTTTCTGGTATATATTTAACATCCAGGATTGTTGACGGGGGTTTCCCTGATTATAAACAAATAATACCAAAAACATTTAGCACAGAAATTGTTTTACTTAAACAAGATTTATTGAACGCTTTAAAATTATCAAATATATTTTCTGACAAGTTCAATCAATTAAACTTAAAAGTTGATGTAAAAAATAAAAATTTAGAACTTTTTTCTGAGAATACTAATGTTGGAGAAAATAAAACTCAAATAGACGCAGCTATAACAGGAGAGGATACTGAATTAAGTTTTAATTATAAATATTTTCTAGACTGTTTTCCTTCATTAACTACAGATAGTGTAGTTATTAAAATAAACAACTCCTCAAAACCAATGGTTATTGAACCTGTATCAGACAAGTCTTTTACTTACCTGGTAATGCCAATGAATAAGTAATCTTATGCCAGAGATTAGCGAACTACTTCTACGTTTCGAAAAAATACTTGGTGGACAAAGAAATCAAAAACACATAATTATTGAAATTGTAAAAGACAAAATAAATATATCTTTGAACACGGACTCAATAACACTTAAAAACGGAGTTGTTTTTTTTAAAGTTAAGCCAATTATTAAAAACGAAATCTTATTTAAAAAAGATGAGCTTTTAATGGAGATAAAAAAAGAAATTCCTGGTTTAGTTGTGGAGGATATTAGGTGATTATCGTACTTTAAAATGTACAACAGATTCTGTTTTGTTATATACAGAGTCGTAAACAATGAGTTTGAATTCGTTGTTGTCGGATAAATTAGTCAACTTGTTTGGTATAAAAGAGTAACTAAAAGGTATGCTTATTGTATCTAAATAAATTCCATTAATTAAAACATCAGCTTTTGTTATTGGGTACGCACCAGAACTATTAGCTTGTAAACTAATTAATTCATTAGCGTTGTAATATGTATCACTATTCGGTTGAATTATTTCAACCTTAGGTTTTGAACCTTCGGTGTGAAGTCTGTCTGTTTCAGATGGTTTTGTATATATAAAATCATTTCCATATCTATAGCTATTGTTTTTCCACCAGTTTTGTACACCAACTTCCCAGTGTGAGAATTGTGGGTCGTTGGATGGGTTGGTTGGGGGTGGACCCATAATGTTGTTTTTATTTACCCAATATAGGATGGAGTGAACATTTGTTAAAACCTTCTCTACTCGAGTTTCTTTTGGTGTTAAATTGGTGGCTAAAGCACCAGTTAATTTATCAACATAAAAGCTTTCGTTTCCTTGCCACAAACCACGTAATACTGGTTTGTACTCACTTGGGTCAAAGTATATATCAGGTTTTTCAAACTTTTCTTCAGGTAGTTTCGTTAAAGCATAAGAAATAAAATTATTCCAAATAGGACCTGCTACAGCCGAACCTCCTTTTTTCATTGGTTTATTGTCGTTATTACCAGCCCACACACCTACTGCTATGGATGGGGTATAACCAACAGTCCAAGCGTCTTTGTTGTTATTAGTGGTACCGGTTTTTACCGCCACCTGGTGTCCAGAAACTACTAGACTTGAATTTGATCCAAATGTTGGTGTGCGAGCAGTATTATCAGATAAAATATCTGAAACCAACAATGCTGTGTTTCTTGGTAAAACATCAACTGGGTTTGGTTTATATTCTTCTAAAATATTTCCATCCCTATCCTCAACCTTAAGTATTCCTGTGTATTTATTTTTTATACCACTATTAGCAAAAACACTATAAGCTGAAGTTATATCAAGTAAGCTTACTTCGCCACCTCCAATAACAAGTGTTAATCCATAGCGGTTAATATCCGAAAGGGTTGTTATACCCATTTCCTCAGCTGTTTTTAAAGAGTCTTTAAGTCCAGATAAATAAAATAGTTTAACAGCTGGTATGTTTATAGATTGGGCTAATGCATTTCTGAGACTTAATGGTCCACGAAACTTGCCATCATAGTTGTCCGGCATATAACAATTTGCTTGATCGCGTCCTGGTAGAGCTTTGCCATAAGGGTCACAGGTTGTTTGGAATTCAGTTGGCACATCAAATAAAACTGTATCAGGGGTAAAGCCTTTATTAAAAGCAGTAGCGTAGATAAATGGTTTAAAAGAAGAGCCTGGCTGCCTCACAGCTGTACCTACATTAAAGTTTCCATCAACCAACTTGTCATTGTAGTCACGAGAGCCTACCATTGTGATTAAATGCCCTGTTTTAGGGTCTATTGCTACAAGAGCAGCGTTGCTACCATTCCAGTCTTTTTCGTTCTGTAGAGCGCCGTTTTTCACATATTCTTCAGCTTTTTGTTGCAAGTCATAATCAAGGGTGGTTGTGACTCGTAAACCTCTTTCTTCAACAGCCTCTTCGCCGTATTTTTTTTCTAAATAATCCTTAATGAAGAAAACAAAATGAGGCGCTTTAATTCCACCAGCTTCTTTAGGCAAGAAAACAACAACTTCGTTTTTTGCTTTGTCATATTCTTCTTGGTTTATGTATCCAAGTTGTTTCATTCTAAATAAAACCAAGTTTTTTCTTTCATCTAATTTATCTCTATTTTTTCCATAAGGTGATAGTTTGGTTGGGGATTGAGGTACAGCTGCCATATACGCAGCTTCAGTTACATTTAAATCATAAGAATGTTTACCAAAATATGTTTTAGAAGCTTCTTCAATTCCGTAGATAGTACCTCCATAAGGTGCCTCGTTCAAATATAGTTCAAGTATTTTTTCTTTCGTTAGTTTTTGTTCAATCTTTATAGCTAAAACCCATTCTTTGATTTTGCGACTAATTTTCTTTTCGGATGTGAGTAAGGTGTTTTTAATAAGTTGTTGGGTTATGGTAGAACCACCTCCACCAATACCTATATTAAATATATTTGATAAAACTGCCCGAATCGTAGAGGTAACTCGCACACCACTATGTTGATAAAATTCAGCATCTTCGATGGCAACGGTTGCATTTTTGATATTAACCCCCATATCTCCAAAAGGAATACTAGTCCTTTTGGTATCGGCATGTATGTCGTACAACAACACTTCACCAGTCCTGTCATAAATTTTTGTTGAGTTTACAATCTTTCTATCCTCAAAGTCATTAAAATCAGGTATATCCATTAAAGACAACCAAACAACCAGGCTTCCTGTGGTTAGTAAAAATAAACTTAAAAAACCCATCCAAAAATTCTTACCAAAAAAAAACTTTCTTTTTTTGTTTTTCTTTATATGAATAATATTTTTTAATATTTTCTTAGATTTTTTTATCACGGCCTTATTTTAGCTTAAAAACTATGTATAATCCATACTAGTAACACAATCAAAAAACCTGGGTTACTCCCAGGTTTTTTGATTTTTATTCAGTATCCATCCTCATTGTCGTCGCCAAATCCACCAAAAACTTTATCATCTTCTAAATCAAGATCATCCACCATTGGATCGAAATCATCAGCATCTTCTCCATCAAAATCTTTTTCTTCAGCTAAATCACCACCCTCTTTCTCTTCTTCGTTTTTGTAACTCATTTAAACAAAAATATATATAATTTTTTTACCGACCTTTTAATTTGAGTAATTAATATCAAAATATAAAAACCAAAGCAAGACAATTTTTTTAAATATGTGGAAAACCCTACCTTAAGTGAGCAAAAGCAGTCAGGGCAATGGCAATAGCGTCAAGTTCGTCGTCTGAGTTTTTGCTTTTATCTAGGGTAATTAGTAATTTAACCATTTTAATTACATCTCTTTTTTCAGCACGGCCATACCCTGTTGTAGCTATTTTAATTTGCAGTGGTGTAGCTTCGAATACTTTTAGCCCAGCTAAGCCGCTTTCGTATACAACCACACCTCGTGCCTCAGCTACTTTCATAGCTGTTTTTTGGTTGGTGTTTAGAAAAAGAGTTTCTATGGATAGAACTTCTGGTTTGTATATATTAATTATTTCTTTAATTTTATTACCCACCAATACCAACCTCTCATTAAAAGGTAGGGTAGGGGAAGTTTTGAAGCATTCAGAAAAAACTAGGTTCTCTTTTGTGTTGCCAGTTTTTTCAACTATAGCTATTCCAAGTCTTTCATATCCAGGGTCTATTCCTAATATTCGCATACAAATCTATTCTTTAAACTCGTAACCCAAATGCTCGTATGCTTTTTTTGTAGCGATGCGGCCGCGGGTTGTACGTTCGATTAAACCAAGCTGGATTAGGTATGGTTCAACCACTTCTTCTACTGTTGCATCTTCTTCACTCATGGCTGCTGCGATGGTTTTAAGCCCAACAGGGCCGCCGTTAAATTTATCAATCACTATTTCTAAATACTTTCTGTCTCCATTATTTAAACCCAACTCATCTATTTCAAGCATAGCTAAAGCTTCCTTAACTAATTTTGTTTCTGGTTTTTTTTTACTTACTTGAGCAAAGTCGCGAACCCTTTTTAATAAATAGTTTGCAATACGAGGGGTGAATCGACTGCGAGTAGCTATTTCAAATAAAGCTTCTTTATCTACTTCAATGTTCAGTAGGTTGCTAGACCTTTTTAATATCTCAGCAACTTCTTGGTTAGTGTAGAACTCCATTCTAAAAGCTCCACCAGAAAATCTAGACCGAAGAGGGGAGGATATCATTGCAGCTCGAGTAGTGGCCGCAATCATTGTAAATGGTGGTAGGTCAAGTTGGATGGTTCTAGCAGAAGGTCCTTTGCCAATTATAATGTCCAAAACACCAGACTCCATAGCTGGGTATAGAACCTCCTCAACCATTTTATTTAGTCGATGTATTTCATCAATAAATAAAATATCTCCAGGAGATAGATTGGTTAGGATTGAAGCTAGATCACCAACCTTCTCAATTGCTGGTCCAGAGGTTATTTTCATTTGTTTACCAGTTTCTTTGGCGATTAAGTGTGCCAAGGTTGTTTTTCCTAAACCTGGTGGTCCGTAAAAAAGGATGTGTTCGGGTGTGTGTCCGCGTTCATAGGCAGCCTGAAGGAGTATTTTAAGGTTGTCTTTTATGTGTTTTTGGCCAATATAGTCATCCCAAGATTGTGGCCGGAGTGTCTGGTCTAAATTGCTATCAGTATTAATTTCTTTTATATTGTTTTCCATTTTTCACTTGACCTTGTCGTTCGCGAACGACGGGGTTGACATATTAATTTAATTATGCTATATTACAGAAAGTTTAAGATATTGACAGTTTATCAACAGGCCTTTCCACATTATATCATTTGGCAGGGAAATTGAAGAGTTATAATTTAAAAGTAAGAGAAGAGGGTTCTAATCTCTAAGCAATCAGCCTCTGGTTCTACAGCTGTGCGTAGGACGTCCTGGATATTTATTAAATTTTCTGGGTCTATCCTTCAAGGAGTTGTTACTTTTGGGGCAAAGCCCTAAAAGGATTGTTTAGAGATTAGGATTCTTTTTTTATTTAAACCACCAAGTTAGGTGGTTTTTATATTTTATACTTTTCGTAGTTTAAACAAAAATCTTTACCACCTACTTTAAAACTTGAGTACGAATCATTAATTATGTTCATTGCTTCTTCTGGTGTTTTAACGTGAAAGATTAGATTATAGTCTTCTTTGTCTAAATATTTTTTTGCTAAAGGTTCTTCTTTTATCCAACGGAGTAATCCTTCCCATTCGTTGCCCATTAAAATAATTGGAATGTTACAAATATGATGCACTTGCACAAGTTGCCATGTATAAAAAAGTTCTAGGATTGTACCTAACCCCCCAGGGCATACTACCACTGCATTTGTAAGGGTCATAAATTCGTCTAGTCTTCCTGAGAAACGATTAAACTGTTCTTTGTATTCTACTGAATCATTAAACTTTTGTTCCCAAGGAAGCTTTATCCCTATTCCTATAGAGTGTGCACCTGTTTTACCTATTGCTTGTCCTTCTAAATGACCTTCGTTGCCTGCTTTCATTAAACCAGGACCACCACCAGTTATTACATCGATACCTGTTTCCCCGAGCATTTTAGCTAAGTGTTTAACTTGTTTGTAGATTTCATCATTGTTTTCTATTCTCGAACTACCAAAAATGGTCACTCGGAAATGTTGCTTGTCTTTTTTTAAAAAAAAGTTGAACACCTTGTTTTTCATATGTTCCACTATAAGATTATTCTTCGTATAGGTCAACAACACCAGATACTTCTTCGATAGAGGTTATGCCATTTAATATTTTTACCACCCCGTCTTGTCTCATGGACAAAATACCTTGGTGTTTAGCAATACTTTTTATTTCTCGTTCTGAAGGGTTTTCCGGCATTATTTTTTCAAGTGACTCATCTGTTTTGACTGCTTCAAAAATACCGATTCTACCTTTGTATCCTGTATTGTTACATTTTTCACAACCTGTTGGGTAAAAGAAGTGCAACTCTTGGTCTTTTTGAAGTCCATATTTTTTCAATTCTTTACCCTCTGTTTCCATGGTTGCTAATATGTTTTTCATTATTTCCAACTCTCTTTCTTTGGGTGCTTTTTCTATTTTGCAAAATTGGCATAATTTTCTAACCAAACGTTGTGCTATTGAAAGAGAAAGTGCTGAAACAAGAATTTTTGGATTGACCTTAAGGTCAATCAAGCGGGGGATTGCACCGGCTGCGTTGTTGGTGTGCAGCGTAGAGAAAACCATGTGACCAGTCAATGCAGCCTGGACAGCTGTTTCAGCCGTGTCTGGGTCACGTATTTCACCCACCATGATTACATCAGGGTCTTGTCGTAATGCAGCTTTCATTCCTTCGGCGAACCCATACTTAGCATCGTCTTCTTTTTGAGTTTGGGTTATTCCACGTAGACGGTACTCCACCGGATCTTCAATAGTAATTATTTTTATTTCTGGAGAATAAATTCTGCGCAAGAATGCATACAGTGTGGTGGTTTTACCGCTACCAGTTGGACCTGTTACCAGAATCAATCCATTGGGCTTAGCTATTTCTTCTTTAATAATTCCAAACAAATACGGCTCAATACCCATATCTTCCAAATCAATCTGAATTGATTTGGGATCCAAGATACGCATCACAATGGATTCTCCGTATGATCCAGGAATCATTGAAGTACGAATAGATAACTCTTCTTCACCTTCGGTTATAGAGAATCTACCGTCCTGGGAATTTTTAGAAGTAAGCTTCATTCCAGAAAGAAGTTTAATTCTAGAGTTTATTAGGTGGTAGGTGTCGAGTCCAAAAAAATCAATGTCTTGCAAAACACCATCGAGTCTAAAACGCAGTCGTCCACGATCGTTTTCTGGCTCGATGTGTATATCAGATGCCTTAATAGCAATAGCTCCAGCTAGAATTATTTCCAAGATTCTTGATATTCGGTGGACTTTGTTCGTCTCCATTTCTTTTTTGACCATGCTTGAAATATCTTGGATATGATTTATGTTTTCAGCTGTTTTGCGTAAAATCTCAGATGAAATATCAAGGCCACCAATTCTGGAGTTTTCGGCTAATGAAAGTTCTGTATACCTTTCCCAGACTTTTTCAATACTACCTAAAGATGCCATATAAAAAACTGGAACCAGCCCATGACGTAGTACATCTTCACGGATTCGTTCCTTTAATTCGTCAGTTGGTGTTCTAAGTGCAACATAAATATTTTTACCGACAAGTTTAAATGGACCAATTTTTAACTCTCGGGCATCAGCTTCTGAAATAGCACGCAATGATTCATTGTCTATACCGAGTCTGTATAGGTCTACGTAAGGCAGATTGTATTTTGTTTCAGCCAGCATGGAGACCAACTGTTCTTCTTCTTTCCTGCGCAATTCATCAATCTGTTTATTTTGTTTATCTTCATCAAAGGATGACATTTGTTATTTATTATATAGCAAAGAAGTGAAATGGTATAATGCAGGCAATGAAGAAAGACAAGAAGGTTTTGGTTCTACTCGACGCGCATGCGATTATTCATCGGGCATATCATGCATTGCCTGACTTTTCAGCGTCCACCGGAGAACCAACAGGTGCACTCTATGGGCTTTCAAACATGCTCATGAAAATAATTGATGATTTAAAGCCTGACTACATTGTGGCTTGTTATGATTTACCAGAAAAAACATTTAGACACGAAGCCTATGATGGATACAAGGCTGGCCGAGCTAAATCTGATCCAGCATTGATTGCACAGCTTATAAGTTCTCGTAAAATATTTGAAGCATTTAATATACCAATATATGATGCACCTGGGTTTGAAGCTGATGATGAGCTTGGCACAATTGCTGAAATGATGAAAAGCGAAAAAGAAGTGGAGGTGGTTATCGCTTCAGGGGATATGGATACAATGCAGCTTGTCGACGGTAAAAGGGTTCAGGTATATACACTAAAGAAAGGAATTAACGACACAATACTTTATGATGAGGATGCTGTTGTAGCTCGATTTGGATTTGCGCCAGAATTTCTTCCAGACTATAAGGGACTACGGGGCGACCCTTCGGACAACATAATAGGTATTAAAGGAATTGGAGAAAAAACAGCCACCACTTTAATACAAAAATTCGGTACAGTTGAAAAGATGTACGAAGCTTTGAAAAAAGTAGGCGCTCAAGATGATTTTAAAAAGTTTGGAATTACAGAAAGAATATTTAATCTATTAAAAGACGGAGAAGAAGAAGCGTTGTTTTCTAAAACATTAGCAACCATCAGGCGAGATGCACCGATAGATTTCAAGCTTCCAGAGAAGACTTTCTGGCAGAATGCAGATGTAAAAAAAATAGAGAAAACTTTTAATGAATTTGAATTTCGTAGTTTGTTTGTCCGCTTACGTAATTTTTTTAGTGCTGGAGAAAGCCAGGAAAATTTACATGAATTTGTTCAGGTCCTCGGGTTGCCCGCGCAGAATTATAACAAAAGTTCGGGCTCAACCAGACCGCTCACAAATTCAGTAAATTCTACTGGCGAAATTAATCCACAAGAATTAGAAGAAACCGCTATTGCACTCTGGCTCGTAAATTCAGAGATTTCTAATCCGAACTTGGATGATATTTTGCGTTTTGCTAAAACCTATGATTTTAAAGTGGCTCGTGATTTTATATTTGGCAGACTAAAAGGGGATGGGATAGAAAAGGTTTTTACAGAAATAGAAAAACCGATTATTGGAATAGTGCATACAATGGAAGAGAGGGGTATCCTGCTTGATCAAGCATACTTTAAAAAAATAAGTGAAGATTATCAGAAAGAATTAGATTCTCTGACTAAAAAGATTTATACCCTCGCTGGTACAGAGTTCAACATAAATTCACCCAAGCAAATAGCAGAAGTGCTTTTTGAAAAAATGGGAATAAAAACAAACAAAAAACGTGGTGCATCAGGTAGTTTTTCTACCAAAGCATCAATTCTAGAAGAGTTAGAAGAGGGGAATCCAATCATCACAGAAATAATGTCATACCGTGAGATTTCAAAACTACTCTCCACATATATTAATGTATTACCAAGTATGGTTGCAGAAGATGGTAGGCTGCACGCTAAATTTATCCAAAACGCTACTACCACTGGAAGATTCTCCTCACTTGATCCTAATCTACAAAACTTGCCAATAAAAAGTGAACTTGGTCGCAAAATCCGCGATGGTTTCGTAGCTGCACCAGGACACCAACTACTCGCACTTGATTACTCGCAGATTGAGCTACGGGTGGCAGCGATATTGTCCGGGGATGAAAACCTAACTCAGATTTTTGCTGAAGGCAAAGATGTGCATAGTGGAGTGGCGTCTTTTGTCTTTGGTGTGCCGATAGACAAGGTGGATAAAGAAATGCGCCGGAAGGCCAAGGTTATAAACTTTGGCATTATATATGGTATGGGGGTGACAGCTTTGCGTAAGAACCTGGGTGGCACTCGCGAAGAAGCACAGAAATTTTATGATAATTACTTCCGTCAATTTAAAGGCGTGGCAGAATACCTTGAACAGACAAAAGAATTCGCTAAAGCCAAAGGCTATACCGAAACCCTATTTGGCCGCCGCCGATACTTTAAAGATATTAATTCAAGGCTACCTTTCCTGAAAAATATGGCTGAACGTACAGCCACCAATGCACCTATTCAGGGTACCGCGACCGCAGACATAATCAAACTCGCAATCCGGTACGCACATGAAGATTTAGAAAAAGCAGGACTTTTGAAAAAAGTACATTTGATACTTCAAATCCATGATGAGCTTGTGTATGAAGTAGAAGATTCTGTATTACAACAAGCAACCGAAATAATAAAAAATGCCATGGAAGGCGTGCTGGCTCGATCATATATAAAATACAAAACAGAAATTACACTTATTGTCGGCTATGGCGCGGGCAAAAACCTGGGGGAGGTGAAATAACATCCTTGACTAAAAGCACAGAAGTTGTATAAATGGTTTAAGTAAACCCGCTCTTTTCACTTTTTAAACCACCTCCAACATGGAAGACTTCATTAACTATCTTCACGAACTTTTTCTGCCGGTGTGTGGCCCATGGTTAGAAGATGTTATACCTTTGCTTGGTTACGTTAATTCTATCGCTAATGTAATTTACTTATACTTTGGTTTTAGATATACAAAGACACCAAGGCTTGCAGATATTTTTGGAACAGGTGTTTGGTTGCCGGTTCTAATAATTGTTTGTTTGTCGGGCGTTTATTATAAAAATGCTCACCAGACTATATCTTTTTTTATTGCGTTAGTGTTTTTGTTAACACACCTTATTTTGTTAGTTGTTCGTTATAAAAAACGAAAAAAGGCCATAAAACACAGAACCAAAAAACAAAAGAAAAAGTAAGTCAGCCCTGCACCCCACAGGGCTTTTTTATTTGACAAATCTGTGTTTTCTTGTAGAGTGAATTTTGAACCCTAATTCTTCGTTAATTTCATAAAAAATCTCTGATAATATGAAAAGATATCTCTATTTTTTAGCTTTCTGCTTTTTTTTAAGCGGATGCAGCTTTGGAGATATCGATTCTCCAGAAGCTGCTTACTTTTTTGTCAAAGGATGGATGCCAAATACATTAATGGCATTTCTTTTTTGTTTTGGAATGGCGATTATTATAGTCGCTACGTGGTCTTTATTTGTTAAGGGGATTGCTTTTTTATACCGTAATATACGGGATATAAAAAACTGGTTCTTGAACGGATGGAATTACTTTGTGATTGCTTGTATCTGTTTGTTTCTAACAACAATCAGGGACAAGTGGCCAGACTGGATTTGGGATTGGTATCAAGCCTCCCACCCGGTGTGGTTAACTGCCGAAAACAATATATTTGTTAATGATACAACCTATTCCATAGCTGGTATCGGTGAGATTCAGGAACAAACTATTGTGGACATGTACTTGAAACGTTTGAGAGACAGCACTCAATCTGAATATGAGTATAACTCAGTCGTTAAACTTTTTAATGAACTGCAAGACACTCTGAAACTTAGAACAGTGTTGTCTCTATACGAGCCAATAAATATTGAATGTGGAATGAACCCATTTCGTGTCCGTGATGACGGGCGTGCGGCGGGGCTTATTCAGTTCACAAACGATGGACTTGAAAACATTTTTTATAAAGGCAAAAGGGTTACTCTAGATGCTGTGAAAGAGTGTTGTAAAGTTCGCGACATAGATATGATGTGTAGCATTACAAAGATGTATTTGTTGAATGTATTTAAATCTAAAAAAGCATTCAGTAAATATATTGATGTGTATATTGCTATATTTGCACCGGCTCACGTGGGTAAAGACGACAACTTTGTCTTGTACCAAGGCAAAAACAACGACGAATATTACTTGAATGCTGGTTTTGATGGCTGGTATTTAAGTAACGCTGGACAAATTCTTTATGCCAAAAGTATGAAGGATTACAAGATCACAATCCTGGAAGTTAAACTAACTGTAATCGCAAAACGAGAACGGTTAATGAAACAATATCTAAAACAAAATCATTAAAATCACACCGCCATGACAAAAAGATTTTTTTCATTGCTGACGTGCGTTTTATTGCTTTCAGTGGTAAACGCGCAAAAAAGAAACCCTGCCCAAGAGGAAAAGTTGGGAACACAAATTAACCCTGACCTAGTGTTGAACGATGTGGTTGCCACAATGGGCAACCGTGTTTTTCAGAAGCCAGAAGGGGATGTTTCCTTTGTTTTCTCAGGGCATGTATTGACCTATGTTGCCCGCGGGAACAAGGATTATGTTGATATTCTTTCCGCCTTAGGTGAGCCCAGAAAGTCCAAATATGGACCACTTAAAGGTATCTACATTGGTAAAGAATATGTAGCAGGCAGAAGTGTTGAACCAGGCAGAGACCCAGATCCACCAAGAAATCTTAAGACGAAAGAAGATAAGTATCGGTGGGCTATTACCAACAGCATTTCCAGGGCTGCAGATTATTCAGAAGCTAACAGTCCCGAAATATATCGCGAAGTAGGTTATACGTGGAGTGAATTCCTGCGCATGGTTATGCCATATATGGGCCTTGTTGTTATTCTGTTGTGTGTTTTGTGGTTATTCCACGACGGACTTGGAAGAGAGTTGGTAAAAAACTTGAGTTGGCGAAATTTCGGAGTTGGGAAAGGGATATTCTCTTTTTGGGTTGTTATAACAGTGATTTATGTTGTTACTTTGTTGTGTGTAGGTGCTGGACTTGTGATTAATGCCGGCCTTGCTTTTTTTGAAGGCTACACAAGCAGTGATAATATTTTATGGCCCGCTGCGCAATGTATCGGTATCACATACCTTGTTGGTATTGGTATTGATTGGCTTGTAAGTTCTGACAAGTACACCACATCAGTTAATCAAATGTGGCTGGCGCAAGCGTCAGGTCACGGCAAAGGACATGATCACGATTAAAACAAAAACATTATGTTGGTTCCAAGATTAGATAAATCAGCTAAAATAGCGCTCGCACTTCTTGCGCTGACCTGTACACTTATCACTATTTTTCTACCAGAAGTCTGGTACGATTTATGGAGAATGGTGAAATTTGTAATTCACTATTTTTCTATTGTTGTGTTTTTTATTTCAATCGGCTTTGTTTTTTACATCAATAACGAAAGGAAAAAACACAAAGAAGCAGAAAAGGGTGAGGCGAAAACCATTGTCATTCCGCAAACGGTTCTCGAAAAAATAAAAATAACACTTGCGGATTCAGTGATTGCTTGGGTTGTAATAGGGGTGATTGCATTTTTGCTTTTCACAATAACCAAAGAGGCCCCAGTACCCGGATTTAGGGATGCGAACGGCAACAAAATTGAACAAACCATTATCAGAGATTGATTAAACCCAATACCCCCTAGGGTTTACCTATATGGATTATCAGGGGGAAATTACCAAACGGTACTCGAACGAGTACCGTTTTTTTATTGCCAAAATATTTGTGTTAATGTGGTAGAATATGGTTATGGAACCTGAGAATGTACAAGAATCAAAAGACGAGAAATTAGAGAGGGAAGCCAAGCATTTGGTTCACCACGTGTTGGCTCACTCATACACTGTTTATTTCTTTGTGCTTTTGGTGGGGGTGGCGCTGGATATGCTTTTCCCAATTCGTGTTTTTCCTCAGTATTTAAATACTGTTGGCATAGTCATGCTTCTTTTGTCTTCGGCTCTTATAGTCTGGGCTCAGACAAGCTCCATCGGCAGTCAGCACCACAGAAACAACAAAGAAGACTTAACCCACGATCATTTCAGATGTGGGCCGTACCGCTATAGCCGCACACCGACACATTGGGGACTCTTTCTTTTGGTATTAGGTTTCGGACTTATAATAAATGCATTCTTTATTACGATTCTAACTATTGTTTCATTTTTTATTACTAAGGTCACATTGATAGCTAAAGAGGAGAAAATCCTAGAAAGCCGCTACGGTGAGCCGTACAAAGAGTATAAAAAATCAGTCAAACTGTAATCAAGCAGTATATAAACTTTTTTCCGGTACGAAATTTTTGAAGCTTAAAAATTTCTGAAGTTGGCTCGCCGTCGCTCGCCAAACCCCTTCAAAAAGTTATATACTGCTTTCATCATGATTTACCTTTTCGCTGGCGATGATGCTGACAAGAAAATAGCCAACTATCAAAAGTTTATAACTTTACTGCCCAAGGAAACAGAAGTTTTTAAAATTGCCCGCAATAACTTCGATAAAGTAGAAATAGAAAGCTTTTTCTCTGGGTCTGGTCTTTTCTTTAAAACATGTGCGGTTGTATTTTCTAATATTTTAGAAAGGGAAGACGAAAGGGGTTTTGTTTTTTCTAAACTAAATGAATTAGCAGATTCACTGAACACTTTTGTTTTTATTGAAAGTAAATTATTAAAATCTGAACTTGATGAATTCAAAGAGGTTAAAGCTCAAATAAATTATTTTGAATTACCAAAAGAAAAACACGAAAAATATAATAATTTTATATTAGCCAATGACTTGGGTGCCAGGGATAAGAAAAGTCTCTGGTTGCATTATCGTGAGGCGGTTGATTTGGGTGTGGGGCTTGAAGAATTGGTTGGGGTAATGTTCTGGAAGGTTAAAGATATGCTCGTAAAGGGTTTGTACGGCAAGTGGCAAAAGGAGGAATTGCAAAAAGTGGGTGCCAGGTTATCCTACCTGTTGCCTGAGGCCCGTCGTGAAGGTCGCGACGCCGAAATAGCCTTCGAGCAGTTTATACTAGAAATTTTTTAATGTGCGCCCAGCAGGAATCGAACCTGCGACCATCTCCTTAAAAGGGAGCTGCTCTACCAGCTGAGCTATGGGCGCGTAGTGTGATAATATAGTAAACGTGTCGCAAAATCAAGGAAAGGTATTTAAATTAAAGAGTGAATACAAACCTGCCGGGGATCAACCCAAGGCTATTTCTGAATTGGTGGATGGTCTTAAAAAAGGAATGAAAAAGCAAACCCTCCTCGGTGCCACCGGTACTGGTAAGACTTTCACCATGGCGAATGTTATTGCTGAGTATAATCGTCCAGCTTTGGTTATTGCGCACAATAAGACACTGGCTGCTCAGCTGGCCCAAGAGTTCAAAGCATTTTTTCCTGATGCTGCGGTGCACTATTTTGTTTCTTATTACGATTACTATCAACCCGAAGCCTATATGCCAGTATCAGATACTTATATAGAAAAAGATGCTCAGATTAACAAAGAGATAGACCGTTTGCGACATGCTTCAACCCAGGCATTGCTTACTCGACCCGATACAATCATCGTTGCATCGGTATCTTGTATTTATGGTTTAGGTTCTCCCAAGGAGTACGAAAAAGTAAATATGAAACTAGAGGCAGGAATGAAGATAGATAGAAACACTCTAATGAAGAGGTTGATTGAAATACATTTTTCAAGGACCAACGCAGACCTTTTGCCTGGAACTTTTCGTGCGGTAGGGCCCAAGGTTGAATTTATGCCAGTTTCAGAGAATATCATGTACTCAATAGAGTTTGGTATTACTGGAGTGGATAAAATATTTAAAATAGATCCAGTCTCGATGAGAATAGTCCAAGAAGAGAAGCACGTTTTTATTTTTCCAGCCAAGCACTTCATTACTGAAGATAAAAAAGTAAAAATTGCATTAGATAATATCAAAAAGGAACTAGCTCTTCAGTTAAAGAAATTTGAAAAGGAAGGAAAGTTGCTTGAAGCAGAGAGGATAAAAAGGAGGACTAACTACGATCTAGCTATGATAAAAGAAGTTGGCTACTGTAGCGGAATAGAAAATTACTCCAGGCATTTGTCTGGGAAAAAAGAAGGTGAGGCTCCAGACACACTCCTGTCGTATTTTCCAGATGGATTCCTGACAATTATCGATGAATCGCATGTGACCTTGCCGCAACTTTCTGGTATGTATGCTGGCGATGCTTCTCGCAAAACGACTTTAGTTGAATATGGATTTCGCCTACCTAGCGCAAAAGACAACCGACCACTTAAGTATCCTGAGTTTGGAGAAAGAATTAATTCGGTAATTTATACCAGTGCTACTCCTGGAGATTTAGAAAGAGAAGAAAGCGCCCAGATTGTAGAACAGATAATTCGTCCAACAGGGCTTGTTGATCCAGAAACAATAATCCGTCCAGTTTCCGAGAAGGGTAAATATCCAGGCCAAATTCAAGATTTCATTATTGAAACAGAAGTTACTATAAAACGAGGTTATAGGGTTTTGGCGACAACCCTCACTAAGAAAATGGCTGAAGACTTATCTGTATACCTAAAGGATAAAAAAATTAAGGCTGAGTATCTACATAGTGATATTAAAACGATAGACAGAATAAAAATTCTTACAGAATTCCGTAAGGGTAAATTTGATGTATTAGTAGGTGTTAACTTGTTGCGTGAAGGTCTGGATTTGCCTGAGGTGGCATTGATTGGAATTTTTGATGCTGACAAAGAAGGATTCTTGCGTAGCGAAACAGCATTGATTCAAACCATTGGCCGAGCTGCCCGTAATGCTGAGGGCCGAGTTATTTTATATGCTGATCAACTAACCGGATCTATGGACCGTGCACTAGGGGAGACTAAACGCCGTCGAGACATACAGATTGCTTATAATAAGAAGCACGGTATAACACCCAAAACTATATTGAAAAACATTAAAGATATTACCGAAGAACTTGAAAGCGAGCACAGTAAGGCTGTAAATGCTGAACTTAATATAGACTTAGAGGTGTTCAAAAAAGCATATGCAAAAGAGTTGAAATTAGATAAAACAAAAATTACTAAACAAAAAGATGGAACAACAGAGGTAAAACTGCACATGTCAGACGAAGAGCGCAGTGATTTGGTGTATGAAAAAATAATAAAAATAAAAGAGAAAGAAATGAATAAAGCAGTGAAGGAACTTGATTTTGAAACTGCCGCTATATTGCGCGATGAAATTGTTGTTTTGCGCGAAAGGTCTAAAAAGTAATTTGGTATACTAGTTAAATGGCAAACATATTGGAAATAGGGGGCGGCAGGACTCCATTTTTTATAAGGTACAAGATACCACTCAATAATGAAGATGTTTATATTGCGATAGACTCAGATAAGGAAAATATTCAAATGGCAGAATACTCTCTCCATCATCATTTTAAAGAACCAAAACAATTATATAAAACACAAATTAAACAAGCGGATGCGTCCGTGGGCGTCCCTTATCCAGATAATTATTTTGATAAAGTTGTAATTAGTAACACTTTTTCTGCACCAATCCATAAAAATTGGGATGAGAATGGGTACACCGTAAAAACAAAAATTGGTGAAGAAATAGTTGAACGCAAAATTCGTGAAGCATCTTCTAATGAAGACCCTTTTTATATTGAAAGAAGAAAAATGCTAGATGAGGCACTGAGGGTTCTGAAGACTGGGGGAGAATTGTTTATTTACACTGATTTGATAATCTACGGAATAGAATCATATGAGCGTTTAGTTAAAGAATTAAAAAACGATTATTTTATGTCTTATGTATTTGATACCAAAGAAGCTTCTAGGATAGACACCTTAAATAAGCAAAAATTAGTATCCAATGAATTTTGTTGTTGTTTCAGGGCGGAAGTTTTACCAAGGTCTGAGGTACACAGAGTTATTAAGGTTTAGCTTATAAAAAGACACCATATAATTGGCTTTGTCAATTAGGGTTGATTTTGCTATAATACAACGTTCATGAAAGATAAAAAATCAGACAAACACGAATCTATAATTATTCGCGGAGCCAGGACACACAATCTGCGTAATATTGATGTGGAGATGCCCCGTAACAAAATGACGGTTATTACTGGTGTTTCAGGTTCTGGTAAATCTTCTCTTGCTTTTGACACAGTGTTTGCTGAGGGGCAGAGGAGGTATGTGGAATCACTTTCTTCATATGCTCGACAGTTTTTAAACCAAATGCCCAAACCAGATGTGGACGAGATTACCGGACTTTCTCCAGCCATATCAATTGATCAAAAATCCAGGTCTAACAACCCTCGTTCAACAGTAGCAACCATTACTGAAATCTACGACTACCTGCGTGTGATGTACGCCCGCATTGGGCACCCGCACTGTCCAGAGTGTGGTGAAGAAATCAAGAAACTGTCTAATGAAGAAATATTAAATTTTGTTTTAGATAAAGTTAATAGTTTCAGTAAGGCAAAAAAGGGCACCAAAAAAGTTCTAGATGTAGAGTGGAATGAAACTGAAATAAGTATTTATGCACCTGTGGTCCGTGGACGTAAAGGGGAGTACTATCAGCTTTTATATGATTTGCTTGGTAAGGGTTTTACTCAAATACGATTAGATGGTGAGATAAAAAACTTGCGTGAACAAATAACCTTATCAAAAAACAAAGCCCACACCATTGAAGTTTTGGTTGATCACTTTGCATTGCATGAATTTATCGACAATAAAGACACAGCCAAGACACGTCTGGCTGAAGCCTTGGAACGTGCCTTATTAGAATCTGACGGGTTAGTAAACATTAAAGTAAGCGATGAAGAGTTTCTAATGTCAGCTAAATTTGCTTGTAAAAATGATGGTTTTTCCTTTCCAGAAGTTGAACCAAGACTTTTCTCATTTAATTCACCGTATGGTGCCTGCCCAACATGTAATGGACTTGGAACGAAATACTTTGGTGGGTTAGACCCATGTGATGATTGTCAGGGTGCACGACTAAGAAAAGAAGCGTTACATGTATTCTTGAGGTCGGATTCCCGAGGTTCGACCTCGGGAGGGGTAAATATTTTAGATTTAGCAAATCTCTCTGTTGCTGAGGCTTATGCTTTTTTTAAAAATTTAAAATTATCCGACAAAGAAAAAGAAATATCGCTACCGGTAGTTAGAGAAATAACTGACCGAATCAAATTCATGCTTGATGTAGGGCTCGACTACTTGCAACTTTCTCGTAAGGCCAACACCCTCTCCGGCGGGGAAGCACAGCGTATCAGGCTTGCTTCACAATTGGGCTCACGGCTCGTAGGTGCATTGTATGTGCTCGACGAGCCAACGATTGGATTACACCAGCGGGATAATGATAGACTTATTAAAACATTGCTTGATTTGAGAGATTTAGGAAATACTATTTTAGTTGTTGAACATGATGAAGACACTATCTATGCATCAGACTATATTGTGGATATTGGGCCTAAGGCTGGTGTGCATGGAGGGAATGTGGTTGTGTCTGGATATCTAGAAGATTTATTGACTGCTAAAAAGAACACCAGTGGATCACGTACCTTATCTTATTTGAGAGAAGAAACCAGAATAGAGATTCCTGAAAAGCGTCGTGATGCTAAAGGATGGCTCAAAATAGTTGGTGGAAAGGTTTTTAATATAGACAATATTAATGTTGAAATACCGCTAGGAGTAATGACTTGCATAACTGGAGTTTCAGGTAGTGGTAAGAGCTCTTTTATGTATGAAATTTTACACAAGAACCTGCAAGCTAGGTATGAAAGGAAATACCGTACAGCGGAAGTTTTTAACTGTTCTTCTTTTACTGGAACCGAGTATCTATCCAGAACTGTTCTGATAGATCAGTCACCAATTGGAAGAACACCTAGATCTAATATAGCTACTTATACCGGTACTTTTACGCACATCCGGGATTTGTTTGCTGAGACCGAAGAATCAAAGTTCCGTGGTTGGAAGTCCAATAGATTTTCTTTTAATGTTAAAGGTGGTCGCTGTGAAGCTTGTGAAGGTAATGGTGAGATAGCTGTTGAAATGCACTTTTTGCCAACAGTCTATGTAACCTGTGATGTATGCGGTGGAAAAAGATTTGATAAAGAAACACTGACAGTCAAATATAAAAAGAAAAATATTTATGAAGTTTTGCGAATGACGGTAGAAGAAGGACTTGAATTCTTTAAGGATATTCCAGCTGTATATGATAGATTAGCTACATTGATTGATGTTGGTTTAGGTTATCTAGAACTGGGTCAATCTGCCACAACCCTCTCCGGCGGGGAAGCACAGCGCGTAAAAATATCGAGTGAACTTTTTGAATACCGAATGTCCCACCTACGTTCAGAGAAGACTATTTATTTATTGGACGAACCAACTGTAGGGTTACACTACGATGATGTAGCCAAACTACTAGAAGTATTACAAAAGCTGGTTACCAAAGGAAACGCAGTTGTTTTAATTGAACATAATTTAGATATAATAAAAAGTGCTGATTATTTAATTGATTTTGGTCCCGAAGGTGGTACTGGTGGTGGTAATGTGGTTGCTCGTGGCACCCCAGAAGAGGTGGCTAATTCTCCTAAGAGTCATACAGGTAAATATTTGAAGAAAGTTTTACGCAAAAAATAAATGAAACTAGAAAGTTTTAAAAAATTAAATTTACCGGAAAAACCAGGGGTTTATTTTTTCTTGGGTTATGAAAAATCGGGGTTGAACCCCGGGAATTCTAGGGGTTCAACCCCTGAAATATCTGGAAACGTACTTTACATCGGCAAGGCAACCAGTTTGCGTGACCGAGTTCGGAGTTATTTTTCTAAAGATCTTATTGAAACTCGCGGTCCACTTTTAGTGGATATGGTTTGGAAGGCTACTGACATTAAATGGCAGGAAACAGAAAGTGTACTCGAAGCCCTAATCCTTGAAGCTAATTTAATAAAGAAACATCAGCCGTATTACAATACCAAAGAAAAAGACGACAAAAGCTTTAATTATGTTTGTATTACTTCTGAAAAAAGAATACGTGTTATAAGAGGTAAGGATTTAAAACAAACAAAAGAAAAGTTCAAAAATACATTTGGTCCATATACTAACGGAGGACAACTGCGTGAAGCGTTAAAAATAATTCGAAAGTTCTTCCCATTCATAGAAGACCGAAAGGGAACTAAAGGCAAAGAAGAATTTTACCGTCAGATAAAATTGATGCCCGAGAACATGAAAGACAACACTAAAAATATTCGTAATATAATTTACTTCTTTGAAGGTAAGAAGAAAAAGATTATTAGCGGGCTAGTTCGAGAAATGAAGTCTTTGGCTAAAACAAAAAAATTTGAAGAAGCAAATGAAATAAAGAAAAAGATTTTTGCCCTAAATCATATTAATGACATTGCTTTGATTAAAAACGACTTGGCGGGCGGGAAGAGGTTGGACCTCGGGGGTTCTAGAGGTCCAACCTCAAAGAGCCATCAAACATTTCGTATTGAAGCCTATGATATAGCCCATATGGCTGGCAGGAACATGGTGGGCGTAATGACAGTGGTGGAAAATGGAGAAATAAATAAAAGAGAGTATAAGAAATTTAAAATCAAAACCCAATCTAATGCTAACGACACAGGTGCACTAACCGAGGTATTGGAGAGGAGGTTTGGCCACCTTGAGTGGCAATTACCTAATCTGATTGTGGTTGATGGCGGAAAAGCTCAGATAAATTTTGCCGAGAAGGTTCTACAAAGAATGAATATACAAATACCAATAGTATCTGTCTTGAAAGACGAAAGGCATAGACCCAAAAACATTTTAGGTGACAAAGATTTAGCTAGAAAGTATGAGAGAGAAATACTACTGGCCAATGCTGAGGCTCACAGGTTCTCTATTGGTTATCATAAACAAATGCGGAATAAAAACTTTTTACCCAATGCAAAGTAAACAAAATATTTTAATATTAAACGACATTCGTGGAGCTGAAAATGTGGGTGCTATGTTTCGCACCGCTGATGCAGCCGGGGTCCATAAAATTTATTTGGTTGGCTATACGCCAACACCTATCGATAGATTTGGACGCAAACAAAAGTCTATAGCTAAGACAGCCCTGGGTGCTGAAGATTATATACCCTGGGAACAGGTAAAAAGTATAAATACACTTATTAATAAACTCCACAAAAACGGTTTCCAAATTATTGCCATAGAACAAGATGAAAATTCAGTAAATTACAAAAAAGTAAAATTGAAAGACAAGAACGCTATAATAATGGGTAGCGAGGTAGATGGTGTAGCTAAAAATGTTTTAGCTAAATGTGACGTGATTGCCGAGATACCCATGCAAGGTAAAAAAGAGTCCTTGAACGTTTCTGTGGCTTGTGGGGTGGCGTTATACGGTTTATTGGGTAAATAGTTTACCAATACGACTCACCAGTGTTAAGCGGTGTTGGTGGTTTGATAAATGGACCACCACCGCCTTCAGACTCGTACCTTTGTGGGCCGCCTGTCCAGAGCCAAAAAAACCAAAGCAGTATTACAATTCCAATAAATCCTAAAATTATTCTCATCCCAGTACTAAAAATTTAAATGTTAATTTTAATTTATTTACCCGTAATCAAAATTTTAGTACGGGACAAGTAAATTAAATTTGATGTTTGTCGCAAAAATGTGCGCTACGGCCATTTACTACTTTTCGTATTATAACACCATGGCAGGACTTTTTCTTGCATTTTTCACCACGAAGACCATAGACAGTGTGTTCTGACTGGAAATTTCCTTTTTCGCCATAGACATTAATATAATCTGACATTGAATCACCTCCAAAATCGATACCTTTATTTAAGAGTATTTTAGTGGATTCATAAATTTTTCGCAGTTCTTTGTTATTAATGTTTCGCACTAGTCTCTCTGGGTGTACATCGGCGCGCCACAGTACCTCATCTGAATATATATTACCAACACCAACAAGTATACTTTGATCCATTAAAACTGTTTTTATCTTGCCGTTTGGTTTCTTGGTTAATCTTTCTTTGAATGTTTCAAGTGTGAAGCCTTTTTCTAGTGGCTCAGGACCGAGGTCTTTCAAGTGTTTAGACTCGTGCATATTTTTAGTATCAAGTAGAGTCATCTTGCCAAATTTGCGCGGATCAGAAAAAGCGAGTTTTTTACCACCGGATAAGGTAAACAAGACGTGAACATATTTATCGTGATTTTTGACGAGCATTCGCCCTGTCATTTTCATATGTACTAAAATCGTTTTATTCCCCGACAGGTGTATTAGAATATTTTTGGCTCGACGTTTAACTTCTGTTATCTTTTTACCAACTACTTCCTTTTTAAAAATATTGAAAAATGCGGGTTCGGATACCGTGTCTTTTTTCCTTTTGTCTTTGGTTCTAAGGTCAGTCCAAACATCAAGGATTTTATGTCCTACGATTTCTTTCTGTAACCCTAAAACGGTGGTTTCTACCTCTGGTAACTCGGGCATTATTTATTTCCTAAGAATTTTAAAGCTTCCTTTATTTTTGTATTTGTGTCGGCCTCAGGGTTTAGCTGTTTTAAAATATCACGTACTTCATTTTCTCGATAGCCTATTGCTTTGAGTGCCTCAAGCACATCAAGATTGTTGCTATAACCATCTGCTAATGTTTCTTTGCCTAATTTATCTCGAAGTTCAAGGATTATTTTTTCAGCAGTTTTTTTACCAATACCAGATATTTTATTTAAATAAGCCAAGTCTCCAGTTTTAATAGATCGAGTAAGGGTCTCCACTCCTGAGACTGAGAGTATGCCCATTGCACCCTTAGGTCCAATACCAGACACGCCAAGTAGTAGTTCAAATAAAGACAATTCTTTTAAATCCTTAAATCCATAAAGGTCGAAAGCATCTTCTCTTACGTGTGTATGTAAATACAAAAATGTTTCTAATTCATTGCCTATACCTAGCAACAACTCTGGCAACACCGAAATACGGTAGCCAATACCATTATTTTCTACCAAAATATGCTTTTCCCCCCTATGTATTATCTTGCCGCGGATGCTTCCAAACATAGGCTAATAATAGCATATTAGTTATTTGACACACCTGGGATTTGCCTTTTTAGTTACTTTTTGTTAAATTACCTTTATGCCAATAACAAAATCAGCTAAAAAAGCAATTCGCGTTTCTGCTCGCAAAAAGGCAGTTAATGACCAGAACAAGCGCCGCGTAAAGGACGTAATCAAGAAGTTTGAGAAAACAGTCAAAGCTGACAAGAAAACAGCCGAGTCTATGCTATCCAACGCTTACGCTACTATTGATAAAGCTGCTAAGCGAGGTGTCATAAAGAAGAACAATGCGGCTCGCAAGAAATCTCGTCTAGCTAGACTAGTTAAGTAATACACGAGATAAACATACTTAAAACCCGCGAAAGCGGGTTTTCTTTTAGCCATGTTTAAAAAAGAAAATCTGTTTAAAACAATTTTAAAAATAGTCACAATAATATTTGCTATTATTGGTTTTATTTTTGTCATGGTTTTTTGTGCTATGCAGTTCGGGTGGTTAAATGTGCCAGGTACGATTAAAGATCGTAATTCATTTTTCTCTGAAATTAAAAAGAAGCCAAATTTTGCTTTTACTCCGGAGTGGGGAGTGTTAGGAGATGCATTTCTTAAAGATAAAGAAGTTATACAAAAGGTATCATCCGAGACTGATATATCAGAACGCATGTTGATTGCTACTATTACCCCTGAACAGTTACGTTTCTTTACCTCCAACCGAGAGTCATATAAAAAGTATTTTGAACCACTTAAGATTCTAGGTGTTATGTCTCAGTTTTCTTTAGGTGTGTCTGGGATGAAACCAGAAACTGCTATTTTTATAGAAAAAAACTTAACAGATAAACAGTCGCCATTTTATCTTGGTAAAAAGTATGAAAAAATATTAGCCTATCAAGAAGGGGAAGACCGTAATGCTGTTTTATATCAAAGACTAACAAATCCAAAAGATCGTTACTATCAATATTTATATACAGCTTTGTTTATTAAACAAATAGAGAAACAGTGGAATGACGCAGGATATAATGTTGAAAACAAGCCAGAAATTATTGCTACTATTTTTAATTTAGGATTTGATAAATCCAAACCTAAAAGAAATCCAGTTTTAGGTGGAGCGGAAGTTTCACTTGGTGGGGAGACATATATTTTTGGGGAACTAGCCTATCAGTTTTATTTTTCTGATGAGCTAAAATCCTATTTTCCATAGAGTTTAGAGTTGTAAAAGAGACAAGAATTTTTCTAACTCTGTTCCAGTAATTTCTCGTGTTTGATTTTGTTTTAAATCTCCAAGTTTGATGTTCATCACTCGAATACGTTTTAATTCTGCTACTTCTTGAAATAGCGCTACACACATTCGGCGAATTTGGTGTTTCTTTCCTTCGGTTAAGGTAACTCTGAATTTATCTACATCTAGTATTTCTACTTTACATGGTTTGGTTTGATAACCTTCTATATTTACACCCTTCTCCATTTTGTCTTTGAAGCTAGATCGTAAGTGGCCTTTAACTCGCACATCATATCCTTTCTCGTGTTCAAATTTTGGATTCAAAAGCCTGTCAGTTATTCTTCCGTCATTCGTAAGCAGCATGAGTCCGTGTGAGGCTTTGTCGATGCGGCCAACAGGGAATACTCCAGCCGTTTTTAATTTGGGCATTCTTTCGATTATGTCTTCTGTTTGTACGCCAATTGGTTTATTGTAAGCAAAGTAAACATACTTTTGCTTTTCTAAGCCTTTGACATCTACCTTGTCTGATTCACCTACCTTGTCTCCGAGCTTGGCTTTTTTACCATTTATAAAAACTTTGCCCGACTCAATAAGTACATCAGCGCCTCGGCGAGTCGAAATACCCTTCAAAGCTAAATATTTATTAATACGCATGGGATAATTTTCCATTACCGCATTATAGACTTTTTTATAAAAACTGCTAATGTAGGAGTATTACCCATCGTTTTGATGAGTAGGGTTTAAATATGCCCTCGTAGTTTAATGGATAGAATGCGAGCTTGCGGAGTTTGCGATCCAGGTTCGATTCCTGGCGAGGGCACCAAAACAAAACTTAAAAACACTTACATAAGAGTAAGTGTTTTTAAGTTTTGTTTCCACAACCAATTAGTTTGACGTATACCCCCTGGGGGTATAGACTGTAGACATGCATACAGATAATAAAAAAAGCGATAAGCAAAAATTAATTAAAAGATTAAAAATAATCGAAGGACAAGTGCGCGGGCTGCAAGGGATGATCGACAAAGATACATATTGTATTGATGTAATTACTCAGACTTCAGCGATCAAGCAGGGTTTGTCAGGTGTTGAGGATGAACTTTTGAAGGGCCACTTGGGCCATTGTGTTGTAAACCAAATCAAAAGAGGGGAAACAGATAAAGCTACCAAAGAAATATTAAAAGTTTATCAATTAAAGAAAAAATAATTTTATGTCTAAAATTTCAACAACGTTAGCCGTTTCTCTCATGGTTGTTACTGGCGTACTGGGGGGAGTAGTAGGATACGCCAACACTCCAGAATATAAATCTAGCATGTATGATAAAACAACCATGGATCTGGGTCGGGCAGATAGAACCCTTGACCTTCGGTATATTAATGCAATGGTTGCTCACCATAGAGGGGCGATGCTTTTAGCAGAGCAAGTATTAACACAAACCGAGCGTCCAGAAATGAAAGGACTTGCAGAGATGATTTTAAAAGACGAACCAGCGGCAATCGACGAACTTTATCGATGGAAGGCAGATTGGTATAAAGATACCCGCAAGGTAAAAGATTCTGTGGTGTCGAATCTCGGAACATACGATGAAAAATTCGACCTCCGTTTCCTTAACGCTCTCATTGCACACCATGAAGCGGGCTTGTTAATGACCAGTGAAGTAAAGGCTAAGTCCAGCAGGAATGAGATTTTAAATAACGCAGATGCAGTAGATGCATTCTTGACGACAACATCAAAGGTTTTAAAAGATTGGAGGGCAGAGTGGTATAACATCTAACACAAAATTTTTATATGGCTAACAAAATACTAAAAATTAAAGGAATGCATTGTGCAAGTTGTGCCGCTATCATCACCAACAAAGTTTCAAAGCTGCCAGGAGTAGATAGTATCAATGTTAATCCCGCAACAGAAAAAGCGATGGTGTCTTTTAACGCAGAGGTGGTTTCTGTGCCTCAAATGAATAGTGAGATTGAGAAACTTGGGTATGCATTTCTTGATGAAGACGAATCAAAAACAATAGAAGACCACAGTATGCATACAGGGATGAACCAATCCAAAGATGAAAAGATGAAAGAATTACTGGACATGAAAACAAAGACCCAATTTGTTCTGCCCGTCGCCCTCCTCGTTTTTGTTCTTATGATGTGGGACATTGGTGCCAAGTTGGTCACTTCCATCCCAAACATTCCTTTACCAATGTCTATCTTCAACACCATTTCTATGGTGCTTGCGAGTATTGTAATTTTTTGGATTGGGCAACCTTTTTTGAAAGGAGTAGTGAGGTTTTTTAAGTATCGTGTTGCTAACATGGATACCTTGATAGGTATTGGAACTCTTGTTGCGTATCTTTATAGTATTAGCATTACATTATTTCCGCAGATTAGAATCGCTTTAAATCTTCCGGAATTTACATATTTTGATGTTACTATCGTTGTTATTGGTTTTGTAATGCTCGGCAAATACTTGGAAGCACGATCAAAACTTCGTACCGGGGAAGCGATAGAAAAACTTCTGGGCCTTCAGGCAAAAACAGCATTACTCTGGCGCGATGGCGTAGAGGTTGAAGTTCCTGTAAATGAAGTGCAAATAGGAGACACTCTTATTGTAAAGCCAGGGTCAAAAATACCGGTTGACGGAGTTATTGTTGAAGGATACTCATCTCTCGATGAGTCTATGATTACAGGAGAATCCATTCCTGTAGATAAAAAAGTAGGGGACTTGGTGGTGGGGGCAACAATTAATAAACAAGGCAATTTCAAATTTAAAGCTACAAAAGTTGGGTCTGATACCGTGCTTGCTCAGATAATAAAAATGGTGGAAGAAGCACAGGGTTCCCGTGCCCCTATTCAGGCTTTAGCTGATAAAATATCTAGTGTATTTGTACCAGTTGTCCTGGTTATAGCAATACTGGCACTAGTCACTTGGCTTACTATTGGTGCGTCGTTTCTAGGATTCTCGAGTGCTCTTTCTTACGGCATCCTTTCTTTTGTCGGTGTTTTAGTCATTGCTTGTCCTTGTGCATTAGGACTTGCTACTCCAACCGCGATTATTGTTGGAGTGGGTAAAGGGGCAGAATACGGCATCCTTATTCGAAACGCTGAAGCGCTAGAGAAGCTCAGTCACGTAGATACTATAGTGCTTGATAAGACAGGAACAATTACCAAAGGGAAACCAGAAGTTACAGATGTCATCTCTCTTGATTCTGGATGGACAGAAAAAGACTTGCTTCTTGTAAGTGCAAGTATAGAAAAACTTTCAGAGCATCCTCTGGCAGACGCTGTTGTTGCTAAAGCCAAAGAGCAAAAAATTGAACTTGAAACAGTTGCAAATTTTCAAGCCTTTGAAGGGGTTGGGGTAGAAGGTACGATCAATAATAAGCATATATCAATCCATAAACCATCCGGAGATAATTCAAAAGAAAGCAAGATTAAGTATCTGCAAGAGCAAGGAAAAACTGTTGTGATTGTAGAAGTTGATAAAAAACAGATTGGGCTTATTGCGCTTTCAGATACATTAAAGGAAGAGTCAAAAGAGGCCATTGTGAAACTTCATGCTAGAAATATTAAAGTAATAATGTTGACTGGTGATAACCATTTAGCAGCAAATTACATTGCAAAACTTGCAGGCATTGATGAGGTCATTGCAGAGGTAATGTCACAAGAAAAGAGTGGCAAAATAAAGGAATTACAAGACAAGGGTGCTATTGTGGCAATGGTTGGTGACGGCATCAACGATGCCCCAGCGCTGGTACAAGCCGATGTGGGTATAGCTATGGGCACTGGCACAGACGTAGCCATAGAGTCCGCAGGAATAACCCTCCTGGGTGGTGATGTTTCAAAAATCGCCAAGACGATAAAGTTGTCCAAGATTACCATGAGGGGAATAAAACAAAACCTGTTCTGGGCCTTCGTTTTCAATGTTGTTGGCATACCACTTGCAGCCGGGCTATTCTATCCTATTTTTGGCTGGTTCTTGTCTCCAGTTTTTGCAGGGATGGCTATGGCGATGTCTTCCGTATCTGTGGTTGGAAACTCTCTTAGAATTAAAAGTATTAAATTATAATTTATGCAAAAATATACATTTCATGTTTCGGGTACACATTGTGCATCGTGCAAAATCTTGATTGAAGATGTTTTGAAAGAGCAGGATATTGTTCAAACCGCAGAAGTAAATTTGAAGAATCAAACAGTTTCAGTAGAAAGTTCTCAGGATGTAGCCGAAGAAGAGCTAGCACAAACTTTAACCGAGAAAATAAAACCTCATGGTTATACTTTATCTGTTGAAAAAGTAATTCAAGAAAAACAAAGCATTGATGTTATTTGGACTGCGATACCCATTGGACTTCTTTTTCTGGCCTTGTTTTTTGTATTACAGAAGTCTGGGGTTTTAAATTTAGGATTTGGTAGTACAGTTACTCCAGTTACTAGTTTCTTTATCGGACTCATTGCTTCAGTGTCTTCGTGTTTGGCTGTTGTAGGCGGACTGGTTCTTTCACTTTCTGCCAAGGTTTCCGAAGACGGGGATAATACGATAGATAAAAAGAATTTTACCCTTTTCCATGTCGGTAGAATCGCAAGTTTTGCACTACTTGGTGGTGTGCTCGGATCAGTCGGGGGAGTGTTAGGGGTTAACTTTATATTTACTGCAATACTCGGAATTCTCGCTTCAGTTATCATGCTTCTCTTAGGGCTCAATCTTGTAGGAATTTTCGCCAGGAATAAAGTTACACTGCCTGCAGGACTTTTTAACTTTTTTAGGAAAATAGAACACAAGACTTTGACTCCACTTATCATTGGTTTTGCTACATTCTTTCTCCCGTGTGGCTTCACTCAATCAATGCAGGTAGTAGCACTTTCTAGTGGGTCATTTGTATCGGGAATGTTAATCATGCTCACCTTCTCACTTGGCACGTTGCCTGTGCTGGCGTTGCTTTCTTTTGGTTCGGCTTCTTTCGCACACTCTCGTTACGCACCACTTTTCTTCAAGTCTGCTGGGGTAGTAGTGATCGGACTTGGACTTTTCGCACTTCTTTCTGGACTTGCCGGACTAGGTATTATTCCGCCGTTGTTTAATATATAGTAAGATGAAACAACCAATGCAAAGTTCAAAAAATACAAAAGAAGACAAAAAAATAACAAGATCTGTTCTGATCGTAATCGCAGTTCTGTTTTTTGTAGGGCTTGGTTTTGTGGTTTCAAGTGGCCCAAAAAATTCAAACTCAGGCAGCGTAGTGGAAAATGTAGCAATAAAAGACGGTGTGCAGTATGTGACCATTAATGCTAAAGGAGGGTATTTGCCAAGAGTTTCAAGCGCCAAGGCAGATATACCAACAAAGTTAATTATGAATACCACTGGTACCTTTGACTGCTCAGCTTCTCTTACTATTCCAAAACTCGGGATTAGAAAAATGCTACCCCCTAATGGCGAGGAGATAATAGATTTAGGTATTCCAAAGGTTGGTACCTTAGATGGGTTGTGTAGTATGGGGATGTACAGTTTCTCGATCGACTTCAAATAGTCTAAGTTAAATTTAAATCGTATTCTCAATAGAGGCCAAAAATAGATACTAGAAACCTATTGCGTTCATTATCTTTTCGGTTGGGTGTTCAGCCATTTCTTCTTCTTCAACACCAGCATCTAAAAAGATTGCTTGGATGTCTTCTGCTTGTTCGTTTTCTATTGGTATGGATAAATAATGAGCAAACATCTTTTTTGTTTTTAAAAATAGCATGGGTGTTGCGTCGTTCTTTACCCAAAAGGTTAGTATTTCGTTATGAGAGAAAAATGTTTTATCAACCAGGAGACCTTTTTCGTTTAATTCATATCTGGTTATTCCAGGATGTTTCCCAGCTAAATAACCCATCATTAATCCACCTAACACTAAAAATATAGCAAAGAAATAATTTTCATAAATTATTGAGGCGATTGAGCCACAAATGACTATAACGCCAAGTGCCCAATACCAGTCATTGGTTTTTTCTTGGTGGATATATTCAGGTTTGTCCCACACGACTATATCTGTATTTTCTGTAGAATTAATCACCTGTGTATTATATCAAACCCACCCAAAAAGTGTCTATTATTTTTATTAGCCTTTAGTGTATAATGCGGCTATGGAGAAAAAAAATGCGTCAGAAGTTTTCGTCGAATGTTTAGAAAATGAAGGGGTGGAGTATGTTTTCGGAGTCCCTGGTGAAGAGAACCTGACATTTCTAGAAGCATTACGCAAATCTAAAATTAAATTTATTACTACCAGGCATGAACAGGGTGCGGTATTTATGGCGGCAACTTTTGGGCGGCTGACCGGCAAGGTTGGTGTAGCTATGTCGACCTTGGGGCCCGGGGCTACTAATCTTTTTACTGGGGTGGCTTATGCATATCTAGGTGGTATGCCGCTACTTGTAATAACAGGACAGAAGCCAATAAAAAACAGTAAGCAAGGAAAATTTCAAATAATCAATGTGGTAAAAATGTTAAACCCAGTTACCAAATACGCGGAAACTATTATATCAGGTAACCGTGTTCCTGGAATGGTAACCGAGGCTATCAGTTTGGCAGAAAGCGAGAGACCTGGTCCAGTGCACCTTGAATTACCAGAAGACATCGCTGAGGAGGGGTGCGATGCTACACCGATAAATTTCTATAAAGTTAGAAGGCCTATCGCTGATGATAAAGCAATTGATTTAGCTATGTCTGAAATAGAAAATGCCAAGAGTCCAATTATCGTTATTGCCTCAGGCGGCAACAGAAAACTTGTTCGCAAACAACTAAAGAACTTTATCGACAAAACGGGCATACCTTATGTGGCTACTCAAATGGGCAAAGGAGTAGAAGATGAATTTTCACAATTCTATATTGGAACTACGGCTCTGTCTGCTGGAGATTATATACACGAAGCATTGAATGCTGCTGACTTAATAATATCGATTGGTCATGATGTTAGTGAAAAACCACCGATAGTTCTCGACGGTAAAAAACACAAAACAATCCATATTAATTTTTACCCAGCATCAATCGATGAAGTGTATGTACCTAGCCTGGAGGTGGTGGGTGATATATCCCACACACTGTGGGCATTTTCTGAAAAAATAAAAGTAAATCCAGATTGGGATTTCAGAAAGTTCTTTGCTGTTAGAGACACCATTAATGACGATATTGTTAAATTTTCTACAGACAACAGTTTCCCTATGCGACCCGAGAGGATTGTAGCAGACGTACAAAAAGTTTTACCAGCTGATGGAATGCTGGCGCTGGATAATGGTATGTATAAAATATGGTTTGCCAGGAATTTTAAAGCTCGAGAACAAAATAGCCTTCTACTTGATAATGCATTAGCGACTATGGGTGCGGGCCTGCCTGCTGGTATCGTTGCCAAAATGATTAATAAAGACAAGAAAGTTTTAGTAGTGGCTGGAGACGGTGGTTTTATGATGAATGTAGCTGAACTTGAAACAGCAGTTAGGCTTAAGCTAGATTTAGTAGTGCTTATTCTAAACGATTCAGGTTACGGAATGATCCGGTGGAAGCAAGGTAATATGCGTTTACCAGAATTTGGCCTTGATTTTAGTAATCCTGATTTTGTAAAACTAGCTGAATCATTTAGGGCACATGGATATCGAATCAGCAAAGCAGAAGATTTAGCGAGTACACTAGAAAATGCTTTTTCCCAAAGTGGAGTTTCTGTAATCGATTGTCCAATTGATTACAAAGTAGCTAATGAATCATTAGACGCTATAAAAAATAAAAAATAATATGCCAATACAAACTAAAAATCCATATACGGAAAAGGTTGAAAAAACCTTTAAATCACTTAGTCACAAGCAAATTCATGCCGGGGTTAAAAAAGCCGAAAAAGCATATGAATCTTGGAGAGATATTCCATTAAAGAAGAGGGTGCAGTATGTGAAAAAGATTGCAAAAGTTTTAAGGAAAAACAAAGAAGTATATGCAGAGATAATTACCCGTGAAGTTGGCAAACCCATAACTCAGTCAATCGCTGAAATAGAAAAATCTGCCTGGAATGCAGAATATATTGCTGAAAATGGACCCAAATTTTTAGCTGATGAGCATATAAAAACTGAAGCTTTAGAAAGCTTTGTGCGGTATGAGTCGCTCGGGGTTGTGTTGGCAGTCATGCCTTGGAATTTTCCAATGTGGCAAGTGTTTCGTTTTGCCTCTTTGGCACTACTTGCAGGTAATGCCTGTATTTTGAAACATGCTTCTAATGTGCCCCAGACTGCTTTGCTCATAGAGAGGATAATCCTTGAAGCTGGAATTCCAAGGGATACCTTTCAAAGTTTATTTATAGAATCTCGTGACATTGAAGAAGTTATTAAGCAAGATTCTGTGCAGATAGTAATACTCACAGGCGGTGAGAAGGCAGGCAGTGAAGTAGGGGCTTTGGCTGGTAAATATATTAAAAAAAGTGTGCTTGAACTCGGAGGTGCTGACCCGTACATAATACTTAAAGACGCAGATTTAGAAAAAGCAGTAAAAGAGGGAGTGAAGGCCCGAATGTTAAATGCCGGACAGGTATGTATATCTCCGAAGAGGTTTATTATAGAAGAGAAAGTTTATGATAAAGTTCGTGATTTATTCATTCGCGAATTAGATATGGTTAAAGTAGGAAATCCAATAGATAAAGAAACCACGTTAGGTCCTCTAGCCAGAGAAGATTCTAGAGAAGAGTTGAATGATCAGATACAACGTGCAATCAAAAAAGGTGCAAGAATAGTGCGTGGAGGTAAAAAGATTCCAGGCACTGGATATTTCTATGAGCCGACGCTACTCGACAATATTACAAAAAATAATCCTGCATTTACAGAAGAACTTTTTGGTCCGGTTGTTTGTCTTGTGAAAGCAAAAGATTGGAAAGACGCAGTGATTTTAGCCAATGATCACATCTATGGACTTGCTGGTTCTGTGTGGGGAAAGAATGATAAAATCATAAGAGAAATTGCTGACAAGCTTGTTGTGGGAACTGTGTCTGTGAACAGTATTGTTGTATCAGATCCAAGGCTTCCTTTGGGTGGCGCCAAGCGTTCAGGTTATGGGCGTGAAATGGCTTCGCACGGTATTCGGGAGTTTACTAATATAAAAACTATTGTAATTAAATAATATTGAATAATTTTAGCCCTTCTATTTATGGAGGGCTTGTTTGTAATTATAATCTGTTCGAATCGGCATCAGTCGTATGAGAAGTCGAACTCAGATTATTATCTCAAATTATTAAAATAAATATATAAATTTTATGAAAACAAATAAGAAAGTTCTGATAGTTGGTGTTTTTGCTTTAGCGTTTGCCTTTACTGTTTCTCCTAGTTTAGTATCAGCAGATTTTTCTCAAATAAGCGGATCAAGCACTATGACAGTTGGCTCAAGAGGGGAAAATGTTCGAAGCCTGCAGAAGTTTATTAGTTCTAATGTAGATATGTATCCTTCTGGTGTTCAAGATGGAAACTTTGGTCTACAAACTAAAAATGGTGTTATCCAGTTTCAACTTGCATACAATCTAGCAGCCGACGGTATTGTTGGAACCAGTACTCGCAACAAGATAAATACTGTTATTACTGCTGGTAGGGGTATTGATGTGTCTGGTCCTATGATAAATAATTTAGCGGTTACTATATCTGGCCGAAATGCTACTATATCATTTAATACTAATGAACCTGTGAAGACAACAGCCTTTTTCGATACTAACTCTATTAATTGGAGCAATTGGGATGATTCAGTTACATCACTTGCAATACCAGCAATATCTGGAATGCAAAACACTGATTCAAATTTTAGTACATCTAAGCAGATAGTTTTAACTAATCTTTCTGCAAATACAAACTATAATTATACAGTTACTGCAACTGACCCAAGTGGAAATATCTCAGTAGTGTGGCCAAAGGTGTTTAGAACAGCACAGTAAAGTGTTAAGCCATAAATAAAAAACCACTTTAAAAGTGGTTTTTTATTTATGGCTTATAAAGCAACTTTAGCTTTTCGAGCCCACGATGTAATTGTACTGCTAAATAGTTTTTTGAGTGGCCAGTAATAAGTGACATTTCTTCAAGAGATAAATCTTGTACATGCCGCATTCGCATAATCTTGCGGTACGCTATTGGTAATTTACTGATTAATAAAACAGCAGCTTTGCCATCTAAAATATGTAACATTCTATTAGAAGTGTTTTCGCTCGGCTCAAACCCTTTTTCTAGCAAAGAGTCCAAAGATACTGCCTTATGTTTTCTATACTGATCAATTATCAGAGCATTTAATACGTGAAATAGAAATGATTTCATCGTTTCTATTTTTCCAACTTTTACCAAGTATTTCCATGTTTTAAGGAAGGTATCTTGAACTAAATCATCACTTACTGCATGATCGCCAGTTTTAAAAAATGCTCGGGCATTCAGGCCTCTCCCATAGTCCTTGTGTGCTAGAGATATTATGGCTTGCCGCAAGATTCTTTGTTTTGGAGTCATGGTCATGTGATTAAGCCGTCTTAGCTCAGTAATTATTACATTTATATTACACAAAGACACGACAACCTCTGTTTCAGTGTTATTTTAAAGGTTCTTTATTTTCTAGTGTTTTTATTTGATTACAAATCAATAGAATTACTTTTCTAGTCAGAAAGCAATTTTTTTTGTTACTAGATACCTAAGGTGTGATAGTGTAATATTTTTTAACAATAAACGGCTATTTTTGTATGAATAAAACAAATAAAAATACAGTCGATAAAACTGTAAAAACAGTGGGGCCAGATTTTGTAGAACACTTATGGGAAAAAAGTTGGACATATATTAAAACAGTTGTTGATGTTGTAAGAGAACCAGTTTTAATCTTGGATAAGGATTTGCGCGTGATGGCAGCTAATGATTCTTTTTATCGTGTTTTCCAAGTAGAACATAAAGATACAGAAGGTTCTGTGATATATAAACTCGGGAATGGTCAATGGGATATTCCTGCATTAAGAAAATTACTAGAAGATATATTGCCGAGAAATACTTTTTTTAAGGGTTTTGAGGTGTCGCATGATTTCCCAGCGATTGGACGAAAGGTAATGATACTAAATGCGCGCCAAATTCATTTCAAAGAAGACGTTACTTCTGAACACTTTCCACCAATTATATTATTGGCCATGGAAGATATAACAGACATGATTGTTGTGGCAGAGACTTTAGCAGCTCACGCTAACCAAGTTGAGACTAAGCTTACTGAGCGTACTGTGAATCTTGAGAAAAAAATATCTAAACTACAAAAAGAAATTTCAGATTTAAAAAGTAAAAAATAACTTGCACCTTCTTTGTAGGCTTAATAGCCTTAAGAAATACTTAAATTCCAAGTAAATTAAGCACAAAAGGTGCTATTGGATCGGCCGTCACTCCATAAACCAAAACCCCACCCAATAAACCAGTAATAAAAATAGCAATTAATCCAAACAAGGCTAGAAGTAAAACCAATACTTTATTGTTTAATAACTGACCAATTGTCGAAACAGTTTTTCCCCATTTTTGAAATTTTGGATTATTAGAGAATTTGTTTTGTATCCAATTTATAACTTCACCTGCAAGCAGTAAACCATACATCCATGTAGCGATGGCGGCAAATGTCGCGTGTGTTTCTACTAGTTGATGGGGTGGCCGAACCAAGTGTTCTGCTATTTCTCCTGTAGAATTTGAAGCAAATGCCCCTACTATTCCCAAAGAAAGAAGAACTAATTCAACATCGTGCCAGGCAAAGTTAGGAAACTTTTTTCTAAAAGGGATTATTTTGATAAGTGAATAAATAGTAAGTAGCGCGACAGGGAAGTGTACTATGATTGGATGTATATTGTAGTTCATGCGTTGATTATAACACTAAAATAGGTTGTGCTATATTACATTTATGACAAGAGATGTAAACATAGATCCCGAATGGAAGGAAGTACTAAGACCATTTTTCCAAAGCAAGAATTGGCAGATTTTAGCCGACTTTGTGCGTGTTGAATACAAGAATAAGAAAATTTACCCTAATCCTAAAGATATTTTTAAAGCATTTGAGCTAAGCCCATTTTCAAAAGTAAAAGTTGTAATCTTGGGCCAAGACCCCTATCACGGGGTAGGACAGGCACACGGGCTGTCTTTCTCAGTTAAGGAAGGTATAAAATTGCCGCCATCGCTGCAGAATATTTATAAAGAAATTGAATCGGATTTAAAAAATAAAAAAGATTTTAAAAATGGGAATTTAGAATCTTGGGCAGGTCAAGGAGTGTTCTTGTTAAATGCAATTCTAACCGTTGTGGCAAATACACCGGCCTCGCATCAGGGTAATGGCTGGGAGGAATTTACTGATAATGTGATTAAAACTATTTCAGATAAAAAGGAGAATGTTGTTTTTATCTTGTGGGGTAATTATGCTCGTAGCAAAAAATCTCTCATTGATACTTCAAAGCATCTGGTTTTGGAGTCTCCACACCCATCGCCCTTTTCTGCTTATAACGGATTCTTTGGGTCAAAACCCTTCTCTAAGTGCAATAAATATTTAAAAGAACATGGAGAGAAAGAAATTGAATGGTAAAATAAAATCATGCAATCATATAAAAACGTAGATGAATATATAAAAAAAGCCGACAAAGATAAACAAGTAATCTTAAAAGAAGTCCGTGCTATTGTACAACAAACAGCACCGAAATCCGAAGAGGGAATTGCCTACGGCATGCCTGCCTACAAACTAAATGGTCAACCGTTATTCTATTTCGCTGCTATGAAAGGGCATTTGGGAATTTATCCAACTCCGGGGCCTATAAAAACCTGTAAAGATGAATTGAAAGATTTTTCTACTTCCAAAGGCTGTGTAAGGGTATCGTATAAGGATAAAACACCAAAAAATATAATCACCCTTTTGCTTAAAACAAGGATTAAAGAGATAAAAGCTAAATAATAGCCTTATTGTATTTGTCTGCGGAGGGTGCTAGACGAAGTCAGAACCTACCTTATGGCTAATTCTAGCAGTAATTTCTCGATTGTGCACACATGGTAAATTGTGATAAGATAGATCTATATTTTGATCTGAGAAGCGAATAAGCTTATCAAGCCTTATAAATAAAGGGTATGAACTTATATCTATTTACAATGGATTTTACGTTTTGTCAAGGGTGTCTATTGACAAATCATTCTAAATATGCTAATATATTCAGGTAAGGGTGAACCCACCCTCTGTACCTTGAAAAACACACAAATTAAAGTCTCTGGATGACTCTAAATGCCAGCGTGCTTCTCGAAGCAGACGAAACAGTTGTAGAGATTTCTTTCCGGTGATTCGCGACCAACAAAACTGCGAGGCAGGCCAGGTGTTCTAGTGGGCTATAATTGAATCCACTAACAGCGCTCAACTGCATCTTAAACCACGCCTAGGAGGGCGTTATAAGATGAAACAGTCCATTCTTCCCTTCATTCAAAAAAGCTGCGCACACATCATCAAATCAAACAATGAGAAAGAGGTGATAAGCCTTTCGCTCGTTTCTAAATGGGGCTTTGCACTTTTCGGTCCTGGGGGCCATGCAAAATCCATGATGGTGGAACGCATCCAGCAGTCCATCCGCGGCTGCAAGTGGAACATCAAATCAGTCGGTAGCGGAACCGACATGGACCAACTCAAAGGCGGGATTAGTCTGGACGCCATCGAAGGCGCAGACGGGCAGGGACGGAGAATTATGTTCAACTATCAATATTCTCCCTTGAACTGCAACATCCTGACCCTGGAAGAAGGGTTCGATCTGCCGACTTCCGTACTTACGGACTTCAAAGATTGGATCACTTCCAAAAGATTTCGCGACGGCAACGAAGAATACAAACTTCCCCTCGTGTCGGTTAACATCTGCACGAACAAAGAACCCGGGGAGGTTGCCGCCAAAGGTCCCGAAGTAGCGGCCTTGATCGAGCGTTTCCCCCTGCAATACCGCAGCGCATGGGAGACATACACTGCCGCCGACTACCAGGAGCTGTTCAACGCTCCTGAGCCACAGGATTGCGAAATCGAATGGTCGGAGATATTGGTTCTGCAGGCGAAAGCCGAGCAGGTTGTGTTTCCAAATTCGGTCAAAAAAATTCTCTCCGAAATGTTGCAAAAAGCTGGCGAGAAAGGCGAGAAAATCTCTCCCCGTACTGCCAACTTAGCTGTCGCGATCATTCGCGCAGCTTGCGTAATTCACGGAAGATCGGAAGTTGAAAAAAGCGACATCGTCGCGATTAAATACCTTCCTGGCTGCCAAGACCTGGCAGCGACCATCGAAGCCGAGATTGATAACGCTCACAAGCGTTCGGTTGCAGAGGAGGAGTTGACCACGATTGAGTCACGCTTCACTTCCCTCAAAGCCGAAGGTCACGAAGCAACTGCACCCATCAAAGTGTTGCAAACTGTCAAAGGTTTGCGGTCACTGAGCGATCAGTTGTCCGGACTTGGTGTCCCTGACACCCTTGTCGAGCGTCGCAACAAATTACGGGAAGCGGTTGACGCCCAAATCCCGGTCCTTCAAAAACGTGCGGAAGACGTCACCCGCTAAACAGCCCAAGGAGGGGCTTCAAAAATGTTTACATTTAGAACTGTACCTCCCGACGGTTATCTGACGCCAACGGCGGAGGAGATGCGGGTGGTTGCTGAACAAGTTGGTCTCTCCGGCTACAGCCGTGATCTGATGGCCGACTTGGCACATCTCGCCGCTGGCGGAGAAATCCAAAAGCCGAGCGAGTACCGCGACACGGTGTGGAACCGGACGCGAGATAAATTGGAGAAAGGAAAAGATCTAAACACAGCAGTCGACAAATCCATGCGGTACCACCGCAATGTCTGCGACTTCCTGCGTTCCATAGACCTGTCCGCCATGCCCGGCGCGACTCCACTCCAAACTGCTGCCATGACCCTCAAACTGCTTTCGAAGCAGACAGGTGGAACTGGTGGCGGTGGCGAAGGTGAACCTCTTCCCATTTTTTCCAAAGACGATGCGAAGCCCGAACAGGTAGCGCAGAGCCTCGAAGAAACAATGGAAATCCTGGAGTCTTTGACCGATGAGGAAAAAGATCTTCTCGATCCAAAAGGCGAGGTGTTCAACGAAGAAGGAGGTGATCAGCAAAAAGAGCTTCAAAAACTCAAGATTGCTGAAAAGCTCCAGCCTGAACAGGACGAGCGGAAGATTCTCGAAATCTGCCGCAAACTGGATGAGTTTACCAAAATGGATCTGCGCAAGACTAACATCGAGCAGCCCGATCCCGAAGGTGACGAAGTTCGGATGCGTCCCATTAAGAGCCTGTCTGAGTTGAGCAGAATTCCTTCAAGCCAGTGGGCGCTTTACGCTGCCGCTCCTGGATACTTCAAGTACAAAGCGGTGACCAAGCAACTTCCCGTTCGGGAACGGATTACCATCCAGGAGAAAAAACAATGCGTTTTTATTCTGATTGATGTGTCCGGCTCGATGCGCGGCGAAAAGCATCTCAAGGCAACCGGTGTCGTCATGAACCGCCTCAAAGCAGTTCTCACTGGCGACGCAGTGGTATACCTCGCGGTGTTTGATACTACGATGGGAGAAGTATGGTCTGCAGAAAATCCCGAAGAAGCGAAAGCTCTCATCGAGAAATTCCGCAAAGGAAACTTTTCTGGTGGCGGTACCGATATCGCTGCTGGGGTTTCTCAAGCCCATGCGTACATGAAGGAAAAGATCGAAGCAGGTGCGATGCTCTATCGCCCTGAAGTCGTAGTCCTCACAGATGAAGACACTTCGGTAGGCGGACTGAAACCTAATGACATCCCTGGCACTCGTGTTCACGGATTTGCCATGTCTGTCGCCAACAAATCACTCGTGCAGTTTTGCGAGTCGACCGGAGGCTGTGGTTTCGAAAAGTTTTAATAATTTGTGTGTTTTTAAATAATCATCTGGTTGGCGAGTGGAAATGAAACTCCATTCGCCTCCTTTATAGGAATCGGTTGCTCGCAAGGGCAAGTTATTCCTAAAAGGAACCTGTTCTTTAACAATTAAATAAAAGGAGGTACTTATGAGAGATCCGCCGTGATTTCATGTGAGGGAAGCACTATCTATCCCCGTCTGGCAAGCATGATGCTGGACGTAAAGCTGACCAAACCAAGGAAGACCATGCGGTCCGAGGTGGCAACCCTGCTGGATGGGTGCCGGGCAAATCATTATATCCCGTTCCATGGGTGCGTGAAATGTCTTGCTAGGGGCGTACTTAGCGAGCGAGTTTTGTACGAGATCGGATTTATCGTAACACACAAATCCAATCCTTATGCTTGATTTAAGATTCGGCAGCATAGCCGAGTTGTATATCCTGCATAGTGGTATCCGTTGTAAAGTTTTACCTGTTTTAACGTAGCGATTGTAGTCACCAGGAGGTTTCTAAATTTCTACTACTTACCAAAAAATAGGAGATGCTTAGTGATAGAGTTTGATGATATTCTCTATTGCTCGACTACAGCCAGAGTCCAGGCTGGCAAAATATCATGAGATCGTTTCATTAGTTTGCTCAGATGATTCGATTGCGACCCGAGGCACCCACCGCAGGGTATCGGTTGCTAACCCTACCAGAGCTTCCAGTTTGGGAATCAACTGGAAATACAAAATGATAACGAGTTTTTGTTAGATCGATGCATTCTTTCAAAAATAACTCGTACCCATGTTTAAACCTGATCTTGCAAGGTATGCAAGAAGCATCGGTGCGGAGCGCTCGATCCGTACGCAACACTACTATGATAGCTTACCCATGACCGTGTTTTACAAACTTGCTGATTCACTTTGGCGAGTATCGGTCGACTAGGAACAGGTGCGGAGTTACATATGGGCATGTCCCGTAGCTCACACCACTTGGGGTATACCTCGAGCCGAAGTCTATGTCTGCATCAGTAGGAGAGTAACAGCAGGAGATATGCATAAATTCTGCTGCAGTAAATCAATCCGGATTGGTTAGGGCAGGCGAACAACAATGTTTCGCTTGCTCTGACCACCTTTTGAATCCCAAAAGTAAGAACTTTTCTCGCTCGCTCACCGGAGAATACTAGGTGAGTCGTATAGCCGAAATACGTTAACGGAGGCATACTGAAAAAACAAAATAGTCTAATCATGACGAACTTTGTGCAACTGGGGGAACTCGACGGCATGCCCGTTGTGACCCGTAAATCCTTCGGCTTCGAACAGTCCGAGCTGAGCTACGCAGTTTCCGTAGCCAAACGCAACAAAAAACAGTCCATCGCTGGCCGCGAATATGTTTTCACAGCGAGAATGAAAAAAAGCCGCCCGACCAATCGGGTTGCGGTCCGCAAGAACGATGTGATTTTCTGGGGTCGCACTCCCCAAATCACCGCGACCGAATTCGATGGGGATGGATTGAGCGAAGTCGTGGTAGGCGGTGGCAATCGTGCCGCTCTGACTGCGAGCGAGGCGCTGTTCGGCACTTCGGACGGCCACTACAATCCGCGTCCCCGAAAATTCCGTGAGGTGCTGTGGATGCCCATGGTTGCCGGGCGCAAGGCGGGCCGCAGCAATATCATCACCGTCACCCTGCGGCGGCGGAGCAACCAGAACTTCTGGGAAATCGCCAACGCTTATGCGGGTACGATGGCCCCGCTTCTTCCCGGCGATGACCGTCTGCGGGGCGAGTGGGCCACCGAGGCCCTGGCTTTCTGGATGCTTAACGCGCTCCGCGCCGAGAGTTTCCCGGGTCACGAGCGAATCGACGAGTGTCCGTGGGAACTGCCGGGTTAATCCTCCTTTTATTTGCAGGTAATTTATCATCCTGGCTTAGGCGAAATGGTAAAAATCTGGGTGAAGAAAAATAGACTATTCTATTTCATTCGCCCACTTTATCAGATTCAGAAATTTATTTGTGGATCTGTAGAGGAGTGTTTCTCTAAATTGTACTTTGTTTGAAAAGAAAAAGTTTTTTGAAAAATAAATACGACTTTAAAATGGAAAAAAAGATTCTTGAAATCGTAGGATTCTTTTCTACGACAGGTTTCACTTACCGAATTACTGGTAATACAAACCTGAACCCCAGTCATCCTTCTAATACCAAGGTGATAATATTTGTGCTAAAACCAGCACATTTAGACTTGCCATTTGGTGGTTTATTGGGGATAGGATTTTCTTGCGTGGGACAAGCGCAGAACTCCTATGAATTTCATTGTAATATTTAAATATTACACAGGAGAAACGCCGAGCATCCTGTAAAAAAGCGGTAGGCAAACAAAATCTTTCAGCAATGAAAACGATTTTCGAAATGATTTCCCACGAAGGCTGGGTAATGCTTTCAAAAGATTTTAAGGAAATGCAGTACGGCGATAGAAAAAGTCGCTGGTACTTTTTCCTAATAAAACTTTTCTTACAGCAGAATAAGTTCGCTCTTAACATGGCGACGAATTACGTTCGGGCTACGGAGTACAAAGGTTATCACTGGCAGCAAAAGGTTTTCGAGGTCATGCTCGCAATGCTGACCCAGGCGAAAATTGATTTTTCCGTACTGTACCAACCGCGTGTCGTTGTGGTTGGCGTGCTTGATGAATTCGATACTGAAACACTCCAAAAACTGGCTACTCAAGCGGCAACTGATAATATTTCTTTTGAAATTTTAACCAAAAAGAATATCGTCGAAGCCGACCTGACTCCATCCACTGCTGTGGTTATCGCCTGCGATTCCAACAATCCCTATTTGGAAGAGCAAATGAAGAACGCTATCGATTTGTGCAAAGCAAAAGGATTAGTCTGTTTGCCTTATGCCAAGTCTGTAGATTTTCCCGGCAAATGGTTTTGCGGAATTCAGCACACTACCGATATACAGCAAGTGCTGGGCATTCTCCAGACTGTTTTATTCGGAAAATAATTTTTTCAAGTCAGCTTATAGGAAGGTCACTGCGGTGGAGTACTATGAGTTCCGTCTCGTCATATAGAGCAACGGGTAAAACTACAAGGAAGTTTTCTTCTGGCGACAGATTAAAACGAGAGCCTTACTAAATTTGATCGATAAAGTTTGATCAATTTCGTATAGCGTATATGAGTGAGGGGTACACCGAAGGAAATATGCATCTCGCATAAAGTACGGACATCCCGCGATAGGACACAAGCACAAAGACAAAGCCTATCACAACATTTAATTTTTCAAAAATAACCAACCAAAAAACCGATGCACTCATCATAGAATGACCATCGGTTTTTCTATTTAAACGGCAAATTTTATACTAATTGTTATTTGCAGGTCCTCCTGTCTTTGCTACAAAGTATGATCCTTTATCTGAAATCAATACTTCACACACTGGCTGTTTTTCTCCTTTTTTGTACACATAGTAGCCCTTTTCGATACCACCGACTTTCTGCTGTGGAGTAAAATCGGTCATAGAATTAAGCTCATACCCTGCACCAGCTAATGCTTTCACCGCAGAAGCAGCCTCAAAGCTTCCGTTCAAATTCTGTTCTAAAAGATTCTTAATTTTCGCTTCCTCTTCGTTTACTATATTTACCTCATTTTTACCAAACCCTGTTTCTAAACTTCCCATATATTTTTATATATTAGCTATTAATAAACGAAGTATATATATCGGTTTTTTATTGCAAGGTCTGGGCCCTAAACCATTCGTGTTGATTATTATAGCAAAAGCTATTACTATGAAACTCATATGGTAGAAAAAATAAACAAGGTTACTAATTTTAAGTCGATTGAGGGGGGGGGTCGGCGTTGTCACCTTAGAAGAATACGCACCGCATATTTCTCTGTTTGCTGAACAGTTGTTCAATTCGGAGCAAAGAATTGACTCTGGCAAGCACGCTGACGTCTTTGCAGACTCGTATAACACCTGTTGCTATAAAGTAGTAACGCGCTTTTCGAATGTGCATATGTTAATGGCAGAACAAGAGATGGAGGTTTTACATAAGGCTTGGTCGACAAATCAGACAAAGGTTAAAGTTCCTGCACCGCTTTTTTCTTTTGATACAAAAGTCGTAGATGATCAGATCCGAGCAGTGAAACAAAAATCGATCCTTTGTATGGAGCGGATAGATGGACCATCGCTCAAAAATGTTTTAGAAGGATCTGCACCCTTGCCAGCAAATTTCGATTTTGATGTGTTTTTTGGCGAGCTAGAAAAATTTATTCGGGAGCTCAATACAAACTTGCGAATACATCATAGAGACCTGCATTCAGGGAATGTATTAATCGACAAGGAAACAGGCATGCCTGCAGTGATTGATTTTGGTGTTGCTAAAGAAGCAGTCCTCTCATCTGAAGATCCGTATGAAGAAGATGACGCACTTCAGCAAAAGAAAACAGTTTTTGATAAAGATATAGACCAAGTATTTCTGTTAAAGAAAAAGCTGCGCGAGCATATGGAGAGTTCACAAAGAGTTTCGGGAACTTCGGCTATATTGGATCAAACCGCTCTTACCTTCACCAATCTTAGCCGGGTCGGTTTGTATGAAGCACCAAATTTTGTACAAGCAGCTGACGTTGCTCATAACAATTTAGAAAATAGGGAAATAACAAACCCAGACACTAAGGCAACAGTTATGCCCGGCGCACTTGGTCTCTTCTTGGTAAAAGCAGACAGTAATGAATTCCAAAAAAGAATTAGCACAGGACTAATTCTTTACCCGAAGATTATTGATAATGAAAAGTATTATGTCTGTAGGCAATAAATTGAACTAAAAAATATATGTACCTGCAAGGGTTGCGGTGCTGCACGCAGTCTTTTGCTCTACATTTAAAGTATTAAAAAAACTTGCTTAAATCTCCTTAATCTAATATAATCTCATATATCTAATACATTAGATTAAATATGAGTAAATACATAAAAAACATGCCCCAAAACCTCTGGTCTCTCATCAACCAAATTGATGAACTCAAAGGGCGGTGGATCGGGGGAGCGGAAATTAACCCTCAGGCACTTGGGCGTCTCAAGCGTTCGGTGCTGGTGACATCCACTGGTGCGTCTACTCGCATCGAAGGCGCAAAGCTATCTGACGAAGATATCGAGAAAATGATGCGAGGCCTCTCGATGCAAAAGTTTGCCGATCGAGATAAGCAAGAAGTGCAAGGGTATTATGAATTACTTGAAAACGTATTTAATTCTTACAGTAAAATTCCTTTTTCAGAAGGAAGCATCAAGCATCTCCATAAAGAACTTTTAAAATATGTAGAGAAAGATAAGCTCCATAGAGGTGACTATAAAAAAGGCGAGAATAGAGTAGAAATGGTTAATGAAGCAGGTCAATCAATTGGGGTACTCTTCGACACCACGCCCGCGTGGCTGACACCTAAGGAAATGCAGGAGCTCGTTGAGTGGACTAAAGAAGCTCTTGCTCTCAAAGAAATTCATCCACTTGTAATTATCGGTAACTTTCTGGTGGTATTTCTAAATATTCACCCATTTCAAGACGGTAATGGCAGACTTTCCCGTGTGCTTGCTAACCTTATGATGCTCCAAGCAGGCTATGAGTATATGCCGTATATTTCACATGAAAAGCTGATTGAGGATAATAAGGCAGAGTACTACCTCGTGTTGCGCAAAAGTCAGAAAACACTCAAAACTAAAAATCCAGATATAACTCCCTGGCTTGAATTCTTTTTCAATATGCTGCTTACCCAAGCCAAGCAGGCAATAGAGCTTCTCTCAAAAGAAAACATAGAGAAACTTCTGTCCCCGAAGCAATTAGTCGTCTGGCAGTATCTCGAAAAAGTCACAGAAGCAACACCCGGCGAAATATCTAAAAGTACCAAAGTTGCTCGGCCGACTGTGTCGCAAGCTCTCGATGCACTCCTCCGACTTAAAAAGGTGGAACGTATTGGGCAAGGCAGGACTACAAGATATCGAAAGGTATAAATATATGAGCAAGGCCCTAGATATGGAGAATAAGGAGGGAAAATATCTGGATGAAAAAGAACTATTTATTTTATATTACCTGCTAAGGAAGAAGCATATCTCCACTCTTTGGAGTAATGTATTCACGCCAAACGGTAAACATGACATTCATTTGCCGCGTAGTTTTGCAGATATTGCCACAATTGAAGAAGATATTAACGACTCTATTTTGAGATCAATAGAGAAAATTCATTCAAAAATGCAGTCCTCAGAGATTCTTTCATATTTGCTGGAACTAGGAAAATCACTGGATGAAAAAGGTTTTTCGATCTACTGTAATGCGGATTACAGCTTAATTGAAGGCGGGTTTTTATGTAATTATCAATCCGCAACAATGTATGAGTATCTAAAAGCCACGGAAAATGGTAGGAATGATACCAAAAAATATAAGACATTGAACAAGAGCCAAAAAGATTTCCTGGATAAAGCAATAGAAAATAAAGATTTTAACTTTGATCCAGTAGAATTTTCTAACCTAGCAACAACGCCTATAGATGTCTATCAAGAAGCAATACTCAATAAGAAGGCTGACAAAGATTTTATCGAGTTGGTCAATAAACTGATAACTCCCTATGACGGCAGCAGATGGGATACAAAAGATGCCGAAAAGTTTTTAGAAATTTATTACCGACACAACAAAGAACAATTTAAAAAGGTAACAGTAGAAATGGCTTTATGGCACGAGAGTGCTCAAACAAAATTAGCGAAATTAATTTTTGAGAATACAGACATACATTTGAATATAAAAAATACTAAAAAACTTCAAAGTCACTTAGATAAATATATAGAACTTTTCAGGAAAGATGGATTAGACGGTTTAAGTAAACGTGGACTAACAGGAGGGTTCTTGTCTGAGGGTATGACGATACCGCTCGACCGTCAATTTTTTGGATTTAAAAAACAAAAAGATTTACTCATTAAACATATAGAGGGGAAATATGAGGAATATCAGAGGGATGACCTAGAAATTGGCCATCCTTATTTTGAACCTGAATATATCGGAGATGAAAAAAAGGACGAAATCAAGTTTTCTTTATCAACGAAAGATAAAATCAAAGATTTATTTTTGTTCGTCCACGCGATGATCGCTCTCGAACATGAAAAGTACCTCGATATTGAAGAATTTTTCTATGGCTCGGCTGGCATCTTTGACTTATACGAAAGAGGTTTTGTGTTTAAGATTAGATTAAAAAAGAACAGAAAAGAAAGTGCGGAAAAACTGACGGACTTAGAAATTCTTGATAAGAAACTTGGAAATACTTCAAATAGAATTTTCTTTAATAGTAAAACGGCTGTCGGGAATATAGATGGCAAAGAATTTAGATTTAAACCAGAAAGTCCGGCAGCTGAAGTTTTTTCAAGTGTTTGGGGAATGATAAATACACCTCTAAAAAGGCAGGATATTCTTATAATTTCTGGCTTTTATCAAGAAGGGGAAAAATCTGATCTCACTCGCCGCAGTGATGAAACCTACCATATTAACGACATTGCCAAATCTATTCGTAGAGCACTTAAAATTGGTCCAAAAAAGCTCATCAACAACGATGGAAACCTTACCTTACTTGGTAAGAAATTAAAATCTCCCCAAGTTAACTAAAACTGACCTTCGACCTCTTGAGGTTTACTGAGCCTAATCAAAAATCGTAAAATATTCTCGCGAGCGCAAGCTCGCAGGTGACACTCTTTCTCGGTGGCAGGTCGACCAAAAAATGAGAAACAAAATAAGCACCCTGCCGTATGGGTATCAAAAGAAAATACGGAGCATTAACAGTTTAGAAGATGTCCTAGCCATAGCGAAAGAACTTGCGGATCTGAGCAATACTTCGAGCGAGAAAAATGAAGACGCGGTCTTCGTGGAAAATCACTCGATTGAACCGAAACAAACGAGCTTGGTCCCATTCAATCTGGCTCCGGATTTTAGAGAGGAAGCCAATACTCAAAGTCCTTGGTATGACATCGTCAGCAACGAAACCGAAGCCATGATCATTGACCTCTATGCTAAAGGGTTAACTACTCGTGATATATCAAATTTCCTAAAGCGTGCAAACAAGATGGACATTTCCCAGCCAGCCATTTCCACCATTACTGACAAGGTTTTTCCATTAGTAAAAGAATGGCAAGCACGCCCGCTGTCTTCATGCTATCCAGTCATGTACCTCGACGGCATGCACTTCAAAGTTCGTGAGGCTGGCAAGATTTCTTCCAAAGTTGCCTATGTCGCTCTCGGTATTAACGTCTATGGATACAAAGAAATTCTAGGTATCTGGATTAGTGAAACCGAAGGAGCAAAGTTCTGGGCACATGTCTTGAATGAATTGAAGAACAGAGGCGTCGATGATATTCTCATTGCCTGCGTAGATGGGCTCAAAGGTTTTCCTGATGCTATCAAGACAGTGTTCCCGAGAACCGATGTGCAAGTGTGTATCGTTCATCAGATACGCCACACCTTGATGTTCGTCTCCCATAAAGACAAAAAGAAGTTCGCCGATCAGCTGAAGACTGTATATACCGCCAGCACCGAAGACGCAGGACTGCAGGCTCTGAGAGAAGTGGAAAAGCAGTGGCCACAGTATTTGTCGTATCTAAAAAGTTGGGAGAATCGCTGGGCAGATATTTCTCCTTTCTTTGCGTATCCTGAAGTAGTGAAGAAAATAATCTACACCACCAATACCATTGAAAATCTCAATCGTCAGTTCCGAAAAGTCACTAAGACTACCCAAGTATTTCCGCACGATGATGCCTTGGTTAAGTTGTTATGGCTTGCTCAGGCTGACATCTCTCAACGATGGGAGAAGTCGAGCTACAACTGGGGAGAGATTATGGCGCAGCTAACTCTCATGTTTCCAGATCGTATTAATTTCTAACATTATCACTTTTATTATCATTATTACTTATTATTAAAATTTATTAACTACTAACGGCCTCCACCAAAAGAATATGTGTACCGGCGGGGGCTGCGGTGCTACACGCAGTCTTTTGCTGTGGGTGGTTGCATTTTTTTGACAAAGTATGCCAATGTAAAGTATTGTTAAGAATATGGAACTGTCGCCAGAAGAAAAATTTAATCACGATTTATGGTATGTCCTTCAAGCGATAAGGAAGCAGTCTTTATATACGGTGGGAGGACAAAATATAAAGTATAGAACTATTCTAATGTCCAACGGTGGTCCACATAAGGACGATCAAAAAGCAATAATAGAAAAACTAAATGAATGGGGCGCTATTACTTTAGGAGAAAAAAATGGCGAGTTTGGCAGGATAGAAGATGGATTAAGAGTGTTCTATATTAAGTCAACAAATCCTAAATTCGCTCCGCTATACAGGCTTTTTGAAAATGCAATTCAAGAAAAAGTAGATGCAAAACGCATCTTTCTCTTGGTAAAAGAGCTATTGCACCCCGTGGGTCAGGATAAGGATCTGAGTTTTGAACTATGGCGGCTGACTCAAAAATCAGATGGTCCAGATAAAAAGAAATCAGCAAAAATTTTACCAAGTCTATTACTGCCAAATATTCAGTTTATTTATAAATTATCTGCAGAAAATCGCTCTAAAATAAAAAGGCTTATCGAGCTGATTCAGAATAAACTTGAACTTGTTCCATTGAATCGTTTGACAGGTGAGGTCAAAATACCAGTTAAGTTGCTAGAAAATGAAGGGTACAGCTTGAGTGAAGTAGAACTACTTGTTGAAAGGATTGACATGCTTGCAGAACACAGTTTTATCAAGGTGCAGGTAGATAACTATCCACCTCTTAGACCAGTTTATCTTGCAGAGCACGCTTCTAATAATATACGAAACAAAAATGGTGAGAAAGAATATTTAATACTCAATCTGACGAATGCTCCAACCCTCCAAGACGTTAGAGATCATATTGATAATTTTGAAATGAAGCTTGAGGAAATGGCTTCAAAACTAGAAAAAAATACCCATGCTAATGAAACTTCTAAATCTTTGCTCTCAGTTGATAGTGGGACCAAAAAGGAAGTATTTTATAATCCAAAAACCGGTATTGGCGAAATAAACTTTAGGCAATTCAGAATCAAACCAAGTGATACTTGCTTTGATGTCTTTGCGAGTCTGTATGGAATTATAAATAGTCCACTGAGCCGAGAAGAAGTGCTGATACTTTCAGGTTTCTATAAAGAAGGCGAAAAGTTAGACCCTGCTCGCAGTAAAAGTGAAACGCTTCACATAAATGAAATCGCAAAAACGATACGCCGGATATTAAAAGTTGATGTAAACACCCTCATAAATAACGATGGCAACCTTACACTCATTGGCTCAAAAATAAAACCTCCCAAAGTTAACCAAACTGCACCAAAATAACCCAAGATTACCTATATCAAAATAGTAGATAAATGTAGGCTCATAGTAGGCCTATTTTTATTTTGGCTAGTGAATCTTGAACACAAAAAAGTAAGCCCATTGCTTACTCGGCAGGTGCCTCACGGCGTTCAAGAACCTACCGAGTAAATAGCGGGCTTGCCTATGTTACCAAAGCAAGCAATAGAAGAATACAAAAAGTTGTATAAAGCACGATTTGGTGTCGTTTTAAGCGATGCTGAGGCGTCGTTGCGTGCGAACAACTTAGTAAATCTTTATAAGGCAGTCTTGGGATCGGAACATTTAGTTCGGGAGAAAAAGGTCGATGACTCTCAAAATAATTATTAACCAAATGACAAAAATCAATTGTCAAAAAATCTCCGGTCATATGAGCTACACAATGGAAGAATTGTCGAATAATTTAGGTGTGAACAAGAAAACTATTTCGTGTTGGATTGCTAGTGGCTTAAAAATCATAGAGGGAAGCAAGAGACCAATCTTGATAACAGGCTCAGATTTGAAAGAATTTTTAAGAAAAAAGGACGCAAAAAAGAAAGTAAAGTTAAAGCGCAACGAATCGTATTGTTTCCATTGCAAGGCAGCCAGAAGAGCAAAACGAGGATCAATCAGAACCTTAAAGGATAAAAAAATCGGCGAATGTAGTGTCTGTAGCGGAAAAATGTGGAGGATATTTAAACCCTACCAAAAGGACTATCAGATATCGCTCTTTCCCACTTAAATGTCCGTTAGTGGCAATAATCGCATATATCGTAACTGCGACAAAATGAATCTCAATTACCAGCTTAATTTAATACCATGGAAACACCATTAACAGAAGAAAAAATTGAACTTAAAATCAGTCCTAGAAATATCCCGTTTGTGCTATCTGCCCTCGAATCGGAAGTCGAGCATCTGAAAAAAATCCAAAAGGCCTGTATTAAGAAAAAGCAGTTTCAGGCAGCAAATGATTTGATGCCAAATATACTGCTCCTTGAAAAGATGGCAAAGTGTCTGAAACCTTATAAGCCGACTCCATTACCGCTAAAATAGACAAAATATTATGACTAATACAATTTATGAAAATGAACAAATAAAAAGAGACTTCTTCGAGCAGCTCAAGGGCGGGAGAGGATTTGCTAAGAGTTCGGTGCGCGTCTTTGCGGAAGCAATCGGGCAATGGCAAACTTTTACAAAAAATGACGACTTTGGCAATTACAACAAATCAAAAGCCGTAGGGTTTACAGAATGGCTGAGTTCGAGATCAGCAAACACAAAGTCAGGGACAATCTCTCTGGTCACCCAGTACAATTATCTTCGCCGAATAAAGAAGTTTTTTGTATGGCTGTCTGAGCAGCCTGGGTACAAGAGCAAGATAGTAAAAGATGATGTTGATTTTCTGCGTCTGTCAAAAAAAGATGCTCGGATTGCTCAGGCTGGAACCACTAAGCAAATGCCAACCTTCGAGGAAGTTAAAAAAATCATTCAAAGTATCGCTCCGAGAAATGAGATAGATCAAAGAGATAGAGCACTCATTTCTTTCGCTTTCATTACCGGCACTCGTATTGCAGCGATCGTGTCGCTGAAAATGAAGAGTTTCGACAAGAAAAACAATTCAATCGACCAAAATCCTGGTGATGGAGTGAAAACCAAGAACTCAAAAAGAATACTCACAACCTTTTTCCCTATCGGCTGGGACGATCCCGAGAAGCATTTCCTTGAGTGGTATGAGTATTTAGAATCAAAAGGATTTCAGCCAGATGATCCTATTTTTCCAGCAACCCTGGGTTCTTTTGGAGATGAAGAAAACAGTTACAGTAAAGAGTTCGTTGGAAAGGACTTTTGGGCTGGTACTGATGCAGCGAGAAAGATTTTTGAGAAACGATGTAAAAACGCAAATCTGCATTATTTTCATCCGCACTCGTTTCGCCACCTGGTGGTAAACATTCTCAGTAAGAGAAGACTTACCGAGGAAGAGAAGCGAGCGATTAGTCTTAACCTAGGGCATGAAAATGTCGGCACCACCTTTGGCTCCTATGGCTATGGAAGCATGAACAGCGAAGACGCGGTGAGAATTGTGCAGAAATTGAAAAATTTTCAGAATGGTAGTGAAAATAGTCTTACCTTATCGGATCAAGAAAGGACTGCCTTGGAGGGGCTTATGAAGAGGGCATTGTAACGTTGCATTGTAAATAAGAGTAAAGTATAATGAAAATATGAAACAACAAGAATTTTACACAGCCAGAGAATTGGCGGATAAGCTACGGGTAAATATCATGACAATATATCGCTATATTGGAGCAAAACGGCTCAAAGCTCACAAGATTGGCAAGGATTTTAGGATTGAGAAAAAGGAGTTCGATAGCTTCTTGGCTAGAACCCAAACGAATGGAAAATAAAACTACAAAACTTATATATGCCAACTATGGAAGGAAATCTACTGAGTCTGAAGATAGGCAAGTTCTTTCTATTGATTCCCAAATTGATGAGGGGAAAAGGATTGCAGATAGTCTTGGCATAAAAATCAAACCCGAGCATTTACTCACAGAATCAAAGTCAGCCAAAGTTACTGGCAAGAGAGCTAAGTTTATAGAAATGCTCGACATGATTGAAAGAGGTGAAATCAACGCAGTTATTGTTTGGCACGCAGACCGACTTTCGAGAAATGCAATGGACTCAGCCCTCCTTATTGACCTCATAGATAAAGGTAAGCTCGTTGAGATTGTTACTCCAGGTCAAACATTCAAAAATACTCCACTCGATAAGTTTATGTTTATGTTCCAGTGCAGCCAAGCAAAGATGGAGAATGATAAGAAGGGAATTGATGTTACCAGAGGTCTTCATAAAAAAGCTAGCCTTGGCATGTATCCAGCTCCCGCACCAATTGGCTACAAAAATGATAAGTATGCCGAGAAAGGTAATAAAGTGCCACTGGTAGACGAGGAGAGGTTCCCACTGGTACGAAAAATGATAGATATGATGCTTACAGGAAACTACACTGTGGCGGAGGTATGGAGAATCGCAAAAAATGAATGGGGCTTTACGATGCCCAAGGGTAAGAAAATTAGTAGAGCTACCGTATACAGAATTTTCTCTAATCCTTTTTATTACGGTAGATATGAATATCCTCTAGGAAGCGGTAATTGGTACGATGCTATTCACACCCCAATGATGACCGTAGAAGAATACGACAAGCTTCAATTTATACTTGGCAAGAAAGGTAAGCCTAGACCTAAAGCTCACATATTCGACTTTACAGGTATGATGCGTTGCGGAGAGTGCGGCGCCAGAATCACAGCTGAAACTAAAATTAAGAGGCAAAAGAATGGGAACATTCACACCTACGTCTACTATCACTGCACCAAAAGAGTAAATCCTAACTGCTCCCAAGGGTCCATTGAAGAAAAGGAAATGAAAAAGCAAATTGTCGCTGAAATTGATAGCATTGAAATCCCACCAGAATTTCACAGCTTTGCAATGAAGTGGTTTAAGAAAGAAAACGAAAAAGAATCAAAAAGTCATCATGCCGTAATCAAGTCCAATGAGAAAGCCTACAAGGAATGTGTCATGAAGATCGACGGCTTAACCGACATGCGAGCAGGGGGAGAAATATCTGCTGAAGAATTTGCTGAAAAGAAAATCGAACTTCTTGCCAAAAAGAAAAAATTGAGCGGTCTTTTTGAAAGTACGGATAAAAGGATTGATAAATGGCTCGATAATGCTGATGAGATGCTTACCTTCATCGAGAATGCAAAAGATAAATTCAATCATGGCTCGATTATGACGCGACGCTCGATCCTTTCGACTTTAGGTTCGAACCTCATCTTAAAAGACAAAATACTTAGTATTGATATAGAAAAATCACTCTTTCCACTAAAGAGAATCTCAAAACAGGTAAATAGGCTTTCCAAACGGTTAGAACCTCTCAATAGTATTGATAAACAAAAGCAATTTGATGCTTTGTGCGAGAAAAATCTCGTAATGCGGAGGCGGTGAGATTCGAACTCACGGTACCTTGCGATACTCCTGTTTTCAAGACAGGTGCACTAAACCACTATGCGACGCCTCCAAAATAATTTTTCAATTTGCCTTTCAACACCTCTCTGCCATGCCCAGTTTTAAAATACCTCTCTGCTTCTTGAGCATCTTTCTTGTTCACATATGCTTCGTAGAATATTAAATCAAAGTCGCCATTTTGTGAAGTAAACCCCGATTGACCGGATTTATGGTCTCTTATTCTTCTACGTAAATTATTAGTATAACCATAATAGAGTTTTTTATTGTTTTTAAACTCCAGTATATAAAAATAATGCATTTATTTATTGTACCACTTCCGCCTCATCGGCGGATGCGCCGTAGAGGCGCAATGCGACGCCTCCGTATATTCACTTGTCGATACAAGGCCGATAATATCAGAAAAATTAATTTTATGCTAGCATTGCCAGTATGAAATACCTAGGCATTGATTATGGGTCAAAAAATATAGGTTTAGCCATCTCTGATGATGCTGGCAGAATTGCTTTCCCCAAGGTTGTGTTAAAAAACGACACCAAGGCATTAATAACCCTACAAAAGCTCATTAAGGACGAAGGGGTAGAATCTATTGTTGTTGGCGCTTCTCTCAATCAGTCGGGAGAAGAGAATTCTATTCACGAATCTGCAAAAACTTTTGCACAAAGGATTAAAGAAAGTCTGTCTTTGCCGGTAGAATTCGAGCGTGAGCACTTTAGTTCTTTTGAGGCCCACACTAGGCAGGGGAAAGAGCGATTTTCTGATCGTAAAACGAAGATTGAGAAAACAATTAATATAGATGCGCGTGCCGCGGCAATAATTCTGCAGAGATATCTAGATAAAAACTTTCGCGAATAGTGCGAGCAAGGTATAATGTAGCTAATGTTTCGAAGTTCAAAAAACACTTTCTTTTCGACCCCAAAATTTTTGGAAATGCCCGCTTTTGGTTTCGATATATCTGATGAATCGATTAAATTTATCGAGCTTTTACCTACTGACCGAGGTTTAAAAACAGGGCGCTATGGAGAGAAAAAAATTCCGGCTGGTGTGGTTGAACTTGGTAAAATAAAAGACCCAGTTAAACTTGAAAGCATATTGCTTGCACTTAAAGCAGAACAAGGTATACGTTCTGTTCGTGTTTCTATTCTAGAAAGTCAGATATATCTTTTCCGATTAAAACTAGCCAAAGAAGGAATAGATAGTGTGAGGGAAGCGATAGAATTATCCCTTGAAGAACACATACCCATCCCTGCACCAGAGGCCATATTTGATTACGATGTTTTTAGCGAAACTGAGAGTGATTTAGAATTACAGGTTGCCGCTATCCAGCAAAATATTACGGATCAGTATTTATCTGTCTTTAATAATGCTGGTATAAATGTGCACTCTTTTGAGCTTGAAGCCCAAGCTATTGCTCGGTCAATCGTTAAACAGGGTGACACTGAGACATATATGATTGTTGATTTTGGAGAGAAGAGGACGGGTATATTCATAGTTTCTCAAGGTATAGTTTTGTTTACATCAACGCTTGATGTAGGAGGCGCTGTTTTGAGTAGCATGATTCAAAAACATTTCAAGGTTACATACGAAGAAGCAGAAACGATGAAAAAAAAATACGGACTCCAAAGAAATACCGTGAATCGCGAACTTTTCTCTGTGTTACTAAACAGTGTATCTATACTTCGTGATGAATTAGCCAAGCACTTTCTCTACTGGCATACCTATGAAAACGAAGACGGAATCCGCAACCCTCCAATTAAAAAGATAATAATGTGTGGCGGTGACGCAAATCTTATTGGTTTAACTGATTATTTGTCTGTGAGTATGAAAACCCAAGTAGAGATTGGAAACGTGTGGGTTAACATACTAGATACAGAAGAACATATTCCAGAAATTCGTTTTAAAAAAGCACTTTCTTATGCATCAGCACTCGGGCTTGCCTTAGGAGACTTTGAATAATGATTAATTTAATTCCAAATCAAGAAAAGAAAAAGATGGCGCGTGATTTCTACATGCGTATTGTGATAATGTTCTTCACTGTTTTTGCTTTAGCACTTATTATTGGATCTTCTGCGCTAATACCATCATATTGGCTTTCAAACATAAAACAGAAGCTTATTGCTGAGCGGTTGTCTCATCAGAGTTATATGCCTGTGCCGCCTGGCAGTCAGGATGTGTTAGACATTGCCAAGTCTCTTGAAAGGAAATTCAGAATTATTGATAACGCTGAGGCAAAAAAATTCATAATATCAGAACAAGTAATTAATAAAATAGTATCCAAGCAAATACCCGGAATTAAAATAACCGATATTACCGTAACAGTTGATCCAATAGAAGGGAGAAAAATAAGTATCCGTGGGGGAGCGATATCAAGAGATAAATTGTTAAATTTCAGTCAGAGTTTAAGTGATGATAAGAGTTTCAAAAAGGTCGACCTACCAATATCAAACTTTATCAAGGGTTCAGATATTCAATTTTATTTAACACTTATACCTTCTTAGTATGAACAAAAAATCCCATAATAAATATTTGTTAATATCGATTATTTTTTTTGCGCTAGCATGTTCGTTGTTTTTCTTTCTGTATGAAGGTGTTAAGAATAACCAGCGTGTTTACAAGGAGGCTGAAATGGCCTGGCAACGTGAAGAAGACAGGCTGGCTGAGATTCGTCTGATTGACCGATCTATAAAAGATGTTCAGGTAGAAAAATCAGAATTTGAATCACATTTTGCTCGCAAAAGCGACGTTGTTCCTTTCTTGGACAGCTTGGAGCGATTGGCTAGTTCTGTGGGCACTACAGCAGAAGTTTCTTCAGTTGATACAACTACTGATAATATGACCTTGTCTCTTACTATGCGGGCTAGTGGGTCTTTTGATTCTATATATCGTTTTTTGACACTTCTAGAAAATTCTTATTATGTGCTTGAAGTTAACAATTTCAGCATGCAGCGGGATACATTTGTCGATGTTACGGGGAATCAGTCAGCTAAATGGAAATCTGTAATTAATATAAAATTATTGAGTTATCTCGACGAATAATATGGATTTGAAATTAGACAATATAAAAAATATATTTAAGAAAAAAAGAACTTTCCGTAAAGAAGGTCTACCTATCAATCCTAATCTTTACTGGAGGTACTTGCTTGTTTTTGTGCTTGTTGTGATTATAGCTTCTTTTGGTTTTGGTATTTATATTTATTACGGCGTGGTTAAAGATGCGTTGTTCGAACCAACCACTAGCAGTGAAAGAGAAAAGACCGGACAGCGTGACCGCATTCTAGAAATGGAAGAGTACTTTAAGAATAGAGCCATAACTTCAGAACAAATAAAAGCAAACAAGGCACCGGTGGTTGACCCATCTATTTAAAAATGTTAATTTAGTGTACATGGTTCGGGCGGTTAGCTCAGTTGGTAGAGCAGCGCTTTTACACAGCGAAGGTCAGGGGTTCAAATCCCTTACCGCCCACAGTGTTAAATAAAATGTCCCTGTAGTTCAATGGATAGAACTGCGGACTTCTAAGCCGTCGATGTTGGTTCGATTCCAACCAGGGACACATGAAAATTAAAGTTCTCTACGAAGATTCTAATATTGTAGCTATTGATAAACCATCTGGTGTAGCCGTGCACCCTGATGGTAAATCCAAAGAAAAAACAATTTCTGATTGGATGCTCAAGAATTATCCAAAATCAAAAGGGGTAGGCGAACCACTAGGTGAAATAGAGCGTCATGGTGTTGTACATAGATTAGATAAAGACACCTCAGGTGTTTTGCTTTTAGTTAAAAATCAGAAAGCGCATGAATTTCTAAAATCTCAATTTCAAAACCATACTATCCGAAAAGTCTATGTGTGCATTGTAAACGGTTGGGTAAAAAACGAACGGGGTGTAGTGAACAAACCAATCGGCCGGAGCCCGAATGATTTCCGTAAACGCCTTTCCGGACGTGGTGCACGCGGAGAAATGCGTGAAGCAATCACAGAATACAAAGTTTTAAACAGGTTTACCGATGAAGCAGGGAATAAGTTCACCATGCTTGAAGTACGCCCCAAAACAGGCCGCACCCACCAAATCCGCGTCCATATGAAATACCTTAATCATCCAATAGTAGGAGATGCTTTATATAATCACGGTAGCATAAACCTGCCGGGCATGAACCGCATGGCACTGCATGCCAAATCTATTGAATTTGAAGCCTTATCCGGCGAACGAGTAAAAGTGGAATCTAAAGTTCCACCCGAATTTGACTTGGTGTTAAATTAATATTTTCGTTCTTTATACCAAGCGATAGTTTTTTCTAGTCCTTCACTGAATCCTGTTGTTGGTTTGTATCCTATTAGTTTTTTGGCTTTTGATATGTCAGCATGGCTGTGTTTTATATCACCAAGCCTAGCTGGTTTTTTTTCTAGGTCTAATTTTTTATTAGAATATTTTTCTATAAGTTTTTTTGCTTCTTTAACTGCAATTTTTTTACCTGAGGCCAAGTTTATAACTTCACCTTTTAAGTTGTTTGAACACTCCATCGCTAATATATTACCGTTGGTAATATTGTCTACATAACAGAAATCTCTGGTCTGGCTACCATCGCCCTCTATATATGCTTTTTTGCTATTTGGGAAAAAAGAAGATTCAAGCCATGCTGAAATAACTGTAGCATAAGCGGAGCCTCCATATTGTCCAGGTCCAAAAACATTGAAGTACCTCAAGCATACTGTATCTAAACCAAACAATTCACTGTACATACGACAAAACATTTCGCTTGAATTTTTTTGTATAGCATAGGGTGATATCGGATTTGGGAAAGTGGTTGTTTCATTGATAGGTAGTTTAGAAGCTTTGCCATAGACTGCTGCTGTTGAAGAAAATATAAATCTTTTAACCTTGAATTCTTTTGAAACTTCAAGTAGGTTAATCACGCCTATTAAGTTTACTTCTGTTGTCTCTTTTGGGTGGTCTACTGAATAAGCTACTTGTGGCAAGGCTGCAAAGTGAAATACATACTCTGGTCTGTGTTTTTTGAAAACTTCTCTTAGTGGTTTTGTGTCTAAAATAGAAATTTTATAAAAAACAATACCCTTATCAATAACTTCCTTCCTTCCTGTTGAGAGGTTGTCTATACCAATCACCGTAGCTTTTGGGTATTTATCTTTGAATTTTTTCACAAAGTTACTACCAATAAAACCAGCACAACCGGTTACTAGTATAGTTTTTACTTCCTGTTTTGTTTGTTTTTTCATTTTATAGATTATAATACGCCTTATATTGATAAATATCTATTAAATTTGACATTTTGTTCTATTGATTGTAATTTGAAGTAGAAATTTCAAAAAACTGTTCATCGTTAAAACAAAAAAACACCCTTTTATGAAAAAAATAACTCACGTTGTGGGGCTTGCGGTTAATCCGGAATTCGCCTTCACCTACGACAAAAACGACGGTCAATCGAAACATCCATTGACTGATTTTAGTGTAAGTTTAAGTGGCACATCTGGTGATGTGGCCATTGGACTACATCAATTAGGAGAAAGACCTTTGCTTATTGGTGCAGTTGGAAATAATGGATCGATCGAGGATCGCTTGATTCCTCATTTGGTTCAAGAGTTTCCATTTGTACAAATACCAGTATTGGAACACAGTAGCATAGCTGTCTTTCCGAACGACGGCACAGGTAACCCAGAAATTGCTGGAAGAAGAGGAATGATTATACCCAAACTGATCGGGAAAGCGAAAAATCTAATCAAAAATCAGTTAAATGGTTTAGATGCTGAAACTTGGCGCATTGCAACAGGATTACTTCCAAGAGAAGTTGAATTAGGCATTGAACTGCTTGGGAATTCAATCGGTTATCGTTCTTTAAATCCTAACAGGTATCTATGTCAAAGTGATCTAATTAAAACAGTCATGGAACATACAGACTTGTTTATTGTAAACTGGTCTGAATATATAGATACTATGCGTACCTTGGAAATTGAGGAAATATCCAAAATGCATAATTTTGGGCCGTCTTTAATTGTTGTTACTGATGAGATGCGCGGAGGCATCTATTCATTTAAAGGTGAAACAGGTTCATTTGATGCCAAGGTTTTTCCTGGTCCAGTATTTCCTCCTGGAAGTGGAGATTGGTTTCATGTTGGGTTAATCAAGAAAGTAACCGAATTAGTTAAACCAATACAGGAATTGGTTGTAAAAGAAGTTGAAGAAGCACTTGATTTTGCAGCACTTGTGGCTGGAAAGAAAGTACACATCGCGGGAGCATCAAAAGGCCCATGGTTAAAGGATTTAGTTTAATAAAAAAAGATTGTTAAAAAAAGAAAAGAGGGGTTTGCGTCAAATACGTGAACCCCTTTTTAAATTTTCTTAAAAAGTTTCGCCGCTAATTCTTTCGGTTCAATTATTTTAAAGTGTTCAAAGTGATCACTTATCTCACTATTTTCTTTTTTGTTATCATTTACAAAGTAAATTTCACCACTGATTTTTTTTCTTTTTAAAAACTCGAGCTTGCTTCCTTGGACTATCCAAATATCTTTTTTTTCAAAATATTTCCCAATACCCGACTTACTGATTTTAACTTTCTGGAATTCTAGTTTATCTGTCCAAGTTAAAAGTATTACTTTGTTGCCAGACTTTTTTAGGTTATTTAATATACGAATACGTTCTTTGTATACATACTTGCTAGAAAGCAACTTATTTAGTTTTTTTAAAACTTTATCTTTATCAATCCTGTGTTCGTTTTCAAAAGCGCTGACATACTTTTCAAAAGTATAATCTTTGCGCATTTGATCGTAAGTTTTCCTTATTCCACTTTCCGGAATACCTTCACTCTTTAGGGCGCTAATAACATCTTGAATGAAGGTTTTTGTATTAAATAGTGTATCGTCAAAATCAAATATAATGGTTGCCATTTTATTTCAATTCAAAATATACCGGATAATGGTCCGAGGCTTGGTCGGTGCCCTCGGTTTTGTAGACAGCGAAGTTTCTTATGTTATCTTTCAGACCTTCTGATACATACGCATAGTCTATGCGTAGTTCATCCGCATGGAACGGGTCGGTGTTAAATGGTGTCGGTACAGTAGTGGTAAATGGGTAGTTAGCAATTATTGCTGCATCGGCATAGCCTGCATTTTCGAATGTATTAATAACATCAAAGCGCAGGGCGTCCTCGCCATACTTTTTAATATTTTTTTCTTGCATTACTTTCAATATCTTTTCTCTGTCATACGGGTCATGAGGGGATAGAGAATTAAGATCACCCATGACAACCTTGTTTTTGTAATCTTTAGTATTTTTTATTATCTCGTTTATTTCGATTAACCGCATGTCTTCATCAACAGGGGATAAGTGACAAAAAGAAAATAAGGTTCCAGTAAATTCACCTTCAAGAACTTCAGCATTTAATACTACGTGGCGTATATTCTCGTTGAGTGCAGAAACCTTCAATTCTTTTTTTGAGATAACGGCTATGTTGTGGCGAGAGTTTGCTTTGGCTATTTCGAAAAATCCATAACCATGCTTTTTTGCCAGTTCTCTTATTTCTTCTTTTTTGTCATACCATCCGACAGCTTCCAAGATTCCGCAGATGTCTGGGTTTATGTCACTAATAACCTTGAATATTTGTTCCAGTCTTTCATCTCCACCGAAAAGGATGTTGTAATGCATTACTTTGAGCATAAAAGTATATTAGCATATTGAAAACAGCCTTGGCATTGCCTTTCTTTGGAGTTTATGTTAATCTGGTGCGCATGGCAGGAAATTTAATTAAATCTTTAAAACTCACCACCGTGGATGTAGCAGCTCGCAAGAAGCTTGATTTCAAGGCAGGTGATACAGTGAAAGTTTGGTCCAAAATTGCTGAACTTAAGGCTCCAACTAAGAAAGGTGAAAAGGCTACTATCAAGTACCGATCTCAGGCTTTCGAAGGTATGGTGTTAGCTCGCAAGCACGGTACTGAGGCTGGATCTACATTTACAGTTCGCAAGGTTGCTTCCGGAGTAGGGGTAGAAAGAATCTTTCCTTTGTTCTCTCCATTGGTAGAAAAGGTGGAGGTTACCAAAAGGGCTCATGCACGCAGAGCTAAACTATATTATGTTCGAGACAAAGCTGTAAAAGACGTCCGCAAGAAACTAAGGTCAGTAGCAGCAACTCAAGAAGACACAGTAGAAGATACTAAAACTGAAGAATAAAAACAAAATCCGCCTTAAAGGCGGATTTTGTTTTACTCTAGCAATATAAGATTAATTATATTATATTGTCCTACATGCGCAGGTGGCGAAACTGGTAGACGTACTACCTTGAGGTGGTAGCGGGAGCAATCCCATGGGAGTTCAAGTCTCCCCCTGCGCACAAAAAGAATTATTTTTAATTTTAATAACAAACATATTTTGTTATACTAACTGTGTGTCAGAAAACTATACATTAGCTCTTAGAACACTCAAGAATCAAGTTGTATCTTTGTTTTTTGTGCTGCTCGTTATTTCTGCGGGCACATCTTTTGCCATGGGGCAGTTTGTTGATGGCAGTATTATTGTTGTCATTATTTTAATAAATTTAATCCTTGGATTTTGGCAAGAATTTCGTGCGTCCAAGGCTTCTCTCAAATTGCTAAACTTGGTAGAAAACAAGATTTATGTTTTTCGTCATGGGGCGCTTGCCCAAGTGAAGGTAAGTGAAATAACAATGGATGATTTGGTGCATTTGGTGCCCGGATCTATTGCGCCTTGTGACCTTGAGGTCATAGAGGCTAATGACGCTACTCTTGACGAATCAGTGCGCACTGGGGAAACACTACCACAAGATGTAAAAATTGCAGATAAAATATTTGCCGGAGCCGTGCTATCCGGTGGCAAGGTGGTAGCCCGTGTGCTTACGCTACCTCAGAATTCTTCTTTGTCTGTATATAGAGAGAAACTAGAATCTGTTAAAAAATGGTCTAGCTTCAGAACGTTCAGTGAGAAAGTTGTGAAGTACGTCTTTATTGGTGCAGTCATAGCCTTGATTGCTGTTATGTGTATTGTGGTGTTTGTGCAGGGTAAATATGATTTGGCCCATTACTTTGTTTTTGCTATCGCTATGTTGGTGGGAGTTGTACCAGAAATGCTGCCCCTTATAATGAGTATCATTCTGACTCGCGAATCCCTTTCTTTATCTAAAGATAAAGTTATCGTAAAAAGGTTGTCTGCTTTAGAAGGATTGGGTGCAGTAGAATTTCTGCTTACTGACAAGACCGGCACTATAACCGAAAATAATTTACGTGTGGCAGCGGTACGAGACATATATGACTTTTGGGAAATTTCTAATTCAATCACAGAAGGTGAGTATGAGCGTTCCGCTCTTTCTTTGGCTTATGATAATGCACTTAATTCTTCGATAGGTAAGCTAAAAACTATCACTCAAAAAATATCACACTATGAAGCATTTAATCGCAAACTTGGTTACGAAGCTTTTGTTTTTGAAGATGGTGCCAAAGCTCTACGCGGAATGGCCGATAAGGTTATAAACTTATGTAAAGACTTCAAACAAAAGGGCGTGGTATTAGACGCTGCACTTGCCTATGAAGAAAAAGGTATGCGAGTCGTCGCACTTGCTTATGGTAGGGCTAATGAATGGATTTTTGCTGGATTTGCAGCCTTCCATGATCCAGTGAAAGCATCTGCCGCAGGATCTATCAAGCTCGCTCATAGTCGGGGTATACAGGTTAAGATTTTAACCGGTGACTCAAAGGCAGTAGCTGAGGCTGTAGCCGAAGAACTGAAGCTCGTTTACCAGGGTGATTTAATTATTTCTTTGGAAGATAAAAAAGTTTCTGAACTTTCTGATTCTGAATTACATAAGACTGTTGTTTTTGCTAAATGTACTCCTGAAGACAAGCTGGCATTGATTGATCGTTTTATTAAACTTGGACCCGTGGCCTTTTTAGGGGATGGTATTAACGATGCATTAGCTCTGCGTCGTGCAGATGTGGGTATTGTGGTGGATAATGCTGCCGATATAGCCAAAGAATCAGCAGATATCCTTCTTTTAGAAAAAGATTTAAATCCAATATTAAATAGTGTGTCGACCGGGCGCAGGTCTCTGCGTAATATATTGATTTATATCGTGTACACCTTAGCTGGGAATGCGGGAACATTCTTTTCACTGTTGATTGCTAGTTTTGCTTATCCAGTTCTACCAATGTTGCCGATACAAGTATTGTTAAACAACCTGCTCACTGATTTACCACTAGCCCTTATAATTACAGACCGATCTGATGAGTATTCTATGAAGCACGTGCCGCACTTTGAGCCCAAGCAGATAATCAAGCGTGTAATAATCTTTGGTTTGATTTCAAGTGTATTTGATTTGTTGTACTTCACTTTATTCCGTAATGCCAGTGTTTCTGAGTTTCAAACAGGTTGGTTCTTGCTTTCAGTTTTCGCTGAGCTCGCTTTGATACTCTCAATCAGGTCTTCTCGTTTTATTCTAAAAACACCTCAACTGTCGGCGCCGTTAGCCGTGGGTATACTGGTTGCAGCTGTGTTGCCTTTCTTGTTTATTTATAATTCATATTTGGCAAAAATATTTCATTTTGCAGCCCTACCTGACTATATGGTTATGATCATTGTCTACATAGTAGCTACATACATAGCAGCGAATGAGGTTGCCAAGTTCTTCATGCACAGACACAAACTATATAATCGCCCTAAAATACTGAATTATATTTTTCGTAGTTAAATAATATTCATATTTCTAACTTTTGTTAAAGTATGCTAAAATCGCATGCATGACAGAAGAAGTTTTATTACATTTAATTATTTCATTTTTAGGGCTTACTGGATTTTCTGTGGCGCAGCATATATATAAAGAGAAGAGGTCTGCCCGACCCCTTGTTTGCCCGATTAATTTTGATTGTGATGGGGTGGTGCATAGTAATTTTTCTAAAATATTTGGTATCTCGATCGAACTTTTGGGAATGTTTTATTATGCTTGTGTTTTTGCCGGGTACACAATCCTAGCTTTTGTTCCGCAAATTTTACCTGAAAACATGAAATCAGGTCTACTGTTAGTCTCTATGTTTGCCTTTCTGTTTTCTATTTATCTAACCATTGTACAGAGTTTTGTTCTGAAGAAATTCTGTTCGTGGTGTCTGGTATCTGCCATATTGTGTGTATTTATTTTCTCTTTTACTTTTGCCTTGTATGATTTCTCTGGTTTCTTTGGACTTTATTTCTAAATAAAAAAGCCCTGACACTTTGTCAGGGCGAATTCTTTGAAGGGGTTTTGGATTAGTGCTGTTGAGGACATTGATCCTCGAGTTTTTCGTCTGATTGATCGTAACGGGTTTTTGGTTGCGCCTTGGGTAAGTTAAGGCTTGTATTTCCGCTGAGAATTTGCTCAGCTAGCTTCTCTAAAACAACTTCATTACCTTTTCCTTCGACACCCAAAGCAATTTTTAAAGCCTCTACTTGGAGGTCTTTCTCTCTTTTATTAAACATAAGCAGCAAAATTTAAATGACTGAAAAATCCAAACTTGTTTAGATGCTTGAGTCATTTAACTTTCTAATACAAATTACAAAGAACAAAACGAAACCCTTGATTGCTCAAGGGCTCGTGTTTGATTTCTAGGTTTTATATATAGAAGTTAAACATGAATCCTCAAGCCAAGTACTGTAAAGGACGCGCGCTTAATAATAGCGAGGGGGAGATACCTCCTGGTGGCACACAGCTATTTGGTTCATATATAACTTATTCACAAAAATTATTAAACACCCATAGTGGGTATTCGTCAATAAAGTTATCCACACCCAATATGATATTATGAAAGGATGCAACATGTTGAACATATATGGTCTATGTCGACCGAAGAGGCATTGGGAGCTTTAAATACCAATGAAAAAGGCCTGACCGAAGAAGAATTTTCCATTAGGATAGAAAAATATGGAAAGAACACCTTTTCTAAAAGAGAAAAGAAGGGTCCAGCAAGTATTTTCTTTAAGCAGTTTTTAAGTCCGCTAATATTTCTGCTTTTGGGCGCTGCTATTATTACAGCGTATCTTAACGAGTGGACCAATACATCTGTCATCGTTTTTGCGGTTTTGTTGAACGTTGTAATAGGTTTTTACCAAGAATATCATGCTGAAAGCACCTTGGAGAAATTGACCACATATATAAAAGACAGAACAAGGGTGATTCGTGATGGTAGGGAAGAAGAGATTGATTCAAGTGAACTTGTACCTGGAGATGTTATTAAGCTTTCTTATGGATCACGCGTACCAGCTGATGCTCGCATCTTAACTTTCAATAATCTACGAGTAGACGAGGCGGTCTTAACTGGAGAATCCATTCCAATTGAAAAGAATATTGAAGTTGTTCCAATGGGGGCAGAAGTAGCAGAACGAAAAAATATTGCCCATGCTGGAACACTTGTTGTTGAAGGTTACGCAACCGCACTTGTCTATGCTACAGGGAATCATACTGAAATAGGTAAAATAGCGGGTATTGTTTCTAAAATTGAACGAGCTAAAACACCTCTCCAGAAAGGTATTGATAAACTAGCTTGGCTTATTTTTGGTTTAGTTCTTGTTATTGTGCTTGGTATATGGTTCTTGGGTATTTCTCGAGGTGAGCCTGCGTTACCAATGCTTGTTTTGTCGGCGGCTGTGGCTGTGGGTGCGGTGCCTGAGGCTTTGCCAATCGTACTCACCATGATTCTGGCCATTGGGGCTACACGTATTGCTGCCAAGCGAGGTGTAGTTCGTAAACTCGCGGCGGCAGAGACACTAGGCTCAACAACTCTCATAATGACTGACAAAACAGGTACTTTAACCATGGCTGATATGAAACTAGTGGGTATTCACACACTTGATTCTATGCTTAAAGACAAAGCTCACGATACAGGATTTAATGCAGAAGATAAAAAAATATTGTCACGCGCATTAAACAACATTGATATAACATTAGATAATCCAAAAGATAAAAGTGATGCATGGGTTTTCCGTGGAAGACCGTTTGAAGTAAACATTGCGAAAGCTGCACTCAAAGAAGGTTTATCTATAGATGAAGTTATTGCGCCTGGGTCAAGGATACTGCTTCCTTTCAACTCTACTAACAAATTCTCGGTTGCAGATGCTGGAGATGTGTATAGCGTTATGGGTGCACCGGATATATTGCTGAAGCGTTCTAAAATATCTAAAGAAGAATATGTGGCACTTGAGGCATGGATAGACAAGACTTCCCGTGAAGGTAAGCGTTTAATAGGTATTGCCCAAATGAAAAAACATGGATCACATCCAACCGTAGATGAATTTGATGGTTTAGATTTTATGGGGGTGTTGCTTTTTTATGATCCAATTCGTCCTGAGGTGCCTAAAGCGATAAAAAACATAGAAGCACATGGTATGAAAATGGTCCTCATTACTGGAGACTTGGTGGGAACAGCATTATCAGTTGCCAAGAGTTTAGATTGGGAAGTTAAAGAAGACCAAGTTATTTTAGGTGCTGATTTACGTAAAATGTCTGATGAAGAATTACTAACAGTAATACCAGATATCAAAATATTTGCTCGGGTTACACCTGAAGATAAATTACGTGTTGGGATGTTGTATCAAAGGTTGGGGGAGATAGTGGCGATGACTGGGGACGGGGTAAATGATTCACCAGCACTGAAGGCTGCAGACATTGGTATATCACTCGGATCTGGTTCCGATGTGGCAAAGTCAGCCGCAGACTTGGTTCTTTTGGATGATAACTTTGAAACTATTTCTCTAGCCATTGATGAAGGGCGTAAGATATTAGGCAATATTCGTAAATCATTCGTTTACCTGATGTCTAATTCTTTTGATGAGGTGTTTGTGGTCGGTGGGAGTCTAATAGCCGGCCTGGCATTACCTCTGACCGCTCTCCAGATAATTTGGGTTAACCTGTTTACTGGATCTCTGCCTGCGCTGGCCTTTGCCTTTGATGAAGATATAGACAGAGAGAAATACAAAGGAAGAGATTTGAAATTAATTTTCACCAATGAGGTAAAAATACTAACATTAGGTATTGGTATATTGAGTTCTCTACTTTTGTTTTTCTTGTACTACTTCTTGATTCGTATTGGTTTGTCTGTTGATATAGCGCGTTCAATATTCTTTGTATGTTTCTCTTCTTATATTCTGGTTATATCTTACTCATTTCGCTCTCTGCATTTATCAATACTTAGTTACAATATTTTTGCGAACAAGAAACTTAACTGGAGTCTGCTTATAGCCGCTATAATACTTGTTGCTACAATGACTATACCGAGAATGCGAGATATATTTGACCTCGCACCAATGCCTATTAGCTGGCTACCTTTTGTTTTATTCTGGTTAGTACTCAACCTACTATTGGTTGAAGGTGCCAAGTACGCAATGCGTAAAACTAAACATCTTGTATCTTAAACCTTGAAATTTAAGAAAAATCTGTCATTATAGGGGTTACGAAGTAAAATTCGTAACATGGTGCCCATGGTGTAATGGTTAACACGGAGGTTTGTGGAACCTTCGATTCGGGTTCAACTCCCGATGGGCACCCCAACGAACGTTCGTTAAGTATTATAGATTATCATGCTTTGATATTTTGTCTTCCTTGCTAAGGAAGGTGTATAAAACAAAAATCTATTGTATAATATATTTCTAAATGAAATATCAAAAACCACTTAAATTAAATAAAGGTGACACGGTGGCGGTATTGTCGCCATCATGGTCTGGTCCTAATGCTTTTCCTCATATCTACGAAAATGGGTTAAAGGTATTAAAAGAATGGGGTCTTGTTGTTAAAGAATATCCAACTACAAGAGCCAGTAACAAATTTCTCACAGAAAATCCTAAAGCTAGAGCAGAAGACATCAACAGTGCGTTTAAAGATCGTTCTGTGAAGGCCATCATCGCATCAATAGGTGGGGAGGACTCTATTAGAATTTTGCCTTTTTTGGATAAAAATATCATCAAAAAGAATCCTAAAATATTTATGGGTTTTTCAGATACTACAACAATTTTAACCTTTTTAAACACCCAAGGGCTTGTTACTTTTTATGGTCCGTCAATTATGGCTGGATTTTCACAAATGGAAAATTTACCCAAGGAATTTAAATTACATGTTCATGACATGTTGTTTGAACCTAAAAAAACTTTTGAATATTTGCCTTACGCTAAATATTGTGAGGGATATTTAAATTGGTCAAAAAAAGAAAATGTCGGCAAGGTGAATAAATTAAAATCCAATAAAGGTTGGAATGTAATTCAAGGTAACGGAATAGTAAAAGGACAGCTTTTTGGTGGGTGTATAGAAGTGCTTGAGTTTATGAAAGGCACTGAATTTTGGCCGTCAGATAATTTCTGGAAAAATAAAATTTTATTTTTTGAAACATCAGAGGAAAAACCCACTGTCATGCAAATAAAAAGAACGCTTAGAAATTATGGGGTGCAAGGAATATTCAACAAAGTCAGTGCTATTTTGTTTGCTAGACCGAGAGATTATTCCGACAAAGAAAAAGCTGATTTAGAAAAAGTAATTAAAGAAGTTGTAGCAATTGAATTTAGTAAACCCCATCTTCCTATTATGAGTAATTTGGATTTTGGGCATACAGACCCACAATTTATTCTTCCAATGGGGGCTAGCACTAAGATAGACTTTAGCCACAAAAAGATAGAATTAATCGAATCCTGGCTTAGGTAATTTTAAAGTAATGGAAAAATATAAACCTGAGGCGTCAACTGAACAAAAATTTAATATTGAATCGATTAATCAACTTTATGCTGAGACTATAAATACATTTTCCGAAGTTTTTAAATCAAATGGTTACATTGAACATGAACCTCATAAATCTCTTGTTTCAGATGTTGACCACAGTGTGCGATTTATCGGTTCAACAACAAACGTATTTAAAAAATATTTAAAGGAGAGTGAGGATAAGTTACCTGAAAATGGTTATTTTCTAGTACAGAAATGTTTGAGAACTCGTAACACTAATACTTTATTTGACGATAATGTAATTCCCGAATGGAGTTCTTATTTTACTGCAATGGGGGCAATGGCTCCAGCAGACAATCTGGCTAAATTATCAGAAGCTACTATGAAATTTTTATCGGAATTAAAAATAGAGTCCAACAGAATAAAGATAAATGTTTCTTCAAAGGACGCTGACTTAGTGGAATGTCTTAGGAAATTAAAAGAAAAATTTGAGTTTACTATAGCTATTGATGGGGTTGAAAATCAGGAATATTACCGACATAAGTATGGTGAAGAAAATATTATTGGTCGTAATTTTAATATTTCTATTAAGAATCAAAAGACTCACCAATATAATGACATAGGTAATATTATTATAATTGAAAAAGAAAATGTACCCACGGCAGTAGAAATGGGTATTGGAGTAGGAACATTAATTTCAAAAAAATTCAACTTAGGCACTTCCATAGAAGCATCTCCTATTAGTAAAATAATCAGATATAAACCCGATTTAACTGCTAAATTTTCTGACGCACTGTCTACATCTGTTGTTATGCTTAGAGAAAAAATAACCCCTGGGTCAAGAGATAAGGCTCGGTTGCTTAGGACAAATCTATTAGCGTTAACTTATTTCAAGCATAAATTAGAAATAGAATTTGAGCAAATAAAAAAATATATTGATGACTACGAGAAAGACGAGTTCGGAGAAGTTACAAATATTAGCGACCAAGTAATGGAATACTTAATCGAAAACGAAACAAAGACTCCAAACACCACATATGATTTTAACTGGGGAAAAAATAATTAAAGAAAGGGAAAAAGGTAACATAACTATCAAGCCTTTTTCTGCGAAGCAAATAAACCCAAACAGTTATAATTACAGACTTGGGAACTCAATAAAAGTTTTTGATAGATTTGACAATGACAAAGCTGTGTTTAAAAAAATTACTATTCCCAAAAGTGGATACGTCTTAAAGCCTGGTCAAATGTATCTATCTAACACAAAAGAAATTATCGGAAGCTCTAAGTATGCAATGTCACTCATCGGTAGAAGCTCAATAGGTAGATACGGGTTGTTTTTGCAGGTTTCAGCAAATTTGGGGCATACGACAGCTAGCCACAAATGGACACTAGAGATTGTTGCCGCACATTCAATAAAAGTATATCCTGGTATGGTAATTGGGCAGGTTTCGTTTTGGAAAAATTTTGGCAATATTAAAAAGTATGATGGTAAATATGGAACATTAAATTACACACAAGAGTCATTCACACCGTCTTTAATTAAAAAAATGTATGATACTAACAGGTAAAAAAATAATAAATGAGGTTAAAAATAAAAAGATTGATATTTTCCCTTTTGATAAAAAAAGAGCAACAACTAATTCCTATGATTTATCTCTCGGAAATAAAATAATTATATTCAAAAAAGGAACCATAGATCCAAAGAAGGAAGTGTTGTATGTTGAAAAAACAATACCGAAGGACGGATTAATTCTTAAAGCTGGAGATTTTGTTTTAGGTCACTCAGAGGAAAGAATAGGTAGTGATTTTTATGTCCCAATTATCCATGGAAAATCCGGTACAGCTAGAATGGGCCTATTTGTCCATGTTACAGCGGATCTAATTGATATAGGGTCTCATGGTAATACGACCTTTCAATTATATGCAACATTACCCGTTCGAATATATCCAGGAATGCTAATCGCTCAAGTTAGTTTTTGGGTACCACTAGGAGATATAGTTTTATATAAAGGAAAATACCAAAACAGTGTTGGTCCACAAGTATCTCAGATGCATAAGAATTTTATAAAAAAAATAGTTAAATAATTGGAATTAAAGATTAATTGAGTTTTCTTCTCTCTGCATAATCTTAATATCCAGCAATTTGGAGTATAATGATTCCATGTATTCGGAATTTTCCATTATCTGTATAATTAAGTTTGGATAGTGACCCCAACGTTTGCTTACTAAATTCAATATTCAGGTTTATAATGATTGCATGAAAAAAATTAGAGCAGTTTTGTTAGTTTTCTCTTTTTATTTATTATCTTTTTTGCCTGCGTTTGCGCACGTGAAATGGTTTGTAGAGAGTGAGGAAGTGACCGAGAAATATCACGGTCTTTTCCCGTTTTACACTCTTCAGAGTAAAGAAGTATGGGTCTGGACTGTATTGCTTGTTTTCTGGGTTCTTTTCTTTGGTTTGATTAATAAATATATTAAAGAGCCAAAAGGGTTGGTTTCTTTTGGTGAGAAATATAGCAAGCAAATAAATCGTATCGCTCAGGCAGTACTTGGCCTTTTCTTGGTTACTGTTAGTTTTGTTTGGAAGATAATTATAATTCCAGAATTTGATGTGGAGACTATGGTAACTATGACATTATCCATAGTGCAGGCAATTGTTGGTGTGATGTTTATGTTTAATCTCTATCCACGTATAGCCTCGGCTATGCTTATTGCTTTCTGTGTCGGGGTGGGTATATTTGCTGGACCAGTAGCCTTTGCTGAAAATTTAATTTTACTTTCATTGGCATTTTATTTCCTAATCAAGAATTCTAAGTCTGGTTTGTTAAATAACTGGGATTCTTATGCGCTACCAATTGTTCGAGTGGGAACAGGGTTATCGTTAATCGTTCTTGCTTTTACTGAAAAGCTTTTTTATCCAGAGTTATCAATAGTGTTTTTAAATGAGCACAACTGGAATTTCTTTGCTTCTATTTTCCCTTGGTTTACCAACAACCTGTTCATTCTCTCTGCTGGATTTGTGGAAATTGGTTTTGGTGTTTTGTTTATTTTTGGTTTTTTGACTCGAATAAACACTATTATGATTGCAGCTTTCTTTGCTTGTTCTGTTACAACAATGCTCATTCAGACAGGTAAATGGGAAGTGGAAGATTTGGTTGTTTATGCAGCTGCTATATTGTTTGTATTTTTCGGCAGAGGCAATTCTATAAAGAAAGATTAGGTGCGCGCTCGAGGTCTACTGGATTCATAAAATCCTTTTTTGTTGCATGCTGATAGGCAGCCACTCCAATCATTCCGGCATTGTCACCATATAGTTTTTTACTGGTAGGGTAGTGTATTCGGTATTCTTTGCCAAATACTTTCCTGAATTCTTTGCGTAGGGCATTGTTGGCGGAAACTCCTCCTGCCATAATAATGTCTTTTATTTCATATTCGTTTGATAGATCTTCCAAGGCTATTTTAGTTTTTATTACTAAAGATTCTATCGCTACTCTTTGGAAAGATGCGGCGATGTCTTTGGTGATTTTCTGTCTTTCAGTTTTTTCCATGTTCTCAGTAAGAACTTTTTGAGTTGTGTACAGCACAGAAGTTTTGAGTCCAGAATAACTGAAATCTGTGGTTCTGGTTTTTGTCATAGGTACAGGGAAAAGGAAGGCTTCTTTATTTCCTTCTTTAGCTAATTCTTCAATAATCGGTCCGCCTGGGTATCCGAGTAGTAGCATGCGAGCCACTTTATCATAGGCTTCTCCTACAGCATCATCAAGGGTTTGCCCAATAATTCTATATTTACCATGTTCTTCCATAAGCACCAATTCAGTATGTCCACCAGAAACTAAAAGGCACAGCAAAGGGAAGGCATATTCTATCTTTGGATTACCTTGGGCATTTTGAGTTAGAGCAGAATAGATGTGTCCTTCCATGTGGTTGATACCTATTAAAGGTTTATTATATTTTTCCGCCAATTCTTTTGCTTTATTAATACCAACACCAAGAGCAATAGCCAGTCCGGGTCCATAGGTTACTGCTATTGCATCGATTTCTTCTATTTTTACTTTCGCACCTTCGAGTGCTGCTTCGATAACAAAATCAATATTTTCCTCGTGCATGGTGCGAGCAATACCTGGTACAACTCCACCCCATTTTTTATGAATCTCAATCTGAGAAGAAATTTTATTAGTTAAAACCCGAGTGCCGTTTGTTATGGCAACAGAAGTTTCATCACAGGATGTATCAATGGCTAATATATACATGTTAGTTTGAATAATCGCTTACTGTAATTATCCTCTCATTTTCGTGCGGTCCGTGCTCTATTTTAACCCAAATAATAATGGCGTTTTCAGAAGCTTTGCTCAAGAAGCCTGGAACTTTGTTAGCCCATTCGATCGAGAAGACATGCCCTTCGTTTATTTTATCCAAAAGACCTAATTCTTCTAGTTCATTTTCATCTGTTAGTCTCCAGGTATCGAGATGGTATAGCTTTGGATTTTTTTCTGCACTGTATGATCCGGCTACTGTTTCTATACTATATTCTTTTTCAATTATGAAAGTGGGGGATTGCACTGCACCTTTAATGCCGAGTGCGCTAGCAATACCTTTCGTCATTTCTGTTTTGCCTGCGCCGAGCTCACCCTCAAGTGCTAAAATGACTGATTTGTATCCTAAATAATGTTTATACTTACTGATCAATTTAGCACCGAAAGATTGTGTTTCTTCACCATTCTCGGTTTTGAGTTTTTCTACTTCGGTTAACTTCATGTCGCCTTGGCGTAAAACCACCTCGCCACCTAATGTTGTGTCTACAACAGTAGAAGGTTCACGTTTTGGTAGTTCTCCAGCGTCAATAATTAGATCAATTAATTCTTTTTGTTTATCTGAGATGTTTTCTAGGATATCAGAAATATCGTAGGGTTTTTTCTTGTACGATGCGTTAGCTGATGTGGCGGTAATAGGGTAACCAAGAGTGGATACAATTTTGCGTACAAGCTCGTAGTCAGGTATTCGTATACCTAAGGTTCCAGTTTCAGATTCAACCCCGGATGCTACAGTGTGTAGTCCACGAGAAACTACAGTGAGCGGTCCGGGCAAGAAGTTTTCGTACAAGTTGCGGGCAGTTTCGTTAATCTCAACATACTTTTGCGCCATGTCGATAGAATCAACAGCAATAGAAAGAGGCTTGCCTTCACGTCTGGTCTTGTATGAGAGTAATTTATTCACTGCTTCTTGGTTGGTAGCCATTGCACCGATTCCATAAACAGTTTCTGTAGGGAAAATGACCAATCCGCCACTTTGTAGTGTTAGGACAGCAGCTTCTATCACAGCTTCTTCATTGTCTATTTTTAGCACTTTCGGCATGTCTGGTTATTATACATTTTATACACAATTCGCAACTATTATTGAAGTTAAAGCATTTTTTGTTTATTATGTGTATATGGAAGAAAGTAAACATGCTTCGTTTGTTAGAAACCTATTTGAGGAGAAGGCTGAACCACGACGGAAGATATATCACAGTATCAAGGCTAAGATAAATGCTCGCAGGACGTACATGGAAAAAGTAGCCGATGCAATGACCTCAAAATTCGGTAGTAATATATTCTTGCTAGCTAACGTGTGTCTTTTTGTTTGTTGGATTTTGATAAACACAGGGCAAATACAAAGCATCCCTGCGTTTGATCCATTTCCTTTTAGTCTACTTACCACTATAGTTTCACTAGAAGCAATCATATTGGCTATCTTTGTTTTAATTTCTCAAAACAGAACTGCTAAAGTCGACGACCTGCGGGAAGAAATACACTTACAACTTAACATTATTGCTGAACGGGAAATAACCAAGTTAATAAAGATGACTGCAATTTTACTTGAAAAACAGGGAGTAGATTTATCTAAAGACCCAGAACTAAAAAAGATGATTCATCCAGTTGATGAGGCAGAAATACAAAGACAGTTAGAGAAAGAAATCTTGTAAAATGGAAATTTTAGAAAACGTAGATTTAACACCTTACAACACTTTCGGTGTTAGAGCTCAAGCAAAATTTTTTTGTGTTCTTGAAAGCACGAGCGATATACCAAGACTTTTTACACACAAGGAGTTTATTCAGAATAAAAGGCAATTCTTGGGTGGTGGAAGCAATGTTCTGTTCGTGCAGGATTTTCCAGGTCTGGTTATTTTAAACAAGCTAACAGGTATAGAAATATTAAAGGAAGAAAGGGAGGATGTTTTTATTCGAACCTTAAGCGGTACAAATTGGCATGAGTTTGTTCTGTTTGCGGTAGATCATAATTGGTGGGGGGTCGAAAACCTGTCATTGATACCAGGTACTGTAGGTGGTGCGCCGATGCAGAATATAGGTGCGTACGGGGTAGAAGTTAAAGAAAGTGTATATGAAGTAGAAGCTTACAATATATCTACTGGAGAAAAGAAGATTTTTCCAAATTCAGAATGCCAGTTTGGCTATAGAGACAGTATATTTAAACAAGAATTAAAAGAAAAGTATTTTATTTCTGCAGTGGTTTTTAAACTAAGTAAAATTCCTAGAATCAATACTTCTTATCGAATATTAGCTGATTACCTGGATAAAAATAACATTAATATAAAAACACCCAAAGACATTAGTGACGTAGTTATTGCTATTAGAGAGAGTAAATTACCAAATCCAAAAATAATTGGTAATGCCGGAAGTTTCTTTAAAAATGTTTATGTAGAAAAAGAAAAATTAACAGAGCTTTTAAAAACTTTTCCAGACATGCCTTTTTTTGACGAGGATCAAAAAATTAAAATTCCAACAGGCTGGTTAGTCGAACAATGTGGACCTGAAGATGGTGTGAGCTGGAAGGGGTCTCGAGTTGGTAATGTGGGTGTACACGACAAACAAGCTTTGGTTTTAGTAAACCATGGTGGTGGAACTGGTATGGAACTTTATGATCTAGCGCAGCTTATTATATCTAGTGTGTATACTAAATTTGGTTTAAATATTGCTCCAGAGGTTAATATTGTTTAGTTTGGTTAAATAAGTTCCTCGCGGTATAATATTGTTGCATTATTAACGATAATTTATTTTTTTTATGAAAAACAAGATGTGGCTTTGGATATTAATAGTAGTCGTAGTTGTGGCTGGTTTGGTCTTTGTGACCTATAGAGGCTATAACTCAAAAGAAAATAGTATGGTAGAAGGAGTAAAGATAACAATATTACAAGAAGGTAGTGGTGATGTGGCTAAATTCGGCGACCGAGTTTCCATGAACTATACGGGTAAATTAACCAACGGAACTGTGTTTGATTCAAACATAGATCCTAAGTTTAACCATCCGGTACCATTTGAGTTTACATTAGGTGGAGGCGAGGTTATAAAAGGCTGGGATAACGGTATCGATGGAATGAAGGTTGGAGAGAAAAGAACTTTAGAGATTGAACCTGCATATGCCTACGGCGAGCGTGGTATCGGACCCATTCCTCCAAATTCAACTTTAGTTTTTGATGTTGAACTATTATCAATTAATAAAGCTAGTGAAGGTGCACAAGATGCAGCTAACTAATAAAAATATATGGAAATAGAAACAAAACAAAAAAATAGAATTCTACGTTCATTTTGGATTTTACTTATAATTTTGTGTGTATATTTTGGTGTGTTGACCGCCAAGTCTATGGATAATGGACCAAAAGATGTTCAGAACACTATTACTGTGACTGGTCACGGGGAAGTAACCGCTGTGCCTGATTTGGCTACTATTTACTTCACCGTAGAGTCTAGTAAAGACACCCAGAAAGCAGCTGGTGAAGAAGTAAACGGTAAAGTAAAAAACATTTTAGCTTTCTTGAAAGACAATGACATTGCTGACAAGGATATCAAGACTGATGCATATAATTCATATCCAAAATACTCACAACAAAGACCATGCCCTGTGTACTATGGTGCGCCTGTTGACGTAGCGCCATGTGAAGTAGGAGAATCAAAAATTATTGGATATACCGTATCTCAAAGCATAACAGTAAAAATTAGAAAGATTGATGATAGTTTGTCTACTGTTATTGATGGTATAAATAAATTTGGTGTAACCAACATGAATGGTCCTTCAATGACCATCGACAAGCAAGATGATCTAAAAGTTGAAGCTCGCAAGAAAGCTATAGATGAGGCAAAAAAGAAAGCTAAGGTTTTAGCAAAAGACTTGGGTGTTAGGTTGGGCGATGTCACATCTTTTAGCGAAAATGGAGGTGGATACCCTATGTATTTCGCAAAAAGTGAAGTAATGATGGATAGTGCTGCAGGTTCCGCCCCAACTCCAGAACTTCCAAAGGGCGAGAACACTATTTCCTCTGATATAACTATTGTTTACGAAATCAAGTAATTAAGAGGGGTCTCGTTTGACTAATTCGTAAAAAAAGAGTATATTTAAAGAGCCCCCTAAAAGGGCTTTTTAAATAACAGAAAAATTTAAAATGTCTAAAATCACTGAATATTTTAAGGAAACAAAGACTGAATTAACACACGTTGTGTGGCCGACAAGGAGTTTGACCATTTTTTACACTATTGTGGTTATTATTTTGTCTGTTTTGGTGGCTTATTTCTTGGGTGCATTTGATGCATTATTCTCATTCGGACTTAAGCAAATTATTTTCTTTAGATAATTATTTTTTAAATATGGCAAAACAAGAAGAACAAGGTAAAAGGAATTGGTATGCAATCCACACTTATGCTGGTTATGAAAATGTGGTTTTGCGTAATCTAAAACAGCGTACTGAATCCCTGGGCATGCACGATAAGATTTTTAATGTGATTGTACCAGTTGAGAAGAAAATCAAAATTAAAGCTGGTAAAAGAGTAGAAGTGGAAGAAAAGATATACCCTGGCTATGTGCTCGTAGACATGATTGTAACCGATGATTCTTGGTATGTAGTACGTAATACACCTCGTGTGACAGGATTCGTTGGTGCAGGAGTTAATCCTGTTCCACTTGCTAAAGAAGAAGTTGATTATCTCTTTAAGAAAATGGAAGGCAACCAAACTAAACACAATATTGATTTGGCTATTGATGAATCAGTGCTTATTACCGACGGACCGTTTAAAGATTTAGAAGGTAAGGTAAATACAGTTGATAACGAACGCGGCAAGGTAAAAGTATTAGTATCAATGTTCGGTCGTGAGACACCAGTAGAACTTGATTTCTTGCAAGTTAAGAAGATATAAAACCATATATTTAACTAGCTTCTAAGTTAAATTATGTATAAAGATTAAAAAAGTAATAAAAAAGATATGGCAAAGAAAGTAACAAAAAAGATTAAATTACAGATTGAAGCAGGTAAAGCAACCCCAGCTGGAAAGCTTGGTCCTGCGCTTGGTCAGGCTGGTATTAACATCGGAGACTTCGTAACTAAATTCAACGCAGCTACTTCTAAGATGATGGGACACGTGGTATCAGTAGTTATATCAGTTTTCGAAGACCGAACATATGATTTCATAGTAAAGACTCCTCCAGCTACTGGACTAATACTGAAGGCTGCTGGCATAACCAAAGGTTCAGGTAAAAATGCAGTTTCTAAAGTTGGTAAAATTACCCGCGCTCAAGCATTGGAAATCGCAAATTTCAAAGGTGCTGACATAAACGCAAAAGACGACGAAGGTAAGATAGCTATTATTGCTGGATCTGCTCGAAGTATGGGCATCGAAGTTAAAGACTAACAACAAAAACCAAAGATAGTAAAATTTTCGAGGGTATAGGGCCAATTCTAGAGACCATTCAAAAATTTTCTATCTTTGGTTTTTTAATTTCTAATTTATTTAGAACTCATTCTTCCACATCATGGACTCGCGAGGGAGGTGTTCTTGATTTACGTATTTTGGATTCTTTTTCTTGCTATATAGTCGGTCTACTTTACCATCTACTTTATAGTAAATAAGCTGCCCGATAGGCATGCCGGCATAAATGCGGACTGGCTTTGAAGTTGAAAGTTCAAGTGTCCAGTAGCCACAGAATCCTACATCACCTTTACCAGCGGTGGCATGAATGTCTATACCAAGTCTGCCGGTGGAAGACTTACCTTCAACGAAAGGAACGTGTTCATGCGTTTCAGTGTATTCTAGTGTTGATCCAAGGTAGAGTTGTCCTGGTTTTAAAACAAATCCGGATTTTGGTATTTTGAAATGTTTAATTTTATTGTGCTTTTTAGCATCCAGTGTTTTGTCGGTGTATTGGGCTAGGTGAGGGGAAAGGTGTACATCGTAGGAATTGCTACCCATATTCTCCACATCAAAAGGGGTAATAACTATTGTGCCTTTTTTAATTTCGGACAAGATTTTTTTATCAGATAAAATCATGGTGTTAGTTTCTCATATTCGCTCATATTCCGCAAACTCCATATCGTATGGATTTTCTGCGTCTTTTGCACGGAAAGTGCTTTTTATTTTTTTCCATTTGGTGATATCGATAACGGGTAAGAAGACATCAGATTCTTTGAATTCTCCGTTTACGTGTGTGATATATAATTTATCTGCATTTTCTATCGATTCTTTATAAATCTCTGCACCACCGATTATAAACACTTCTTCTTTTTCGTCTGTTAGTCTCAATGCTTCTTTAAGGGTGTGAGATACCTCGACGTTTTCAAATTTATATTCAGGGTTTCGAGTAATTATTATATTTTTCCTATTTGGTAGCGCTTTGCCAATACTTTCAAAAGTTTTGCGACCCATGATGACGGAGTGTCCACGAGTAGTGTCACGAAAATGCTGCATATCAGAAGGCAGATGCCACAGCAGGGAATTATTACCACCTAGTTCGTTATTTTTACCAATTGCTGCAATAAGAGAAATCATAATTATACAGCTATGGGAGCCTTAATACTTTCATGCGGATTATAATCGACTAATTCAAAATCCTCGATAACAAAATCCTCTATATTCTTTTTATCCGGATTTATTTTAATTGTTGGCAATTTACGAATGTCTGACTTGCGTGATATTTGCAAACGAGCTTGCTCGAAGTGGTTGGAGTATAAATGCACATCGCCTCCGGTCCAGACGAATTCACCTGGTGTGAGCCCGGTGATTTGAGCTATGATCATGACCAGTAGGGCATATGACGCTATGTTGAAGGGTAATCCAAGGAATGTGTCACAACTCCTTTGATATAGCTGGCAGGAGAGTTTACCATCCGCTACATAGAACTGAAAGAAGCAATGACACGGCGGAAGACCAGACTTGGCCATCTCGTCTATGTCCGCCACATTCCAAGCAGAGACTATCATCCGGCGAGAGTCAGGAGTATTTTTTATTTGTTCTATTACATTTTTTAGCTGGTCTATGTGACCACCATTCGGTGTCGGCCAGTTTCTCCACTGATATCCATAGATGGGTCCAAGATTACCGTATTTTTTTGCAAAGTCTTCGTCTTCTTTTATTTTTTCAATAAAGACCTTAAGACCTTCTTTCCATTCCAAGCTATCACTTTTTGGTACTGGTAAATTGTTTTTTATTAAGTAAGCCTTGTAAGGCCATTCATCCCATATGTGCACATTGTTGTCTGCTAGATATTTTAAATTGGTGTCTCCACGCAGGAACCAGAGTAGTTCATGAATAATTGCCTTTATAGGCACCTTCTTGGTGGTGAGTAGGGGAAAGCCATCTGCTAAATTAAATCGTATTTGATAACCTAAAACACTCTTTGTCCCAGTGCCAGTGCGGTCTGTTTTGTCGGCACCATTTTTTAAAATATGTTCCAGTAGTTCAATATAGGACTCATCTGCATGTTTACCCGAAAGACCATTTTGCATGTATTCATTATGCCCGACTAAGAAAGCATTTACAAATTTGACAATTTTTGTAATCAATGCTATTCTTTAAACATCATTCTCAATCCCTATCGAAAGGGAACAGTCCTGCATTAGGTAGGACAACTTATTTATAAAGAGACTGACATTCCCACTACGCTTACAGCTACGCGGGATAAGTGTGGAGATCATTTATGACTTTTGTGTTCGCCCGGCCAAAGCCCTTGGCGACGGCGGGTCGTGGTGATGATATCCAGACACAAAAAATTATATGATGAAAACACGCAGTCATGCGGGACAGAAATCTTCTGGTCCACGCAAATCTTCTCATGCTATTGGCGGGGGAAGCTACAGGTTTGGGGGCACTGGTTCAAAACCAGCACCATCAAGACCAGCTTATAAAGGAGGAGGCTCCGCTCATGCGGCTTCTTTTTCTAGTAGACCAAAACCAAGTTTTAATGTATCTACTCGTCCATTTCGTGGTAAAGGTGGAGCAGGTTTTGGAGGTGGTCGCGGCCGGGGTAAAGCTCGTGGTGAGCGTATCGACTTTTCTCGCTTTATTCAAAAGGCAGTTTATGTAGAAGAAAAGCCTTACGTTTCAAAGCATACTTTTGCAGACTTTCCCTTTGATGCTCATTTGAAGAAAAATATTGAAAAGAAGGGTTATGTAAGCCCACGTCCAATTCAAGATCAATCGATTCCTTCTGTTTTAGAGGGTAAGGACGTTTTCGGTATGGCAAACACAGGTACAGGTAAAACCGCAGCATTCTTACTGCCGCTTGTAGACAAAGTGATGAAGAATAAAAGCGAGAAAGTTCTCGTACTTGCACCGACACGCGAACTGGCTATTCAAATAGAAGAAGAACTACGTTCACTTGCAACTGGTACTGGATTCTACGGAGTATGTGTGGTGGGAGGCATGCCTATTAATAAACAGATTAATGAAATAAAACGTGGAGTGTCTTTTGTCATTGGTACTCCAGGACGAGTAACAGACTTGATCAAAAGGAAGATTCTAGATTTATCTAATTATAGATCTGTTGTATTAGACGAAGCAGACCGAATGCTTGATATGGGATTCCGTGAAGACATGGTTTCTATATTAGGTAAAATGCATGCAGATAGGCAGACACTTTTCTTCTCGGCGACTCTCTCACCTGAGATTAAGAAATTAACAAATGATTTCTTGAAAGACCCAGTATTCATATCCGTTATCAAGGGTGAAACTGCAAAAAATATTGATCAAGATGTAGTCCGAGTAAAAACCGAACAAAAATTCGACAAGCTTTGCGAAGTCCTAAAGGAAGAAGGCACAGACAAAATTCTAATTTTCCGGGAAATGAAACACGCTGTAGATACCTTAACCAAAGACTTGCACAAGGCTGGTTTTAAGGTTGGATGTATTCATGGTGATAAACGAAGCCGCGAGAGATTGCGAACACTCGACCTATTCAAGAAAGATCAGATCAATATTCTAATCGCTACTGATGTGGCCGCTCGCGGACTTGATATCCCAGACGTGACTCACGTTATCAATTACGATGTGCCGCAGACTTACGACACCTATGTGCACCGCATCGGCCGAACCGGACGTGCCGGCAAAAAGGGAACTGCACTAACTTTCGTCCCTGCGTAAAATTTCATATAATACCAGTATTACCAATTCACATTTTTATATATGGCAAAAGGAATGGAGAGAGGTTGGGATCCAGGAATGAAGAAACCTAAGCATGATACTGGTGGAGTCAAGGTAAATCAAGATGGTAGCCTGGAGGAGAAAAAAAGAATAATGCCTTGTGGTGCACAAGTGGCAGATACCGAAGAAGCTGAATACAGTTACAGATCTAACTGTGATAAGTGTACAACATTATTTTAAGTAACTAAAAACACCCCTCGGGGTGTTTTTAGTTTGACAAATCATGATTATTCATGTATATTGATTTTGAATCGAAGAACGCACCGTGCGTTCTTTTTTATTGTTGTACATTTAAAAATTTATTCTCAATGAGGAAAGAAAAGTCCATTTACAACCTCTCTCCAGGTTGGTTGATGCATCGTTTGACCTTGAAGAAAACATTACAAAACACAGAACTCTTTAATCAGATTTGCATTCTTGTGTCCAGGAGATTGCAAGAGCGAAAGAGGCATTATAAAAAACCTTTTCCGGATGGAGAGTATAGGTTTTCTGTGTCTTTAAGTGGAACAACTTTTGACGGTTGTATTTTTAAAGAAAGTTTTGAAGATATTTCATTATTGTCTGGCAACAGGAAACAAATAGCAGTGTTTTTGATTGAAATCCAGGGCAATAATGTGGTGTTTCAGGACTTAGAGTCAAAAGGTTCAAAACTTAGTCCGATAACATGTAAAGAAATTGGGATAGTGATTCTTAAGCAAATGGGATTTAAAATTTTAAACTAGTTCGTCATGGCAAAACACTCGCACATTTTTTACTTCACAGGCACAACTAAGCCTGGCATGTTTGGAACCCTAAAATTGTATGCATGTAGCTACCCAGGCTGCAACAAAACCGATTGGAAATACTATTAGTGTTTAGACCCGCATAAATAACTTGGCCGGTGCTCAATCGAGAGCACCGGCCTTTTTAATTTAATATGAATAGATAAAAAAACTCCGACGTAACGTCGGAGTTTTTTTATTGTAAGTTTTAATTATTTGATCAATCCGGCTTTTTTGAGGGTAGGGTAAACTCCGTTTTTCTTGATGGTTTTGAATCCTCGAGTAGTAGCTTCAACGATTACAGTTTTGCCTAATTCTGGCACAAACAATCGTTTCTTTTGCAGATTAATATGTTTCCTGACCTTGCCGGTAGGATTGAATTTGGTAGCACGGGTTCTGTTTGAATATCCGCCGCCCACTACACTTGTCTTTTTGGTTATTGCACATGTTTTCATAACAGTGTTTGCATGCTATCATAGAATCTACATGAACGCAATAGATACCATATTCTTCCTGGCCGTACTTATAATGTCAGTGGTTATACACGAAGTCTCTCACGGCTTTATGGCAGAATACCTGGGGGACAAGACTGCTCGTTTGGCCGGCCGTTTGACCCTGAACCCTATTCGCCATTTAGACCTATTTGGTTCTGTTATACTACCTGCAATCTTGTATTTTAGTACTGGTTTTGCCTTTGGTTGGGCGAGGCCTGTACCATATAACCCAGCAAATCTAAGGAATGAAAGGTGGGGTACGGTGGCGGTGGCTGCAGCTGGGATACTGGCCAATATTTTTATTGCTTTATTTTTTGGATTAATGCTACGGGGTTTATACCCAGGTTACGCATCAGAGAATTTAGTTTCTTTTGTTTCGTCTATAGTTTTCGTAAATTTAGCCCTGGCTTTCTTTAACCTGGTGCCGATTCCTCCGCTTGATGGATCTAAGATTCTTTTTGGTATACTGCCATTTCGCTTTTCTGCTGCCGTAAACGTAATTGAGCGTTACTCTTTGTTTTTGTTAATAGCGTTCATTTTCTTTTTTTCTCAATACTTATCCCCAATTATAATTCATGCTTTTCAACTAATAACAGGGATTAACCTGTAGGCCCAGACTAAAGGGGACTTGCAATTTTTTCTAACCTATAGTAGATTACTTGCGTGCACATAGAGTCCTTGAGACTCTTTTAATTTACATACACATACACAAACACAGAATGCCAACAATTAATCAATTAGTCAGAAAAAGCCGCAAGGCACCAAAAGGTAAAGACAAGACTGTGGCTTTAACTCGCGGATTTAACCTGCTTAAGAACAAGCCGGTTTATTACTCTTCACCATTTAAAAGAGGTGTTTGTACCAAAGTTACAACTACCACTCCAAAAAAGCCTAACTCTGCTCTCCGAAAGATTGCTCGTGTACGATTAACTAACGGTATGGAAGTTACTGCTTATATTCCAGGTGAAGGACACAACCTACAGGAACACTCAGTGGTTATGCTTCGAGGAGGTCGTGTTAAAGACTTGATTGGAGTACGTTATCACATCGTTCGTGGTGTATTAGATACCCAAGGTGTAGAAAAACGACGACAAGGACGATCTCTATACGGTAACAAGAAACCAAAAGATAAAAAATAAAATTATATGCGACGTAAAGTAAAAAATCGAAATAAAGTAAATCCAGACTTCGTTTACAACTCACCAAAGCTTGAGAAGTTTATCAACTACATGATGATTGCTGGCAAGAAGGAAACTGCTCGCAAGATCGTTTATGGAGCTTTTGAAGTAATCAAAGAAAAGACTGGTAATCCAAATCCTCTAGAAGTTTTTGACCTAGCAATGAAAAACGCTGGCCCCCTCACAGAAGTACGATCCAAGCGTATCGGTGGTGCAAACTACCAGGTACCCCGAGAAGTACGTGCTGAACGCAGACTTGCGCTCGCTATGCGATGGATTCGTGATGCTGCTCGCGGCAAGAAGGGAAGTCCAATGCATATCAAACTAGCTGACGAATTAATTGCTGCATCTAAGAACGAAGGTTCTGCTGTGAAGAAGAAAGACGATACTCACAAGATGGCAGATGCCAACAAAGCCTTCGCCCACTTCGCTTGGTAATTGAAACATTCAAAAGCCCTGTTGTTTTTCTCGGGTCCTCGGGTCAATTCTAGAGACCACTCGAAAAACAACAGGGCTTTTTTCTTTGCTAGTTCATTTTGTTTGCAAAAAGTAGCTTTGTAGGTTATATTGCACTTAGCGCTAGGACGCGCTTTTTTATTAGTTGTTATTAATTTTAATTATATATGGAAAGAGATTATCCACTAGAGAAAGTTAGAAATTTCGGGATTATTGCACACATCGATGCTGGTAAGACTACCACTACCGAGCGCGTGCTTTTTTATACAGGTGTGTCACATAAAATAGGTGAAGTTCACGATGGTGAAACCACTACCGACTGGATGGAACAGGAGCGAGAGAGAGGTATCACTATTACCTCCGCTGCGGTAACCTGTTTCTGGACACCAACTTATGCTGCGCCGACAGATAAGAAATTGAAACATCGTTTCAACATCATCGATACTCCTGGGCACATTGACTTTACTGTTGAGGTAAAGCGTTCACTTCGCGTACTTGACGGTGCGGTTGTTGTGTTTGACGGTGTGGCTGGTGTAGAACCTCAGTCTGAAACCAACTGGCGTTATGCTGATGAAGCTAATGTTCCACGTATTTGTTTTATCAACAAGCTCGACCGAACAGGCGCGTCCTTTGAACACTCATATAAAACGATCTTAGATCGTCTAACCAAAAAAGCAGTTCGTTTACAAATACCTATTGGACTTGAAGATAAACACGAAGGTGTTATTGATCTTTTGAAAATGAAGGCCTTCTATTTCGAAGGAGATATGGGTAACCAAGTTCTTGAAAAAGATATTCCAGAAGAATACAAAAAAGAAGCAGAAGGTTATCACGCAGAACTTATTGAAAAGATTGTTGAGCAAGATGATGCTTTAATGACTGAATACCTAGAAGGTATTGTGCCAAGCGCAGATACTCTTAAAAAAGTATTGCGTAAAGCTGTAATTGCTAACAATATTTTCCCAGTTTTTGCTGGTAGCGCTCTTAAAAACAAGGGAGTGCAGTTAGTGCTTGATGCTGTTGTAGACTACCTACCGGCACCAACTGATATTCCACCTATCCCTGGTATTGACCCGAACACAGAAGAACCAACAGTTCGTAAAGCCTCAGATGCAGAACCTTTCTCAGCACTTGCTTTCAAGGTTGCTACCGATCCATTCGTAGGACAGATTATTTTCTTCCGAGTATATTCTGGTTCTCTTTCTGCTGGAAGTTATATTTATAACCCCCGAACTAGAAACAAAGAAAGAATTGGACGTATTCTGCGAATGCACGCTAATGATCGAGAAGAAGTAAAGAAAGTATATGCAGGAGAAATTGCAGCTGCTGTAGGACTTAAAGACACCATTACTTCTGATACTATTTGTGATGAAAATGCACCAGTAGAATTGAACAGAATAGTTTTCCCAGAGCCTGTTATTTCTTTGCGTATTGAACCAAAGACAAAAGCTGACCAAGAAAAAATGGGTATGGCACTTAACCGCCTTGCTCAAGAAGACCCAACCTTTAGAGTTACAACTGATCAAGAAACAGGGGAGACAATCATCGCAGGTATGGGAGAACTACACCTTGAAATTATCGTTGATCGTCTGAAGCGCGAGTTTACAGTAGAAGCAAATGTTGGTAAGCCACAGGTTGCATACCGAGAAACTATTAACGGAAACTCTGAAACTGAAGGTAAATACATCAAACAGTCTGGTGGACGTGGTAACTACGGTCATGTGAAGATTAAGGTTAAGCCAATGGTTGCTTTAACCAAAGAAGAAATCGAAGACCTGCCAAAGAACACCAAGCGATCTGAAGGATTCGAATTCATCAACAGTATCAAAGGAGGTGCTATTCCTCAGGAATATATTGCCCCTTGTGAAAAAGGCTTCAAAGAAGGACTTGATCGAGGTATCTTGGCTGGATTTAAAATGGTTAATGTTTCAGTAGAACTTTGGGACGGATCTTTCCACGAAGTGGACTCCAACGAAATGGCTTTCAAAATCGCAGCTTCTATGGCTATCCAAGATGCATGTCGTGCTGCTCGTCCAGTAATACTTGAACCGATGATGAAGGTTGAAGTAGTAACTCCAGATAAATTCATGGGTGATGTTACAGGAAACTTGTCATCTAAACGTGGACTTATCGAAGGTATGGAAGACCGAGGAATGAATAAGGTTGTTAAGGCTGTAGTACCATTATCTGAAATGTTCGGTTACATGACAGGCTTGCGTTCTATGACCGAAGGACGTGCGTCTTTCACAATGGAATTCCTAAGGTATGATATCGTGCCTCAAAACGTAGCTGACACTATAATTGCAGCTAGAAAGTAATCTTTTAAAAATCTTAAAGATGAAAAAAGAGCCCCAGGCTCTTTTTTCATGTATGCTATAATCAACAATATGTTAGAAAAAATAAAAAGTTTTATAATTCGTAAGAAATTACTAGTGCTTGTTGTTGTAGTTTTGCTGGTTGCTGGTTATTTCGTTTTAAACGAAAACAACACTTCAAACTATGCTTTTATAACACCAACCAAAGGCACCTTGACTCGCACAGTACGAGCAACTGGTCAGGTGGTATCAGCTGTGGACTTGGACCTTTCTTTTTCAAAGTCTGGTTTTGTTAGTCTGGTTAAAGTAGCTGTGGGGGATAAGGTTAAAAAAGGTGATGTATTGCTTAGCCTAGATGCGGGTGGTGATTTGGCTAATGTAACTAAAGCCCGAGCAGCCTTGCTGGGGGCTGAAGCTAAGCTCAAGAAGACAATTGACGGAGCTTCAAATGAAGAAATTTCTCTGGCACGAGTTAATTTAGAAAACGCTAAACAAGATTTAATTAACACAAAAAATACACAAAACACTCTTGTATCAAATGCTTATAGTAAACTGCTGAACTCTACTCCAGAGGCATTGCCTGGAGGTTCTCAGAGTACTACCGTTATAGCACCAACCATTAGTGGTACTTATAATCTATCTAAAGAATCATCAATCAATATCAATATTTACACTACTGGCAACGGTTTGATGTTTTCTACTAGTGGTGCTGTTGCAAGTGAGGGGGTTGTTAGCACTACCACACCGCAACCCATAGGTAATTCTGGTCTATACATTCTATTTTCTTCAACATCTAATATTAGTAACTCTAATTGGGTGCTTAATTTTCCCAACAAAAAAGCAGCTGATTACCTCACCAATGAAAATGTATATCAATCTGCGTTAAATACCAAAGAAGCAGCTATATCTAGTGCGCAGTCTTTGGTAAATCAGCGTGAAGCAGAACTTAATCTGAAGCTAGCTGCGGCCCGTGATGCAGATATAGATTTGGCCAAGGCAGATGTCCTGTCTGCTCAAGGTGGGTTAGAACAAGCACAAAATACTTATAGCGATAATATAATTAAAGCTCCAGCTAACGGAACTATTACAAAGCTTGATACAAAGTATGGTGAATTGGCTACTTCAAACTCACCAGTTATCACTCTTGAAGACATTGATAATTTGTACGTTGAAGCTTTAATCAATGAATCAAATATTTCTGAAATAGCGCTTAATCAATCTGTGAGTGTTGTTTTTGATGCTTTGCCTGGCCAACAATTTACAGGCACTGTGTACCACATCGACCCTTCTTCTCTGACTTCTGATGGGGTAGTGAACTACAAAATTAAAGTTTTATTGAATGACAAGAACCCAAACATACGATCTGGCATGAATGCTGAAATTGCCATTACAATTAAAAGTAAAGAAAACGTACTTTCAATACCTGAGGCTTCTATCAAAAACGTAGATGGTAAAAAATTTGTTGATGTTGCGACTGGAAAAGATAAAAGTGATTTAACCCAAACAGAGATTGTAACCGGTGAAAGCGGTGACGGTAATATGATTGAAGTAGTGTCTGGTTTGACTGAGGACGCTAGCATAGCAATTGTCGAAAAATAATGTCATTAAATACTAAAAATTCTTTTAAAAGAAATGTCCGAGTTGGTTGGTTTCTAGCTAGACGTGAGTTAAAACGTGCCAATATATGGACCACCACCCTTATTGTAGCGGTGATGACCTTAACCTTTCTGAATTTGGTTGTAGTTTCAGGTATTCTGATTGGGCTTATTCAAGGTTCTGAAGATGCACAGAAGAAATACGCTATTGGTGATATCATCATTTCTCCTTTCTTGAGTCGTACTACAATTCTACAAACTCCCGAAGTTGAAAGCATTGTAAAAACAATCCCAGGTTATAGAAATCATACTGTACGGTATGCGGGCTCAGCTAGGGTAGAGGACACCTATCGTGAGACCACCAAACCTGGTGAGAAGAAGGGTGGAGCAGGCGCACCTATTTTAGGTATTGATCCAAAAGAAGAAGATAAATTTTCTGGAGTTTCTAAATTTGTTCTGCGTGGTGAGTACTTGGACGAGAACGATGCAGACAGTATTCTGATTGGTAAGAATTTTCTTTATGAATTTACCCCGATTGATGCACCTGGATTTGAGAGTTTGAAAAACACTGATGTTGGTTCTAGAGTAAAACTCACTTCTGGAAATTTAGAAAAAGAATATTTCGTCAAAGGTATTCTAAGTTCTAAAGTAGATACTTTTGACTTTTCGGTAGTGATGCTTGCCAGCGAAGCCAGAAAGTTATCAAATCAAACTGATTTAAACGCAGGTTCAATAGCAATACAATTACAACCAGGCGTTGACCCAAATGTAGCAAAACAATTCTTGTTAGACAGTGGAGTGGGGGATTGGGCTCGAGTACAGACGGCTGAAGAAGCTTTCCCTAAATTCTTGAAAGATATTAAAGCAACTTTCGGTATATTGGGTTCAGCTATATCTGGTATTGGTTTGGTTGTAGCATCTATCACAATATTTATTGTTATATTCGTGAACGCGATAACTCGCCGAAGGTATATTGGTATATTGAAAGGTATCGGTATTAACAAGCAAGCCATATTGTTTTCCTATATGTATCAGGCAACCATCTATGCTTCGCTTGGTATCTTGTTCGGTATGGTCTTAACTTTTGGATTAATCAAACCTTATTTCACTGAAAATCCGATAGACTTCCCATTCTCAGATGGAATTTTAGTAGCCACTCTGTCTGGAACTATGACTCGTGCTTTTATCCTACTTATAACCACCATGATTGCCGGTTATATACCAGCTAGAATCGTTATTAAACAAAACACATTATCAGCAATCTTAGGAAGATAAAAATGATTCAAATTAAAAATCTAACGAAAATATTTCAAAGTGGAGATGCTGAGATTATTGCTTTAAACAATCTTACTTTTTCTGTACCAGAAGGGCAGTTCCTGACAGTTACTGGCAAATCAGGTAGTGGTAAATCAACCTTGCTTTATCAGCTTGGGCTACTTGATTTACCAACCTCTGGAGATGTGTATATAGACGGTATTGAATACACTAAACTTGATGAGAATTCTCGCACACTGTCGCGTTTAAATGACCTGGGGTATATATTCCAAGACTATGCTATTTTGCCTTCACTCACGGCGCTTGAGAACACAATGCTGCCACTCCTCATGCAGGGGTACGATATGAAAGAATCAGAAGAAAAGGCGAAAAAGGCACTAGACAAGGTTGGATTGCTTGACCGTATGAATAATTTGCCTTCGGCCCTATCCGGAGGTCAGCAGCAGCGTGTATCTATTGCACGAGCGATATCGCACGAGCCGAAAATTATCTTTGCTGATGAACCAACAGCGAACCTGGACTCTGAGACATCCAAGCACGTCATTGATGCTTTTGTAAAATTAAACCAAGAAGGGCAGACCATAATTATGGTAACCCACGAAGAAGAATATGCCCGCCTGGCACACCGCACCATCACCATGGCTGATGGAAGTATTGTTTCTGATACAATGAACCGCTAAGCCCATAGGCTAAATCTATTTAGAAATATTGCAGACAACAGCCATGTGGTCGCTGACTCCGTCTTTTAATACAACGTTTGTTACTGTGTAAGTAGGAGTAGTAAAAACCACATCTACCATGAGAGGTAAAGATCCGGCTCTGTGTAAAGACCCATCAATGCTTGTTTTGTAGATTTCTGGAATATTATCCTTTAATTTTTCAGCAAACAAAGCAAAGTTCTTCTGCCCTCGGGGGCAATTAGTGTCTGCACAGAAAACAAATTCACCCATATTGGAAAATATTTCGAGGAGTCTTGTTGCATCCTCAGATTGTTGTGTTGTTGAAGGTTCATCTATATCCCAAACAAATTCGTCCGTTACCTGGTTCATGTATCCATAATATGCCCAAGTGAAGTGTGTATTCGCGAAAACAAATTCTTCTTCACCTTTATTTATTTTTACAAAAAGAACTTTTCTGGCGTATTGTGAATTTGCACTATTTTTGTTTTCTTTTTTCTCTGAATGTGTTTTTGTCTCTATTGGATCTAGGCTTGCAATCTGGTTTGTATAAGGGATAGATTCGTGAGATAAAATGGGGCAGCGTGATAGTACGGCTACTCCTTGGTTGTGTACTGCACCACCAGCGTCTTTAAATATTAACTGGGAGTCAAATACTCCTGTTAAGTTAAGTTCCTTAGTCAGTAATTCAAAATCAGGTTGGAAAATTTCTTGAAGGCAGATCACATCAGGATCCTCGTTTTTTAGAAAAGATAAAACCGCTGGGATGTGTTTATTTGTTTGAATGTTTAAAGAAACTAGTTTTAAATTTGTGGACATTAGATATGATTTTATACCATCCAGTACTGTTTAATCAAATTGCGCACTAAGATTAATCTATGCCCAAGACGAACCAAATCATTTTTCTAACTACCAAAGCACCGTCGAGCCGCGCGGGGACTGCATTGAGGTTTTAAACACCTCACAATTCTTCGCCGGTGAATTCGGTGGTAATAACGGTACGGCATCAATCTGTTTTGAGTTTCCATCTACTTGTGGAGCAGAGATCCACTTGAACAGTAACCACGTAGTTGATTTCTTGCAATTTACAAGAGAAGACGGAACTAAATCAGGAATTATTGGGGTTGGTAAATCCGATTTTAACCCAATTGAAAATTTGGTCGTTGGTGAAGTTACCATATTTCCTTTTAATTTTTCGTCAGCCAGAGTATTCCAAGGACCAATTCAAGTAGATGTTTCAGAAGACGGGTTTATTGTTGAAAAACTTGCAGACGGTGCAGTGGGGGACATGTTTGTAAATGCTGACCTGTATAATTTCACTGCTACAGTTTTATCAAACCAGTCTAATTTCACAAATTGGTCGGTGGAATGCAAACCAGTAAATATCTGTTTAGATTATCAGTCCGTTCAGTATGCCGTTGCCTGTCCTGGCGAAGACCTTTTTCTCGTGTCCAAATGTTACGATCAAGATTATAAAACCACATGGTTAAATCCGTACGGTGATACCATTATCTGTGACAAAGACACGCTTAGAGTCAATAACCCAGTTCCGGTAGGTTTGTATCAATGGATAACCCCATGCAATAAGGGGTATGTATTGGTCTACCATCCAGACTCAATCCGTATAGAGGCGAAACAAGTTTTTTGTTCGTCAAAACAAAAACTTTTTCTGCCTACGGGGCTAAAAGGCGATTGGTCTAGCAGCGCTAAAAACGTTAATTACATTTATGTTAGTCAGCCTGGATGGTATTTTGTCACAGTTTCCGATTGCCTTATTGATTCTATTTTTGCGGAACCACAGTATAAGGCTATTGATCTCGAATTAAACTTTGCGCCGAACGTTGACACTTTATTGTTCAATAAAGAACTAGATATCTCTGTCGATGCAATTAGTAATGTAAATATTATGTGGTACAAAGATGGCAGTCCCGTTGGAGGCTATCTCAGAAGACCAGGCCTGTACACTATTATTGGTACATTGGATGAATGCCGAGAGTATGACACTCTTCTCATGATCCCGCATTTGTTTTCTGAATGCGATTGGGATGTCTATAAACCTAATGTTTTTTCCCCAAATGATGACGGGGACAATGATCTGTTTCAGGTATTTGGACCCGACGGATCAGTTTCAGAAATATGGGTTTATAACAGGTGGGGAGGGTTAATATACTCTGGCCATGCTTGGGACGGTACTTGTGGTGGTAAAGAGCTTCAACCCGATGTATATACATTTCGTGCTCATGTTGTTTGGAAATTCGAAGAGTGTAATAAAATCTACGGAGACGTTACCCTGATTAGGTGACAAAAAAAGAAAAAATGGAACCAATAACTTAGGCCCGGTACGCGCAGATCAATCATTGCGTATCGGGCCTTTAAATTTTCCCATATGTCCGATAGGAAAGCGGGGTTATGTCCTTTATGTGTTTTATTTATTCTTGGCAAATATCAATGTTCGGGAAAGATTCGGAAAAAGCTTTTTTTAAAGCCTCTTTATGACTCATACTTCGAGAATTGTGTATTGCCTTGTCTTTAAAAGAATCTAAGGCTTCCATAAAGGTATCATCTTCTAGGGTTGGTGGCATTAACTTTTTTTCAAATTTTTGTTCATTCATAGATTAATTATATACCTATAAAAAATTTTTGCGACATTACAAAAAAACTATAAGTTCTTGTTTTTCCGCTCAAATGTACTATAGTGAGCGAAATAATTCATTGAAATAAAATAACATATCTCATCTCATGGACAATAAAAGCGCTCAGTACTGGCTTCCGGTGATCCTGCTAGATCTAAGGAAGCCCGAGAACATGGACAAGGGGAGAGAATTTTTCTCCGAATATGCCAAAAAATACGTTCTTCCGATTAGTGTTCAGTACGCTACTCTAAAACATAGAAATATGTTGAAAGAACGATTTTTTGTGACACTTGGCCCAATTCGGCATATTTTCGAACGCACAGTCACCTCAATGCTTTTTTCTTTTCACGTAAGTGAGTGGGAAAAAGTCTCATCTTAAATTTTTAGTGTATGCTCAATTCTAAAAAGAAAAAAAGGCGCATCTGGCTTATACAGTTATTGGTATGGGCAGGCAGGATTGCAAATCCCAAAAAACGTAAAAAAACACAGCAAAACATCATTCAAAAAATCCATCCACCAAAAACAGACTAAAATGCTTATTTCATAAAAACATTTTTCACCATAAACCCCCGGACTTAAAACTCCGGGGTGTATTTTTTAGGGTAGTGTGTTTGACATTAAAAATTTATCTGCTAATATGAGTGGCAACTGCACTTTCGCAGTTTTTTCGTTGCTAATTTATAAATTATTAATAATTCTTTAGTAATCGAGCCTTAGTAAATTCTCGTATACCAAGTCTCAGTTATTAAAACCACCCGACGCCAGAGGCGCGGGAAAAATCATATGGCAGAAGAATTTAAAAGAGATAAGCCACACGTAAACGTAGGTACCATCGGTCACGTTGACCATGGAAAGACCACTTTAACTGCGGCTATTTTGAATTGTCTTAATTTGGCAGGTAACACTGTTCGAATGAAGAGTGTTGACCAAATCGACGGTGCTCCAGAAGAAAAAGCTCGTGGTATCACCATTAACATTTCCCACAACGAGTACGAAACAGCTGCTCGCCACTATGCTCACATTGATGCTCCTGGTCACGCTGACTACATCAAGAACATGATCACCGGTGCTGCTCAGATGGACGGTGCTATCCTTGTGGTGGCTGCTACTGACGGTGCTATGCCTCAGACTCGTGAACACGTTCTTTTGGCAAAACAAGTTGGTGTGCCAAAAATCATTGTTTTCCTTAACAAATGTGACATGGTTGACGACAAAGACATGATCGACCTTGTTGAAGAAGAAATCCGTGAACTCCTTACAAAACAAGGCTTTGATGGTGCAGCTTGCCCGGTTATCCGTGGTTCTGCTCTTAAGGGTCTTGAAGCTTCAGACGCTTCAGATGAATGGGCAAAGAAGATTCTTGAACTTACAAATGCTCTTGATACTTACATCCCAGTTCCAGAACGCGATACTGCAAAGCCATTCTTGATGCCTGTAGAAGACATCTTCTCAATCGAAGGCCGCGGTACAGTTGTTACTGGTAAAATCGAAAGAGGTATCGTAAAGGTTGGTGAAGAAATCGAAATCGTGGGTGTTAAAGCAACTGCGAAGACCACTGTTACTGGTATTGAAATGTTCAACAAGAACCTTCAAGAAGGTATGGCTGGAGACAACGCTGGTATATTGCTACGAGGTCTTAAGAAAGACGACATCACTCGAGGACAGGTTCTTGCAAAGCCAGGTACTGTTACTCCTCATGATAGCTTTACTGCTGAAGTTTACGTTCTAAAGAAGGAAGAGGGAGGTCGTCACACACCATTCTTCAAGGGTTACAAGCCTCAATTCTACATCCGAACCACTGACGTAACTGGAGAAGTTGTACTAGAAGAAGGCACAGAAATGGTTATGCCAGGAGATACAGTTAAGATAACTGTAACATTGGTTACTCCAGTTGCCCTAGAAGAACAACAGAGATTTGCTATCCGAGAAGGAGGTAAGACTGTAGGTGCTGGTGTTGTAACAAAGATATTGAAATAATTATTTTAGATTAAATTCATGGCGAAAGAAGCGACAAATAAAAAGTCCAAGACTGAACCAAAGAAAAAGGACGATCGTGTGGTGCTACGTATACGAGTGCGAGCTTATGAGAGTAAAATTCTCGACGCATCAGTCAAGCAGATCATTGATACTGCTATTCGTCACGACGCTACTGTCTTGGGCCCAGTTCCACTACCAACTGAAATTAAGAAATACACTGTGAACCGCGCTTCTTTTGTCTACAAGAACGCTCGTGAACAGTTCGAAATACGAGTCCACAAAAGACTTATTGACATAGTTAATCCAAATCCAAAAACTGTTGAAGCGCTAACCAATCTTTCTCTCCCTTCAGGAGTTGATATTGATGTAAAGATGCTCTAGTTTGGAGAATTAGAAAATCATGAAATTCATTCTGGGAACAAAAGAAGAAATGACCGAATACTTTACCGAAGATGGTAAGGTAGTTCCGGTAACGGTTGTCGTAACTGGTCCGCACATCGTGACTCAGGTCAAGACAAAGGCAAAGGACGGCTACGACGCTGTGCAGGTTGGTTTCGGTACTCGAAATGCTAAAAAAATTTCCAAGGCTGTAAAAGGTCACCTTAAAGATTTAGGTAGTTTCCGATATTTGCGTGAATTTACAGCAAATAGCGAACACAAAGTTGGAGACACTTTAAATCCTAGTGAAGTTTTTGCTGCAGGGGAGAAGGTAACAATATCTGGTACCTCAAAAGGTAAAGGATTCCAAGGTGTTGTAAAACGTCATGGTTTTAAAGGAGGACCTCGAACTCACGGACAGAAACACTCTGAACGAGAACCAGGATCTATTGGTGGCGGTCTCCGTACACACGTACCAAAAGGTATGCGTATGGCTGGTCGCATGGGTAGTGATCGAATCACAGAAAAGAACAAAGAAATTGTAGCAATTGATACTGAACAAAATGTTATCTTAATTAAGGGTGCGCTACCAGGTCGCCGCGGAACCCTGCTTGAAATCTGCGCAAAATAAAATGGAAGCAAAAATCTACAATCAAAAAGGTGAAGTGGCTGGTAGTATTAAATTACCTGAAAGAGTTTTCGCTGCAAAGTGGCGCTCTGACTTAGTACACCAGGTAGTCGAAGGCATGCGTTCAAACAAGCGTGCTGGAACAGCTGACACTAAAGACCGAGGTGAGGTTTCTGGTGGTGGTAAAAAGCCTTGGAAACAAAAAGGAACTGGACGAGCACGACATGGATCTACTAGAAGTCCAATCTGGGTTGGTGGTGGTGTGGCACACGGTCCTTTGTCTGACAAAAACTACAAGAAAAAGATATCTAAGAAAATGCGTGCACAAGCTTTGTTCTCAGTACTTTCTCGCAAGTTCAAAGAAGGTGAAATACTATTCGTTGATAAACTTGCAGGAGCTAAAATCAAAACTAAGGATGCTATCATTGTGACTGAAAAACTAGGCAAGGCATCAGGTTGGAACGACTTAGCTAAGGCTAAGAAGGCAAAGGCACTTATGGCCTTAGATGGACGCAACGAAATTGCTGAGAAGAGTTACCGCAATATCCCTGCATTTGATATAGTCTTCCTGAAGAATTTGAACCCACTTGAAGTTTTGAATCATAAATATTTAATAATCGAAAATCCAGAAGAATCAATTAAATTCTTGGATACTCGAGGAATATAAAAATTATGGCTAAAGAAAAGAAAACAAAAGAAAAAAAAGAAGCAAAGAAAGAGCTATCAAAGCCAATCATTTCTCCTCGAGTTACTGAAAAAGCTTCAATGTTAGCAGAAGGTAATATATATACTTTTAATGTTGAAAAGGGTGCTACTAAAAATGAAGTGGCTAAAGCAATTTTTGCTTCATTTAAAGTAAAGCCAGTCCGAGTAAATATATTAGCTATTGAAAAGAAAACTGTTCGTTTCCGAGGTAGACCAGGAGTTCGTGGAGGAGGTCGCAAAGCTCTGGTTTATTTGAAAAAAGGAGATAAAATCGAATTTGTATAATACAAGACCATGAAGAAATATAAACCAACAAGTAAATCTCGTCGAAACATGACTACCGTGACATATCGCGGAGTCATCACTACATCAACCCCAGAAAAGTCCCTTACCTATGGTAGGAAGCGATCTGTCGGACGTAACAGCTTTGGCCGTATTACTACACGCCACAAGGGTTCTGGACACAAGAAACTATATCGTGCTGTAGACTTTTTATACGACAAGAAAAACATTCCAGCTAAAATAAAAAGTGTTGAGTATGATCCAAACCGAACTGCTTTTATCGGATTAGCTGTTTACCAAGATGGAGAAAAGAGGTATGCAATAGTACCAAAATCAGTTAAACCAGGTGATACATTTATCGTTTCTGAGAAAGCTGATTTGAATCCTGGAAATCGAATGATGTTGAAAAACATCCCAGTTGGTACATTTGTATACAACATCGAACTTAAACCGAATGGTGGTGCCAAAATAGCCCGATCTGCTGGTATTGCAGCTCAGGTGGTAGCTAATGCTGACGGTTACACTAATTTAAAAATGCCTTCTACCGAAGTTCGTAAGGTAAGTGAAAACTGCTACGCATCTATCGGTAATGTATCAAACGAAGAACATCACCTTGAGAACCTTGGTAAAGCTGGACGCAGTCGCTGGAAAGGTATCCGCCCAACAGTTCGTGGTACTGCCATGAACCCAGTTGACCACCCATATGGTGGTGGTGAAGGACGACAAGGCCGAGGTACCAAGCGACCGAAGACTCTATGGGGTAAAGTAACTGGTGGACGCAAGACCAGAACTCCAAAGAAATACTCAAATGTATTTATCGTATCTCGAAGAAAGGTTGGGAAAGGAAAAAAATCAAAATAAATAACAATAAAAAATCCCCGAAAGGGGATTTTTTATTGTTATCATTTGACATTGATAAAAAATCTGCTAGTATAGGCAAAAGCTCGGTTAGAGCTTTTTGTTTATCAGTTTTTCTATTACAAAGGCTGATAACATTAAATAATTTATGACAAGATCAGTTAAAAAAGGACCATACGTAGACGAGAGAGTACTCAAGAAAGTACTAGGCAAAAGCCCGCTTCAAACCCCACCAATTAAGACTTGGATTCGAGCATGTGTTATATCTCCAGAAATGGTAGGTTTCACTTTTGCTGTTTATAACGGCAAGAATTTTATTGAGGTACTAGTAAACGAAGACATGATTGGACACAGACTAGGTGAATTCTCTCCAACCAAGAAGTTTATTAAGCACGGAGGTAAAATGCAGAAAGAATTAGAAGCCAAGAAGAAAGAGACTGAAATAGCTCAGGCTAAGGCTGCAACTGCGGCTACCACCGGAGCAGCTGGTGCCAAAAAGAAATAATCTCAGAGTTTACCAATAATTAACAATCATGAAAGCATTTTTAAAAAATTACAGACAATCACCACGTAAAGTACGCTTAGTTGCAACACTAGTAAAAGGCAAGCCTGTTGCTGATGCTTTGATTTCTTTGCAAATGCTTACTAAAAGAGCAAGTACTCCTTTGCACAAATTACTACTATCTGCTGTAGCTAACGCTAAGTCACAAGGCCTTGATGTAGAAAATCTATTCATTAAAGAATTTTCAGTTGACAAAGGAATAGTTATGAAACGCATGATGCCGAGAGCTATGGGCCGTGGTGCTAGAATCAACAAAAGAACTAGCCACGTTACCGTTGTGTTAGGGGAGCGTGCCGTAAAAACAAAAAAAGTAAAAGCAGAAAAAGCCCCAAAGTCGAAAGTTGTAACCAAAAAGCCAAAAGCAAAAGCTAATAAATAATATGTCTAAAATCGTTCATCCTTATGCACACAGATTGGTAATCCTAAGAGACTGGAAAAGTCGCTGGTTTGCTGACCCAAAGAAATACCCAACCTATTTAAAGGCTGATGTATTACTACGAGAATGGCTAGAAAAGAAACTACGAGGTTTGTACGTATCTTCTATCGAAATCGAACGAAATCGTAAGATGACACGTTATATCCTAAAGACTTCACGACCAGGTCTTCTAATCGGAAGATCAGGTGAGGGCGCAACTAAACTCAAAGAAGAAATTGTAAAAAAGATGGCAAAGCTTGGACTACCTAAGATTGAAGATTTTAAGCTTGAAGTAGTAGAAGTAACCAACCCTGAATCTGATGCATCTATCGTTGCTTATATGATTGCTGAAGGTTTAGAAAAAAGAATTACCTACCGACGTGTTATGAAACAAACTGTAGAGAAGGTGATGGCTGCTCCAGGAGTACAAGGAGTACGTATAGTTCTATCAGGACGTCTAGGTGGTGCTGAAATTGCTCGAACCGAAGAATTGAAGCGTGGTTCTATCCCTCTTCAGACTTTCCGTGCAGATATCGATTTCAAGCGTGAAAGAGCAACCCTTTCCTACGGTACCATTGGTATCAAGGTTTGGATTTATCGAGGTAAAATCTTTGCTAAAAAAGAAGCATAATAAAATCCCATGTTAATACCTAAAAAAGTAAAATTCAGAAAGTGGCAGTCTGGCAGGTCCAAGAACAAGCTAACGACTCCAGAGACCCGAGGAACTAAAATTTCTTTTGGATCTTTTGGATTGAAAGCTGAATCTGGTGCTCGTGTTAAATCTAATCAGATTGAGTCTGCACGTAAGGCTATGTCTCGACAGTTAACTAAAACTGGTAAGTATTGGATTCGCATTTTCCCTGATCGACCTTATACTCAGAAAGCTGCACAGGTAGGTATGGGTAAGGGTAAAGGTGATCCACAAGGATATGTTTTTGAAGTACAACCTGGACGCGTTATTTTTGAAGTAGATGGCGTAGACGAATCAGTTGCTCGCGAAGCATTGCGCAAAGCAGGCAGCAAGTTACCAGTTAAGACTCGAGTTGTTGCTCGCGCTAATAAATAATTTATATGCCAAAGAAGAAAGTTGAAAAAAAAGAAGTTAGTGTAAAGGGTACTCTAGAAGGAACTGTGTTTTCTGCTAAAATGCAGAAAACAATCGTTGTAGAAGTATCCAGATTCGTGAAGCATCCAAAATACGGAAAGTACTACAAAATCAGCAAGAAATATAAGGTGCACGATGAAAATAATAAATTCAAGGTTGGTGACAAAGTTTCCATTGTTCCAACTCGCCCGATTTCAAAAGATAAAAAGTTTAAAGTTTTAGATTAATAACATGATACAACACGGAACATTAGTAAAAATAGCAGATAACTCAGGTGGAACATTGGCCCAGGTTTTCAAGGTCCTTGGTTCTTCCAAGAAGCGTTATGCATCAATCGGTGAGAAGGTTATTATTGCTGTAAAAGTTGCAACTCCTCGCAAGGCAGTAAAGAAGAAGGATGTGCATCAAGCTGTGGTAGTAAGGACTCGTCAGGCATATCGCCGACGCGATGGTTCATATATTCGTTTTGATGACAATGCGGTGGTAATACTCGAAAAAGGTAAACTTGACCCTAAGGCAGGACGTGTATTCGGACCAATGCCTCGAGAACTTTCTGAAATGGGTTACCAGAAAATTATTTCTCTAGCTCCAGAAGTTATTTAATTTCAATTCAAAATCATGAAACTAAAAAAAGGAGACAATGTAATAGTGATAGCTGGTCGCGATAATGGCAAAAAGGGAACAATCGCACGAGTTTTATCCAAAGAAAATAAAGTTGTAATCGAAGGTATCAACTTGGTCAAGAAGCATCAGAAACCACGAAAAGGAGGTGAGAAGGGCAGTACTATTACTATAGCTATGCCTATCAATGCTTCTAATGTAATGGCACTTGATCCAAAAGGAGGAAAACGTACACGAGTAGGTTATAAGACTGTTGGCGATAAAAAGGTTCGAATCGCCCGAAAAAGCGGACAGGAAATTTAAGCTAAAAATATGGCATACAAAACTGTAAAAGAAAAAGAACAAATGGCGTACGAAGTGTTGAAAGGCACTTTTGGCTACAAGAACAAAATGGCAGCACCTCGATTGTCCAAGGTTGTTGTAAACGTTGGTACTGGTACCTACATGAAAAAGGACAAGAATAAGAATACCGACATCGCAGCTCGCTTGGCCAAAATAACCGGACAAAAGCCAGCTTTGCGTGGAGCCAAGAAATCTATTGCTACCTTCAAAATTCGCCAGGGTGACCCTGTAGGTATAACTATTACTCTACGTGGTTCTCGCATGTATGGATTCTTGGAGAAGCTTTTCAATGTGGCATTACCTCGAACTAAAGACTTCCGTGGAGTGAACAAATCAGGAGTTGATAATATTGGTAATTTCACAATGGGTATCAAAGAACACACAATTTTCCCAGAAACTGCTGATGAAGATATCAAAGACGTTTTCGGTCTTGCTATCACTATTGTATCTACCGCTAAAAATAAAAAAGAAGCTACAAATTTCTTTGAACTCCTTGGTGTTCCGTTTAAAAAAGAAGAAGGAAAGAGATAGTTTTATCCGCACACTTATTTTACTGAGACTCTCGGTGTTAGTAAAATAAGTGTGCGGATTGACATTATAAAAGTTTTTAGTTAGTATGGGGCGCAGGGTAGGAGGTTTGGATTGAATCCGCTTTTCTCCTTAAGTCTTTATAGATTTAAGAAAAGAAGCGAGATATTCCCAAGCAAAGTACCCAGATTATTTTTTAATATTTATTTATGGCAAAAACATCAGTCATAGCACGATCACAAAAGAAACCGAAATTTAGTACACGAGCTAAGAATCGTTGTTTTCGTTGCGGACGCGGTAAGGCATTTATGAGAGATTTCGATTTGTGTCGTATCTGTTTCCGTGAATTAGCCAATGAAGGCAATTTGCCTGGCGTTAGGAAGTCAAGTTGGTAAATCTACTATTCAATAGAAAAAACATATGGATCAAATAGCAAACATGATAATAGCCATCAAGAATGCCAGCCTAAGAGGCAAGACTGATGTTTCTGTACCTTACTCAAAACTGAAGGAGGCAATAGCTGCTTGCTTGGTGAAAGAAGGTTACTTAACTTCTGCAACTAAAAAAGTAAAGAAAGGCAAGAACGAATTGGAATTAGGTTTAGTTTATTCTGAAGCTGGTAAGCCAAAAGTAGCCAACGTAGAACGTATTTCCAAGCAGTCACGACGAGTTTATTTCGGTACAAAAGACATTAACAAGGTTCGTGGTGGCACAGGTCTTTTGGTTCTTTCAACACCAAAAGGTATCCTAAGTGGCGCCAACGCACGTCGCGAACAAGTTGGTGGAGAAGCATTATTCAAAATTTGGTAAAATATCATGTCAAGAATAGGAAAAAAAGAAATTTTAATACCAAAGACAGTCAAGATCACTTTTGATTCTGGCGTTATGACTGTAACCGGTTCAAAAGGTGCAGTGAAGAAAATCTTCCGAGATGATATTGCTATCACTATGGACGGAGACAAGGTGGTTTTAACTCCAAAGCGTAACGATAAATTTTCAAAAGCTTTGTGGGGTACTTACGCTTCTCATATCATGAATATGATCACTGGCGTAGAAACACCATATCAAAAGAAATTAATTTTAGAAGGTGTCGGATTTAAATCAGAAGTAAAAGGCAAGGACTTGAATCTAGCTTTAGGTTTCTCTCACCCTGTTATAGTTGCTATCCCAGAAGGACTTACTGTTACAGCTGAAAAGAACTTGATAACTGTTACTGGTATCGACAAAGAATTAGTTGGTTCATTTACTGCTGCACTCAGAGCTCGCAAGAAGCCAGAACCATATAAGGGTAAAGGTTTCCGTTACGATGATGAGGTTATTCGTCGCAAGCAGGGTAAGAAAACTGCATAATTAAAAAGCCATGCAAAACAAACAAGATAAAAGAATAAGACTAAAGAAAAAAATTCGATCTAAGATTAATGTATCTGGACTCCGATTACGTCTTTCAGTTTTCCGATCAAACAAATTTATTTATGCACAGATTATTGATGACCAAAAGGGTGTTACTTTGGTTTCTGCAAATGACGTAAAGGCAAGTACTGGTACTAAACTAGAAAGAGCCAAAATGGTAGGCAAGACTATAGCTGAAGCTGCTTTAGCAAAAAAGATAAACGAAGTTGTTTTTGATCGTAATGGTTTTAAATACACAGGCCGAGTAAAATTAGTAGCCGAAGCAGCTCGCGAGGCAGGATTAAAATTTTAATAAGAAATTATGGATAAAAGAGAAGGAAAAAAAAATAATCACAAATCATCCTTTGCTAGACCAAAGCCTGAGTTCGATCAGAAGATTGTAAGTATCAGACGTGTAACTCGTGTTGTGGCTGGTGGACGACGTTTCTCATTTTCAGTTGCACTAGTTGCAGGGGACAGGAAAGGTGCTGTGGGCTTGGGCTTGGGTAAAGCAGGTGATACTTCTCTGGCTATTAACAAAGCTTTAAGAGACGCTAAGAAAAGAATGGTTAAACTTAGCTTGAACAAGAACCAATCTATTCCTCACCAAGTTTTTGCTAAATTCGGAAGTTCTAAGGTTATGATTATGCCGAATAAAGGTAAAGGTTTAGTGGCTGGTACTGTTGTTCGCGACATTTTGAAGTTAGCTGGTGTAAAAGATGCAACTGCTAAAGTTCTCGGCGGAACCAAGAATCGACTAAACAACTCTAAGGCAGTTATGGCAGCTTTGTCTGAAATATCCAGTCCCTACCAAAAAGTTACCAAATTACCTGAGGATAGTATTAAAACACTAGCTCAGAGTGAAGCAAATAATTAATTTTGAAGTGTCATGCAAATCAATACATTAAAACGAGTACATAAGAACAGAAAAGACCGAGTAATCGGTCGTGGTGGTAAACACGCTAAAACATCTGGACGTGGAGGTAAAGGTCAGACTGCTCGTGCTGGTAACAAGAGACGACCAGAGTTACGTGATATAATTAAGAAGCTGCCAAAGCTTCGAGGTTATGCTTTTAATTCTCGAATTAAAGCCGTAGAAATAAAAGAAAAAGACCTAGCTAAAAAAGACGAAAAATTCAGCGAGATTCGCAAGCGAACAGGCATGAAGGGTGGCAAGATTGTTATCAGGAAGTAAATGCAAAATTTTTGGAATAAAATTAAATTAGTTTGGGTTGATAAGGGTCTACGATCTAGGGTTTTTGCTGTGTTAGGTTTTTTAATTATATTCCGTTTATTAGCAGCTATTCCAATTCCAGGAGTAGACACAGCTGCCTTAAATAGATTTTTGAACAATAACCAGTTTTTCGGAATATTAAACCTTTTCTCTGGTGGTGGATTATCTAACCTTTCAATAATTATGCTTGGTGTTGGTCCATATATTACTGGATCTATCATTATGCAGCTTCTCACTATTATGGTTCCTTCGCTAAAGCGTATGTACCAAGAAGAAGGCGAACTAGGACGCCGGAAGTTTACTCAATATTCAAGGCTTCTTACTGTGCCGCTAGCTATTATTCAGGGTTACAGTCTACTCACTGTATTGGGTTCACAAGGTATTTTAGTAGACCTGACTGCTTTCGAAAAAATAGTTAACCTGATTATCGTTGTTGCTGGTTCTATTCTAATAATGTGGATTGGAGAATTGATGTCAGAGTTCGGTATCGGTAATGGTCTATCTATGATAATCTTTGCAGGTATTGTTTCTCAAATCCCTACAGAGATCGGTCAATTAGTTTATACTTTTGATGTTTCCCAGATCCCACTATACATTGCCTTTGCTGTTGTCGGTATATTGGTTGTAGCTGGAGTGGTTGTGGTTACTGAGGCTGAACGACCTATACCAGTCACATACGCTAAAAGAGTTCGTGGTAATAAAGTTTATGGAGGAGGTTCTACCTATCTACCACTACGTGTAAACCAGGCTGGAGTTATACCAATTATTTTCGCACTTTCAATATTACTGTTCCCAACCATGATTGGTAATGCATTGTCTGGGGCAACCAATCCATTTGTTGCTAAAGTCGCTACTGCATTAGCTAACTTCTCACAAACATCAGTACTTTATGGTGTACTATACTTCGTGCTAGTTTTCTTGTTTACATATTTTTATACTGCTGTTACCTTTGATCCACACGCATTGGCTGAGAACCTACAGAAAAATGGTGCATTTATTCCAGGTATCAGACCAGGTGTTTCAACTGAAACTTATATTTCAAAAGTGCTAGGACGTATTACTCTACTCGGTGCACTCTTCCTCGGATTTATCGCTGTTTTACCTATAATTATGCAGAGTATCACTGGTATTACAGCTTTAGCACTTGGTGGTACAGCTTTACTTATCGTCGTGTCTGTATTACTTGATTTGATTAAAAAGGTTGATGCTCAGGTATCAATGCGAGAATACTAAAAGAATTTAAAACAAAAACCCCGACATAATGTCGGGGTTTTTGTTTAGTTCTTAAGCCAATTTTTGTATTCAGTTAGTATTTTTTCTGCGGTTTGTTCGATACTGTTAGCGTGAGTATCTATAACTAAATTATAGTTCTGTAAGTCTGTATTATTGATTTGATATAAATCCCAGTAACGTTTTTGCTCACTTTCAAATCTCTTGACCATATTTGCATAAACTTCTTCTGAGGTGCCGCTTTGTTCACTTTTTTTACGCATCTCGTCTTCAGATAAACTTCGGATAATTCTCTCCTTGGCAATTTCTCGGGGTAGGGTAAGGTATACCTTAAAAGACTCTGGTATCCAATGGTAAGCAGTACGTGAGTCTATGACCACATCATGCGCATTTCGCATGCCACGAAGCTTGTCATCGGTCATAACATCTATTTGGGGGTCTGTTTCGGCTCGAATGTTTAGTTCGGTTACAGTGATACCCAAATCCATACCTACTTGTCTAAAAAAATCTCCAGATGAGAAGTGTTGATAGCCAAGTTCTTTAGCTATTCTTTTGGCAGTAGTAGACTTTCCGCTACCGAGCCACCCATTAATAGTTATTATTGTCTTCTTGTTTTGCTGCTCCATGCCACATTAAAGCATATTTGGCTTAAAAAATAAAATTTGATTTTATGGCCTTTTTGCTGTAATGTAGGAATCATGAGTCAGCCTAAAACATATGTATTTTTTGGCATTATTGGTTCCGGCAAAGGAACTCAAATAGACCTCCTTAAAAAGTTTTTTAAAGATAAATATAATCAAGAAAACGTATATGCGTACCCCGGGGCAATGTATCGCAAACTAGTTGGGGAGGGTAATCACTTCGGAAATCTTGTTAAAGCTTCTTTGGATCGTGGTGAATTACAACCTGATTTACTAACCACTTCACTGGTGGTAAATGTTTTAATAAATTCTTATACCCCGGAGAAGGTGTTGTTTTTTGACGGATATCCAAGAACCATAGAACAATCGAAGAGTTTTGAAACATTGTTAGATATTTTAAAAATTACAGAAGTCGAAATTATTTATATTGAATTGAGTAAGGAAGAAGCCATGCGTAGGAATCTGGCTCGAGGAAGAACCGACGATACAATTGATGCAATAAATAAACGTTTTGACGAGTATATAAACAATGTCGTTCCAGCAATGAAATATTTTGAGAATATGTCGAACTATTCTATTCATAAAATAAATGGTGAACAAAGCATTGAAGCAGTCCATGCGGATATTATTAAATCTCTAAATATCTAATATGGAAGAAGAAAGAATTGTTATTTCATTAGGAGGGTCGCTCATCGTGCCAGAAAACATAGACTCTGATTTCGTTAAGAAATTTAAAGAAACAATTCTTTCTCACGTTAAGGAGGGAAAAAAATTCGTTATTATAACTGGTGGTGGCAGGACTAGTCGTAAATACACAGATGCCCTTTCTGTTATTATGCAAGATGTAACTACTAAGCAATTAGATTGGTTGGGTATTTATGCGACTAGATTAAATGCACATATGTTGCAGATGGCTATAGGTGAGGATTTTGCCAAAAGGGAAATAATAGAAAATTTAGACGAAGATATAGATTTTTCTACGCCAATTCGTATTGGTGGTGGTACAAAACCAGGACACAGTTCCGATGGTGCAGCGGTTGAAATAGCTAAAAAGATTGGTGCAAAGAAAATAATAAACTTATCAAACATAGATCATGTTTATGATTCTGACCCACGCAAAAACAGCAATGCTAAAAAGTTTGAAAAAATTTCTTGGAGTCAATATTTGGATTTAATTCCAAAAGAATGGACTCCTGGTCTATCAACCCCATTTGACCCAATCGCTTCCAAAGAAGCACAGGAGTCTGGTATACAGGTCATAATAATGAATGGTAAACCCACAAGTAATCTAGATACTTATTTATCTGGCGGTGAATTAGATGGTACTTTAATTGGTTAATATGGCAATAATTATAAAAACTAAAAAAGAAATAGAGAATTTACGCGTTGCGGGAAAGCATTTAGCCCAAGTATTGCAAAAAGTAAAAGCAAAAGTGGCACCTGGTGTATCAACTTTAGAACTTGACCAATATGCTGAAAAACTAATTCGTGAACTTGGTGATACTCCAGCTTTTTTAAATTATCGACCAGTCGGAGCGCGGACTCCTTTTCCAGCAACACTTTGTGTATCAATTAATGATGAAGTTGTACATGGTATCCCAAAAGCAAATAGAATACTAAAAGAAGGAGATATTATTTCTATCGATCTTGGGCTTAAACACGAAGGAGTATTTACCGACCATGCGATGACTGTACCAGTAGGGAAGATAGATTCTGTGTCAAAAAAACTACTTGAAATTACGGAGAAAGCTTTAGAAGTAGGTATCGCTGCAGCTCAGTCGGGTTTCCATACAGGTGATATTGGTGCAGCTATTGAACAGTTTGTAAAAGTACACAAATACGGCATAGTTGATATTTTAGCGGGACACGGGGTAGGTAGATATATTCATGAAGATCCATATATTCCAAATTTTGGTAAACCAAGTACCGGAGCAAAGCTTGTGCCGGGTATGGTAATAGCCATAGAACCGATGCTTAACATCGGAACTAAGAATGTTTTCCTGGAAAAAGATGATTGGACTTTTAAAACAGCTGATGGTAAACGCAGTGCTCATTTTGAACACACTGTTTTGATAACCGAAGAAGGTCCAGAGATTTTAACTCTACCGTAAACTATAAAATTTTGATGTATAATATAGAGTAATGGATATACTTTCATTTAAAGGTGTACCAAAATTCAAAACAGCTGAAGAAGAACTGCATTTTTTACGTAATCAAGTAGCTGAAAAAGAGAAGGCTTTGATCGAGCAAGGTCATTTTGAACACGCACAAGAAAAAGCTATAACCAGTACAATTGCTGAATATAAAAATATTCCAGTAGACGATGTTGTCCATAAAGAGAATGCAATCAAAGAAGAAGATACTGAAAACATTGTACTTAAGCTAAGACCTGAAACACACGATACCGTTATGGAAGAACTGTTAGGTTTAATGATTACTAAGGGTATTAGGAATGTGATGTCTGTGGTTGAGTCAATGAATGATCCACATATTGATGATGACTTCCACAGATTACTGATTCAATATTTAAAAACTGGCCAAGCAATCCCAGGCATGATTGATGGTTCACCTCTTTGGAAGCAGCTCAACATGACTCTTTTTGAAGTTACGTTACCAGCGCCTAAGGATGAGGCAGATAAAAGCAAAGGATTTAAAGAATTCATTGGTGCCATGGAGCAGTTCTATGCTGGTATGCACTCCATATCTGGAGACCCACGTAATTTAAAAGAAAACTATTTTACTTTAGAAATTGCACTTTCTAGTTCTTCGGATCAGGTGGTGGTATATGCGGCTGTGCCGAATAAGTATTTAGCTTTGTTTGAAAAACAAGTGCTAGCTTTCTATCAAGATGCCAAGGTAGAGGAAGTGAATGATGACTATAATGTGTTTAGTAGTGGTGGGGTTTCCGTCGGTGCTTATGCGACATTTTCTGAAAAACCAGTTTTACCTATTAAGACCTATGATGTGATTGATCATGATCCGATGAATACTCTTTTAAATGTATTCTCTAAATTAAAAACCCATGGCGAGGGTGCAGCTATTCAATTAGCTATTGCACCGGCTGGAGATAAATTTATTAATGATTTTACTTCTATCTTGCGTGAGGTTAAAAAGGGTACTTCCGTTAAATATGCATCAGACGAATTTTATAAATTCAGCGCAGCTTTTATCAAGGTTGGACGAGAGATATTTATGGGACATGAGAAGAAAAATGAAGACGGTGAAAAAGCCATGCCGGGACGCCGATCTGTAGATGAAGGAGCGGCCGAGAAAATAGCTAATAAAATAAAAAGCAGCATCATGCGAGCGAATATTAGATTCGTTGCTTCAGCAGAGACCAAGGAAAGGGCAGAAGCTATCCTGGCAGAAATTGAATCTTCTTTCAATCAGTTTACTGAACCAGCTAGTAATTCTTTCTTGTTTGAGAAGTTGAAGGGTAGCGATTTGAAAAAGCTATTCCACGACTACTCATACCGTGCCTTTAATCCAGATAAAGTAATGCCAATGAACCTAAAAGAGCTTGCTTCAGTTTTCCACTTCCCAGTTGGTATTGGTTCACAACCTGCACTTAAAGAAGCAAAGGCTGGTATGGCACCTGCGCCTATGGAGCTGTCTACTGGTCCAGCCAAGGATGGTATATTGCTCGGTATTAATAGTTATCGAGGTAAAGATACAGAGATTTGGATGTCTAGAGAAGATCGTATGCGTCATATGTATGTAATCGGACAGACCGGTACCGGTAAGACCACCATATTGAAAAACATGATTGCTCAAGATATCAAAAACGGCGATGGTTGCTGTTTTATTGATCCGCACGGTACGGATGTTCAGGAAATATTGTCTTATGTTCCCAAAGAACGTATGGATGATGTTATCTACTTTGACCCTGCCTACACAGCTCGTCCGATGGGACTTAACCTACTTGAGTATGATCCAAATTACCCTGAACAGAAAACATTCGTGGTAAACGAACTTATGGGAATTTTCAATAAACTTTTTGATATGAAAGTTGGTGGTGGTGCGATGTTTGAACAGTATTTCCGTAACAGTGCATTTCTAGTGATGGAAGATCCAGATTCAGGTTCAACATTGCTTGAAATTACTCGGGTCCTGGCCGACAAAAACTTCCGTGACATGAAACTCGCCAAGTGTAAAAATCCAATCATCAAACAATTCTGGATTTCAGCTGAGGAGACTACTGGTGATCAATCATTGGCAAACTTCGTTCCATATATTTCTTCAAAGTTTGATAACTTTATTTCTAACGACATTATGCGTCCGGTGGTATTGCAGCAGAATTCTGTATTTGATTTTCGTAAGATTATGGATGAGAAGAAAATACTCTTGGTAAACCTCTCAAAGGGTAGACTAGGGGACATTAATGCGAACCTGATTGGTCTTGTGCTAGTGGGTAAGATTCAGATGGCTGCACTTTCTCGTGTGGACATGTTTGGTAAGAAGATGAATGACTTCTATCTATATATCGACGAGTTCCAGAACGTAACAACTGATTCTATTGCTTCTATACTTTCTGAAGCTCGTAAATACCGCCTGTCACTCAACGTTGCCCACCAGTATATTTCTCAGCTTGAGGATAATATTAAAAATGCTGTTTTCGGTAACGTAGGATCTATGGCTATATATCGTATTTCGCCAGAGGACGCTAATTTCGTGGAGCCTAAATTTAAACCAATGTTTACTGCGAATGATATTACTAAACTTGATAACTTTAATTCTTATGTAAACATGTTGGTGCGAGGTACACCAGTAAAACCATTCTCGATGACGTCCCACTGGACACTCCTCGGAGATAAGGGAAATCCAGATATTGTTGAGCCACTCAAAGAACTTTCGTATTTAAAATACGGTCGTCCTCGAGAAGAGGTCGAGTCAGAAATATTAGCACGATACGATTCGTTGAAATCGTAGTTGTATAAATGAAGAAAGTCGTTATTGCATCGGAAAACCCAACCAAGATTGAAGCAGCTAGGCTGACTTTTGCTGCTGTATTTCCGGATGAGGTTTTTGAATTTGTTGGGGTTAAATCTGATTCTGGTGTTCCAGATCAACCAATGAATGAGCAAACTCGAAAAGGCGCTGAAAACAGATTGGCTTTTATTCGTGAAAAATATCCAGATGCAGACTATTGGATGAGCCAAGAAGGTGGAACTTTTGAAGAAGGGGATAAACTGTATAACCGAGCTTGGATTATGGTATGTGATAAAGATGGTTTTGTGGGCGAAAGTTCTACTTCTCATTTTTATTTACCAACTGAGATGGTTAGCCATATTCGTAATGGCTTAGAAATGGGTCATGCTGGAGATAAATTTTTTAATACCCAGAATATAAAACACTCAAATGGAGTTGTTGGTGAATTAACCCGCGGTGTGTATTCTAGAGCAGAATACTACTCACAGGCAGGGATAATCGCACTATCTACAGTGGTGCATAAAGAATGGTTTAACTAAGTTGTAGAATATAGATAAATCTGCTAATATAGCGTTATTATTAACTATTTTTAAAGTTATGCAATTAGAACGTACGCTTATTGTTTTTAAACCAGATGCTGTGTCTCGTGGGGTTGTTGGAGAAATTTTAGCTCGTTTTGAAAAAGTTGGGCTCAAAATCATTGGATCAAAAATGCTGAAACCAGATTATGATCACTTCTTTCATCACTACGAAAACATTGGGAAAGTTATATCTCGCCGTGGGCAGAAAGTTTTTGATATAACCCTTGAAATGATGACCACTGGTCCTGTTATCGCTTTTGTGCTTGAAGGTATTGAAGCAGCAGCCCTTGTACGCAAGATGGTTGGTGCTACAGAACCTAAGTCAGCTTTGCCTGGAACTATTCGTGGAGATTATTCACATATTAGTTACGGTTATGCAGATCAAAACGAGGTAGGTATACCTAATTTGATTCATGCTTCTGGTGATGCAGAAGAAGCCAAGCAAGAAATCGCTCACTGGTTTTCAGAAAATGAATTATTCGACTACGAAACAGTGCACGAGAAGTTTACTCAAGTGAAAAAGAAAAACTAGTTTTATCTTGTCAACTTGTTTTTTAAATATTTCGTGTTTTTTTAAAAAATTTTCTTGCAAAATTTTTTGCAGTAGGTAATATACAAGTAGGGTTATTTTTGATTATTACCTAGAACACTTTTTTCAGGGAGAATCGATCGAATATGACTTTGGTCACATACGTCTTTCACCCACTTAGCTTAAAACGCTATGGTAATAAGTTGAAGATAGCCCTAAGAAACATCCGCCTCAATGGCGGATTTTTCTTTGCGCCTCCTCGGTGCATTCGCCGTTGAGGCGAATTGATAATTGGGATATAATTAAAAGTATATGAATCGGAAGAAGTTGTTTAATCGTCTGGCAAGTCTCGTGATTTTTATATCACTCATTAATTTTCTAGCGATAAAATTTCATTGGTACTACTCTATCTGGTGGTTTGATATGCCGATGCATTTCCTTGGAGGTATGTGGGTAGGACTTTTCCATATATGGTATTTAATACACCGAGAACTCTCGGCTAAGGAGATTGGGCAAGTTATTCTGGGTGTGTTTATTGTAGCTTTCGCTTGGGAGGCTTTTGAATTTATTTTAAATGCTCAAACGGTAAAAAATGCCTTTGATTTACGGGATACAGTATCTGACCTGTTCTTTGGTCTATCGGGTGGATTTACTGCAATATTCTATGTGTTTCTAAGGATTATGAACATTCCAAAAAGTACGCTACAATTCTATAATGCAGAAAAAAATTAAGATAACCTTTTGCGGCGGAGCAGGATCAGTAACTGGCGCCAATTTTTTAATAGAAGTTGAAAATAAAAAAATTCTTGTAGACTGTGGATTACAGCAGGGGACAAAAATGGCCGATGAAGTAAACTGGCAGCCATTTGCCTATGACGCACACTCTATTGATATTTTGTTTGTTACGCATGCTCACATAGACCACTTGGGCAGGGTACCGAAATTAATTGAGGATGGTTTTGCTGGCAAAATATATTCCACATTACCGACCAAAGCACTCGCTTTGCCTATGCTTGAAGACACTGCTTTTATTCTAGGACATAATCACGAACTTAATTTGGGTGAGATTTATAGTGATCATAATTTAAAAACGGCATTGTCCCTATGGGAAGGCTTTCCATACTACGAGAAGACTGAGATAACACCAGAATTATCTTTCACCTTATACAATGCTGGGCACATATTGGGTTCTGCGATGATTGCTTTTGACTACAATGGTAAAAGAATTTTGTTTACTGGAGATTTGGGTAATAGTCCTTCACCAATTTTACCAGACACTGATAAGGTGGAAAACGTAGATTACTTGATTATGGAATCCGTATATGGAGACAGAAATCATGAATCAAGAGACGAACGTAAAAAAATGCTTGAAACGGTTATTGAAGATAACTATAAACGTAAGGGTACACTCATGCTACCAACTTTCTCACTAGAGCGTTCACAAGAATTACTCTTTGAACTTAATGATTTGGTAGAAAACAAACGAATTCCAATGATGCCGATATTTTTTGATTCTCCTCTGGCTATTCGTTTGACCGAGATATTTAAACAATTCAAAGACTATTTCAATGAAAATGCACAGAAAGCTATGGTGCATGACAAGTATATTTTTGAATTTCCAGGCTTAAAAACAACATTAAAAACCGAGGAATCAAAAATGATTGTGAATACCCCAGATCCAAAGGTCATCATTGCTGGTAGTGGTATGTCCAATGGTGGTAGAATAGTGCACCACGAGAAGGAATACTTACCAAGTGCTAAAAATACGTTGTTGTTAACTGGTTACCAGTCAGCAGGAACCTTGGGTAGACTTATTCAGGAAGGTGTAAAAACCGTTAGAATAGCCGGTGAAGAGGTTAAGGTAAAAGCCAATATTGTTACCATACTTGGATATTCTGGGCACAAAGATTCTGATGGATTGGTTAATTTTGTCTCAGATATGCAGGATACTCTGCAGAAAGTTTTTGTTGTAATGGGTGAACCTAAATCCTCGATGTTCTTGGTTCAAAAGTTGAAAGACAACTTAGGACTTGATGCGGTTATGCCACAAGAAGGCGATAGTATTACGCTCGAGTTATAATATTAATATATAATATTCAAGAATGGACGCACTAAAGAAAAATCCATACGACAAACACGGACATCAACAGATTAAAATTTGTGTAGCTGGTGCAGCGGAAACAGGTATCTGTGGTATTGATGCGTTAGACAAAGCCAAGGACTTGGGTAAAGAAATAGCTCGCAGTGGTGCCATACTCATAACCGGGGCTACTGGGGGTTTCCCGATGTGGGTGGCTATGGGTGCCAAGGAAGTTGGTGGATTGGTTATTGGCTTTTCTCCAGCAGCCAATGAGAACGAACATGCGAATATATACAAGCTTCCATTAGATTATCTAGATTTGGTTGTTTATACTGGGTTTGGTTATCCTGGACGAGATATACTAATGACTCGTTCTGCTGATGCTGTTATTTGCGGTTGTGGACGCATTGGTACAGTGCATACATTCACTGTAGCTTTCGAAGAAAATAAACCTATTGGTATTTATAAGGGACCTTGGGAGACCGGGGAGGAGCTTGAAGAAATACTAAAGAAGAGTCAGCATAGCAGAGAAAAAATATTTACCGGCGATGAACCTAAAAAATTACTACAAGATATAATAACGGCTGTCCGTAAAGAAAAGGTAGAGGAATATAAAATAGTAAATTAAACCCCGTCGCTCGCGAGCGACGGGGTTTAATTGGGTGGTGGTGAATTAATCAGATATTATTACTTCGCCTTGATCAGAACTCTTTTGAATGTTTCTGGATTGTTTTCGGCTAGGTTGGCTAGGATTTTGCGATCAAGGGCGATTTTGTTTTTCTTTAAAGCGGCGATAAGCTTGGAGTAGGTAATACCGTTCTCTCGGCCAGCTGCGTTAATCTTTAGATTCCATAGCTTACGGAAGTCTGACTTCTTGTCCTTGCGGTGAGCGAAAGCATAGGTACCAGCGTGCAGTAATCCTTCTTTTGCTTGTCGTTCCTTGCTACTGCGTCCGTGCCTAAAGCCTTTTGCCTGCTTTAGAATACTTCTCCTTCTTTTTAATGCGTGAACTCCTTTCTTAACTCTTGTCATGGTAGATTTCTACTGTTTTTAGCTAAATGGTAATAAATGGCTTTTTGGCTTGTTCTTCATTATGAAGTTGGTGCCTTTCTTGCCGGCTAATTGGGTACTGCGAGATTGCTTGGCGTTAAAGTGGTTAAAGCCAGGCTTTCGTGCAATCAATTTTCCCGTTTTTGTTAACTTCAGTCTTTTTGTAAATGACTTATTTGTTTTCATAAAAAATATTATTTGGCTTTCTCGATTGTTATTGTTAGCCCTTTTGGACCTTTTTTATAATTTTCTGCTATCTTGTAGTTTTCTGTAATTAAATGTAGTACTCTATCCAACCTTTCTCTTAGGAACCTTTCATCCATGAATTTGGTACGGCCGGTTAGATACAATTCTATTTTTATTCGATGACCTTCTTTAATCCACTTAGAAGCAGTTTTGGCTTTAAGTCCTAAATCGTGATCACCGGTACCGATTTTAATCTGAATAGATTTGGTTTCGGTTGGCTTTGCGCCTTGTTTGTTTTTCTTTAATTTTTTGCTTTGTTCGTATTGATACTTACCAAAATCCATTATCTTCGCAACTGGAGGAAGGGCATTAGGCGATATTTCAATAAGGTCTAAATCAGCCGCCTGGGCTTGTTCCAATGCTTCTTTGAGACTCAAAAGGCCAATATTTTCATTGTTTGGACCGATGACTCGAAGTTCCGCTGCTCGTATTTGGTTGTTGATTCGTTCACGCAAGGCAATAAGCTAAAGCTAGCTAGATATTATCTTAGATTCAAGCGAAAGTCAATAAGCGCAACTTGCTAAACTATGCTAAGCTCAAAGCATGGATAGCCGGTTTCATAAAGACGAAAAAGTGCTTATTTTAGACTTTGACCATACACTGTATGACACAGATGCATTACTACTGTTTGAAATGAGACACCGGATACTTGATCTGTTTAAAATAAACCAAGAAGTGTGGGAGAGCACTTACGAGGCCGCTGTGATGCGTGGATACACCCTCAAGGTCCACGGTGAGGAAATAGCCAAGGTTTTGGGCAAAGACGCTTTGCCGGAGGAAGCTATAGAGAAGCTTGAAGAAGCGATGGATTTCTCAAAATATTTGTATCCGGACACAGTAGAATTTATAAACAAGGCCAAGGAGGCAGGATACAAAACCATGATTTTGTCTTTTGGTGCAGAAAGTTGGCAGAAAAAGAAAATACATGCCACTGGGCTTGATTCGATAGTAGATGTTATTAAATACACTCGTGAACAGGGAGGTAAGGTTGGTGTAATTGGTAAATATACTGAAGGTTGCCGCAAGGTTATGTTCATAGATAATTCTGCACGAGAGATAGACAATGTCCGCAGATTCTTGCCCTATATCGAAACATATATCATGAACAGGGTTCCACCTGTGCCTCGGAATAAAGATGAAGAAAAGTATATGCAAATGCGCTACATGGAATCTAGAAAAATGTCAGAAAAGAAACCTGCCTTTTTGCATAAAAAATGCAAGGATTTAAACGAAGTTAAAATATAAATGAATCCAGCAGAAGTTTTAAAAAAATATCCAAATTTTGAAAAAGATTTTTCTATCCACGAATTCGGTGTGGGTGCGACGAACACAACCTATCGAGTAGACAGAGGAGGTGAATTATTTATTTTACAAAAAATGCATGCTGTGTTTAGCAGAGAATTAATAGAGGACATAGATACTGTCACCAAGCATTTAGCAGGGCAGGGTATTTTAACAGGGCAGGTGATCCGGACCCTAGACGGAAGGCTGTTCGTAGAAGACGCAGATTCTTGGTGGAGAATGTTTACTTATGTAACAGGGAATATTTTTACTGCAATTGAAGGTGAACAAATGGCAGAGAGTGCGGGCAGACTGATTGGTACTTGGCATCAGGCTTTAGCTAATCTGGAATATGATTTCAAATTTCAAATTCCTGATTTTCATAATGTTGAATTAACTCTTGAAAAGCTTGCAGAAATACTTATAGAGTGTGTGCACGATGCTAAATATGAATCATTAAAACCCTTGGCTTTGAATGTACTAAAAGACTATAAATCCTTACCGAAAATTGATAACCTACCGATCCGTATTATTCACGGAGACTTGAAAATTAGTAATGTTGTTTTTGATGAAAATGGTGAAGCTGTTTCAATCATCGACCTTGATACATTTATGCATTCGACTATTGCCATCGAGATGGGGGATGCGCTACGCAGCTGGTGCATGCCGGGTGGGGAGGATACCGACTATGTCAGGTTTGACCGGGGGATATATGACGCAGCGCTTAAAGGGTATTTTGAAACAGCAGAATTCTTAACAGAAGAAGAAAAAGCATCTATACCTTATGGAGTAAAATTAATTACACTTGAGTTAACAGCGAGATTCATCATTGATGCTTTCACCGAAAGTTATTTCAAATTGAATAGCAGCTACCCGAGCCTGTACGAGCAAAACAAAAAACGCGCAGAGAATCAATACGCGTTTTTCCAATCTTTTAGCGAAGCAGAAATGTAGCTTTTCTCCAGTACGGAATTTTTGAAGCTTAAAAATTCCTGAAGTTGGCTCGCCGTCGCTCGCCAAACCCCTCCGAAAAGCTACATTTCTGCTAGCTCATTTCCTGAATAATTTGATCCATCATGAGTGCTGCCGGGAGGCGAGCGACATCAAGCGGTACAAAGTAATCTCCTTCAACCTTGCTTGCGTCCGCTGATACGGATATACCTGCAGCATCAATCATTTCTTTATCATTTAGATTGTCTCCAATAGCCAGCACTTCACCCTCGGCCAAGCCCAGGTAGTTCCTGTATGCAGAGAGGCCCACTGCTTTGTTCTGAATTCCTTTGACCCCGATGTCATATGCTTCGCCGTTCCAGATGGCATACAGGCGGTCATTCTCGGCGACGATGTTTTCAATCTCTGGGACTCTATCTGTACAATGGATGGTGATTATTAATTCTTTGGGTTCAAAGCCTTTCACGTTTTCGTGTCTGGACTCGATGCCGCGTAATTTCAAAAAAGTTTCTTGCAAATGGTCAAAGCTGTTCACGTGCTGGATTATTTCTCCGCGGTGCCAGGTGGCGCTGCCGTTCTCGTATGTGAGACTGGTAAAGGGAAGTATGTCTCGGAAAACTTCTTGCAGCATATACAACCCGCGTCCAGAATTGATATTGATCATGAACCCTAGTTCTTTTAATTTCTTGATCTGCTCAATCTGCTCGGGGGCGATGTGTTTCGTCTCGAGTGTTGTAATGTTATTTGATTGTTTTATATTCGTTCCACGGGGGACCAATACTCCATCTACATCGAAAACTATTAGTTTAATATTTTTCAAAACATCCTTCGTTAGTTCCTCAATTGGTTTCATGAGTTAATTCTAAGCTTTTTATTCCTAGCGTCAAATGGGAAAATTATGTTATTATAACAATATGCAAAAGGAAACTGTTCCATTTGTGAATAAAAATAATCTAGTTTGGTGTCGAGAAAAATCTGGTTTAACTATTAATCAGGTCTATGAAAAAGCTAAGTGGTCATCAAAAACTCATAAAATTGAAAAATGGGAAGCCGGTTCAGATTTTCCTACCATAGATGACTTAAAAAAGCTTGGTAAAATTTACAAAAAGGCTTGGACACTTTTTGTTTTTGAGCAAGATTTGAAAAATTTAGATTTCATGGTAATGAAAGATTTTCGTGGCTGTATCTCAGATTCTAAAGGGGAAGAAAAGAGTGAAATAATTCAGTTTCTAAATGAAATAGAACGTCGACAACTATTTGTCATTGAATTCTCTAATGCCCTTGAAATTATCGGTAATAAAAGTTTTGGTTCGTTGACTGAAGTAAAGGATGTTAATGTCGTTGCGAATAAAATAATCCAAAATCTTAATCTTAATATGGAAGAATTTCGCAGAAAGAAAACAAGATTAGAAGCCTTAAATTTCTTGCAAGAAGAATTGGGGCGAAATAATATATTTGTTTCTTTTTCTAGCACCAATCCACATAAAAAAATAAGTCTTGAACATATGCGTGGGGTTTTAATGAGGTCTTTTCTGGCACCAATTATTGGTATTAATTCTGCAGAAAAGTCGGTGGGCGCTAAGATTTTTACTATTTTTCATGAGCTTGCACACCTGTACACAGAAAAGGTTGATCATGATGTTTTAATTGACACTATTAATTTTCGAGATTTAGGTAAGCGTAATACAAAAGAGGGCTTGTGTGATCAGATAGCTGCAGAAATATTAGTACCCCGTAATATTCTTGTTGAATTAAAAGGCACTTCATTCAATCCAGAGATTGTTAAGAAATATTGTATTTATTTGAAAGTTAATCGTGAGCCTTTTTTAATACGTGCAAAAGAACATGGTTTAATTAGTGAACAAGAATTTAACTCATTAAAAAATATTTCGGTTGAAGAACAAATTAAAAAAAATAAAAAAGGTAATCCGGATGGCGGTTTATTGCATATTTTGAAAAATGGCAAGTCTTTTATGCGGCTTGTTAATTCTCTTTACTCAACAGGCCTAATATCATATTCACAAGCACTAGGTGCTTTAAATACAAAATCCAATGCTTTTAATAAATATGTAATTAGATAGATTTATGGAAGTAAACAAATCAGCACTATATGTTTTCGATAGTAACTGTTTTATTGAGCCTTGGAATAAGTTTTATTCTTACGAATTTTTTGAGCAATACTGGGATAAGTTTTTAAAAAAAAGTTTAAGCGATTGCACAGTCTTAATTCAAGAAGAAGTTTATAATGATATTCTAAAAAAAGATGATGGTCTTAATCGTTGGTTGAAAGGTTTTAAGATAGAAATTGTTAAAACTGATATAAGTATAACTCGAGAAGTTGCGGCTATAAATAATAAATTCCCAAAGTTGACAAAAGAATATAGTGGTAGATCTTTTTCAGATCCTTTTGTAATAGCACTAGCTAGGTTTCGTAAGGCAACAGTTGTAACCATGGAAGATTTCGGTAGTGAAAATAAACCAAAAATACCATTTGTATGTGACCAAATGGGTGTTAAATGTATTGATTTATTTAAGTACTTAAAGATTGAAGGCGTATCTTTTTCAATCAAATAATTTTTTGTTGTGGACTTAGTAGCGAAAAGTGCGAACCAAATGAGAGCCTTTATAAATCAATGGTCAGAGTTCTTTAAACATAACAAACCAAACTTTCAAACAACCTAAAACCTTTATTTTAAAACATTTTATTGCTTATTAGATATCACAATAAGAGTATTGAATACTATCTATTACTACAGGTTCTTAAAATAAAAGTCTGGCAGAACAACTTTTAATTCTTCGTTAGCTGCACGATAGCGATCTGGCGAGTGCGGAGTTGATGGATATTTATCAACGTCTTGAGGATTAGGTCTTTCTATTAGTTTTATGTCAAAAGTATTAAGTATTTCCTTGTCTTCACCGACAACTAACCTGTTTGTATATTGTAAGTAGGAATTGTTTGTTATTAATATAAGTCTAGCTATTTCATTTCCAGCACTAATAGCTTTTACCTTAACAAACTGTTTAAAGTAAGAGTAATTATCTTGGACATTAATGTATTTTGATGCTGTAACAGCAATACATATAAGTCTATTAGGTTTATATCCCAGCCTTGATAGTTCAATGTAATCAAGATTGGCTTGTCTTAATATGAGCTTTATTTTTCTCATAGTCATTTCGGGATATCTTATGTGTATGTACTCTAAAAACTCAGTAAGTTTTTTATCTTCACCTATAGTGTCAGTTGGATCAGCTTCAAATACATCAGCTACAAAATCTTGTAAATTACTCTCACTTTTTTTATTAAAAAACTCAATATAATCAAAACATTTTAAGTATGTTTCAATGTTGTCTTCATAACTTTTATTTGATACAGCAACAATAACGGTAACTTGTTTTTGTAAGGTATTTTTAGTTAAAAACTGTCTAAATGTTTCTAAAAAGAAAAGTCCATCTGGTCCTGATCTATCTATGTCTTCAATAACAAAAACTATCTTATCTTTATCCACTGCATTAATAAGTGAGGTAAAAATATCTTGTATTTCAAACACTCGTCTTGCTGGAGACTTATCAGCAAAGTATTCAAGATTTTTTACAAGTCCAAATAGTGGTTCAAGTAACTTAGGTAACCCAAAAGCAGTAGTTGCAACATTCAAGATAGAACCAGCGGTATTTATTCCTAGTTTCTTGTCTTTACCAGATTGCCCATCAACTTCTCGTTTAACTTTTTCAAGCATACTTAGTTGTCTAGCTGTTTCAAGGATTAGCCCGTCCCATAATTCTTTGCGCTCTGGAAATTGCCAAGCATCAAAATGGACCCACTGCTCAGTTGTTTCTTTTTGTTTTCTAATCTGTTCAATCAAGGTACTCTTTCCAACACCAAAAGGTCCGATAATTCCTATTATTTGAGAACCTTTCTTTGATTGCAACTTCTCAGTTAGCGTACTTACCGAAGAAGAGATATTAAGATAGTCTTTATCAGAAACTTTTTCTTCTAGTAAATCAACATTTTTTATAAAACCATTTTTCATAACGCCTAAATCTTATTAATTAGATTTAATTATTAAAGTATTTTTTACTTCTTTAAAAATAGCCAACATATCATCACTTAAAATTAAATTTATGAACTTCTTTTTGTCTTCTTCAGATAAGTTTGGTAAATCGTCAATTTTCCAAGCTTCAAAACCTTCTGCTTTACCTTCTTCAACTTTTAGATCTGAGATAGGACCTTCATAAAGATAGGCATACTGGCTACGGATTGTGTTATTAGTAAGTTTAGTTACCTCATCAAAACTTTCCTTTCTCATTTTTCTTAGAAAAGTTAGCTTTGAAAGATCAATATCAATACCTGTTTCTTCTTTGCATTCTTTTACAGCGGTTTCTTCATATGACATTTTGGGTTCAACGTGTCCTCCAACAGTAGCGTCTAATTTATCAGGATAGGTATCTTTGTTTTTTGCTCTATGTTGAAAAATAATCTCTCCTTGAGGCGTAATAAACCAGATATGTATTTCCCGATGGAGAAGTCCGTCTTTGTGTATTTTTGAACGAGTTTGAAGACCCACTACTTTATCATCCTCATCAATTACCTCAAGGATTTCTTGGTATTTATAATTTGATATTGAGTAGTGTTCTTTTAACCACTCAGTATACCCATCAACCTTTTTTGTTTTCAGATGTTGCAATATTTCTTTACCAGCAACAGAAATTGCATAAAAAGTAGGTATTCTTAAATCTGCATTATTTTCTATGATTGGTTCAAAAACAATTTGCTCATCAAAGTAATCAATTATATACGGTAAGCCATCAGGGTTAGATATATTTCTAGTCATATCGTTTGGTAAAAATAAGCCTAAACTTTGCAGTGCTTGGAGACTACCAAAATGTAAACCTAATCCAGACATCATTTCTTTAACATTTTCACTGCCACTGAATAAATCTTTTGGAAGTTGCTCATTATTTAACAATAGCCCAGATATTTTTTCAAAAAGCTCTAGTTCTTTTTTACCTATGGATTTTAATGTTTGCAAAGTGCTCATTGAATAAGTTTCAGGATTGTTGTATTCTCCAGCGATTATTTTTGCAATCAAATCTTGAACCTCTTCATTTGAAACTTCTTTTGCGTGTTCAAGAAGTCCCCAGAAGACGTCATTGTCATCTTTTATATTATTTTCAGAACTCGTAATCAAGTCTTTGGTTTTAAGTAAAGCATTACCCAAGTTGGCATATTGGCGACCCATTTTTTGAGCTTCCGCTTGTAACCAAAAAGGTTTTTCTAAAAGTTCCCATTTTGTTTTAACCTTGTCAGCTTCAATATCTCCCTCAGCTTCAAAAACTTTTATGGATTTACCTGTATACTTTGTAATTACAAAATCAACAAACTTATCAGCCACCTTTGTTAAGGTCGCTTTTCCTAGATCTTTTAATGGTTGAGGTAAATCGCTCATAATTGCTATTCTAACATTTTTAAGATTAAAAAATAAGTCTAAAAATGGTATAATTAGGTGTATAAATGGTGGAAAAAACATATAACTTTAATAATCTTAAAATCCGATCAAAAGCTATTGCAAAAGCTCGTATTTCAACTCGTCCAAAGACATATAACTCTAAGAAAAAACGCTTGGAAGACATACAAAGAGAACTGATAAAATCAGAACTTATAAAAGAAGGATTTTTAGACCAATTAAAGCCACATATGCCAAAAATAACAGAGGCTGTTATTCAGAGTGCTTGTGATCCAAGCTCTAAGGGTACAAGTGACAGGAGAATTATATTTCAAGCGGTTGGTATTTTAGGAAAAGATACTCAAGTAGAGCCAAGCCAGACAATAGCGGATGTGTTAGCTGAGATTTTTAGTGAAGAAGTAGTAAACAGTAAAAGCTAGGAAAATCTAGGGAATTATAAATATATCCCTTGATATGCTATAGGTAGTCTATGTTTTTTCTTTATTAGAAGTTATTTTGTAATAATTTGGAAATAGAACTTTAACTTTGTCTTTTTTAGTGGCTAATTTAGCCAAAAATGGCTTCATAACGAGCTTTGGACGCTCAGATATAGATTTGTTCCATAACCACTTTTTATAGCTATTTATGACTATTTTACTTAAGAAACTAGTCATACGACTATTTCTTAGATCTAAGCTTTTCAACTTTATAAGCTTTATATAAGAAAAATACGGTAAGCCCAGTAAAAAAGATTATAAAGTAAAGGATATCTGGACTACTTGAAAAGTCACCATTTATATCTCTTCTACTTTCAACATATCTAGCTAAAATAATAAAACCTAAAATAATAGAATATATTTTTGTTGTGATAACCAAACCAACACTAGCTTTCTTGATAAGTAGGTAAGAAAATATAAATCCTAAAATAGTAAAGACTAAAGGTGCAGCTAAGGATAAGAGTATTAAAAAAATAGCTGCAACACCTCTGTTTGTTTTGTGCCATTTAAGACTTTTGTATTGTTCTACTTGCTTTATAAAAGAACTTTCTTTTTGCTTGATTTCTTCAGTTGTGATCATATTTTTTGTATAAAAAATAGGCTAATAATTTAGCCTATAAACAAATATAGGCAACCCAGTGGGTGCTCACAAAACCAATAGACAAGCTACTGATTATGCTTCCCACATAGGTCGCCTATGCTTGGCACAATCAGTAACTAACCCTTTTTAAGGGTTCGCTTGATGTCTTTTTATTGGTTTTGTGAGCAAGTTAATGATAACATAATTTGATTTTATTTTTAAGTTATAAATGTTATAATGTACCTAACTAGAGATTTTCTAGTTAGGTCTGACACAACCTTAAGCTCAAAAAAGACACTTTTTAATTTTTACAATAGTCTTGAGAGTAATAATGTGATTAAGCTAGTTTTGAAACATAAAAATGTACCCACTAGTTAAAAGAAAGCTAGCCGAGTTGTATGCTTTATTTATGTTAGAAAATGCACAAAGTAGCTTAGTGTGAAGTTGCAACTTATCACCTCGTGATATTTCCAATCAAGTACACAGAGTAAATAAATAAATCCTCCTGCCTCTTACAGGAAATCCTTGAAGATAGTATCTCCAAGCCGATTAAGGGTTTATTTGCCACTCTGTCTAGCTGATTAGACGTATCGCAAAGACACAGCCTTTATGGGCTGTTTTTTTGTTTTATTAGGTGTCACACAAACCCACTATGCCAAACTAAAATGACATTAGAGGAGTTTAAAAAACATTTTAAAAACAAAAATGTAAATGATGAGCGTATAAAAGAAATACGCGATTATTTGTATGCAATTTCAAGAGAAATTGTCTTAAACAATTTAAACGAATACGAAAAACAGATAAAAGAAAAAGGTGTAAAGTAGTATAATGAATATATGAGTAAGCATAAAAAAACTATTGTTAAAAACCCAAAACAGCAATTTTCTCTTGATGGATATGTAGGTTTGCCTTATTTACGTGTTTCAAGTAAGAGACAAGAAATTGAGGGTACTGGCTTACAAAGCCAAGAAAAAAGATGTTTAATGGAGCTTTCTAATATAGGTATTCCTCACGAGAAAAGTTTTTTTGATAGCTATACAGGGGGTGGGGATTTTATGAACCGACCAGCAATGAGATCTTTACTTGCGTATGTTGATGCGCATCCTCATAAAAAGTTTGTAGTCATTTTTGATGATTTAAAAAGATTTGCTAGAGATACCGAATTCCACTTAAAGCTTAGACTGGCTTTTAAAAATAGAGGTATAGTTCCAAAATGTTTAAACTATAATTTTGACGACAGTCCAGAAGGGATGTTTGTTGAAACTGTTTTGGCTGCATCAAATGAATTAGAAAGAAAACAAAACGCTAGACAGGTAGTGCAGAAACAAAAAGCACGACTTGAGGCTGGGTATCGCGCGTTTCCGTCTGTTAAAGGGTACACAAGAGTAAAAGATCCTATTCACGGAAAGATTGATATTCAGAACGAACTTGCTATATATGTAAAAGAAGCTTTAGAAGGATTTGCAAGTATGCGTTTTGTTCACAAAATTGATGGGGCTAAGTTCTTACAAGAAAAAGGAGTAATAAGTAAAAAACAAAATGCTGATAAAGCAATTTCTACTTTTGATAAGATGCTAAGAGAAGTCTTCTATGCTGGATACATAGAATACGAGCCTTGGGAGGTAAATAGAAGGGTTGGACACCATAAGAGCTTGATTGGTCTTGATACTTTTAATAAAAACCAAAATAGGCTGATTAAAAACGCAGTTTCTTTTACTAGGCAAGATATACGAGAAGGGTTTGAGTTAAGGGGATTAATAAACTGTGCATACTGTAATAAAAAGTATACTGGTGGACCTTCAACTGGTAGGAGTGGTAAAAAATATAATCTATATAAATGCCCAACAGTAGGCTGTGAAAGATATGGTAAAAGTATAAGTACAAAAATTGTTCACACGCATTTTGAAGACTTATTAAAAAATATAAAACCGTGCGAAGAAATAATTGATCTAGCTAAGAGTGTTTTTGAAGAAGTGTGGAACGAGGAAATTAAAAACAGATCAAGCCTGCATAGTTCAATCATTAAGCATAAAAATGATTTAGAAAATGATATCTCAACTTTTACTGACAGAATATCAAAAGCAGTAGAAACAGGGGCAAGTGAACTTGTAATAAAACAATATGAAAAGCAAATACATAAAATTGCCACTGAATTAGAAGATCTTGAAGAAAACATAAGCTTAGCGTATGACTACAGTATTCCTTATAGAACCGCTAGTGAAGAAGTGTTAGGTGTGTTAAAAAGCCCTTATGCTGTATGGAAAAATTACAATCCAGCACAAAAACAAAGGTTCTTCTCTTTTATATTTGAGACTAATTTAATTTATAGTAAAGAAGAGGGTTATAGAACACCAAGTTATTCTTTACCTATAAGGATATTTGAGGAAATAAGTACCTCAAAACCCCTTGATGTGGAACTGGGGGGAATTGAACCCCCGTGCAGAAAGTGTGTGCCAAGAAATCTACATGTGTATTTTGTTTAAAGTTTTAAACTCATAGATTATTAAACGAACAAAATATCTTTGAGTCGATTCCTAAGTTTTCGTGAGTTGTGCGGACGGGCAACTCCTTATTCCGATAATATTACACCTTAACCCATGCATCGGAAGTCGATGGGCAAGACGCCAGATTCGACTAAGCGAAAGCTGGAGCAAAAGCGAAATCCTTCATACCGAAGTATGGAGATTTCATTCCTGCCTTAGATGCTAATTTTGCAATTAGACTTTGAACGCTTATTAACGAGCATGCGTTCATCCTCGACATGCATCAAGACACGACGGCTTACTGTCTATGCCTGGCAGTCCCATATTTTTTTCTCAATGTTCTACCTCTTATACTGACGGCGAATGTCTATATCCGTTTCACGTTTCTTGATAGTCTCGCGTTTATCGAACTTCTTTTTACCGCGAGCAACCGCAATTTCTAATTTAACTTTGCGGTTTTTACTATACAACGAAAGTGGCACTATCGTCAAACTTTTGTTTGCTTCTGTTTCAGATAATTCTTTGATTTCTTTTTTGGTTAAAAGTAGCTTACGATTACGCAATGGATCATATCCCTGTGGTGCATTGATTTCTTGGTAAGGTTGTATATTAGCATTGATTATAAAAGCTTCTCCTCCGCGAATAATGACAAAAGCACCCAAGAGGGATACCTTGCCTGCGCGGATGGCTTTAACCTCGGTGCCGATTAGTTCGATACCGCATTCGTATTTTTCCTGTATTTCATAGTCAAACCAGGCTTTTTTGTTTTCAGCATATACTGCCATAGTCATATTTTAACACAAAGAATCGCACTACTAAATAATTTTCTAAAAGTTGATTTTGTTTGATATAATTATTATATGAGTTTTTTCAAATTTGAAGGTAAAAATACAATAAAGGAAGGAGAAGAACACACACCTATTAATGAGATTTTATCTTATGGAGTAATGAAAGATAACTTACATATACATTTAATTCCAACTTATTCTTTTAGCCGACAGGATAAAGTAGATTACCTGCGTTCGGGGATTGTCCCTAATAATTTAATTGATGGTCTGAAAAAGTTGGCTATTATTGTGCAAGGCGATAATAAGATTAAAAAAATATCAGCCACATCTCCCGTTGTTTCTAATCATCCAGAAATTTTTGAAAAATTAGGTTTTAAGTATCATGGAAAAGTTGAATACAAACAGTATAACAATCTTGGTTATGCGGAAATTTCTAGAGAGGATTTTTTAAAAAAATATTGTTTAGAACAACAATAGAATTCCAATTCTTGTTTTTTTGTGTTAACATTTCCACATGGAATTTAAATTTTTAAACCAAGAAGAATCAAAAGAAAAAGGAAAAGGGAAGAAGAAGCCTAATGAGCCCAAGTTTATGGGTAGCATTGCTTCCACTGTCCTGATTTTCATGATTTTAACTGCATTATACCTAGTACTATCTGGTTCTGGTGCGGAAAAAACAACTCAAGTACCCATCTCGGCTGTTGCCGGTGAGGTCGCCGCAGGACAGGTGCAGGGAATAGTGGTTGAAGGCGAATCCCTCAAAGTTTCCTTAAACGACGGTTCTATTCAAGAATCTAAAAAAGAAGCCGAGGCTTCACTTTCAGAAACATTATCTAATTATGGAGTTACCAGAGAAGAACTATCAAAAGTAAAAATTGAAATCAAAAATGAATCCGGATGGGGATTCTGGCTCGGCAATATTCTGCCTTTTGCTTTGCCGATAATATTTATTGTCTTTTTCTTCTGGTACATGTCTCGCAGTGTGAAGGGTGCTGGTATGCAAGCGTTTACCTTCGGCCAATCCAAGGCTCGCATAACGGATCCGGATGATAAAAATAATCGAGTAACTTTCAAAGACGTGGCTGGCTGCAAAGAAGCTAAAGAAGAATTAAAAGAAATCGTAGACTTCCTGAAAAGTCCAAAAAAGTTCCTAGATATTGGCGCCCGTATTCCCAAGGGTGTGATTCTAACTGGTGGCCCAGGTACTGGTAAAACATTGCTTGCCCGCGCTGTAGCGGGGGAGGCATCGGTTCCATTCTTTCATTTGTCTGGTTCTGAATTCGTAGAAATGTTCGTGGGTGTGGGTGCATCTCGAGTACGCGATTTGTTCAAGATGGCTAAGAGGTCAGCCCCAGCAATAATATTCGTCGACGAAATAGACGCTATTGGACGTACTCGTGGAGGGGGATTCGGTGGAGGAAACGACGAACGCGAGCAGACCCTAAACCAAATATTGGTTGAAATGGATGGATTTGAACCCAATGACAAGGTGATAGTGATGGCCGCTACCAACAGACCGGATGTTCTCGACCCGGCGCTTGTGCGCCCAGGACGTTTTGACCGCAAAGTAATACTTGATTTACCGGACCGTGCTGACCGTGAAGCTATACTTGGAATTCATGCACTTAAAAAGCCTTTGGCTGAAGATATAAATTTGAAATTAATTGCTGAGCGTACTCCGGGGTTCTCGGGCGCGGATTTGTATTCTGTGATGAACGAAGGTGCTATTTTAGCCGCTCGCGAGAACAGGAAAAAGGTTTCTCAATTTGACTTAATTCGTGCAATTGAAAAGGTGATGCTGGGCCCTGAGAGAAAGAGTCATCTACTCAGTGATATGGAAAAGAAAATCACTGCCTACCATGAGGCCGGCCATGCATTGGTTGCCTCTGTGCTGCCGTATGCAGATCCAGTGCACAAGGTTTCTATTGTAGCTCGTGGTTCAGCTGGTGGATATACGCTGAAGCTTCCACTCGAAGATCGCAAACTACAATCTAAAAAAGAATTCCTAGACGACATCGCAATGTCTTTGGGTGGTTATGTGGTGGAAAAAATGATTTTCGGCGATGTGACTACCGGCCCTTCTTCTGATCTACAAGTAGCTTCCAACTTAGCTCGCGCTATGGTTACCCGCTGGGGTATGTCGGATTTGATTGGTCCAGTGGCTCTTTCCGAAGGTAGCAAGAATCCATGGTCTGATCACACAGACAAAGAGTACTCCGAAGCATTGGCGGAGAAAGTTGACTCTGAAGTTTCTAAGATTATCCAAGGAGGGCTCCAGTCTGCAGAGCAGGTTGTAAATGATAATCGCAAGGCTCTGGATGCGATAGCCGCGAAACTAATTGAAGTTGAAACCCTAGAACAAGAAGAATACGAAAAGATAATTATTGCCCACGGAATATTACCAAAGAAAAAAGCCGAGTAATCGGCTTTTTTCTTTCTATTGTCCACCCTCATGGATTCGAACCATGGACCCCAGAGGTATAAGCTCTGTGCTCTAACCAACTGAGCTAAGGGTGGAAGAGTAAGTAATTTATACTACAAATTTACTCAAAATGGAAATCCAAATTCTTTTTCTCCACTTTTTCTTTGAGGAAGGGGTATTCGGTAAGTAATGGGTCCTCAGATATCATGCGTACAGCTTCGGTGCGAGCGGCTTCAACCATTTTGATATTTTTGATTGCTTCCATCCCGAGGTCGGATATACCCCATTGCTTGGTCCCGGCCAGTTCACCAGATCCGCGCAGTGCCAGGTCGAGCTCGGAAAGCTCAAATCCATTTTTGGCAGTTTTGAGTGCATTTAACCGGTCCATGGTTTTGTCACTTTTTGCATCAGCGAACACATAGCAGTATGCCTGGTGGTTGCTGCGGATAACTCGTCCACGAAGTTGGTGTAGTTGAGCCAATCCGAATCGTTCTGCGCCCTCGATAATTATCACGGTAGCATTCGGTACATTAACCCCAACCTCAACCACCGAGGTAGCCACCAATATATCAATTCCTTTATTGGCGAATTTCTGCATCACTTCTTCTTTTTTTTGTTTGCTCATTTTACTATGCAGGATTCCTATTTCGTATTTTTGGAAAACTTCTTTCTTGAGTCTTTTTGCTTCTGAGGTAACAGATTTCATTTCGAGCGCGGCTTCTTCATCGTCTGCAATACGTGGACATATTACATATAATTGTCTTCCAGCTGCGAGCTCGATGTGGATTTTTTCATATACATTTTCGCGTTTGTCTGGAGATACTATATCGGTCAGTACTTGTTTGCGTCCAGCCGGCATTTCCGCAAGCAAAGATAAATCCAAGTCACCGTATATAGTAAGCGCCAGTGTGCGTGGAATGGGCGTGGCAGTCATCGATAGGAGGTGTGGGGCAGTATTGTCCTTCCTAACTAATTTTTGTCTCTGGGCTGTGCCGAATCGGTGCTGTTCATCTATAATTACGAGTCCCAAGTCTTTAAATTTGACTGACTTTTGAATCAGCGCATGTGTGCCGACGACGATTGGAACCTCACCATTAGCTACCCATTTTAAAAGCTGACTCCTTGAAATATCAGTCCAAGATTTAGGATTAATTTTAGAAGGGAATTTACGGCAGCCGCTGCCGGTGATTAGTCCAACATTTATATTTAAGTATTCAAAATATTTAATGAAAGATTCGAATTGCTGCACAGCCAATATCTCTGTTGGTGTCATATAGGCTACCTGCAGATTTCCAAAAGTTTGTTTTCCGGGTCGGGTATTTACTGTGGCATATGCGGCGGCTGCAGCGACGAGTGTCTTGCCGGAACCCACATCACCTTCGAGTAATCGAGACATTGGATAGTCGCGTGTCATGTCTGACAATATCGTGTCTATGGATTTTCCTTGTGAATCAGTAGGTTTAAAAGGGAAGCGTTTCAGAAATTCATCAGCATTGTTTTGTGACACCTTAAAGCTTTTGTGTTTTTTATATGCATTTTTATCTTGCTGTCGCCCGAGCTGGATTAGGAATACGTCTTCAAAGGCAAACCTTTTGCGGGCGGCTATTGCGTCGGACTCTTTGCGTGGGCGATGAATCCAAACTAGGGCAGTGGATAGAGTTGGCAGGTTGTATTTAGTAAGTATGTCTTTAGGTATGTAATCCTCCATTCCATCAATGGTTTTTTCTTTCAGTATTTTTTCTACAGCATGATAAAACCATTTAGAAGTAATACCACGACTCTCTCGGTAAATTGGGTAGGAGAGACCACTCGTATACACAGGATTTTTCTGTGTTCCTCGCACACTTACCGCCTTGTCGGTAGAAAAATCCTGTGTATTCTCGTTACTATTTTTTTGTTGAAATAATGAATTGTGCAGATCAATCGGTAGGTCAGGTATCCGCTCGAATTCTGGGTTGGTTAGATAGTCTCCATTTTTACCGCCAGCTACCTTGCCGGTCATTTTTACAGATTCTCCATCATGTAGCATTTTGGCTAGATATGCCTGGTTGAACCACATTATTTTTATCCGCCCAGACGTGTCCTCAATATAGCCTTCGGCCATAGGTATTTTAGATTTCCATGCTTTTTTAGTTTTAAGTCCAGAGACTTTGCCGAATACTGTGGCAACTTCTCCGGAGACGAGCTCATTAATTCTTTTGACTGTACTGATGTCGCTATAACGAGTAGGGAAGTAAAACAGGAGGTCCGCCACACTAAAAATGCCAAGACGCTTCAAAGCAGACTTGGCACCATCGTCGAGGCGAAAGTGATTTTCTAATTTATCACTGAGCTTCATTTTAGCTAACTAGGGATTTAACGCGTTCAGCGAGTTGGTCTAGGGTAAAATTGGATTTAACCATAAATTCACTAATGCCGAGTTCGTTGGCTTTTTTGATATCTTTTTCTTCTGAGAGGTTAGAGAAAACAATAACTGGAGTTTTAGCATGTTTAGGCTCTTCTCGCATTTTCTCAAGCACTCCAAATCCATCTACTCCCGGCAGCATAAGGTCGAGCAATACAATATCTATGTGTACGTTTTTAGCAAAGAGTTCTAAGGCTTCTTCTCCATTATTGGAAGTCAAAACTTCATAACCTTCTTTGGTCATTTTCTTGGCTTCTAGCCCTTGTAGGAAATTGTCGTCTTCAACTATTAAAACTGTTTTAGCCATATTAGTTTATTAACATTTTTATCTTCTCTACTAGTTCGTCTAGAGTGAAGTTGGATTTAACCATAAAGTTGGAAATACCAAGCTTGGTAGCTTCTTTCACGTCTTTCTCTTCGTATAGGTTAGAGAATACAATAACAGGCACCTTACCAATAACCTCGTCTTTGCGGATAGTGCGTAAAATCTCGAATCCATCTACTCCCGGCAGCATAAGGTCGAGCAATACCAAATCAACCTCGCCCTTGCGGTCAGCAATAGCTTTGAATGCTTCATCGCTGTTTGAAGCGGTGAGCACTTCGTAACCTTTCTCTTTAAGTTTTTTTGCTTCTAGACCGGAGAGGAAATTATCATCTTCGATCACAAGTATTGTTTTAGCCATATGATAATTATACTAATAATAGGGACTAGCGCAAGGATGCTATTTATATACTGGTAGGGTAAAGAAGAAAGTGGTGCCTTCGCCATGATTACTTTCAAACCATATTTTACCGTTGTTATCCTCGATTATTTTCTTGCTGGTAAACAGTCCAATGCCAGAACCCATGATTTCTTTTTTCTCAGCTTCTGGATCGCGGTAAAACTTTTGGAAAATTTTGCTTTTACCTTCTGCAGATATACCAACTCCGGTATCTTTAACCGAAACTTGCATCATGCCATCAAGTTCTTTAATAGTGACGAAAATCTTGCCATGCATATCACTGTATTTGACCGCATTTTCTATTAAGTTTTGTAAAACAACTCGCACTTTTTCTTTATCAGCATTTACTGCATGTAAGCGCTCAGGTTTTAGGAATATTATTTCTACACCCTTGGCATAGGCTTCGCCGGTAAAGTCGAATATTACTCCATTGATGAGTTCAGATAAATCTACTTTACTAAATACATATTTTTTATCTAGGATGTCTTCTGTTTTATTCGCTAGCAAAAGCTCGCTCACTATGCCGATAGCTCGGTCGTTGCCTTCGTAGGCTTTGCGCATTAGGTTTTCTTGCTCAGGGGTCATTTTGCCCAAATCGCCATCTAAGAACATTTTGATTATCCATTTAAGCGCAGAAAGGGAAGTACGCACTTGGTGCGCTGCAATAGACACAATATCTGATTTGACTGAGTGGACTTCTTTTAAGTGTCCAACTTCTTCTTCTAATTTCTTTATCTGCTCGTCTTTTTCCATAGACTATATTATAGCATTAGTTTTGTTTGGTGCGGATAGGGTGGGATTCGAACCCACGGTTCTTTTTACAGAACGGCGGTTTAGTAAACCGCTGCCTTAAGCCTCTCGGCCACCTATCCGTCCACCCAATATACAACAAGATTATTTTTTCACAAAGGCTCAATGGAAAATATAAATATATATGCTAAACTAACCACGTCTAAACGGAGACGTGTCAGAGTGGTCTAACGTACCTCTTTGCTAAAGAGGCAGGGGCTTCAAAACCCCTCGGGAGTTCGAATCTCCCCGTCTCCGCCAGAATTGACACATATATTTTATTGTGTTATTAATAAAAGAGATACACCTTTGTTTTTTTCACCTTTTAACCTTTTCAGTTTTCAGCATGAAAGGTACATTAATATTTTGCACCCTCGCTCTCGCTGCCTTATCTTTTATTGGCAAAATCGCTTTGCGTAGAAAGAAAAATTCTTCCATAAGAGAAGAACCGACGGATAATACTGGCACATTTATAGGGAGCGCAGGGCCCCAATAACAAAAAAACATTCAAAAACATTTAGCGGCCCACCTTCGGTGTCCGCTTTTTTATTTATGTTATAATTCCGAAATGGAAGAAGAAATGTTAAACAGAAAGCAAAATCGTTTGTATTCTATATTTAAAAAATTACAAAAATTATTACACAAGACAAAAATACTTAAATACCCAGGTCGGCAGCCGTACCATGTGGGGTGGTTAGCTCCGGGCAAATCTTTGGGTGACCTCAGGTTGTATTTGCATGCTAACTGGGGTTTCGGTGGTAAATTCATGTCTTTTGAGGATGCCGAGCAGGTTTTGAGTTGGCGTAAAATAGAACCACATGGTGGACAGTATCATATACGAGTTTTCAAAGACGGAGAAATTCGCGGTCACTATGAAAAAATGCCAGAAACTGGAGTGCTTGAACATCTGTCCGAGAGGGGTCAGCATGAAGCAAAAGAAGATTTTGTTAAATTCTTAGGGGACTGTATGGTAGAGAAAAAACATTTGTCCAATATAACCAGAGACCCAAATGCTCTTGAACCAGAAGCTGAGATTCTGGAACCTAGTGAGCAAAAGTAAAAGCAATTACTTTTCGGGCACCATGTTTCTTTAAAGTTTTTTTAGCCTCGGCTAGTGTAGCCCCTGTAGTGGTTACATCATCTATCAATATAATATTTTTGCCTTTAACTAATTCCTGATTAGTGATAGTAAATGTGTCTACTAGGTTTCTCATTCTTTCAGTTTTATTCTTGATGCGTGCTTGGTGTTCTGTTTCTCGAGTTTTTACTAAAGCATTATATATGGGTTTAAAATTAGTATTTTTGTCTAACTTCATTAACTCTCTTACTATTATTTCTGTTTGATTATATCCACGCTCGCGGAGTCGTTTTCTGGACAAGGGGATGGGTATTATATATGGTTCACGAAAATTTTCTATTAAGTATAAATCTGATAAAGTTGGCAGCATAATACTGTATATTGATAGGGCTATAGTCTCAGCAAGTACTTTACAGTGTTTGTATTTCAAGAACCAAACTATTTTTTTAATTTTTGCATCGCGATAGTCATAAACAGAAAATATCCATTCCAGGTTTTCTCGTTCAGCCGGCCGGCATTCTGAAATACACTTCCTGCATACAGCACCTTGTTTTCCACAGAAAAGACACCTCAATGGTAGTAGTATGTTTAATATAGCGTCTAATATTTTCATTATGCTATAATTATAAAGCATTTTAGCAAGATCAATTATGGATATTTTTAAGAAAATTTTTGGCACCGCTTCATCGATGATGGGCGGAGGGCAAGGGGATGCAGCACTTGGGATAGATATAGGCACGTCAGCTATCAAAGTCGTAGAAATAAAAAAGAAAGGAGGTAAAGCCATGCTTGAAACATATGGTGCAATTTCTCTTGGCCCGTATGCTGAAATGGATATGGGGAAGGTGACAAATCTAAGTGAAGAAAAAATAGCCGAAGCGCTCAAAGAAGTATTAAAGCAATCAAGTGCAATGACCAAAAGCGCAGTTGTGGCGATACCTGTTCAATCAAGTTTGATTTTCAATATTGCTTTGCCTCCGCATGTGAATCCAAGTGAGATGGATCAGGTGATTAGAACCGAAGCACGTAAATACATACCGGTACCAATGGATGAAGTAAGTTTAGATTATTTCGTACTTCCAGAAAAAGAACCTTCCTTTGAAGAATCTAACAATCCAGATCACATAGAAGGTGCCAAGCATACTGAGGTCCTATCAGTAGCCATTCAAAATGAAGCAGTAAATCGTATACGCAATATCACCACTCAAGCCGAAGTTGAATCTTCGGAAATGGAAGTGGAGATTTTCTCTTCAATCAGGGCGAATTTTGAACACGAGCTTTCTCCTGTATTGTTGGTTGATTTTGGTGCATCTCGTACTAAACTTTCGTTAATTGAATTTGGCATGTTGAAAAGTTACCATAGTGTTAACAGGGGAGGAGCGGAAATAACTAACTCCATAGCCCAATCTCTATCAATTCCTTTTGCCAAGGCGGAAGAACTCAAGAAAGAATTTGGTCTCTATGACAATCCAATAGAAAAAGATGTTACCCATATCATCAATACACACATTGATTATATATTTTCAGAAATTAATAACGTGCTATTAAGCCACGAAAAAAAGTACGGTAGAACTATTAGTAAGGTTATTTTCACTGGAGGCGGTTCGCTACTCAAGGGTCTGCGTGAAGTAGCAGCCAATAATTTCCGATCTGAAATTATAATCGGTCATCCATTTAATAAAATCGGTGCTCCAGAATTTTTAAAAAAGGTACTTGATACAACCGGTCCTGAATTTGCTGTTGCGGTAGGATTAGCTTTACGCAAGTTGCAATAAAAAACCGCAATCCACTATCGCTAAAACTTTCTTCGAGGTATAATATATGTTAGATACATGGAACAAAATTTTCAAACATCTTTTATTCCCAAAAAGCCGATTGTAAAAGAGAGGACTACACCTGGTCGTGGAGTTGGTTTTTTGTTCATAATTAGTATTTTGATATTCATTGCTGTCGTTATAGCTTATGGTGCTGTGTATGCATATAAAGGCAATCTAGCAAAAACCCTCGCTTCTAAAGAAAGTAGTTTAACCCTTGCTCGCGACCGTTTTGAACCTGAGCGAATTTCTGAACTTAAAACATTAGACAAACGCATGCGTGCTGCAAACGAAATATTGTCGAACCATATTGTAGCTAGTCCGATTTTTAAGGAACTAGAAAAAATAACAATGAAGAATATTCGCTATACGGACTTTAATTTCGGTTCTACTAATGAGGGCGAGACAAAAATTGCAATCAAGCTAAAAGGTGAGGCAGTGGGGTATCGGGCTGTAGCCATGCAAGCTGATTTATTTTCCAAGGACAAGAATTTCGTTGATCCTGTTTTCTCTAATTTGTCTTTAGACGGTAAAGGCCATGTTACTTTTGATGTAGATTTTTCAGTTGATCCGTCATTCGTAAATTACAAACAGAATCAAGCAACCTATGATGCTGGTATTATGGAACAAATGCCAGTCAACACATCTTTAGACACTGTTCCAGGAGACGAAGCAGCAGGTAATATAATTAATTAACCATGTTTAGACTAATCATCCCAATCATTTTAATAATCGGTAGCATAGCTGGATTTTCAGTCATGGTTAATCCTGCTTACAAAGAATCAAAGGCACTACAGGCGCAGATTGATTCTTATGATCAGGCCTTAGCAAATTCTCGTTCCCTAGAAAATGAAAGGGATAAGCTTACTCAGAGATTTAATTCCATGTCTTCAAATGACATTAATCGGTTACAGAAATTACTACCAGACAGTGTTGATAACATTAGGTTAATATTAGAGATAGAAAAACTAGCTTCACCATACGGTATGGCACTTAAGGATGTGCGTTATGACGCTAAGGCAGAAGACGCTAAAAAGAATAGTGATGCTGGAACTGGTGCGTCTTCCGCAGCTCAGGGTGGTCAGGGAAAGAATACTAACAAAGAATACGGTTCATGGGACTTAGAATTTACTGTTGATGGTTCTTACAATGATTTCTTGAATTTCTTACAAGATTTGGAACACAACCTGCGCATAGTAGATGTAGTATCAGTTAAATTCTCTTCCGTTAACTCTTTACCTGGAAAAAGCAACAACCTTTCAATCACTGCGGCTGATGTTTATCGTTATACTTTCAGAGTTAAAACTTATTGGTTAAAAAATTAACATGGCAAGCAAGATTAAAAATATAATATTGTTTTTAGGAATAGGGGCGGTTTTGGTGGCAGTATATGTCATGTTTCTGAAACCTAAACCAGCTACACCTAATCTGGTCTCTGGTACCACTGGCACGACTACTCAGACCCCTACTACAAACGCAGGAACAGTTGTTGATGATAAAACCAAAGAGAATTCTGATTTAGCTAAACAGTTCCTGTCTCTCTTGCTTTCCGTTCGCAGTATCAACCTAGACAATCAAATATTCTCTGAGCCCTCCTTTGTTTCATTGAAGGATTCGACAATAGTTTTGGTTGATGACGGTAGTGAAGGTAGACCCAATCCGTTTGCTCCTATTGGTTCAGATACTCTGCCTGCTAATGCGGTCTTTTATCAAGGTTTAGATACCGAGACCGGTACCACACCCGTAACAAGTCCAAACACCAGCACTCCACCTAAGACACCAGCAGCTGGTACTACCCGTTAATTTATTTAAATACAATGAGTTTTTTTGAACATTTAGTCAAAATAGGAATATTGACGAAGGATGAATTACGTGATGCACGGTCTTTAGCCGATGAAAAATATCAAGGAAATATAGAAGAAGCACTCAAGTCCATGGGTGTTTCAACTGAGACTTTACTAAAAGCAAAAGGAGAGTTTTTAAACATTCCCACATCTAAAGTTAGTACTCAAGATATATCTTTTAATGTCCTTAAATATATTCCAGAAGATTCAGCGAGGCATTATCACTTTGCACCGTTTGGATTGAATGAGGGCGTGTTAAAGGTAGGTATAACAGATCCAGAAAATGTTCAGGGTATTGATGCCTTACAATTTATCTCAGCTAAACTCGGCATACCTTTTAAAATATTTCTGATTTCAAACGAAGATTATGAACTTATCATGGAAAGTTATAAAGGCATAACTATGCAAGTTGCTGATTCTGTCAGTCAGATGGAGGTTAATGCGGATTCGGAAGATCAGGGTGCTAGCGAAATGAACTTAACTCAAGAAATAAAAGACGCTAAACCAATTGATGAACAGAAATTAGTAGAAGACGCACCTATTATTAAAATAGTGGCAGTTATCTTAAGGAATGCTATTGAAGGTTCAGCTTCTGATATTCACATTGAACACATTGGGGACAGGGTTAAGGTACGTTACCGAGTAGATGGAATACTTCATACAACTATCATGCTACCAGCCAACGTGCATGCTGGGGTTGTTGCTCGAATAAAGATTCTTGCTAAATTGCGTCTGGATGAAAAAAGAAAACCACAAGACGGTTCTTTTAGTACTAATGTTGATAATAAAAAAGTTGATTTTCGTGTTTCGACTATGCCTGGTTACTATGGTGAGAAAGTTGCAATTCGTATACTAGATTCACAGCGTGGAGTTCGAAAACTTGAAGAATTAGGACTGTCTAAAATGAACTTAGGTTTGTTAAAAGAAGCAATTTCTAAACCCTATGGGCTTATTTTAGTGACTGGTCCAACAGGCTCGGGTAAGAGTACTACTATCTATTCAATAATGAACGAACTTGATAAAGAAAAGAGTAATATCGTTACTCTCGAAGATCCGATTGAATATCAAATGCCAGACGTGAATCAATCCCAGGTTATGCCTGAGATTGGATACACCTTTGCTTCTGGATTGCGTTCAATTTTGCGACAAGACCCAGATATATTGATGGTTGGAGAAATTCGAGATAAAGAAACAGCTCAGTTGGCTATTCAGGCTGCACTGACGGGGCACTTGGTTTTATCTACTTTGCACACTAACAATGCTATTGGTGCTATACCGAGATTAGTAGATATGGGTGTTGACCCGTACCTGATTGCTCCAACGTTAATATTGTCTGTAGCACAAAGATTAGCTCGCATGACATGTCCATCTTCTAGGAAACAAGTACCACTTGAACAAAGCATGCGAATACAGATGGAGGAACAGTTTAAAGATTTGCCAGAACAATTCAGGAAGGACATTCTTATTAAAGATCAGATGTATGACACAGTTCCGTCTTCAGAATGTCCATCAGGAACTCGTGGACGTATTGCTATATTTGAAATGTTACACATTGGCAAAGAAATTGAAGGTATAATTCTCAAGAATCCAACTTATGCAGAAATATATAAAGTTGCCAGAAGAAATGGCATGTTGCTCATGAAAGAAGATGCAATGTTGAAAGCCCTTGATGGTATCGTTCCGATGAGTGAAGCCTACAGGTTTAGCAACGAGGGAGAGTAAAATGGGTAAATCAATCTTAATCACCGGAGGCGCGGGGTACATCGGGCAGCTGCTCGTCATGCATTTATCTGAGTTGGATAGTATCACTACTATAATTGTTATTGATAAAGAACCTGTGCCAGATAGATTGAAAAATATTCAAAAGCTCAGGTATGTGCAAAAAAATCTAGTGGATAATTCTTGGGAAGAAGAAGTTTCTATATATAAACCCGAGATAGTAATCCACTGCGCTTGGCAAATTAGGGAGTCGTATACAAATCAACAAAAACACACAAACTGGAACATTAACGGATCAAAGAGGGTTTTTGATTTCGCTTTCACTAATAATTTTGTACGAAGGCTAATTCATTATTCAACTGTTGCTTCGTATGGAGCTTTTGATTCAAATAGTCTCGACGAATTTTTTAAAGAGGAAACAAGGTTGCGTCCTAGCCCGTATAGTTATGCTGAAGAAAAGAGGTTAGTTGAAAACACTTTAAGAGAAAGTTTTGAAAAATTGAAAGAAAATAAAAAATTTAGTGACCTGCAGGTGGCGGTTATTCGTCCAGCCTCGATAACTGGCCCCTTCGGACGACTTCAGTATCCACGTTTTGGATTGCAGTCGGTGCTATTGGGGTTTAGTAGAAAAAGGTTTTTAAATTTAAATAAAATATTATTTTCATTTATACCAGTTACACCAAAATGGTGTCGACAGTTTGTTTATGAAGAAGATATTGTTGATATCACAATATTATTAGCACTAAAGGATCAGCTAATTAATGATTATGATGTTTTTAACGCGGCGCCAGGCGACGTGCTTTTAGGTAAAGATATGAGTGCGCTTTCAGGAAAGCAATTAATAGTATTGCCTCCTTTTCTAATCAGGCTCGTTTTCTTTTTGGCTTGGCATTTATCAAGAGGCAGAATTCCAACAGCTCAAGGTAGCTGGAGGGGATACTCTTTTCCGATCGTGGTAGATGGGTCAAAGATAACGAAAATGTATGGTTATAAATATAAGTTAAATTCGAGAGAAGCCCTGACTGTCAAAGACTAGCTTTAATATGATTTTAATTAGTGTATAATTTATATAGTTTACTGATTGCCATTGGTTATAAGTGTTTTATGTATTATAATTAAAATACCAAACAACATGGAAGGAGAGAAAAAGAAAATTTTAATAGTTGATGATGACAGTTTCTTGCTGGATATGTATGCGTTCAAATTTAGTCAAAATAATTTTGAAGTATACACAGCGATGGATGGACTCCAGGCTATTGAGAAGCTTGAAGGCGGTCTTGTGCCGGACGTTATGTTGATGGACATAATTATGCCTGGTATGGATGGTTTTGAAGTTCTAGAAAAAGTAAAAGCCAATAAGCTTTCAGAAAATTCTACTAAAATAATATTGTCTAACAAGAGTCAGCAAGCAGACATAGACAGGGGAGCTGCTTTGGGGGTAGAAGGATATATAGTTAAGGCGAATTCTACACCGACTGAGGTTATCGACCAAGTAGTGGCTATTTTATCTAAGAAAGTAGTTTTACCTAAATAAACATGGATCCTATACAAGAAAATTACAATAATCGATTAGAAACATTAGTCCTAACGATGATAAGGGAAGGTGCATCTGACCTACATATCGGAGTTGGGCGTTCTCCTGCTATTCGAGTAGCTGGTGAACTTATTTTTTTATTGAAACATACTCCAGTCACCAAAGAAGAAATGGATACTGTATTGATTGATGCTTTGGGTGAAAAGAATGTAGCAAAATTTATCCAAGATCAAGAAATAGACTTTTCTTATGAATTTAAGGCTGGTGACGCCAGACTGCGTGGTAATGCTTTCTTCCAGAAAGGTCTAGCTAATGTAGCGTTTCGTTTGATTCCGAAAGTAAAAACAATCGAAGAATTACGTTTGCCTCCAATCATCGGTGAACTCGCTCGCAAACGCCAAGGGTTTTTCTTGGTAGTTGGACCGGTTGGTCAAGGTAAATCAACCACGTTGTCTTCAATGATAAGTCTCATTAATAAAGAAGATGCAAGACATATCATAACTATTGAGGACCCAATAGAGTATATGTATACTCCTGATAAATCAATAATTAACCAGCGAGAGGTAGGTATTGATACCAAAGATTTTCATACCGCACTACAATCTATCTTTCGAGAAGATGTGAACGTTATTATGATAGGAGAGATGCGTACACCTGAAACAATATCAACCGCTGTTACTGCGGCTGAAACTGGACACTTGGTATTCTCTACACTACATACTAACAATGCTTCTCAAACTATTGATCGTATTATTGATTCATTCCCTGGAACCCAGCAAGATCAAATACGCATACAGTTAGCTTCCTCGCTTTTAGGTATTTTCTCTCAGAGACTTATACCGCGTATTGCAGGCGGTCTTGTACCAGCTTATGAATTACTTCTTAATAACAATGCAGTGTCTAACCTTATTCGTGAAAAAAGAACCCACGAAATTGATGTTGTAATTGAAACTGGTATGGAGCAGGGAATGATTGATCTAAATCATTCATTACTGGAACTTGTGCGTGCTGGAGAAATTTCAATTGAAAATGCTTATCAATATTCTCTAAACCCAAAGGGACTAGAGCGAATGTTGTAATACTATGCTTTTTAGATATAGCGCTGTTGATGAAAAAGGTATAAAGAAAGAAGGTGAAATAGATGCACCAAGCAAAGACTTGGCTATTTCTGGGTTACAACGTCGTAATCTGATTGTTGTCTCAGTTAAGGAGGTTGGCAGTAACAAGCCTTTCTTGCAGAAGTCAATTTTTGAAAAAGTATCACCAAAAGAAGTAGTTATTTTATCTAAACAAATTTCGACATTGTTTGAGGCTCAGGTATCTGCTTTGAAAGCTTTCACGATGTTGGCGGCAAATGCTGATAAAGAAATTTTACGTAGAAAATTAAATCAAATCACTGATGATATTCAGGCTGGAGTATCTATATCTGGCGCTTTGTCTAAACACCCGGATATGTTCTCAGACTTTTATGTCAACATGGTTAGAGCCGGGGAAGAGACCGGTAAATTAGATCAGACTTTCATGCACCTGGCTGATTACTTGGATAGACAATACACCCTAAGTTCCAAAACAAGAAACGCAATGATTTATCCGATTTTCGTGATCATTACTTTTGTCTCTGTTATGGCACTGATGTTTACAATGGTGGTTCCTCGGTTGTCTAGTATTTTGGCAGATGCAGGACAGGAAATACCCGTCTATACAAAAATCGTTATAGGTATTTCTGAATTTTTTGTTGATTATGGATTCTTGTTCCTAATTTTTATGGTTTTGGTGGTTTTGTGGGTGTTGCGTGCATCACGTACCCCAAGCGGTCAGGCTTATATTGACCGTATACGATTATCCACCCCAGTGATTGGTAATTTATACCAAAAGCTTTTTCTTTCTAGAATTTCAGATAACCTAGATACAATGCTAACCTCAGGTATTCCTATTGTTCGATCTATTGATATAACTGGAGAAGTTGTAACTAGTAGAATCTATCATGACATATTAAAAGATGTTGCAGATGGTGTGAAGTCAGGACTTTCTCTTTCTGCTTCCCTTGAAAAATATCCTGACCAGATACCTAGTATTATGGTGCAAATGATAAAGGTGGGGGAAGAAACTGGTTCTTTGGGTAAGATTCTGAAAACTATGTCTAATTTTTATAAAAGAGAAGTTGATGATGCTGTGGACACTATGGTTAGTTTGATTGAGCCGTTCATGATCGTTTTCTTGGGTGCTGGTGTTGGCCTTTTGCTAGTGTCAATTCTGTTGCCGATATACAACATTGCAGGGTCTATAGGCTAGACCTGTGGAAAACTTTTGCTTGTCCTTGTTATATAATAAAGTTATATAAATTAAGTCGATTTATAGGAAATAATATTATTAGTAGGTTCCTTTGTGGAACACAATTATAAACAGAATTAATTATGAAAAAGTTAAATTCAAATAAAGGTTTCACCCTTATTGAACTTTTGGTTGTTATTGCTATCATTGGTATTTTGGCTGCTATCACCATTACCTCTGTTAGTTCAGCTCGAACCAAAGCTCAAAAAGCTGCTTTCAAGTCTGAGGTTTCAGCTTATAGCGCAACTGCAATCACTACATGTGATGATGGTACACAAGCTCCTCCATCTGATACAAGTACCACTAACTGGGCTGCTTCCTTTACTGCTTCTAGTTGTGGATCAGCTGGTTCAGGTACATTCACTATCACAGCGGTTCCTGTAGCAACAGCTTTGTCTGCATGTCTTGGAACTGTTACCGAGACTGGTGCAGTATTCAACTCTAGCTGTAACTAGTTTTGTTTTAGCAATAAAAAACTGCCCTCACTGGGCAGTTTTTTATTTAGTTTTTTATATGCTATAATGAAGGGGTATTGTATTTAAAATTTAACTAAATTAATTTATGAATTCTTCAAATAAAGGTTTCACCCTTATTGAACTTTTGGTTGTTATTGCTATCATTGGTATTTTGGCTGCTATCACCATTACCTCTGTTAGTTCAGCTCGAACCAAAGCTCAAAAAGCTGCTTTCAAGTCTGAGGTGGTTAGTAACTCTAAATCATTAGTTTCTTCTTGTGATAGTGGCACACAAACAGCTCCTTCTGATACAAGCGTTACTAATTGGGCTGCTTCCTTTACTGCTTCTAGTTGTGGATCAGCTGGATCTCTGACATTTTCTATCACAGCTACACCACAAGCAACAGCTTTGTCTGGATGTACTGCTACAGCCACCGAGACAGGGGCAACCTTTAGCAGTACATGTAACTAACTTATGTTATTAAAGGATAAGGGTTTTACAATATTAGAACTCCTTGTAGTCATTGCAGTAATTGGGTTACTGGCCGCTGTTGTTGTTGCGTCTGCTCGGACCAACAGAAAGAAAGCCAATATAACAGCTTTCAAATCTGAAGTAACCTCAGCATCTAACACTTGGTCGGCCCTGTGTATGTCAGACACTTTAAATCCTAATACCGATACAAAAAACACAATCTGGGGTGCGCTAACCCAAAACTGCGGAGTAGACGGGGATAGTACTTTTTCTGTTTTAGCTACCTCTGTGCCTGAGCAAGCTTGTACTGCGACCATAAATCAGTCTGGCATATCCTACAGTGTGGGATGCAATTAAGATGCTGCGTGATTCTATAAAGGATAAAATAAAAAAAGTTGTACAATTCTGTACATTAGCCTCACTGTTTGTGGTACCTTTGGTTGTTTTTCCTTCTTCAATTTTTCCCTACATAACTCTGAAAACTATATTATTTTATGCTTTGGTAGAGCTTGCTTTTTTCTTGTACTTAATTCTTGCCTTATTTGATTCTGATTATCGACCCAAAAAAAATCTTGTTTTATATAGTTTCTTGTTCATAATTTTGTGTAAGGCACTGAGTGCGTTGTTTGGGGCAGACCCTACTTTTTCTTTTTGGAGTAATTCAGTCCGAATGAGTGGACTTTTGACCGACCTGCATTTATTTGTTTTTTTCATTACTACAGCATCTCTAGCACTAGAAAATAGATTTAAAAATATTCTAATCTGGTTTTCTGTAATATCAGCTTTTCTTGTCACTATTACAGTTTATTTAGGTACAAACGGTTTAAATGTTTTAAATAAAATACTTTGGGGACCTTTTAAATTTTTCGGTTATAGTGGGGGATTGGTGGGCAATGATTCATATGCTGGTATATATATTTTATTAAATTTTTTCCTTGCTATATATTTATTATTTACTCTTAGGAATAAGTTTTTAAAAAATGCTTTAAGAGTATTTTTGGTAGCTGTATTGTTCTCTCCTCTATTTTTTAACTTCCATATTTTTCTAGGCCAAGTACCTTTAAATGAAATAATTAATAATCCTTTTAGTCTAATAGGTACATCACGAGCGGCTTTGATCGGACTTGTTTTCGGTGTGTTATCAGCATTCCTTTTGTTTCTATTTGATTCAAAGAATCTGGTGATAAAAAGACTAGCGAAATTTTCTTTTTTTGCGAGTATTGTTTGTTTGTTTGTTTTTCTAACTATGATATTTACGCCTGGTACTAGTTTAAATAATAAATTCAATAGTATTACAGGTGGGTATAGGGAAATATACATTAAACAAGCAATTCTCGGATGGTCTGACCGGCCTATTTTAGGTTATGGTACTGGCAACTTCGGCTATGTAAATACTAAATACTTCAATCCACGTTCTTACGATGATTATCCTCATAGAGTAGAACTAAATGCAGATAAGGTTCATAATATTTTCCTTGAAAATTTAGTTGAAGGTGGATTATTGGGCCTCATTGCTTGGATTACTTTTATTGTTTCAATATTCTTAATAATTGGTCGAGCAAATATAACATGGCGTGAAAAATCTGTCTTTTATGGTTTAATGATTGCTTATATTATTGAATCAATAACCTTTTTTGATGTTTTAGTTTCTTCTTTAACCCTTGTATTAATTATTAGTATTTTGACTTCTTTTAATCAAAAAACAACAGATTTAGATATTAACTCTGTTCCTAAGGTTCCTAAAAATTATCTTGTTTACCTTTCCATTATTTTAATACCAATTGGATTATATTTATCCTTGCATTACTTTGTTTCTTTACCTATGCGTACAATTAATGAGAATCATTACTATTACAACCTAGATCCAAATTACCGAAAAGACTTCCTAATAGAAGATCTAAATGTTTCATATTTTGGGAGAGGGGATGAAGAAGCCTATATCTATGCTTATGTTTTATCGAAATATGAACAAAGCGTATTAGAGATAAAAAAGTTACCGGATGCCTCCGTGTACCTATTTGACCTAGACCAAATGGCAAAAATATTAGAGAGTTCTAAGTATAATAATCATTTAGTGGTTAAGAATAATTTACTTTTCCGTATTCATTTTATGAAATACAAAATTAGGCCAAATACATTAACTTTCAAACAGATGATTTATTATGCTAACCAGCAAATAAAAGCTTCCCCCTCGCACCCAATTGGTTATATGAATTATGTCCAGTCCTTGGAGGTTGCCCCTGGAAATAAAAAATTTATTGAACCTTTATATGAGAGAATAGTAGAGTTAAACCCAAAACTTACTTTGTGGGTAGACGAGAATTGTATTGAGTATAATAGAGTTAAATAAAATGTTTAAGTTGCCATTTGAGCATAGGGGTTTCGTTAAATATCTGGCTAACACTAACTGGATGTTTTTAGGTCAGTTATTTTCCTTAGTTGTTTCTTTTTTTGTTGGAGCGTGGTTGGGCCGATATCTCGGTCCTCAAAATTATGGAGTGTTAAATTATATTACTACTTTTGTAGGGGTATTCTCGTTTATTGCTGGTTTGGGTATAGAAAACATAATTGTAAAACAAATTGTAGAGACGAAAGAAAAAACTAATTCAATATTGGGCACGTCTTTTGTTCTTAGGCTCGCGGGTGGGTTAGTCGCTGTTGCATCAATGTTAATAGCGGCATTTACCCTCCGTGTAGACTCGACGTATATACTATGGATGTTTATATTTTCCTTGCATCTAGTAATTCAAGCAGCTCAAATTACAGCTTATTATTTTCAGGCAAATGTTTCTGCTCGTTACAATACTCGTGCCTTAATTTATGCCACTATTTTTACATCTTTACTGAAAATTTCCTTTATTGTATTTCAATTTCCTTTCTGGACAATATTTGCAATATTTATGCTCGATAGCCTATGGCAGGCAATAGGGTTAATCTTTATTTATAAAAGAAAAGTTGGTGATTTTAAATCTTGGAATTTTGATTGGTCGCTGGGTTCAAATATTTTAAATAAATCCTGGTATCTTATGTTTGCTTCTGCTGTTTCTTTTATGTTGCTTAGGATAGATCAAATAATCATAAAATATTATCTAGGTGAAACAAAGCTCGGTATCTACGCTGCCGCTGTTAAATTTGCAGAAGTTTGGTACTTTGTGCCGACTGTCATATGTGCATCACTTTTCCCAGCCATATTGAATGCACGAAAGATGGATATTAGATATTTTATGCGACGTATGTATGGCTTATATGGTCTTTTACTCGTATTAGCCCTAGTAATATCAGTTACTACTTATTTGATAGCTAAGATAGCCATAACGAGTCTATTTGGTCTAGCTTATTTAAATTCAGTGCCAATAATAGAATTATATATTTGGTCTAATTTAGGCTTGTTCCTAAATATTGCTATTAATCAATATTTAATTGTTGAAGGTAGATATAAGGCAGTTTTACAAATGAATTTAGCCGCTGTATTTCTCTGCGTATCATTAAACTTTATATTTATACCAGCCTTTGCTTTAAAGGGAGCCGCTTTTGCAACTTTGATTTCTTATACTTTAGTACCTGTTGCTGTGGCTATCTATGAGTTTGTGCTTTTTTCTGTAAGTAATAGGCCAAGATCGGGATAGTTCTTGCTTGCTAGATATTTTTCTATTATTAAATCTCTGCCATTTCTGCTTACCTCATTCCTTGTATTGCTATTATTTAAAATATTACAAATAATTTCTACTGAACCTGTAATATCATTAGGTTCAATTAAAATGATATTTTTGTTATTCTCTATATTTTCAATCCCTGCAATCCCTGCATTGTATGAAATCACCGGAATACCTATTGCCATTCCAAGCAAGACCTTTGTCGGCACACCCGCACCAAAGTTTATTGGATTTATTAATGCAGATTGTTTACACATTGTTTCATAGGGTGCCTCAACAAAACCCATAACCTCGGCATTCCTGACGTTTTTAAAAATTTCGCCCCCACGACCAATGATTATAATTTTTGTTTCAGGTTTTTTTTCTAAGATTCTTGGCCAAATATCTCTCATAAAAGATTCTAGGCCTTGTCGATTTGGTGGATAAAGTAAATTACCAAAAAAAACCAGATTCTTATTTTCCCCGGTATAGGTGAATTTTAAGTATTCATCCTTAATTCCATTCCGGATAAGCTGGATCGTCGGCTTCTGTTCCTTGGGAAATTTCTCCTGCCAATTAGTAAGAATATGATTCTTGTCCTCTATACTCACGATGGAAAATCCATCTGCTATACCGAGCATAAAAATTTCATAATTTTTTACCCTACTTTCCTCTAGTGTATAAATTAGTTTCCAAATTCCGGTTGCTTTTTCTTTGGCTCGTGCGTAGTTGAGTGAAATGGCGTCGTTAAAAGACAAGAACAATTTAGTGTTTTCGCAGAGGTGTTCTTTTTTAAGCATGTCTATATATTTGCCATTACGTATGGTGTGAAAATATATGGACTGATATTTATTGGCATTGGTTGCTAACCAATGTTTTGCTTTTGAGTACCAGAAGTAAGATACTTGAATGGGTTTTTTGGAAAATAATCCAAATAGTGAATTAATAAAAGCATTAATGATTGATATTTTAAACAAGTATACTTTTCCAGAAGTTATTTCTTTTAAATGTTTCAGCTGATCCTCGGTCACTTTTTCGGTTGAGGTTATTAATACATCGAGCATGTATTCTTGACTTAGAAATTTAATTTCTCCAAAAATCCTTTCCCGGGTTCCGTCAAAAAGGGGATAAGGGCATTTATTTAATACATATAATATTTTTATATTTTTGTTTGCCATCCGATTTTACCACCTAGAAACCATGATTTTATATTTTTTATACTAACGCCGCCTTTGAGTATTTGAAAAATACGAAAAGGAGTGTATAGAAAAATAAATAAAAACAAACCATATAGTTCAAATCTTTTAAAATGTTTTTTGATTATTAAAAAATAAGCCACTGCGAGATTTTTAAGCACAAAAGGGTTAGTTCTGTTTTTTGAAATATCTCCGATATTGTGCCAGGCTCGGGCTTTTCGGCTGTAGATTACTTTGACTACGGTATTTTTCGTCCGTAGGCAAAAATCTAAATCTTCCCCGTAAAAAAAGAATTTTTCGTCAAAGTAACCAATATTATCTATAACTTTTTTAGGTATAAGAAGTACACAGCCAGATAGAAATTCCACAGTCTCGGTATTTTGTTTGGTTAATTGCTTGTTTTTTTCCGGAACTACTAATCCCATTTTGTACTTATTGAAATAGCCACCTCCTTGCCAAACAATATCTGGACTAGACTTATAAAATATAACTGGACCAGCAATATTCTCTCCCATACTCACTGACAGTAGTTCCTTTAAGCAATCTGAGGCAAGTATTACGTCATCATTGAGTAGTAGTAAATAATCGCTGTCAGCATTTGCTATGATAGCCTGGTTTACTGCTTTAGCGAAACCAAGGTTTTCTGTATTATACAGATATGAATTTTTAGGAAATTCTTTTTGAATTTTATGAGTATTGTCATCTCCTGATCCATTGTCGGTAATATGAATATGAACTTCTGTATTTTCTAACCCAGTTTGCGCTTGAATAGAAAAAATAGCCTGGCGTAAGTCCTCGTATTTTTTATAGTTTAAAATAATGATTGTCAGCTTAAGAGTCATTTTTTTTTAAAACAGCAATTATGTTAATGACAAGCTTTTTAGCCATACTTTTATCATAAAATATATTTCCATCAAAATCTTGGTAATATAATTCAACAGTGCCGATTTTTTTTAAAGTACTGAAATCTTCTTCGGATAAATTTGAATGTAGGTGGTATTTGTTCCTTCCTTTTTCTTCCTTGTAGGGAACACTAACTATAAGTTTATTTTTTGCTAGACTAGCTAATTTTTCTAATATCTTTTCCATAGACTCATTGATGTGTTCTGCTGTTTCAAATGAAACCACAACATCTGCTGTTTCTTTTACATTAAAAAAATCGGCCTCACAAAAACTAACTATGTCATTACTATACTTTTTTTGTCCATAGTTTATAGCATCTTTAGATAAATCATAACCAATTACTTTTTGTGCAGCATTACCAAGTATTTTAGAGCCATAACCAGTACCGCAAGCAAGGTCAATAACAGAATCATGGGCATTTATAAAGTTAAGAGCAAAATTGTAACGACCCTCTTGAGTAGGATCGTATAAAGCAAATCTTTTCGAAACATCGGGGTCATACCTTTCACCGCTATTTAGAATATTACTAGAAAACAACCAAGCTAAACGATATTTAAAGTAGTTAAAGAATATTTTTGGGTTTTTAATTATTTTAATTATTTTTCTCATTAATTTCTTTTTATTAATTTTTTAATTGAGTTGAAGATTTTTAAACTTTTTAATATTTTTTTTAAAAAATATATTTTTGAAACATGTAATTTCATTATATAATCATCAGCAATTTCATCAGGGGATATCTCTGGGGGATGTACTTCTATTTTTAGACCATTTGTGTGCATTAAGCATTTATTTGTTCCATAAGACAAAAATCTAGTACCAAGGTTAGTAACCAAATTATATTTGGGCCTAGCACACAAACCATCATTTGCAAAAGCAGTAAAAGCAAGTTGATAGTCCCAGTTATTAATTTTTTTATTTTTTAATTCTTCAAAAAAATTAATCCAAAATTTCCTGTACTGAGTTTTTTTATAAATTTTTTCAATTTTTCTTTCTTGCTTGAAATTGTCCAAACCATCAAGGTAAAAATCATATTTTTTAAATGATCTACGCCAGGTTGCCCAACCCCATACATTTGTAACTCGAGTGAAGTAGTAATCATATTGATTGCTTTGAATATTTTTATTATCAATACTTGTTCCAGATATACAAAAAACTTTTTCGTTGTTTCTGAATTTAGTAAGTAATAAATTGCAATATTGAAAAAAATCTGGATGTACAAGACAATCATCTTCAATAATTATACCTTCCTCCACATTTTCAAAAAACCATTCCAAGGCACTTTTTATAGCCACACCTACACCCATATTTTTTTCACGGAATAAGGTTTTTACCTCACATTCCCAATCTATTTGATTTAATACTATTTCTCGTGTTAGTTTGCATATTTCATATTCGCCGGAAACAGACTCTCTTGGACCATCGGCTGCAATAAATAATTTCTTAGGCTTTAATTTTTTTATAGGTATAAATGTTTTACTAACCATTTCTGGACGGTTAAATATAAGATAAAGTATTGGTTTTTCGTAAGAACTGTCCATAATTTAGTGTGTGAAAATTATTTGTAATGTTTTAAGCATGATACCTAAATCAAGGAAAAAGTTTCGATTTTTAATATAGTACAAATCGTACTCAAACTTTTCTTTGGTATCGTCGGTGTTATGAGCGTAGCGGTATTTAATCTGTGCCCAACCAGTAAATCCAGGGCGGATGATGTGGCGTAGGCCATAATTTGGTATTTGTTTTTCAAAGTTATTTACAAATTTACATCTTTCTGGTCGTGGACCCACAAGTGCCATATCCCCCTTAATTATGTTGACCATTTGTGGAATTTCATCAATATGTAATTTACGAATTATTTTACCGATGGGTGTTACCCTAGTATCGTTTTTAATATGCCAGATAGCCTGAGTGCCGTCGGCGTCAGGATTTTTATCTATGGTTGCGTACATGCTGCGGAATTTATAACAACTAAACACTTTTCCACCTTGCCCTGTACGACCACTCGTATAAAAAATATTTTCTTTATCATATAGATATATAAATAATCCTACCAGTAAGGTTATTGGTAGGGTAATAACTAACACGAAGGTTGCAACAAATACATCACGTGCACGCACGGCTAAATTATGAATAACATTTTTTTTGTTGTGAATGTTTTCTATAATCCAATTTGAGTTGATATAACTAATAGGTATTTTAGCGAAATACCTTTCATAGGTCTCTGCGGCATCTATTACTTCAATTTCTTTCCTTAGTAACTCAATAATTGTTTCATTAGACGTGTTTTCTGAAAAACTTTCATAAATAAAAAGAGGTCGTTTTAGTTTCGAATATTTTTGGACTGCTTCAGTGAGTGTTGCGGATTTGCCTTCAACCTTTACCCCAGTTTGGGGATTGATATTAATTGCATTTTCCAAATCTGATAAATAATTAGTTTGGCCTATTAGTATAGCGGGCTGCATTGTTTGTCCAGAAAAAATTAAATAAATAATTCTTCTGCCTGTAAATGACAGTATTCCGAAAAGCAAAAGTTGAATAATCAGATTTGTTTTCGGAGTAATTCCAAAAATAGGTATAAAATAAAAAAACAGCACCCCAATTAGCAAAGAGAACAACAAAGCTAGAATAAAACGCCTCAAGTGCGGGATCGTAGGCTTTATATGAAATAAATCATATAAGTCAAAAAGGTAAAAAGTTAAAATCCAAGAAACAAACAGTATGCTGAAAGGGAACAAGTGTATTTCTAGCACTGCACCAATTGTTTCATTATGAAAACGGGCCACAATTAGTAGTAGGAGTGCCAGCCAAAATGACGTAAAATCTGAAAGAAAAATAAGCACATTTCTCTGCATGGCTACATCATACTTTATTGCCAGTTTTTAGTAAATGTATGGTACAATTCTGTCATGGATGTATTCTTTTTGTTATTTTTTGCGGTATTGGGGCTGATCATAGGTTCATTTTTAAATGTAGTTATTTTCCGTTTTAACAGCACTAAATCTTTGGGTGGACGTAGTCAGTGTTTGACCTGTTCTAGGCCTTTGCTTTGGTATGATCTAATCCCTGTTTTTTCTTATGTTTTCTTGAGGGGCCGTTGCCGTGGATGTAAGACTCGTATTTCTATGCAGTATCCACTAGTGGAGTTCGCAACCGCTTTTCTTTTTGCTGGGTTGTATTGGAAGTTTAATTTATTTTTCTTTATTGATTTATTTCACTTTTCTTTTCTGTTTACTTACTATGCAGCAGCCTTTTCTCTTCTTTTAGTTATTACTGTTTATGATATAAGACACAAGATTATACCTGATAGACTTTCTTTGATTTTCGGAGTGTTAGCTTTGGTTGGGCTATTTTTTATCAAAGGCAGCTTTGTGTTTTTGCATTGGCCGCAGGTTTCGGATATTGTATCTGGACTGATTGTTTCTGTACCATTTGCTTTGATGTGGTTGATTTCTAGCGGACGTTGGATGGGGTTAGGCGACGCTAAATTAGCGATTGGATTAGGTTTACTCTTGGGTGTGAGCAATATGCTATTCGCTACAATGTTGGCTTTCTGGTTCGGTGCATTGATTGGGCTTGCTTTGGTCGGCTTCCGTAAATTATCTGGCTTGAAGAGTGAAATACCTTTTGCTCCGTTTTTAGTGGCTGGTACCATTATTGCTTTTTTCTTTGGAACAAGTATTAATTTATTTTTTTAATTGAATGAAAGGTCGTTTACAAAAAGGAGTTACTTACATAGAACTGGTTGCAGTGCTTTCAATTTTTAGCATAGTTACGGCTATTTCTATTTATGATTTTCGTGTTTTTGAGTCAAATATCCAAGTAAAAAGTTTAGCTAATGATATCGCGCTTAAATTAGTAGAAGCACAAAGAAATGCAGTTTTTGGTAAAGTAAGTCCGCCGTTGCAGGCACCGCTTGATCCTAGCAGTTGGAGGCCTGCGTATGGATTAGCTTTTGATGTAAACGTAACACCCTACACTGGTCCCTCTATTTTTTATAGTTATGTTGATTTAGATCAAGATAATAATTTTACCCATGATCCCAGCTATACTTGCCCGAAAGATGATTGTTTAGAGAAAATTGATATCACAAGAGGTAACAGAATAAGTAACCTTAGAATATATGATTCAGATGGAAACTATGTAAATAGCGCAACCCAGATAGACGTTACCTTTACTCGTCCAAGTACTACAGCCACCTTTTACTCTGGGGGTAGTTTGCTCAAAGGTGTTGGATACCTAGAAATTGAACTTACTTCACCTAATAACCAAATTGTAGACATTAAAGTATTTGCCTCTGGTAGAATTGAATTATAATTATGCGCCTTACAAAGTTACAACAGAATAAAGGTTACTCTCTTATTGAGACGATGGTAGCAATTTCTATTTTCTTGATTATTGTAACGACTGGAGTAGCAGCTGTTTTAAATGTTAATTACATTAACAGAAAAACTAAAGATATACGTTCAATTATGGATAACTTAAGTTTCATCATGGAAGAAATGTCTAGAAACATCCGTACTGGATACAATTACCATTGTGAATTGGCTGGTAGCCCATTATCAAATATTACAACTCCAGAAAGCTGCCAATTGGGATACGCTATTGCATTTGAAGAAGCACGCGGTAACCCAGAGCTAGATAGTGATCAATGGATATACAGAGTGCAGGGTTCACCTCTTAAGTTGTCTAAATCTATTGACGGTGGGGTGACCTTTACTGATTTAAACGTGCCAGAAATAACTCTGGATTCTAATTCAGGATTTATGGTTTTGGGTGCACCGCCACCAGGAGACCCCTATAGAGATACTAATCAGCCAATGGTAGTGCTGAGGCTCTCTGGTAAAATCGCGCACCAAGGTATTGAGACACCATTTAGTTTGCAGACTACTGTGACTCAAAGGGTGGTGGATGTTGAGCAGTAAATTTTAGAATGAAAAATTTCAATCAAAAAAGAATAGTTCATACATCAAGGGCTTTTACTCTGATTGAAACGCTAATTGCGCTTTCTGTTTTTTCAGTTACTCTGGTTGTTTTTATGACCGTGATGTCTAAGAACCTGGGTGACATAGAATCATCTAAGAATAAAATAATTGCCACTTACTTAGCTTATGAGGGGGTAGAATTGGTTCGAGACATTAGAGATACTTTTGTTTTATACAGTGCACCAGATAAAGATGGATGGATTGATTTTGTAACTAAAATGTCAGACTGTGACCAAACTACCAATCCAGATGGTTGTTATATTGATATTGATATGTTGGACACTAATCCACCAACTCCATATACAACATTGTTTGCCCCTGATTCAAACCAGCCTATCACAGGAGTACTCGTTGCACCGTGTGGAACTAATTGTCCGGTTGTATTGTTTGACGATAATTATGCTAAATACGGATACACAGAAGGAATACAGACTCGATTTACCAGGACTATACATACCGCCAATATTGTACAAAACGGCGAAAACCAAGAACTGTATGTAGTATCTACGATTACTTGGCCGCAAGGGAACAAAACTGAGAGTGTGAGTTTTTCTGAATATTTATTTAATTGGACTGCACGTTAATGAAAAACATTAAAGAAAAAAATAATAGAGGTTTCGTTCTGCTTTTTACAGTAGTACTTTCAAGTATTATTTTTGCTATTGCGATGAGTATTTTGAAAATCGCTTTTGTTGAATCTATTATCAATACTTCCAGTCGTGGATCAAACGAGGCTTTTTATGCTGCTGACACTGGGGCAGAGTGCGCTTTGTATTATGATTTGAGGAAAGGTGAAAGTATCTTTGGAGATCCGAATCCAGAAAACGGACCAAACTGTGCTGGTATTGACCTTGACCTGTATCAGGGTAATGAAGTTGGACCTTGGACTTTTTATCTGTATAGTCTTGGCTATGATGGGCGTGCTTGCGCAATTGTAGATGTAGACAAATCTAGCTCAGACTCCACTAAAATAACTGCTCGAGGATACAGTACTGGTGGTAATACTACTGACTGTAGTTCTAGTAGCCCAAACCGGGTAGAGAGAAGGCTTGAAGTAATTTATTAGCCCATGAACAAAAGTGAAGCTAGAGAAAGAATAAATAAACTGCGTGGTGAAATAGCACGGTTACGTAATCTATACCATGTGGCCAATGATCCAGGAGTTTCTGATTCTGTGTATGAATCTCTGTCACGTGAACTCAAAAAACTTCTTGTAGAGTTCCCAGAATTTAATGATCCAAATGCATCAGAAAATAGGGTAGCAGGAAAACCACTTGATAAATTCGAAAAGGTCAAACATAGAACACGCATGCTTTCGCTGAACGATGTATTCTCAGTCGAAGAACTTTATGAATGGGAAGAAAGAATCAAGAAATTAATACCCAATAAGAAAATCAATTATTTCGCAGAAGTTAAATTCGATGGTCTGGCTGTTTCTCTGATTTATGAAGATGGTAAATTTGTTCGTGGGGCTACTCGCGGGGATGGATTCGTCGGTGAAGATATTACCGAGAATCTGAAAACCGTCCATTCTATTCCGCTTGTACTTAAAAAACCTTATCCAGAGTATGTTGAAGTGCGCGGTGAAGCATTACTTGGTAAAAAAACTTTTGAAATTCTAAATAAGCAAAATGCCAAAGACGGCAAAACACTTTTTGCCAATACACGCAATGCTGCTGCTGGCAGTTTGAGGCAACTTGATCCAAAACTAGCGTCTTCGCGTAATTTAGATTTTAGACCTTATGATATTGCTCAAATATCGTCAGAAGTGCATTTTGCCAATCATTCGGACAAGCATGATTATTTGCGGACTATTGGTTTTACCGTGGAGAAGCATGATGCGAAATGTGTATCCTTGGGAGAGGTGGAAAAGTTTATTCAAAAATTTGAAAAAATTAGACCGGACTTTGAATTCGGAACTGACGGTATTGTGGTGTGTGTTGATGAATTAGATTTACAAGAAATTTTAGGTGTGGTGGGCAAGGCTCCACGGGGTAGCGTAGCGTTTAAATATCCTGCCGAACGTGCTACGACACAGGTGCTTGATATTAAAGTAAACGTAGGACGCACTGGAGTGTTAACCCCACTTGCTATATTTAATCCTACGCTAGTTGCTGGCTCGACTGTTTCAAAAGCAACTCTACACAATTTTGATCAGATAGATCGACTGGGTATAAAAATTGGTGATACTGTCGTTATTGAAAAGGCAGGGGATGTTATACCCAAGGTTGTAGAAGTATTAACCAAACTACGCAGTGGCAAAGAAAAGTCTTTTAAGGTCCCGTCTAAATGCCCTGTGTGTGAGTCTGCCGTAGAAAAGAAAGAATCAGGGCGAGAGGGTTCGAGTCTTAAAGAGCCTTCTCAATTATCCGTTGCATATTATTGCACGAACAAAAAATGCGCAGCTAAAAACGAGCGATACTTGGAACATTTTGTATCAGTTTTTGAAATTTATGAATTAGGTCCGAAAGTTTTGGCCAGGTTTAAAGACGAAGGACTGATTACCGATGCAGCCGATATTTTCACATTGGATAAATCTGATATAGCATCGCTCGAAAGATTTGGCGACAAATCTGCTGAAAATATTGTAAGGGAAATTGAAGAGAAGAAGAAAGTCCCTTTTTCTAGATTCCTGTGGGCCCTCGGCATACTGCATGTAGGGGAGGAGACAGCTCGTGACTTAGCACAAAATTTCGGCACCTTAGATAAATTACAATGTGCCTCTATGGAGGAAATTAACGAAATAGAAAACGTTGGCCCCAAGGTGGCTGAGAGTGTTTTTAATTTCTTTAAAGATGAACATAATCTAAAATTTATTCATAAGTTACAAGACAACGGGGTAATCATAGAAAAAGTTAAAAAGGCTGAGAAAGGAAAATTTTCCGGTATGACTTTTGTGCTAACAGGTACACTGTCCACTATGTCCCGCGAAATAGCCAAAGAAAAGATAATCAATCACGGTGGCAAGGTTTCTGGATCAGTTTCTAAAAACACTACCTATGTGGTAGTGGGGGAAGAGGCTGGCAGTAAACTCGTAAATGCGCAAAAATTAGGAATAAAAGTTTTGAGCGAAGAAGAGTTTTTAAAAATACTATAAATTTATGCAAAAAATAGTTAAGGTCTCAGACAAAATGCAGCGAGGGTACACATATAAAATAACTGAACCTGCAGGCAGGAATTTTGATCCGCAATTTAGGCCTGACTTAACACCAAAAGAAATGCTTGAGCTTGGAGTATTCGGCGGTAGGTATATGCGCGATTGTACAAAAGAATTCCCAAAGAGTTGGTTTACCAAAGCAAAATTGCATCCTAAAAATACACCAGGACACAATAAAGAATTAAATTATTTTAAAGTTGATGCTTCGCAACCTTTATCTGTGTGGCAGGAGAAAGGATGGATACACAAGGACGACCCACGCGGATGGTTCCAATGGTATTGCCGGTATTATATGGGTAGAAGAGGGAGTGATGATAGTAGGCAAATCAAACGCTGGATAGCCATGCGCCGACACATCGCCCAAATAAAAAACAGCTGCCGCGAGGGTGATGTGTCTTGTCATACTCGTCAACGCCAAGCACTCCTGCATTGGGCATATGATGCTAGGAAAATTTAGTTATTTTATAGGTGTTCCTTGGTGAAAAAACATCTGCCAAGTGTTTCCATTCTTGCGCCAGAGGGAGGTGCGCAGGGCTGTTGATTTTTCGCCGTTCATAATCCTGTCGGTTTTGAAATTTGCCATGATCACATCTTCTGATAATTGATTTATTTCGAAATCCGATATTTCATAAGATGTTTGGCTGGTTGAACTTGGCAGCCTTTCTAATATATCTTTTTTAGAATACACCAAACCAGAACTTCCAAATTCTTTCAAATCTTCAGCTAGCAGTTTGTCCAAATCTTCTTTAGACATACGTACTTTAGGTTCAAGCAGCTTAGTTTCTAAAGAATAAATTTCTTTTTTTATATTTTCCATTATATTTTATGCACTTCTAATAAATTCTCTTATAAGAGAGTTTGTATCCATTAGGAATTATAACAAATGTTTTTTAAGAAATGCTCAACCAGAACCAGACTTTAAATATTTTTCAAATTCAAAGGCTTTATACTCGTGATTTAAAGCAAAATAAGCTTCAAGGCTTAAAGGCTTAAAGGTCTTCTTTCTTTCAAATTATCAGTACATCCCGTGTACGGTTTATTATCAGAACATTTTAAAACATAGACATAGTACATGTTTCAATTGTCACATAACTCAGGTCTCCTTCGCAACCCTGGCGGACAGTGTCCGCCGAAGGTCGCTTTGGCGACCGAAGGCGGAGGCGGGGGGATTCGAACTCCCGAGAGCCTTTCGACCCTGCCACCTTTCCAAGGTGGTGCACTAGACCGCTATGCGACGCCTCCAATATCTTTTTAATTAAACAAACTTACCACAACCGCTTCCTCCTCATCGGCGGATGTGCCGTAGAGGCACAATGCGACGCCTCCAATATCTTTTTAATTAAACAAACTTACCACAACCGCTTCCTC
>CAYOLW010000001.1:193607-222564 GCA_964404925.1 uncultured Candidatus Saccharibacteria bacterium
CTCATCGGCGGATGTGCCGTAGAGGCACAATGCGACGCCTCCATGAATTCCAATTTACTATAAAAACCAATAAAATGCTATAATTTACGTATGGAGACTTTAATTCACGCAGATATATTCTTTTTTATAAGTGCCATTGGGACGATAATCCTGACTATTTTGGCTGCTGTGGCTTTGTATTACCTGATTCGCATTTTGCGTGATTTTAGCAATATCTCTGACACATTAAAAAATGGGGTAGATAAAGCTTCAGGGCACTTGGATGAATTCATAGAGGTACTGATGAGCAATGCATTATTTAAATTCTTTTTTAGAAATAAGCGGACTCGCAAAAAAACTAAAAAGGATTAGAATATTATTAGCTTATTAAATTAATTAAAAAACAATGGCAAAGAAAGCAAAAAATGAAGGTGGGGTAGGCAAGGCATTAGCAGTGGGTGCATCTGTGGCAGCAGCTTCTGCAGCAGCATATTTACTATTTGGTCCAGAAGGTAAGAAGAACCGCAAAAAGATAAATTCATGGGCAGTAAAAATGAAAGGAGAAATGATCGAGAAGCTTGAAAATGCTAAAGAAATAACCGAGCCAGTGTATCACAAGATTGTTGACGATGTTTCTGCAAAGTATTCAAAGTTGAAGAACGTTGATTCAAATGATGTAGAAGAAGCAGTAGGCGAACTCAAGAAACATTGGAAGTCCCTATTGCGCGACATGAAGCCTAAGAAAAAGAAAGTAGTTGCAAAGAAATAATTTGAAAAAAGTTATTGTACTTAACAAAAAAGAAGGCGAAACACCCCTAGAGTCCCTCGGGGTGTTTTGTCGTAAGTACCCAAAATATCAAAGCGTGTCCATGACTTATGCCGGCCGGCTCGACCCGATGGCTTCTGGTCTTTTGCTGGTTCTAGCTGGTGAAGAATGCAAGAATAAAGACAAATATCTGAGATTTGATAAAGAATATGAGTTTGAGGTTCTTTTTGGCTTCTCGACAGATACTTATGATATTTTAGGTAAGGTTGTAAACATGGCCTACCATGAACACCTTAAAGCCTTAAATGCCAAGGTTTTGGAAAAAGAAATAAAAAAGAATTTAAAATACTTTAAAGGTAAAATTATGCAAAAGTATCCTATTTATTCTTCTAAAACTGTTGGGGGTAGACAGCTGTGGCAGTACGGCCGGGAAGAAATGGAGGTGGAGATACCAGAAAGAGAGATTTTTGTAAAAAGTTTGAAATTTTTAGGAATTAGAAAATTAAACTATTCAAGTATTTTGCAAAATACTACCAAAAGGATTGCAAGGGTCCACGGAGATTTTCGGCAGAAAGAAATTATAAAAATTTGGCACGATAGTTTAAAAAACAAAAAAGAAAGTTATTATATCGCCAAGTTTAAAATAAAATGTAGTAGTGGTACGTACGTACGGGGTATTGCCAATTCACTTGGAGATAAAATAGGTATTCCGACTTTGGCTTTTTCTATCAAACGTACAAAAATTGGCAAATTTAGTAAACCGATGTAGTATATAGTAATGCTTACAGCAATTTTTACAGTAGTGGGGTTGGTACTTTTTGAGACCATATCTTCCGTAGACAATGCCATAATAAATGCCGAGGTTTTAAACACCATGGGCAAAAAAGCCCGTAGATGGTTCCTGACCTGGGGTATGTTTATTGCGGTTTTTTTTGTACGAGGTGTTTTACCATTTGCTATTATTTGGGCTTTTAACTCTAGTTTGAGTCCTGGACAGGTTCTGTCTGCAGCTTGGAGTTCTGATCCGGTAGTACATGAATCTATAGAGAAGTCTGCACCGATACTCTTGGTAGCCGGAGGAGTGTTCTTACTATTTTTATTTTTACACTGGCTCTTCTTAGAAGACAAAAGACTTGGATTGCCAAGAACAGAAAAGTTCTTTATGTCTAAAGGAGTTTGGTTTTACGCTACTGTATCTATACTCCTAGCTGTTATTTCTTGGTTTGCTTTGCAAGAAAGCAATTTGATGGGCTTTGGAGCAGTGGTAGGTTCGTCTTTATTTTTCATTACTCATGGTTTCAAACAAAACGCAGAAGAACAAGAAAAGAAACTATTGGGTGGTACTCAGTCTGATCTGTCTAAGCTTTTCTTTCTAGAAATAATTGATACTACTTTCTCTATAGACGGAGTCTTGGGAGCTTTTGCTTTTACTCTTTCTGTGCCGCTTATACTTATCGGTAACGGTATTGGGGCTTTGGTGGTTCGAGAACTCACTATTCGTAACATAGAAAATATCAAAAAATATGTATATCTAAAGAATGGTGCAATGTATTCTATTTTAGTGCTGGGTGTAATTATGGTATTACATAGTTTTGCTTTTCATATTCCAGACTGGTTATCTCCACTTATGACTTTCATCATCATTGGATATTTTTTCTGGAAGTCTAAAATTGAATTAAAGTTAACTCAATAAACGCTTATGTTAGAAAACATTAAAATGAACCTGAAATCAGGTTTGACTGTTTCTCTTATTTCCATACCGCTTTCTATATCGTTGGCTGTGGCGTCTGGTGCCACACCACTAATCGGTATAATCACTGCAATTTGGGCTGGCCTCGTGGCTGCTTTGTTTGGAGGAAGTAATTTTAATATTGTGGGTCCTACCGGTGCACTTTCTGGAATTATTGCTACATATGTGATTCTTCGTGGAATCAGTGGCTTGCCGGTGTTATCTGTTATTGTTGGTGTGTTTATCCTTCTCGCTTATTTTTTAAAACTCGAAAGATATTTAATACTTATTCCATCAAGCGTAATTCATGGTTTTACTTTAGGTGTAGCTTTTATCATTGGTCTTGGACAATTGAATTTTGCTTTAGGTCTACAGAATCTCGTAAAACATGAAAGTTTCCTTTCTAATTTATTAGAATCATTTAAACATATAGAGGAGACCGCATTTATTTCATTGGTCCTCTTCTTTGTTTTTCTTTTCGGCTTAATTTTATTTAAAAAGTTTACTCCTAAAATGCCAGGCGCTATTATACTTGCTCCTATTGGTATTTTTCTTGGCTACTTAAGCGAAACGAATAAAATTCCTTTTGTAATACAGACACTTGGTGGAAAGTTTGGCGATATAAATTTCAGTTTTTTCTTGAAGCCTCATTTTGAATTTTCGCTGTACATGCTAGAAACAGCTGCAGTGATCGCACTTATCGCTATTTTAGAGACCATGCTTTCGGCCAAGATTGCAGATGGTATGACTAAAACTAAATATAACGAAAGGAAAGAAATGCTGGGATTAGGATTGGCGAATATTGCTTCTGGTTTTGTGGGTGGTATGCCTGCCACAGCTGCCCTTGCACGAACTTCGCTCAATATCAAAACAGGTGCAACCCACAAGACTTCTGGGGTATTAAGTGTCATAAGTATTGCTGTCATTTCGGCTTTGTTGCTAGGTTATTTTAAATATATTCCATTAGCAGTAATCGCCGCTATCCTAGTCTCTGTTGCTATTGGTATGGTAGAGAGTGAACATTATGAAAAGCTGTGGAAGTATGAAAAAAGTGGTTTCTATATATCTATTTTTGTTGCATTGATAACAGTCGTCATTGATCCTATTTATGGAATACTCTTGGGTGTTTCTATATCGTTACTTATTTTTATAGACAGAATTTCAAGAGGGCATTTTAAAATTAAGGTAAATAGTTTTAAGGACGGTGTTGTAGATTCTGATTCCGGAATGAAGTTAAAGGAGATAGAAGAAAATGCGGATGTGCTGCTGTACTCTTTTAGTGGTAATTTGTGCTATATAAATAGTCGTGCACATATTGGTCGTTTTGACTCTACTTTAGCCAAGTACAAACATATTATTCTAAGGTTCAGGGAAGTGTATTTTATTGATACAGATGGTGTTGAAGCATTTGATGAAATAATAGATATTGTAGAGTCTCGCGGACAGCAAGTTATTGTAACCGGAATTAGTAAAAACATTCTTCCGGTACTCAAGGAATTATCTATTAATTATCAAAAGTTAGAAGAGAAGGGTTTGGTGTTTAATAAAGCAGAACAGGCGTTACAGTACCTCGGTATTCCTACTAGAATTCACATAAAAAACACTCAGTAATTTTTAGGGTATAATAAACCCATGTCGGAAAACAAATTTGATTTAGAGTATAAAAAGCTCAATCCTGCACAGAAAGAGGCGGTGGATTCTATTGACGGTCCAGTTATGGTGGTTGCAGGTCCGGGTACCGGTAAGACTCAGGTGTTAGCACTTCGTATAGCCAATATTTTAGAAAAGACCGACGTAGGAGCAGATTCTGTTTTGTGTCTTACTTTTACTAATTCAGGTGTAGCAGCTATGAAAGAGCGCTTGAGGCGCTATATTGGCGGAGCTAGTTCGAAGGTGCATGTAAATACTTTTCATACCTTTGCTTTAGGTGTAATAGAAGATCATTATAAACTGCTTGATTTAGACGAGTCTCCAAAACTGCTTGATGAGAACGGGCTTATATTGTTAGTAGATCACATACTGGAGAATAATGAATGGAAATATATCAAACCACGGGGTGACAATTCGCGATACTATCGTGATTTGAAATCTATCCTGTCTCTTTTAAAACGTGAACAAATAACCCCTGATGTATTCGAGTCCGAAATAAAAGCTGAAATTGAGAGGATTAAAGAAGATCCTAATAACATATCGACCCGAGGTGAGAGCAAGGGTGAGCTGAAAAAAGAATTTGTCAAAAAGATTGAAAGCCTACAGAGGACTCTTGAAGTTGTGTGGTTTTATCGTGTATATGAAGCTGCCAAGCAAGAGCGTAATGTTTTTGATTTTGATGATGTTTTGTCAGCCCTTGTGTCACTTACACAAGATGAAAACGTATGTGCTGATTTAAAAGAGAAATATTTATATGTTTTGATTGATGAACATCAGGATTCAAGTGGGGTTCAAAATTTATTTTTACAAAATGTCTGGGGTAAAGAAGAACAACCAAATATATTTGTAGTGGGGGATGACAGGCAGCTTATCTACGGATTCGGTGGTGCTTCGATTGCGTACTTCGAAGGGTCTAAACATTCTTTTGGTAAGGCTCAACTTATCACTTTGATTGAGAACTATCGCTCGACGCAAAATATAATTGATACATCACACGCACTGCTGGAGAGTAGTATTTCAAGTGGAAAGCTAAAGAGTAATTCTAAAGATTCTCATCCACTGCGTTTACTCGAGTGTGAATACGAGCGGGATGAAATAATTGCCTTTGGTCTAGATATATTAAAAAATAAAATCGAACCAAGTGAAGCAGCCCTGCTTGTACCCAAAGGTAGGCATGTGAAAAGTGCTGCAACTATTTTGCGGGATATGGGTATTAAGGTTTCAGCTCATACACAAAGCAACCTGTTTGATTTCCAAGAAGCTTTGTCTTTAATTAGAATACTTAGAATAGTGGCTGATCCGTACAACAATGTTGCTTTAGCGGAATCTTTTTTTGATCCACTTTCTGGTATATCTCCAATAGAAGCACATCAGTTTATACGTACAGAGAACATGCGTGAAATAGCTAATTTACTGATAGCAGAAGAAGAAAACAAACTATTTGTAGACAATACTCCACACAAGGTTTGGTTGCGCAGATTACGTACTTGGATAAATATTTCAAACGAGTTAGATGTATATACTCTAGTGCAAAAAATAGGCGATGAACTTTTGATTTCCGATGCCAAAGATCATGAGGCATTAGTCAAAAGGGTCGAAGTAGTCCGTACCTTTTTGCACTTGATATTATCTCAAACGGAAAAAGAAAAAAATATTTCGCTTAAGAATTTCCTTAACTTTTTAGATAGATTAGACGCATATAACGAGCAAATACCGGTTGCCCTCTTTGGTAAAGATGAAGGAGTGAAGGTTATGACTCTGCATGCTTCCAAAGGTCTCGAATTTGATTATGTATGGATTGCTCACATGGATGAAGGTTCTTTTGAACGAGGCAAGAAGCTTGGATTTACTTTGCCAGAGAGTGTTGAAGAAAAGATGGCAGAGAAAGACGAAGAAGTGTTGAAACGTGAACTATACGTCGCTATTACTCGCGCTCGTAAATTTTGTAATATTTCATATGCAACTACCTCATACACCGGACGTCAAATGACACTCTCTTCTGTTGTCGATGGAATACCGGCAGACTTGCTCGAGAGAGTAAGCAAAGGAGATGTAGAAAAAGAAATTCTTGCTCATAATCCAAATCTGTATATCAAAAGTGAGAGACCTATTGGAAATTCTGTATTATTAAACGAGCTTGCAGAAATAGTAGCCAGCGAGTTTGCCAGTCGCCTAGTTTCTGTATCTATGCTTAATAATTTTTTCGAATGCCCGTGGAAGTGGTATTTTAGAAATTTACTTCAATTACCTGAGCCTGAAAATCGCAGTTTGGTATTAGGTAATCTAGTACACGGTGCTATTGATAAAATTTTAAAGTCACATAAAAAACCTACTGAATCAGATATAGATGCAATGGTGTCAGGGGATAAAGAAGCTGCGAAAATTGTCCTACATTGGGTTGATAATTATTTAGGTAAACTTACTAAAAGTTATGAAAACGAAAAGAGCGTTTCAGTAAAAGATGAGCGCTTCCCGGAACTCACTGTATACGGCAAAATAGACTTAATTGAGAAAATTGATGAAGAATCTGCCCGAGTGACTGATTTCAAAACAGGCACAGCCAAAAAGAAGACTGAAATAGAAAAATTTGATGACTACGAGAAAATGAGCAACCTGATGCGCCAGCTAGCGATGTATTCTTATTTGTTAAAGCAAAGTCCTAAATGGAATGTAGAGGTGGCCGAATCTAGACTACTTTTCCTTGAGGCTAAAGACAAAAATGAAGAAATATATCAAACCCGTATAGACAATGAGCTCATCGACCTTCTAGTGGCTGATGTTGTAGAATATCGAGATTCAGTGGCTGGTGGTAATTGGGTGTCTAGAGAGTGTCATTTTAAGCCTTATGGTAAAGCAGAGGCAGAATGTGGCTACTGTAAAATGGCTAAGATTTATCAATAATTCTTGCAGTTTAGTCTTTTGACAGGTACATTTTTATATGTAAGATTAGTTGAAGGTTAATATATATGCACAAAAAGGTTAATTTAAAATCAAAAGAAGAATTGCTCGAAGATCTAAAGAAAGAAAACTTTCGTCGCAAAACTATGTCTTTTTATCGGTATGTAAAAATAGAAAATCCAAAAGAGATGAGGGATTTTCTATTTGATAAATTAGATGAACTCAAATGTCTTGGTAGGATATATGTGGCGGGGGAAGGTATCAATGCTCAGATGAACGTTCCAGAGCACAACTGGCATGCTTTCGATGCTTTCATCCAAGGAATCCCAGAATTCAAAGGTGTACCTTATAAAGTAGCAGTAGAAGAAAAAAACACATCAAGTTTCTTGAAACTTATCATAAAAGTACGTCCAAAAATTGTGGCAGATGGATTGGATGATAGTTCTTTTGACCCATCAAATACTGGAGAATACGCTACCGCCGAAGATGTAAACAAAATGATTGACCGTGGGGTTACAGTTATAGACATGCGTAACATGTATGAGGCTGCTATTGGGCATTTTGAAAATGCAAAGCTCATGGATGTGGATACTTTCAGAGAGCAATTAGCCGAGGTTACAGAGATGTTTAAGGATAATAAAGACGAAGAAGTGTTGCTTTACTGTACCGGAGGTATCAGGTGCGAGAAGGCTTCAGCGTGGATGAAACACAATGGATTTAAAAATGTAAAACACATAAAAGGGGGGATCATTGATTATGCTCATCAGGTAAAAGAAAAAGGTTTGCAAAATAAATTCAAGGGTAAAAATTTTGTCTTTGACGAGAGGATGGGAGAGAAGATAGGCGACGAAATAATATCATTTTGCCAAGTTTGCGAAAAAACAAAATGCGATGACTACACTCATTGCAAAAACACTTCATGCCACGTTCTTTTTATCTGTTGTGATGACTGCAAAAACAAATTAAATGGTTATTGTGGTAAAATATGTAATATTTGTGATAAATTCCCAAAAAAAATCAATCAATTTTTCACAGGTCCAAACAAACAAAAACACCGCAATCAATTCAAAAAAAATTACAAAAGGTAGAATTTGTTATAATAATCACATGTCATTTAAATTTAAGGGGATTACATTTACACACGACGAGGGTAAGATGGGCAGTCTAAGATCATATTTAGAAGATGCAGGGGAAGACATTAGTCCAGACAATTGGGAGGAAATAGACAGAGCACTTACGTACGCTGATCAGAATCCTGGAGAGTCTGGAAGGTTTGATTTGTATATAGACGGACGCAACCATGAGTATTATGTTATGCATAATAGTGATGGGACTTATTATTTAACACCTGGGGATTATTAATTTTAAATTTTTTATGGCTTGGCAAAATGAAGATGTAGGTAAGCACAAAGTTTATTATCGTCCTGGACTTGAGAGTGTAGTAGAAACACTTAAAAATGTCTGGCACAGTGAGGGTGATTATTTAAACGGTATATATGCAAAAGCGCGAACTAATCAAGACGAAGGTCATATTTTTCGTTTAAGAGAAGATGGTCCAGAGTATAAAATAAAATATACAGGACAAAGCAATGGTCAAGATAAATACGATATAGAGAAAATCAGATACAACTAATGCCTAATTCAAACAACCAAACAGAACATCCTTTATCACTCATATTAAATGAGGTTGTTGGTATTTTCGAGAAGCTTGGATTTAGTGTTGAGCTGGGTCCTGAGCTTGAGAGCGAGAAATACAATTTTGACATGTTGAACTTTCCACCTGATCACCCCGCACGCGACATGCAAGATACATTTTTTATAAAAAATAAACCTGGATTTTTACTGCGTACTCATACGTCTAACACACAGACAAGGTTTATGGAGAATCTAGTGAAGTCTGGCGGCAATCCGCCATTTGCTATTGTTGTACCTGGTAAAGTTTTTCGTAACGAGGCTACTGACGCACACCATGAAATGCAGTTCTATCAAGTAGAAGGTTTGATGATTGGTGAGAGTATTTCAATGGCCCACTTAAAGGGTGTGCTACTTGAATTTTTTAAACAGTTCTTGGGTCCTGATGCCGATATTCGCTTTCGGCCTAGTTTCTTCCCGTTTGTTGAACCTGGGGCAGAGGTGGATGTGAAGCATAATGGCAAATGGGTAGAGGTGCTCGGTGCTGGTATGGTGCACCCTAATGTTTTGGCTAACTGCGGTATTGACCCTACTAAATATCAAGGCTTTGCTTTCGGTATGGGGGCGGATAGGTTAATGGTTATGAAATACGGAGTTACAGATATACGACTGTCTTACCAAGGAGATTTAAGGTTTAATCAATTTTAGAATGAAAATATCTTACGAATGGCTTAAATGGTATATACCGGAAATTGGAGAAGCAGAGAAACTGTCTGATATTTTTACCTTTCATGTGTGCGAGGTTGATTCTTTAGATAAATTACCAGATGGGGATTATGTTTTTGATTTAAAAGTTTTACCAGATCGGGCACATGATTTATTGTCACATCAGGGCGTAGCTCGCGAGCTTGCTTCTCTGTTAGGCATAACGTTTGTTGATCCAACAGAAAAATATAAGATACCTCAATCTAGCCCAACAAGTTTACAAATTAAAGTAGATACAGTAGATTGTCTCCGATATACTGGCCGAATTGTGCGCAATGTAAATGTAGGCAAGAGCCCTCTTTGGGTTATAAAGCATTTAGAATCCATAGGTCAAAGGAGTATAAATAATATCGTCGATGCCGCGAACATAGTGATGTACGACTGTGGGCAGCCTATTCATGCTTTTGACTTAGATAAAGTATCTGGTGGTCTTGTTGTGCGCAAAGCAAATCCAGGCGAAGAAATAACAACTCTAGATAACAAGCAAGTTAAACTAACTGAACGTGATACAGTGATAGCTGATGAGAAGAACGTGCTTGCTATTGCTGGTATCAAGGGTGGCAAGTTGGCCGAGGTAGATGAGAATACAAAAAATATAATTATCGAAATTGCGAATTTTGATTCGACCTCTGTCCGCAAAACCCGTCGTTCTATTAATATTTTTACCGATGCAGCTAAAAGATTTGAAAATGATTTATCGCCAGAACTTTGTGATTTTGCCATGATTGAGATGTGTGGTCTTTTGGTTGAATACGGATGTACAGAATTTGAAGATGTGGTTGATGTTTATCAAAAAAAGCCTGAATCAAGAAAACTAAAATTTAGACTTTCAAAAATGTCGAGCATGCTTGGATATGAGTTAACTCAAGAAATAGCCAAAGAAGTGCTGAATAAATATAATTTCAAATTTACCACAGATGGTGATTGGTATGAAATCGAAGTGCCTACTTTACGCTTAGACCTTGTTATCGAGGAAGACATGGCGGAGGAATTCGGTAGGGTGTTGGGCTACGATAAAGTTGTGCCAGAATTACCAAAAATAAATCTAAAACTAAAGCATAATGAGATTTATACCAATATTGGTTTAGTCAGAGAAAAACTTTTGTTCGATGGTTACAGTGAAGTAATGACTTATTCTTTCTGCAATAAAGGGGAAGTAGAAGTGCTTGCTTCTGCCTCTGATAAGAAATTTTTACGTACAAACCTTTCAGATGGAATTAAAGAAAGTATTAAGCTAAATAATCTTAATGCACCACTACTTGGGGTAAAAGATGTGAAAGTTTTTGAAATTGGTAAGGTGTTTACAAAAAGTGGTGAAGAATGGCATGTGGCATATGGAGATAAAAAAAATGTAATAGAGCTTACTTTAGGTGAATTCTTTAGCAAAGCCTCGCCCGATACTTTTACTCAGGTCCTCGGATCTCTGGGGCCCCAACCCCAGCCAGACCGTTCACAAAAGTATGCGAGCTCGGCTTTCAAAATGTGGTCCTTGTATCCTTTTATTGTTCGCGACATTGCACTATGGGTGCCTGCTGATGTTTCGAGCGAACAAGTAGCGCAAATTATTAGTTCAAATAAAAACGATTTAGTGGTAAAAGGCCCAGATTTGTTTGATACATTTACCAAAGATAGTAGAACTTCCTATGCTTTCCGTCTTGTTTTCCAGTCCTTTGACCGCACCTTAACTGACGATGATGTCTCTGCTGTTATGGATGAAATAAATAATGCTCTCAAGAATAATACAAACTGGGAATTACGTTAATTGACATTTGTGCAGAATAGCCTAAGATTTAAATCGTGAACAAATTACAGACAAAATTAAACATCTCCGAGATTCGGATTCTCATTCAAACCTCAAGAATAGAAGGTTGATGTTTGTGTTGTAGTCAAATTTAAACTAAAACTCAAATACCAGCCTTCTAGTAGGAGGCTGGTATTTAGCTATGTATTTTATTAATAAGAAGAGAAATCAGATCAAACATTTATCTTTTTCAGATAATTTAGTTTTACCTGCTGAAGGTATAAAGCTTAATCACGAAAGTGCGAATTATGATCCTTTTAGTTTGTACAGAAAAAGATATCTGAAATACTCAAAATCACTGCATGGTAAAAAAAATACCATCAGTAGTTTTTCCTCAGGTTTGGACAATTTGCAATACTCAAAATTCCTGCAGATTACAGGGGATAGTCTGGAATATTTTGTCAGACAACATGGCATACTAACTCTGGTGATTGGTGTAAGCGGAGACCTTGACTCTTCTTTTTCCTTATTGGCTTTGGCAAGAATAATAAAAGAAAGAAATTTATCGTGTGAAATAGTTGTATATCACTTCAAAAAAAATTTTCAACCCAAAAGGGCAAAAAGAATTGAAAGGATTCTTTCATATATTAGTTCAGTATATATACCTATAACATTTTTTAGCTACGATATATCTCTTTCGTCAAAATTATTACATTCTGAAATTGAAATTTTTGAAAGTAATAAAATAAGACCAAAGAAAAAAGAACAGATTGATAGATTTAACGATATATTAGAGAGTTCAAAAGATGTCTTTGATATTTCAAATAAAAATATTAACCAAACACCGATCAGAGAACGTGCACCAATGATGCATGAGCTTTCTACGGCAATTAAAGGCAGGTTGTTAAGGAACTTCCCTAGAAGCGCGCTGGTTGGTGCAACAAATGCTAGTGAAATATGTTTTAGCAACTTCACCACGTCTGATGTTTTAGTTAGTTTCTACCCGTTAGTTTTTTTACAAAAAACCTCAATTATAAAAATGTTTAGAGAGGTAATTGAGGAAAGTCGTGGTGGTATAAAATATAAAGATTGGGAATTTATACTCACATCTCTCACTCCATTTTATCCGGCCAAGTTAGAATTTAAGTATTCAAATACGTTTGATTTAGAGATCAAACGAGTACAGCACCGGTATGATTTCTTATCAGAAGTATCTGTGCCACAAGAGGTCTTACAATTGAATGAAAAACTTTGGTCTGCTTTTGTTAAAAAAGATGAAAGTTCTCCGGTGCCAGGTATTGTGCAAATAGAGCTTGCTAAATATTCGCACCATTTTCTTGTTAATGGTATTTCAAGAAAACTGATAGAGTCTTTAGTGAAAAAATTTCCTGATCAGAAATATGAAATTCTGCTTGCAGCTATACTTTTTCTAGCTGCTAGAGAGTTAACTATCAAGGATATGTATGTCGCTAAACTGTATATATAGTGTTTCAAAGTTAGTAATTAAATGCTATAATATAATCTGTTATAAGTAATATAAATCTTGAATGGCAAAGGAAAAAGAGACGAAAAAAGGGGGATATGGTGCAGATCAAATTTCTGTTTTAGAGGGTTTAGAACCGGTGCGCAAGCGCCCTGGTATGTATATCGGTACCACTGGACCAGACGGACTTCATCACTTAATTTGGGAAATTTTCGATAACTCACGCGACGAAGCGATGGGAGGCTACGCCAATGATATTGAGATAACTGTTCTACCAGATTCTACCATTCGCGTAGTGGACAATGGCCGAGGTATCCCAGTAGATGTGCATTCTAAGACTAAAGTATCAGCGCTTGAAACCGTCATGACCACACTTCACGCTGGAGGTAAATTCGGTGGTGATGACTCTGGGTACAAGATTTCTTCTGGACTGCACGGTGTGGGTGCTTCAGTAGTGAACGCACTTTCTTCTTATTGTAAAGCAGAGGTGCATCGAGACGGTGGCAAACATATGCAGGAATACATGGAAGGTAAAAAGAAAGGTCCAGTTAAAAAAGTCGGTAATTCTAAACTTCATGGCACAATAATAACCTTCCGTCCTGACCCAACTATTTTCCAAAGTATTGAATTTGATTGGAGTACTATTGTTTCGCATTTACGACAACAAGCTTACCTTGTGCGTGGTCTGCGTATTTCTATAATTGATGCTCGAGAAATTGACCCGGATGTTTTGTTTGGTACTAAGGGTTCTAAACTCAGTCTAGATAATGTTTTTTACATGCGAGAAATGAATCTAGAAGTTCCGTCCGTTACTTATTATTTCGAGGGAGGACTTATATCACTTGTAAAATACTACAACAAATTTCAGAAAGCAGTTCAAAATAATATTTTCTATATCAACAAAGAAGAAGGTGATGTGGGGGTAGAGATTGCTTTGCAATACGTAGATGACATTGCGGACCGCATCATTCCTTTTGCCAACAATATCTACAACTCTCAGGGTGGTACACACGTGACCGGCTTTAAGACTGCGCTTACTCGTACACTGAATACTTACTGCAAGAAGAACGAAATGATGAAGGAGTCCGAAGGTGGATTCACTGGTGAGGACGTTCTTGAAGGTTTAACCGTTGTTATTTCTGTTAAACTGCGTGAGATTCAATTCGAAGGCCAGACTAAAGCTAAGCTTGGTTCTATGGAAGCCCAGGGCGCAGTAGCTACAGTATTCGGTGAAGCCTTCGCTGCGTTCTTGGAAGAGAATCCAGATGACGCAAAAATCATAATCAATAAATCAATCTTGGCACTGAAGGCCCGCAAAGCTGCCAAAGCTGCCAAGGATTCAGTGCTTAGAAAGGGTGCGTTAGAAGGTATGACCCTGCCTGGTAAACTCGCTGACTGTCAGACCAAAAGTGCTGAAGAATCCGAATTATTCCTTGTAGAGGGAGACTCTGCAGGTGGTTCAGCAAAACAAGGCCGCGACAGACGCACTCAGGCGATACTTCCACTTCGTGGAAAGATTCTTAACGTTGAGCGTGCCCGTATCGACAAAATGCTAGCTTCTAAAGAAGTACGGGCACTCGTTATTGCGATGGGTGCATCTATTGGAGATACTTTTGATATTGAGAAGATGCGTTACCACAAAATAATTATTGCAACCGATGCCGACGTTGACGGATCACACATCCGCACACTTCTCCTAACATTATTCTATAGATACTTCCGTGGAGTGTTGGATGCTGGATATATCTACATAGCGCAGCCGCCACTTTATAAAATCAAAAAAGGTAAAGAGATTGCTTATGCATATTCCGACGCAGAGAGAAACAAGATAATCGGCAAGGAAGTTGATTTATCTGAAATTCAAAATGCAGAAGAAGGTGAGTTCGTAGAAGGGGAAACAATAGAAGACGAAGCAGACTCAAAAGAAGAAGTAAAAAGAAAGTCTAACAAAGTCCACATTCAACGTTATAAAGGTCTCGGAGAAATGAACCCAGAAGAATTATGGGAAACAACCATGGATCCAAAAAACCGAGTACTCAAGCAAGTCTCCATTGATGATGCAGAAGAAGCTAATAAAGTGTTTGATATACTTATGGGCTCAGAAGTTCCACCTCGCAAGTCATTCATCCAATCCAACGCCCACCTGGCTGATATTGATATATAATTAATTTAATATGTTTGCCATTAATATTTAAAATTTTTTTAACATGAGAGAAAATATTACTTTCAAAAAAATAAGGGACGGAATAAAAAATTATGCAATGCCTTTGATTTTTGCGTCATTTATCGCTAGTTGTGTAGAAAAACAAGAAGTACCAATTGATACTTTAGTTGCCTCGCCTGAAATAAATAAAGCTTTCAGTGCATTCTCCTCTAGAGAAGGAGGGGAAGTTTCTTTTTCATTAGACACTGATAATAATGGGGTACAAGACGGTGTGTGCTCTTTTAGGAAGGATGGTGTATTTATTAGCGTAAAAGGTAATGTTGATAAAACATTAATAGAAGCAAGGAATATAAATGCTGGAAAATCTTTTGCACAAGGCAGTAGAGAAAAAGATATAGATGATAAACCTTTGGAAAACTCAATTAATGTTGAGTTTAAAAAAGTTGTTTTAAATGGTAGGGAATTTTTAATCCTCTCGGATTACTTTAGGCAAAATCCCCAATTAGATAATAATGGTAAAGTGGTGTTAGGGTTATTTGGTTTTGGTGCGAGGGTTGAAGGGGATAAAATCTACGTAAGAGGTATTATAAATCAAGATTATATAAAAGATGCTAATAAATTAGGTAAGCTTGGATCCAAGCAGTATTTGACTTACAATCCCTAACTATATTTTCGAAAAAGTGAAAAGTATATGTCCCCATAGGTCGGACCTATGGGGAATTTTTAGTTTAAAGTATTCAATTCAGGGTTTTTTCTTTTACTTCTTTCTCTAGTCTTTCGATGAATGCATCGACGGAAATTTCTTCTTTGGTACCGTCGCGTTTTTCGATGGTGAGGTTGCCGGAGGCGACTTCTTTGTCACCGAGGACGATAACATACGGAGTCTTCATACTTTTTGCTTCATGGATACGCTTGCCGAGCGATGTATCACTTTCATATAATTCTACTCTGATATCTTTCTCTCTTAACTTGGCTGCAAGCTCGTGCGCTTTATCTCCATGCTGGTCAGCACGCACAGGTACCACCGCCACTTGAATAGGGGAAAGCCACACCGGAAATGCACCTGCTAAGTGTTCAATGAGGGTAGACATGAATCGTTCAATAGATCCCATGATAGCAGCGTGGATCATCACCACTTGCTCACGTTCACCTTTTTCATTTGTGCAGACAAGTCCAAAATTCTTTGGCTGATTGAAATCGAGTTGGATGGTGGCCACTTGCAACACTCGGCCGATAGAATCACGACTAATGAAGTCTATTTTTGGTCCATAGAACGCTGCTTCGCCGATACCATCTATCCATTCGACACCCTTCTTTTGCATCAAATTTTTAAGTGCATTCTCAGCTTTTTCCCAGACCTCATCACTGCCAAGGTATTTATCACGAGTCGATGGATCATGCCTTGAAAAGCGTACTTGAAGAGTAAAGCCAAATTTTCCATAGAATTCTTCGATAATGCCCCAGATCTTCATGGCTTCTTCTTCTATCTGGTTTTCTCGACAAAATACATGGGCATCATCTTGGGTGATAGAAAGCACGCGAGATAGCCCTGAAAGCTCCCCAGACTGTTCGTCGCGGTACACCATTGTGGTCTCGGCATAACGCTGTGGCATGTCTCGATAACTGCGAGGCTCAGAATCAAATATCTGCGTGTGGTGAGGGCAGTTCATTGGTTTCATGGCAAAAAGATGTTCCTCGCGAGTCACGATTTTAAACAAATCATCTGCGTATTTTGCCCAGTGTCCTGAAGTTTCGTAGAGTTCTTTCTTTGTGATATGCGGAATGCAGACTTTTTGGTAGCCACGCACTTTACGTAGATTCCAGACGTAGTCATTCAAAAGCTCACGCATCACTGTGCCTTTTGGGGTCCAGAGTGGTAAACCAGAACCTACCAACTCAGAGAAGACAAATAGTCCGAGTTCTTTACCAAGCTTTTTGTGGTCTCTTTTGCGTGCTTCTTCGCGTTGGTGTATGAACGCATCAAGTTCTGTCTTGTTTTCAAAAGCTAGTCCATAGATACGAGTGAGCATTTTATTTTTCTCATCTCCACGCCAGTACGCACCAGCGACTCGGTCGAGATTGAATGAATCCGGAGCTATTTCCTCAGCTGGATGTTCGCTGTGTCCACCACGGCAGAGGTCAGTAAACCCGCCGCAAGTATAGAAAGTTATCTTTTCGCCTTTCTCGGCAATTTCTTTTATGAGTTCGAGTTTGTATGGGTTCTGTACAAAGTACTGCTCTGCTTCTTCTTTGGTTTTTTCTTCGTGGGTAAATTCTGTCCATTTCGGTAGAAGCTCCTTCATTTTATTCTCTATCTTTATAAGCTCGTCCTCAGATAATGGAGTAGAGAATTCCATATCATAATAAAACCCATTATCAATAGCAGGGCCTAGGGTGAGCTTTACATCAGGATAAAGTTCGAGCACAGAGGCAGCCAATAGGTGTGCTAGTGTGTGTCTTTTATTTTGTAGTTTTTCTTCCATAATTTTAATCATTTAATCAAATACTAATTTTGCTCAGGTACGAAATTTTTGAAGCTTAAAAATTTCTGAAACGCTCGGCCCGTCGGCCTCGCGACCCCTTCGCTAAATTGTATTTGATTTATATATTTTAGTAATAAAAAATCGCCCCGACAGGAAATGATTACTCATTTGCTGTCGGGGCGAGTCTTGTCGCGGTTCCACCCAACTTTATACTCTTTATCTATGGATTAGCCCTAAGGTCAGCCGATGAGGCCGATGGCGGTTGGTAGTCGCCACAATCTCCATACAAGGTAAATAGTACCACTATTTTATTAATTTGCAATTTCCATGGAATTTGGTAGACTAGCATCATTATGGTTATACGAATGAGACACACCAAATCCCATACCGCGAACCGCCGCAGCCACCACGCGCTCAAGGCTACAAACTTCGACGTTTGTGCTAATTGTAGTGCTAAGAAGTTGCGTCATCGAGTTTGTGCTGCTTGCGGGCAGTACAATGGTAAGAAGGTATTGGATTTAGTAGCTAAGGCTGAAAAGAAAGCTAAAAAAGCTAAGGCCAAGGCGAAAGAAACGACTAAATAAGTCTTTCTTTTTTTGAAAATTTAATTTTATTTTGGAATGGCAAACAGGCACCTTTCTAGGTCAATAGTGCTGCAGACTCTCTTCGAATGGGATTTCATGCGAGGCGGAGATGACTGGGCAGAGGATAAATTGGAGGAAGCTCTAGTTCGCAATTTGGACGAATTTGGTCCAGGTCTTGAGGATGATGCCTTTGTTTTTAACCTGACAAAAGAAGTTTTAAAAAAGAAAAAGATTGTAGATGGAATTATCGAGAAGGCTGCTCCTGATTGGCCACTCGACAAAATATCTCCAGTAGATAGAAATATCCTTAGAATTGGGCTCACAGAGCTTCTTTTTGGCGACCGTACGCAAGTGCCTCCGAAGGTGGCTATCAATGAAGCAATCGAACTTGCAAAAACTTTCGGTGGAGAGAATTCCGGTAAATTCGTAAACGGTGTACTAGGTGCTGTGTACAAAGAACTCGGTGAACCTGAAAAAGACCAAACTAGTAAAAAGAAAAAGAATGAAGAACCTGTTGATCCGAGCACCTTACCTCAAGAGAAACTCGGCGGTGCGCTTGTCTACGCAAAAAAAGATGGACAAATTGTATTTGCCTTAGTGCATGACGTGTTTGGCTATTGGACCTTGTCCAAAGGAAAAATTGAGGCAAACGAAGATGTAAAAGATGGAACTATCCGTGAAGTAAAAGAAGAAATAAACCTAGACATAGTAATAAAAGATAAACTTGGTGAAAACGAATACGTAGCTACTCATCCAGAGAAAGGTAAGACTTTAAAGAAAGTTACATATTTCTTAGCTGAATCTCCATATCGTGAGATCGTACTTGAATCATCTGGTGGACTTGATAATGCCCGCTGGTTTACCTTAAAAGAAATTCCGGAACTCCGTATCTACAATGATATTGTTCCTCTGATTGGTAAGGCCATAGAAATTATCAGTAAAGAAAGTCAGGGTAAATAAACTAGAAATACATATGAAAACTGAAAATATAAATTTTGAAAATTTTGAGAAAAGTACCAAAGTGGTTTTTAAGAATAAAAAACTGCTTAAACAAGCCTTCATGCACCGCTCATATATTAATGAGAATCCGAGTACTGGGATGTCACACAATGAACGTCTAGAATTCTTGGGCGATGCAGTGCTCGAGCTTATTGTGACCGACTACTTGTATGCCAGGTTTCCAGACCATGCCGAAGGAGAATTAACCGCACTTCGTAGTGCGCTTGTAAACGCTGTAATTATATCTGAGGTTGCTTCCGAAATAGGTATGAATGATTATCTACTACTTTCAAGAGGTGAAGCAAAAGACACCGGCAAAGCTCGACAATACATACTGGCTAATACTTATGAAGCATACTTGGGTGCACTTTATTTAGACCAGGGTTATGATGCTGTGTGTGATTTCGTCACAGACACACTACTACCAAACACCGATGAAATAGTAAAAAAGAAACTATGGCGAGATGCTAAATCATTGATTCAAGAAAAAGCTCAAGAGTATTTATCTATTACACCTTCATATAAAGTTGTTTCTGAATCAGGGCCTGACCATGATAAACATTTCACTGTGGGTGTGTATTTCTCTGATGAAATTATTGCTCAAGGTAAAGGCAAATCCAAGCAAGAAGCCGAGCAGGCAGCTGCGATGGCTGCATTAAAAATCAAGAATTGGCTTGATTAAACTATGCGTCTACTGCACCTTGAACTACATGGTTTCAAATCTTTTGCCAAGAAAACAAACTTGGATTTTGAACACCCGGTTGTTTCAATTGTGGGTCCCAATGGTTCTGGTAAATCAAACGTAGTAGAAGCATTCCGGTTCGTGCTCGGTGAACAGTCTATGAAATCCATGCGTGGTAAGGGCGGCGCCGATATGATATTCAAAGGTTCCAAGGGTGTACCCAAAGGTTCCAAGGCGAGCGTAACTATCTATTTTAATAATTCAGATAAAATTTTTAAACTATCCAACGACAGTGGTGAACCAGTGGACTTAAACTATGAGAGTATATCAATTTCTCGTGAGGTATATCCTGATGGATTAAATAAATATATTTTAAATGGTAGCGAGGTGAGGCTGAAAGACATCAACCAACTTTTGTCTTCGGTGCACATTGGTGCATCAGGGCACCATATTATATCTCAAGGAGAAGCAGATAGAATATTGAATGCTAATGCCAAAGACAAAAAAGAAATTATTGAAGAAGCTTTGGGGCTCAAGGTGTATCAATACAAGATAAAAGAAGGGGAAAGGAAACTTGAAAGGTCTACTGAGAATATGAAGGAGGCCATCATGCAGAAGCGCGAGAATACCCCGCACCTTAATTTCTTGCGTCGGCAGATGGAGAAAATAGAACAAGCTCGCGGTATGAAGTCTGAGCTTGCACTATTGTACAGCGAATATCTAAAGAAAGAAGCATTTTATTTAAATACTGAAAGCCAAAAGTTAAAAACAGAAGGTGAGAATTTAAAAAATGATTTAGCTCGCGTCAGGGAAGAACTGGCTAAGCTCAGCAATCAGAACGAGAAATCTGAAAGTAAAAACATAATTGAGCTTAAGAATCTGGAGAATAAAATAAACGAAACCAGGAGACTGCGAGGTGAGCTTGAACGCAAACTGGGCCGGTTAGAAGGACTGATTGAGGCTGAAGAACATAAAGTACATGCTACTAGTCAAGGAGGCACTGTGACTATTGATCGTGAGGAATTTGAGCACTTTCGACGCGAGGCTAATGAGTATTTAGAAGAAGCAGCTTATATGGACGTTTTGGAAAACGTCATCCCGCTAATTCATAAAATCAAAGATATCTTTGAACGCTTTGCCAAATTTTTTGAGTCTGATGTGCCGGTTAAAAATGTAGTTGATCTTGAAAGCTTTCGTAATAGTGCCAAAGAAGTAAGCGCCGAGCTTGATCGAATAGAAACTGAGCGCACTAAATTCGAGTCTGAAGCAGAAGTATTGCGTGGTAATATTCGTGAAGAAATGGAAGCCTTGCGAGCCGGCGAGCGAGAGAAATTTGGTTTTGAAGTAAAGCAACAAGAAATATCTTCTGCGCTACGTATTGTCGAAGTAAGGGCAGAGAATTTGAAACGGGAACAAGAAGACTTTGATAACGAATTAAGAGAAGGTCAGGCATTGCTTGGATCTGAGCTCGCCTACGATACTCATGGTTTTGACGGGGAGGTTAATAGTACTGAACAAGATGAACTACACAGAAAGATTGAGCGAATCAAAATCAAGCTAGAAGACGCAGGACTCGGTAATAGCGAAGATATTCAAAAGGAGTATAACGATGTAACCGAGCGAGATCAATTCTTGACCAAGGAAATTGAAGATTTGGAAAAGAGTATTGAGTCTACCAAGCTTCTGATTGCTGATTTGGTAGAGCGATTACAAGTAGAATTCAAAGAAGGAATAAAGAAAATTAATAAAGAGTTCGATCAATTTTTCGTACTTATGTTTGGAGGTGGTTCTGCTTCGCTCGCATTAGTAGAACATAAAAAGCGTGCTCGATATACCGACGATGATGAAGACACCGAAGTAGCCAGCGATGAACCTGTGGAGACGGAGGAGGGTATTGAAATCAATGTTTCTCTGCCGCACAAAAAGGTAAAAGAATTACAATCCCTATCCGGAGGGGAGAGGTCTCTCACATCTATTGCACTCCTCTTTGCTATGTCGGCTGTGAATCCGCCACCATTTTTGATACTTGATGAGACAGATGCAGCACTTGATGAAGCGAATTCCCGCAAATACGGTGACATGCTGGAACATTTGTCCAAGCATTCACAATTGATAGTAGTAACTCATAACCGCGAGACCATGTCTCGAGCAGGGGTACTCTACGGTGTAACCATTGGTGCCGATGGTGCATCCAAACTCTTGTCTGTGAAATTCGACGAGGCTCAGGCTATTGCTAAGTAGATATTGACTTTTCTATAATTTATGTTATTATGTAAACGATAGCTGTGCTATTTGATCTTTGACATTGGTGGAGAAATGAATTGAAATTACTGGACGAAAATATTTTTTCTAGTAATTTCAATTCATTCAAACTTTTCATTATTATGAAAGCCACGATCATTGTTTTTACTTCGTTTTTACTTCTTTCGTTAACCTCGTGTGTAGATATGTACCCCGTAGAACCTGAACCACCTGTGATTGTTGCACCTCCGTGCGCCCCAGTTAATCAGCCCATTTCTTGGGTTGATAATAACCAATCCGTTCAATACGGGGAGGTTATCAACTTTGGGGTTTTGAGTAATCCACTTATTCTTTACGCGCCTCCGGGTGCTACAAACAAAAAGTGGAACACTTGGAGTTCTCCTAACACCAGTTGGCAGGGTTCCGTTGAAATTGGCATTCATGAGTACTCACTTGAATGTGAGGTGAATGGCCAGGTTCTGTACATATGCTGGTACTACGAAATCATTTGAATTTAACCCAAAAAACCAAGACAGCCCTGGATCGACCAATTCGACCAGGGCTGTTTTAATTTTTGCTAAAAAATAAACCTAATCTAGTTTAGGAGGAGGGAGGTCTAACTTATTGACATATTTGATATAATATGGTATACTTATTAGGTTAATTATTGCTCTTTGAAACCTGTATTTGATGACTGATATTAGATTTATGGACATCTTTTGTGTCTATAAATCTGATATCATGTGTCAGTACAAATCATTTTAAAAAATGAAAAACTACTCTTCCAGAGAAATTGTGGCCGTATTAAATAATATTGGCTACACAATGTTGCTTATTGCCGCAATCGTTGTTGTTTGCAACATAAAAGTTACAAGGCCATCAGATGGCCAAAACCCTAAAATAGAAAAATCGGTTACAAAGTAACCACAAACCCACAAACCCACAAACCACAGGGAACCCCCTAAAGTGTTTAGTGGGTTTTCTTGTTTTAGCTATTGACTTTTATGTATTAATGTGTTATATATGTAGGGTAAATGTACCTCGAAAAAGCGTAGAGGTTTAGGGTGTTCTTAGAGAAGTTTGCCAAAGACTCTTCTGAGAACATTCTAAACTAACTATAAAACATGAAAAATAAATTTCTGTTCGTTTGCTTGGCTGGTACAGCCATTTTTTTTGTTTCCCTTTTTTCTTTCGGAGGTTTCCGAGCAGTAAAAGGTGATTACGTGACAGCATACAACCGTTTCTGGTCACTTGACTCCACTGGTAAGCATTTTAATTGGAAAGGCTTAATATCACCAATACAACTGGAGTCGCAACAAGTAGTTGCAGACACAATGGTATTCAATCGTCGGGTTTATTATCCCTATGGTGAGAATTTCCAATGTGTTTCGCCTATTGACGATAGTGGAGAAAAGTTTATCGCTTCTGAAATCATGCGCATTGTGAACGATTCACTTAATGCTCTTAAGATTAAATCAGGATTTAATTATGATGGTACCAATTTGGCAGTAAGAAATGCAGCAAATCCGGAATTGCGTCCACGCAAAGACCCGCAGGTCTTCATTAGACTTTTCGGTACTGCTTCTCCTGAAGCGTCTAGATATGGTCCGGAAAGTATATTGCCGGGACATATCGAGTATGAAAATGAAGTTCTTGCACAACTGCGCACAAACAGGACGGCAAGTCTTGTTTCTGAAAACGGTTATCAAATTGTTGGCAAAGATTTTGCTGAAGTTCAATTCCCGGACACTTTATCTGCGATCTCAGCAAACAAAGCAGCACTCGATACCATGCGATATGTTGATGCACAGGTATTGATTGCCGGTGAGAAAATTGAAGTAACTCCAACTACTAGTCCTGTACTTTTCCCAGTTTGGTGGATTGCGTTGACTTTTCTACTCCTTTTTCTGCGTCAGATACGGATAAAAAAACCACAACTTGGTAAATTCAATTTTACAGGATTCTGGCCCGGGATTTGGGAATTTTTGAAAATTCTGGTACTGGCTTTCGGTCTGACTATTCTGTTGACCTTGCTGATTTTTCTACTTCGCGATTTTCTTTATGTCCTGTTAGTTTTGCTTCTTCTTGCTGTTTGTGGATACTTTTTATATCTGCTTTACAAATACCGCAAGGAGACTTGGGTAATCATTTTGGTTTTGTGGACTTTACTAAAATGGCTTTTCAAAAAGTTGATTGAAATTTTTAAGGCGATTCTTTATGTCATTGCCTTAATTATCATCTTGCTGATTTTCCTTTTATTTGCAGCCATTGAATACATTTGGAACTGGTGGAAAACAAGAACCACTTGCCAGAAGATTCTTTTTTTCATGACACTCTACGCGCTATTTGCCACTTACATGTGGCTATCATGTCCTTGTTAGGGTAATTATGTGAAGCTCATCGAGAGCGGCAAAAAGCAAGCCGCGTATACCTCGGTGAGCTTTTTGTTTTCTACTGAACTTTTGGAGTTTGGAATTTTAGCTTTTCTTCTTTGCCAAATATTATTTTATCTGGTTGGAAATAATTGTTGAGTTTAACTATGTCTTTTTTGATTTTTATATCACCGCTTTTGTAGAGTTTTAGCTCAAGCAGCATGCCCTGCATTGTGTCTTTTGAGAACTTTTGGTCAAAGATAAAATTGCCGAGTGAGTAGGCGATGAATCCATTTTTATATACTTCAGTGTTTTGTATTACGTGCGGATGATGGCCTACGACTATTTTCGCACCGTTATCGATGGCTTTGTAGGCTAGTTGTTGCTGGCGAGAATTGTTTTTAGTTTTATATTCTTCACCCCAGTGGAAGGAGACCACTAGGTAGTCCACCTGGTTCGCTGCATTTTTCACAATTTGGTCAAAGCGTGGATTAGAGGCAAGCAGTATTCCTGCTCGTTCTTCGTTCGCTGCCATAGCGGCTGGCCCTACGTCTGAGAATCCAAGGAATCCAATCTTCATGCCATATTTTTCAATAATTGTTGGGTTCTCCACTTCAGCCGAATTCATGCCACCGCCAGTGTAGGCGATTTCATTTTCTTTTAGTCGATTCAATGTATCCACATACGCATCCCGACCCCAGTCTCCAACGTGGTTGTTTGCCATAGACAATACAGAGAAGCTGGCTCCTTTGAGTGCTGGTATTACAGATGGGTCCATGCGGAATGAATACAAATTACCTAAATCTTTACCTCGGTCTGAAGCCGTGCCCTCGAGATTGGCAAACACAATATCTGCTTTATCTAGATAATCAATTTTAGTAAATAGTGTTGAGTAATCACCATTAAAGTTTTTATTTACCGAAGCTCGCACTCCACGGTCGAGCATAATATCACCCAAAAAGTCGAAGGTGATAAAATCCGGTTCACGGATGTCTGGTATATCAAGTCTTTCTTTTATCCAGTCTGCCGATGCGTCAGCTGTTCCACCGTAGTACACATTTTTATTTAAATATTTCACAATGTTTGTCACGTCTTTTTGGCGGTCTTTACTACGCAATACAACTATTCCAATAGGTCTAGTACCTTCTTTGCCGAGAGGTAGGTTAAATGTAGATATGACTGTTTGCTTGGCGGGGTCGGTGAATCCACTTTTGCCGCCAGTATAGTTGGGGGACATTAGGAATTGGTTATTTGAAAACCAAGTATGTGTTTTTGTTTTATAACTTCTATTTTTTGTAATAGATAAAATCTCTTTAGAATTATGTTTTATATATCCAGTGAGTTTAAATAGGTCTGAAACAGTGGATTGGTTTTTACTAGAAAGCCCACTTGGGTCATCATAGTACGTTTGATTCATTTTTATTTTAGCAGCCGTTTGGTTCATTTTACTTAGAAAGCTTGTTCGGTCGAAATGCTCAGCCAATATTTCTGCGGCATCATTCGACGATTCTAAAAGCAGGGGATACAAAAGGTCTTTCACCTTTACCTTCTCACCATTTCGGAAATTTCCATTTTGTCCATAAGTCGCCAAGGCTTTTTTACTGGCTTTAGCTACCTCGTCATCAGCATTTAATCCATTAGCCACATAGGCAGTCATCAGTTTGGTCACAGAAGCTATTGGGTATTTAGACTCGGCATTTTTCGCCATGATTATTTCTCCGGTGTCTAAGTCCCCAACGATATAACTTTCAGCGGATATTTTAGGTTCGTTAGCATTATCACTAATATAGTAAAAATATTTCTGGCTATTAGATTGAATTGTTTCTTTGTTTGTAGATGTTGAAGCTTGAGCTAGGTTTTCAATTTTTGGGTGGTCTATTTTTACATAGTGAGTATCACCCATTAAGTAGGCAGTTAAAAACATCCCAAAGACAATCGGGATAATGGCAAATAGCCCGGTTTTTAGTTTGTACTGCCAGTTCCTCATTACTTTACAAATATATAATCAATTGTTTTCTTTTCCAAGTCTACTGATTTAACTTCAATTTTTACTTTGTCACCCAAACGATATTTTTTATTTTTTTTCTTACCGACTATCTGCATTCGTTTCTCATCAAGCTCGTAGAAGTCGTCTGTCATGTATTTCATGCGGACCATACCTTCAGATTTAGTTTCAGCTTCTTCTACGTATACACCCCACTCAGATACACCACTTATAACCCCAGAAAACTTTTTGCCAATATGGTGCCCCATGAATTCAACTTGTTTGTATTTTATACTAGCTCGTTCTGCTTCGGCAGCACGTTTTTCTTGTTCGGAAGCAATTTGGGTCATTTTTTCAAATTCGTAGATACGGTCGGGTTTGATTTTTTTATTTTCTAAATGGTCCATCAGTAATCGATGCACAATCAAATCAGGGTAGCGTCTGATTGGGGAAGTGAAGTGTGTATAATAATCAAAAGCTAATCCATAATGTCCAATGTTTTTGGTTGAATAGATTGCCTTGGCCATAGATCTAATTACGGCTCTGTGTACTGTATCTTGTTCATTTTTACCCTCGAGGTGTTTTAGGATTCTATTGATTTCGTGGTTAGGGATAATTCCATTCTCCACTTTTACTTTTTGTCCAAGGCTACGTAAAAAAAATGCCAGGTCTGCCATTTTTTCTGGGCTAGGTAGATCGTGCACACGATAAATAGAAATTTTTTCTTTATCACTTTTTTTCCTGCCAAATTCACCCGATAATTCTTCAGCTACTTTTCTATTGGCTAAAAGCATAAATTCTTCAATTAGTTTGTTTGATTCACCTCGGACTTTCTTAATAGCTTTAATAGGTACACCATTCCCATCTAGTACGAATTTTACTTCTTCTTGGTCGAGTGAGATGGCTCCTTTTTCAAACCTATCTTTAGTGAGCTTTTTGGCTATTTGGTTTAGTATGTCTAGCTCGTAATGGAGAGGCAGGTTTTTGTTGTGTAAGGTTTTCTCTGCTTCTTCGTAGGTGAATCTTTTCTGTGAGTGTATTACAGTGCGTCCAAACCAAGCTTTCTCTACTTCAGCTTTTTTATTCATTACAAATACTGCACTCATCGTCAGTCTGTCTTTGTTGGGTACTAGGGAACACAGGTCGTTGGATAATACCTCTGGTAGCATTGGTATGGTTCTGTCGACAAGGTAGACGGATGTTCCGCGTTCTATGGCTTCGGTGTCTATTTGGTCGCCTGGTTTTACATAATAAGATACATCAGCTATGTGGATGCCTACTTCGTATTTGTCTTCACCTAATTCTTTAAAAGAGATAGCGTCGTCAAAGTCTTTTGCGTCTTCTGGGTCGATGGTAAAAGTCAGAGTATTACGAAAGTCTTTGCGTCCGGTATAATCACTCTCTCTGATACCTCTTTTTTTAATTTGAGCTGCCTCATCTTCAGTGGCTTGTTCTAATTTTTCAGCAAAGCCCTTCTCCATAGCAATAGAGTACATTTCGGTATTGTGATCTCCGGGGTAGCCTAATACTTTTAAAATCATTCCTTCTGGGTTTTTACGATAGTCATTCCATTTAACTATTTCACCAAAAACCTTTTGTCCAACCTTAGCCCCGTTAAGTTTATCCTCGGGTACATAAATGTCAGCATAGACTTTATGGTCATCCGGTTCTATAAAGAACAACGAGTCGTCTTTGACGAGTACACCAGCGAATTTCATTTTGGACCTCTTTAATATTTTTGTAACTTCGGCTGTTTGGCGGTATCGGCCCTTGGGGTGGAGGATTATCTCAACCAAATCGCCATTTAAAGCAGTATTTAAATGGCGGTAATCTACTTCAGGATCTTCTGGTAATGTGTCTATTTTTACGTAACCAGTGCCCTTTGAGGTTATTGATATTATCCCGCTCAACATAGATTTACGCCCATTTTTTCTATTCATTACAGCTATTATAACCCTTTTAAGGGTAAAAAGCTATATAAGGTAATAGTATTGACATTTTGTCCAGTATATGATACAATATGGGGGTAATGAAATCAAAGATTCTACTAACAATTCTAATAGTTACTCTATCTCTAAGTTTGGCTAAGTCAGCCAAGGCGCAGGATTTCGGTGCATGTTTTACCTGCGGAAACGCACTTTTTACTGTACATGGCACAGGTGCTGGTTATCCAAGTTTTGGAGTTGTAGAAGCTGATGCTGGATTTATGACTATGGCAGAATTCTTTACCTATGGTGGATTTATGAGTTATGGATCATATTTGTCTTCTGTTAGTTATGCAACTTATTCAGTATATATAACTACTGGGGGATCTATGAGTTACGCGGATTATGTTTCTAGCGGGACTTATTTAACTTTTGGAACTTACTACTCAAACATTGGTTACTTTACCAGTGCAGGGTATCCTACTTTTCCTGATTATATTGCAGGTGTAGTTTACGTTACAAACCCTACTTATGGGATTAATCCAACTTATGGATTTAACCCTACATACGGATTTAACCCGACTTATGGAATAAACCCTACATATGGTATTAATCCTACCTACGGAGTAAATCCAACTTACGGCGCGAATCCAACATATGGATCTAATCCTACTTATGGTGCTAACCCAACTTACACTTCGAATCCTACATACACCTCAAACCCTACATATACTTCTAACCCAACATATACATCTAACCCGACATATACCAGTAATCCTACTTACACCAGTAACCCAACCTACACAAGTAATCCGACTTATACTTCTAACCCAACTTACACTTCGAATCCTACATACACCTCAAACCCTACATATACTTC
>CAYOLW010000001.1:222664-269991 GCA_964404925.1 uncultured Candidatus Saccharibacteria bacterium
CTACTTACACCAGTAACCCAACCTACACAAGTAATCCGACTTATACTTCTAACCCTACATATACTTCTAACCCTACCTATACAACCAATCCTAGTTACGAAACTAATCCTAGTTACGAAACAAATCCGACATATTCTACAAATCCAGACTACACAACAAATCCAAGTTATACCACTAACCCTGACTATACAACCAACCCAAGTTACGCAACCAATCCTGGTTACATGACTAATCCTTCTTATACAACCAACCCTTCATACACCACTAACGCTGCATACAATACGAATGCTGGATATATGACAAATGCTGCTTATCAAACTTCAGGTGCATACTCTGCTTCTGGTGCATACGGTACATCTGGTGGCTACGCAGCCCCAGCAGGGTACATAACACCAGGTGCAATAGTAGTACCAGCGGCTTATGAAACAAGTGGTAGCTACACTGTAGCTGGCTAAATGATGATTTGCCTTTCCGCCTCATCGGCGGATCGCCGGCGAGGCGATTTAGGTTGCGGTGGTTGCCTTTTTTAGGAAAGCATGGTAAATTCTATCCATGTTAAAAATCAGATTACAAAGAATCGGTCGGAAGAATGATCCAGCCTTTCGAGTGGTATTAACTGATTCCAAGAATGCTGCAAAGAGTGGTAAGTTCCTGGAAGTCGTTGGTACATACAACCCAAAGTCAGGTGAGACTTCCTTTCAGGAAGATCGCATTAATTACTGGGTAGGGCAGGGCGCACAGCTATCTGGAACTGTTCATAATTTCTTGGTAGACAAGAAAGTTGTTAAAGGTTCAAAGAAGAATGTTTTGCCTCTTAGGAACAAGACCGAGAAAAGAAAAGTTCTAAAGTCCAAGAAATAAGAGTTCAACTCTTGCCGAGCGGGTAGTCCGCAAGTTATAATTACAGTATGGCAGTATGTCGTCACACTGCTCTCTTAAAAGGAATTAATATAAAATATGCAAGAAAACGATAAGGAATTTCTAGAGTATGTCGTCAAAGCTTTGGTTGATAATCCTAACGATGTAAAAATCGACAGGACAGTAGATGAAATGGGTGTACTTATTACACTTTCAGTCAACCCTTCTGATATGGGCAAGATTATTGGTCGCATGGGTAACACAGCTAAGGCTATCCGAACCCTGCTTCGAATTATCGGTATGAAAAATAATGCTCGAGTTAATCTAAAGATTAATGAACCAGAAGGTAGCGCTAAGCCAGCACATTCTTCTCCAACTCTTAAAACAGTTGATGAAGCAATGGAAGACCTAAAGGGAATATAAACATAAGTGTTTTCACTTAGTAGAAAAACTCAGGAAACTGGGTTTTTTTATTTGCCCTGTCGTTCGCGAACGACGGGGCTTTTGTTTTGTGCTATATTGTTGATATGCGTTTCCATATAATAAGTATTTTCCCGAATATTTTCGATTCATATATAAATGAGTCTATTTTAGGGCGGGCAATAGAGAACAAGCTAGTCAAAGTGAGTTTCTATAACCCACGTGATTTTCTACCCAAAACAGCTAATAATTATCGTCCGGTAGATGCTCGTCCATATGGTGGTGGACCTGGTATGGTGATGCAAGCAGAACCTATATTAAAAGCTGTTGAGAAGGCCATCGCCACGGCCACTCGTTTTTCTTCAGGTCCTCGGATCTCCTCGACTAAAGCCTCGGCCAGACCGTTCAGAAAAACGAGTGGCCGTCTGCTTATAATTAATTTTATTCCTTCTGCAGAAAAATTTACTACAGTAGAAGCCAAGAAGATTTCAAAAAAATACACTGATGTGATTTTGATTTGTGGACGGTATGAAGGTATAGATGCACGTGTAGATAAAATTCTAAAAACAAAAAAGTTCTCAATCGGAGACTATGTGCTGACCGGAGGAGAAATCCCAGCCATGGTGTTGATCGATTGTATTTCTCGCCAAATTCCAGGAGTGCTTGGCAAACTTGAATCCCTTGAAGAAGAAAGGGTTTCATCGAGCGAGGTGTATACCAGACCCGAAATACTAAAATATAAGAACAAAAACTACAAAGTCCCTACAGTATTGCTTTCTGGGAATCATGCTAAAATAAATGAGTGGAAATCTAATCGCTAGATTATGGTTAGTAAACAAGATATAATTTTCTTATGAAGAAATTTGAAATACAAGGACAAGGAAACGATAAAAAGAAAAAGTTTGAAATACAACCTAAAAAGTTTGTACTGAGGAAAAAATTTGAAATACAAAGTACTGAACCATCAGAACAAGCTTGGTTTCATCAGGAAAATGATAACGACTGTGGTCCATGTATGATTTTAAATATTTTAAATCAATTAGGAGTAAATGGGCCTTCTTCAATTAGAGAGGTTCGTGAACAAGTTAACGAGATCCGTCGTAATTCACAGCCACCTATGCGATCCTTAAGCGAAAACGATTGGTTTACCAGCGATGATGTTGGTAAGTATTTAAGTGTGTATGCAGGACTGAATGTTGAAGAATATGTCTGTTTTGCTGATGCAGAGCAGGATACATTTGATTCTATCCAAAACAATATAAATACAACTCCTTATGAAGTTTTATATACAACTAGCGGTAGACATTTCAAGGCAATAGTAAAGTCTGGGGATAGTGTTCTACTTTTAGACTCGTTTCAAAATTCTCCCCAAACAGTAAATTTGGATCGAATTAATTCTCTGATAAGAGAAAATGTATTCTCAAAGAGATCAGACTCACCGGACAGAGTAGGTATTGTGAGAACCAACCGAGAGTCAGAATATAAGACTTTTTCTTTTTAATAAAGTTCCAAAAGTATTGCTTTCCGGGAATCATAAATTGATAGAGGAGTGGAAGATGAAAAATAAAATTTAAATCTTACTATTAAAATACATCATGTAGCAATTTCTGTAAAAGACCTTAAAACGAGTATTGATTGGTACTGTAAGTTTTTTGGTTTTATAGAAACTCATAGGGTTAAAAGGGAAGATAAAGAAATAGCTTTACTAAATCTAGGAGATTCTAATCTAGAAATCTTTCAGCTACAAAATAATTTGCCTGCACCAGAATATGAAGGCAATCCAAATGAAGACTTGCGTCATGTAGGGGTTAGGCATTTTGCTATTAATGTTGATAATTTCGAAGAAACCATTGATATTTTACGTTCAAGCGGCGTGGGGGTCGTATGTGAACCTAAAGAGGCTTTTTACGGAGGAAAATATTGTTTTGTAAAAGATCCAGACGGGATATTGGTTGAGTTGGTGGAATTATCAAACATGTCAACGTGGCAGGTTGACATGTTGGCGGGTTAAATATCCCCAATTTTACTTGACTTTTTTGCAAAAATGTATAGTATCGGGTATAACGATTGAGTATTGGCTAACTTATTTATAAGCCCAAAAGTAGAGAGGTGTTTTCTACTTTTTTATTAAGCATTCATTAAGCATATGCCCAAATCTAACGTGCGTCCGAAGAAGTATTTCGGAAGGTACAAGAAGCCTCTTGTACAGTTCCCGAATTTAATTGATGCGCAGCTTGAATCATTCAAGTGGCTCATCGAGACAGGTATTGGAGAAGTTTTTAAAGAATTCTCACCAATAGCCGATTATTCAGGTAAAAAGTTTGAACTTGAGTTCACATCTTTCTCACTCAGTGAATCTAAAAATGATGAGAACGAATCCAAGGTCAATAAAATTTCTTATCAGGGTAACCTAAAGGCGCGAGTTAAGCTTAAGAATAAAATCTTAGGTACAGTCAAAGAACAAGAAATATTTATGTCGGAGGTGCCACTCATGACTCCACATGGTACTTTCATTATAAACGGTGTAGAACGTGTTATCGTGCCGCAGCTTGCACGATCTTTTGGCGTTTTCTTTACTGAAACAGAAAATAAAGGTAAGAGATATTTCGGAGCAAAAGTAATACCAGCTCGCGGAGTATGGATTGAACTTGAAGCTGAATCAGATGGAGCTATCTACGTGAGAATTGATAAGAAGCGAAAATTCCCAGCAATTTCATTGTTGCGAGTCTTGGGCTTGACCACTAACGAAGAAATTCTAGCTGCTTTTACCGATATAGAAAGTAAAAAGATGATTGAAGCAGGTATAGCTAAAGACTCTGCAAAAACAGTAGAAGAATCTTATATAGAAATCTACAAGCGTTTGCGTGATGGAGACATGGCTACAGCTGATAACGCTAAAGAATTCATTAACTCTCTTTTCACTCCAGAGAGATATGACCTTTCTCCAGTTGGACGATATCGATTTAACAAGCGTTTCGACAAGAATATGGCTGATACAGAACTTGCTCGACGTACTATTTCTAAAGATGACATGGTTACAGTGCTTGATTATATTGTTAAACTTTCTAACGAACCAGGTGCAAAGGCTGATGATATTGACCACTTGGGTCAACGCCGAGTACGTTTCGTGGGCGAAATGCTACAGCAAAAGATCCGTACAGGTATGATGCAAATCAAGAGAAACATTCAAGACAGAATGTCTATTGTAGATGCTGATACTGCACTTCCTATACACATCATAAACCAGAGACCACTACAGGCTCGTATCAAAGAGTTCTTCACTACTAACCAATTATCTCAATTCATGAACCAGGAAAATATCCTGTGTGAAATGGAGCACATTCGTCAGTTATCAGCACTCGGTCCCGGAGGATTAACTCGAGAACGTGCTGGACTGGAAGTTCGTGACGTGCACCCTTCGCACTATGGACGTATTTGTCCTATCCACACTCCAGAAGGTCCAAACATTGGTTTGGTTGTTCACTTGTCTACTTACTCTAAAATCAACAATTTCGGTATTATTGAAACCCCATATATCAAAGTAAAAGACGGTAAAATAACAGGGGAAATTGTATACCTAAATGCTTTAGAAGAAGAAAAATGCAACATTGCACACGCTGGTGTTCCTTATGATGACAATGGAAAAATAACTAACGAATATGTAGCCGCTAGAGCTAAAGGCGAACCAGGAACTATTAAAAGTACTGAAATTGAATATATTGATGTAGCAACCAACCAAGCTTTTTCTTTGGCTACTTCGATGATTCCGTTCCTAGAACACGACGACGCAAACCGAGCACTCATGGGTAGTAACATGCAGAAGCAAGCTGTACCATGTGTATTGCCAGAAGCTCCTCTTGTTGGAACAGGTGTTGAGGAAAGTGTTCCTCGTGACTCAGGCAGAATTGTATTGGCACTTGAAGATGGTGTCGTTAAATATGTTGATGCACGTAAAGTTGTTGTTGAAGGTAAGAGTGAAAAAACTTACAACCTTGTAAATTTCTTGCGTAATAACAACTTCTCATCTTTCCATCAGCGTCCAAACGTAAATGTAGGCGATAAAGTTAAAAAAGGCGACGTGTTAGCTGACACAACTTCAACTGTGGGAGGTCAGGCTTCTATCGGACAAAATGCTTTCGTAGCTTTCTTGTCATGGTTCGGTTCCAACTACGAAGACGCTATAATTATTTCTGAAAGACTCGTAAAGAATAGTAAATTTACTTCTATTTATGTTGAAGAATTTATTTGTGTTGTACGCGATACTAAACTTGGACCCGAAATAACTACTCGTGATATACCGAATGTTGGTGAAACTAAATTAAAAGACCTCGATGAAGACGGTGTGGTTCGAGTTGGTGCAGAGGTTCGCGAGAATGATATATTGGTTGGTAAAATTACACCAAAAGGTGAAACAGAATTAACTCCAGAAGAAAGATTACTTCGATCCATCTTTGCTGAAAAGGCTCGTGATGTGAAGGATACTTCGCTTCGCATGGAACACGGTAAGCGTGGACGTATTATCGGTGTGAAAATTTTCTCACGCGATATGGGTCATTCTCTTGAAGCTGGTATAATCAAGAAAATCGTAATTGAAGTTGCTCAAGTTCGAAATATTTCTGTTGGTGACAAACTATCTGGACGTCACGGTAACAAAGGTGTTATTTCAACAGTATTGCCTGAAGAAGATATGCCATATATGGCTGATGGTACTCCAGTAGACATAATCCTAACACCGCTTGGTGTTCCTTCCCGTATGAACTTAGGACAGATTCTAGAAATGCACTTGGGTCTTGCTGCACACACACTTAACTACCAAGCTATTGTTCCTCCTTTCTTAGGTGCTACTCATGAAGAAATCAGTAAAGAATTAGTAGATGCTGGATTCCCAGAGAATGGACGAGTTAAATTGTTTGATGGACGAACTGGTGAATCTTTTGAACAAGATGTAGCAGTGGGTTATATGTATATGTTGAAACTGCACCACATGGTGGAAGACAAGATTCACATGCGTTCGATTGGTCCGTACTCACTCATCACTCAGCAACCGTTAGGAGGTAAGGCTCAAGGTGGTGGACAGAGATTTGGAGAAATGGAGGTGTGGGCACTTGAAGGTTACGGCGCTGCATATTCTCTACGTGAAATGTTAACTATAAAATCTGACGATATCGCAGGTCGATCACAGACATTCGATTCTATTATTAAAGGAGAGGAGATTAGGCCACCAAACTCACCAGCTTCATTCAACGTGATGCTAAATTACTTACGAGGTCTTGCTCTTGACGTTAACTTAAAGAAAAACTAGTCATGAAAACATTAAATACAACTGAGTTCAATGAAATTTCACTTAGACTTGCTTCTCCAGAGCAGATTAAAGAGTGGTCTTACGGTGAGGTGACCAAACCAGAAACTATCAACTATCGTACTGGACGTTCAGAAAGAGGTGGATTGTTTGATGAAAAAATATTCGGTCCAGAAAAGGACTATGAATGTTACTGTGGTAAATACCGACGTATCCGATATAAGGATATTATCTGTGAAAAATGTGGAGTTGAGGTTACTCGTTCAATAGTACGTCGCGAAAGAATGGGACACATTGAATTAGCGACCCCGGTTGCTCATATTTGGTTTTTGCGTGGTGTGCCATCTCGTATGAGTATTCTCCTAAATATCTCAGTATCTGACCTTGAGAAGGTTATTTACTTTGCTGGTTACATCATCACAAAAGTTCATGAAGGTGAGAAAGAAAACATAATCAGTGAACTTGAAAAAGAATACAAGAATAAACTGAAGAATTCAGCTGATGATGAAACTCGCGAAAAGCTCAAGAACCTATTGTCTGTAACCAAGAAAGAAATTGCTGAAATATATGAAGGTAAGGTTTTGAATGAAATTTCATTTCACCACTATTCTTTGAAATACGGTACTGCTTTTGAAGCAAGTATCGGTGCAGAAGCTATATATTCAATTTTCAAAAACTTAGACCTTAACAAGTTGAAATCTCACACTGAGACCATGCTTGAGAAAGCTGGAAGTGCTGAAAAAGAAAAGCTACAAAAGAGACTATCTTTGATCCGTTCAATGATTTATGCAGATATCCGACCTGAGTGGATGTTCTTGACTGTAATTCCAGTTATTCCTCCAGTTTTACGACCGATGGTGGCATTAGATGGTGGACGTCACGCTACTTCTGACTTGAACGATTTGTATCGTCGAGTTATAAATAGAAATAATCGTTTAAGGAAACTACAGGAAATAAATGCTCCAGATGTAATCTTGCGTAACGAGAAGCGTATTATCCAGGAAGCTGTTGATGCATTGATTGATAACTCAATTGCTAAACAAGGTGATTCAGCTGCAATGAGTCAGTCACAAAAGCGACCACTTAAGTCTCTGTCAGACAACCTAAAGAGTAAGCAAGGTTTATTCCGAGCAAACCTTCTAGGTAAGCGTGTGGACTATTCAGGCCGATCTGTAATCGTAGTTGGTCCTAAATTAAAACTAAATCAATGTGGTTTGCCAAAACACATGGCGCTTGAATTGTTCCGACCTTTCGTTATTTCAAAAATTCTTGAAGCTGAATTGGCATTCAACATCCGCGGAGCTAATAAACTCATTGAAGAAAGGACACCTGAAGTTTGGGCAATGCTTGAATCTGTGATTGAAGGTAAGTATGTTCTTCTAAACCGTGCTCCTACTTTGCACCGATTGGGTATCCAAGCTTTCAATCCAGTCCTAATTGAAGGAAATGCTATTCAGGTCCATCCGCTTGTTTGTCAGGCTTTCAACGCTGACTTCGACGGTGACCAGATGGCTGTTTACTTACCTTTGTCTGAAGAAGCACAATGGGAAGCTCGTGAGTTAATGGCTTCTAATAAAAACTTGCTGAAGCCACAGTCTGGTGAACCGATTGCTAACCCAAGTAAAGACATGGTGCTGGGTGCATTCTGGATGACTAAATCAATGGATGGAGAAAAGGGAGAGGGTAAATATTTCTCAAGTCCTAATGCTGCTATATTGGCTTATGAATACGGAGTTGTGTCCCTAAGAGCAAAAGTAAAAGTTCTTGCTACTAACAAACCTAAATATCGTAAATTTGGTGAAGGAATGTTTGAAACAACAGTTGGACGCTTACTATTCAACAGTATTTTGCCAGAAGATTTCCCATACGTTGGAGATGAAATAACTCAAGGAAAAGTTTCTTCTTTAGTTGACGATATGATTACCCACTATGGTATTGATCGTACTCCAGCAGTACTTGATAGCATTAAAGAATTCGGCTATAAATATGCGACTGCATCTGGTACTACTTGGGGTATAGACAACGTAAAGGTTCCTGAAGAGAAGAAAACAATCATCGAAGAAAGTCGCAAACAGGAAAATGCAATTCGTGGACAATGGGAAGATGGATTATTGTCTGATAAAGAAAAATATCAAAAAATTATTGAAGTTTGGACCAAGGCTAAGAAAGACATAGAAAAAGTTTTACCAGCAACCCTAGACAAGAAAGGTTCTTTGTATGATATCTTCATTTCAAAGGCTCGAGGATCTATGGGGCAGTTAGTACAGATGGCTGGTATGAAGGGTCTTATTCAGAACAACCAAGGTAAAATTCTTGAATTCCCAATCATCCCATCATACAAAGAAGGTCTATCACCGATTGAATACTTCGTTACTACTCACGGTGCTCGTAAGGGTGCATCAGATACTGCTCTTAACACCGCTAAGGCTGGTTACTTGACCCGAAGACTTGTGGACGTTTCTCAAGACGTTGTTGTAACCGAAGAAGATTGTGGAACCAAAGAAGGCAAAATAGCTACACGAGATAACGTTTCTGGTATAGAAATCCCTCTTGCTAAGAATGTCTATGGACGTGTGTTAAGCGCTGACCTAAAAGACAAAGAAGGCAAGGTTCTCTACAAGAAAGGTTTCTTGGTGACCAAAGAAGATGCACGGGATATTGAAGGACACGGCTTCCAAGAAGTGCTTGTACGTTCTCCTCTAACCTGTAAGACTGCTCACGGAATATGCCGAATGTGTTACGGTCTTGATTTGGGACGTAGTAAATTAGTAGAACTAGGTGAAGCTGTTGGTATTATCTCAGCTCAAGCTATCGGTGAACCTGGTACTCAGCTTACATTGCGTACTTTTCACGCTGGAGGTGTTGCAGGTACTGACATTACTACTGGTTTGCCACGTGTTGAAGAAATATTTGAAAAACGAATTCCTAAAAATCCCGCTACTGTCTCCCACACTGATGGTGTTGTTGTAGAAGTAGGACAAAAAGAAAATCAGGAAAAACTTATTAAGGTTTTGGCTGAATCAAAAGAAGATGGTAAGAAAAACGAAATTGAATACCTTGTTCCTCATATGCGTATTCCAAATGTAAAGGTTGGAGATAATGTAAAGAAAGGCCAACTGATGACTGATGGATCTGCTGATATTGCTGAGATCTTCAAATACGGAGGAAAAGACCTTGCTGAAGAGTACATAATAGATGAAATCAATAAAGTGTATGAATTACAAAGTGCTTCAATTTCTAGAAAACACATCGAAATTATTATCCGTCAGATGTTATCTAGGCGTAAAATAAAGGACGCAGGTGAGACTAATTTCTCTCAAGGAGATATCGTTGAAAACACTGCCCTTGTTGAAGAAAATGCTAGAATAGAAGGACTAGGTGGAGTTCCGGCTAAAGCAGACATTATTGCATTGGGAATCACCGAGGTTTCGTTGCGTACTAAGAGTTGGCTATCAGCTGCATCTTTCCAAAACACCAACCGAGTTTTGATTGAAAACGCAGTTCGTGGTGGCACAGACACTCTACGTGGTCTAAAAGAAAACGTTATTATTGGACGACTTATTCCAGCCGGTACAGGATTTAAAAATAAGATGGAGGTAGCAGAAGAATCAATAGTTGATACTTCAGTTGAAGCATAAATAAATGTTAAACTCTCCTGTCGCTAAAATAAAGGAGAGACTTGGGATAGAAGAAGTAGTCTCTTCTTATATAAAACTAGAGAGAGCTGGCACAAATTTAAAGGCCAGGTGTCCTTTTCATAACGAAAAGACACCATCCTTTTTCTTGTCGCCAGAACGTGGTACATATTATTGTTTTGGCTGTGGGGCTAAAGGAGATATATTTGCTTTCGTGGAAGAGTTTGAAGGATTGGACTTTAAAGGCGCGCTCCGCATGTTGGCGGAGCGCGCCGGAGTCTCCTTGCATGAATTAACAGAAAAAGATTCTGAAAATATTTCTGAAAAAGATAGACTCTATTCAGTTATGGAATCCGCTACTGTATTCTTTGAGAAGAATTTAAATTTAAACAAGGAGGCTCAATCCTATCTGAAGCAAAGGGGACTAGAAGACGGAACCATGCGTGCTTTCCGTTTAGGGTATGCTGATTCAAATTGGCATGATTTATCTAATTTTCTACTAAGTAAAGGATTTACAGAACATGAAATTGAAAAAGCTGGTCTTAATAAAAGAGCAGAGAAAAGAGGTGGTGGTGAGGTTGTTTACGATCGTTTTCGAGGAAGGATTATGTTTCCTTTAATGGATTCAAGCGGCAGGGTGATAGCTTTTTCTGGAAGATTATTTCCTGATTTACCAGAAGCAGCTAAATATCTAAATTCTCCAGAAACGCCAATTTTTAAAAAATCCTCAGTCTTGTATGGTTTAGATAAAGCAAAACTAGCAATCCGTAAACACAATTTTTCTATTATGGTTGAAGGTCAAATGGATCTACTTTTATCTCATCAGGCAGGAATGACTAATACTGTTGCTACTTCCGGTACTGCTTTTTCTGAAGAACTAGAAAGAGAAGAAGCTGTGTCTAATTTGGGTTTATTGCGTAGAATTTCCAGTAATGTTGTTTTTGCTTTTGATGGTGATAACGCTGGTATAAAGGCAATATTACGTGCTTCAAAGATTGCTTTATCTATTGGCATGGATGTAAAAGTAGCAGAATTACCTGAAGGGCAAGACCCAGCAGATATAATTGGGAAAAATGTCAAAGATGCTTGGAAGGCAATAATTCGTGAATGTGTGCCGTCGGTGGAATTTGTTTTAAATAAAATATTGGCTACAACAGATATTAATGACCGTAAACTAGGTAAAGAAATAAAAGAAAAAGTTTTGCCCTACGTAGCCATACTGAGTAGTCACATGGACCAAGAGTTCTTTTTGCAAAAGATTAGTGGACGAACAGGATTATCGGTTGCAACTTTAAAAGAAGATTTACTGAGCGTAGCCAAGACAATCCAAAACGAAAAAGAAACTATTGCAAGTATTGAAAAAGAGCAATTAGAGATTGTAAAAAAAGATTATATCTTGAGGAGATTAATAGGTACTGTTTTCTGGCAATCCGGTATAGAATCAAAACTAATTGATAGTAAAGAATTGTTGAGAGAGATAGCCCAAGTATTAAATACAAAAGTAGAAGTTCTGGAAGAAAAATATTCGCCAATGAAAGAAGACTTGATTTATGAGGCGGAAGTATTTTATAACGAAGGTATTGATTTAAATAAAGATATTAGAGAATTAGTTAGTAATTTAAAAGAGGAAAATTTAAAAGAAGAGCTTGCGCGTAAAATGCGCGAATTATATGAGGCCGAGGAGGCTGGGGACAATGAAAAGACCCAAGCAATTTTAAAAGAATGTCAGATTATTAATAATAAGATTCAAGATTTAAAAAATAGTCGAGCCTAACAATATGAAAAAAACAAAAAAGAATTTTAAAAAAGCAGTCAAGGTAGTTAAGAAGGTTGTTAAAAAAGTAAAACCGGTTAAGAAAGTTAAAACAAAACCAAAATCCAAGCCTGTAAAAAAGGTGATACCTGTTGCAAAGCCAATCAAGAAAGCTGTCCTGAAAAAAGAAAAACCAGCTAAGGTAAAAGCTGAAAAAGCAAAAAAGTTAACATCCGCTGAACGCAAAGGAGAAGATTTACGTATTAAGTCAGACGATTTAATAGAAAAGGGTAGGAAAAGAGGTTTCATTACTTATGATGAAATTTTAAAAACTTTCCCAGATATTGAGAATAATATTCTATTCTTAGATGAATTATATGAAAAGTTTGCTACTGCCGGTATTGATGTCCTTGAAGGAGGAAACTTATTAAATCTAGACAATGAGCTAAACAGTAAGGATTTATTGAAAGGTGCAGCCCATGACTCAATCCAAATGTATTTAAAGGAGATTGGTCAATATCCATTGATATATGCAGCAGAAGAGCGTGATTTAGCAAAGAGAATTGAGAAGGGTGATGAAGAGGCAAAAAATTTGCTAGCCCGAGCAAACTTACGTTTGGTTGTTTCAATCGCTAAAAAGTACGTAGGTAGGAGTGCTAATCTGTCATTACTTGATTTAATTCAAGAAGGAAACCTTGGTCTATTTAAAGCTGTAGAAAAATTTGATTGGACAAAAGGTTATAAATTCTCTACCTATGCGACTTGGTGGATTAGGCAATCCATTACCCGAGCATTAGCTGACCAGTCACGTACTATCCGTATTCCTGTGCATATGGTTGAGACTATTTCTAAATATAAACAAATTCACCGTAAATTATCCCAAGACCTTGGACGCGAGCCTCTAGCTGAAGAAATCGCTACAGAAATGGGTATACCGGTTGAGAAAATTCATGTCATTGAAAACATTTCCCAGGAAACAATATCATTGGAACAACCAGTGGGAGACGATGATGATAAATCAACTCTGGAGAACTTTATATCCGATGACAAAATTTTACGTCCTGACCAAGAATCTTCACGCCGAATACTTTCTGATCAGATAAAAGAAGTATTAGATGAGTTAAACCCAAAAGAAAGGAAAATATTAGAAATGCGTTATGGTTTAACCGATGGTATCCAGCACACATTAGAAAGAGTAGGGGAAGAGTTTGGTGTCACCCGGGAACGCATTCGTCAGATTGAGGCCAAGGTTCATGAGAAGCTTCGAAATCACGAAAAGATTTCAAGATTGAAGAACTATTTCGACTAATAAGGAGTATATATAAATTTATTTATATAATGTACCCAAAATAAAAACCCCTTGAAAAGGGGTTTTTATTTTGTAGCTGGAGTTGGTCTAATTTTGTAACAATCCGTCGACTAGAGTTGATAGCTGTTCAAATTGGAGTGCGCCGGGTACTAGTTGGACAAACTTACCATCCTTAAAGACAAAAGATGTCGGTGTGCCTTTGGCACCATTTTGACCTGCATCATTAATACTTGCTTGAATAAGGTCAGAATACTTGTCGCTGTCTAAACAGTTTTTGAAATCATTAGTGTCTAAACCAATATCACTAGCAATCTTGTAAAGTTCGTTCGGGTCTAATAAATTGTTAGAATTTGTTCTGTTGTATAGTTCATTGGTATATCTCCAAAATGTATCATTACCACCTTGTTCTGCTGCACATTCAGTAGCTCGTGATTCACGAAAAGCTTTAGGATGTAGAGAAGCTATAGGGAAGTGCCTGTAAACCCATAGAACCTCGTCATTACTTGAGACTAATCGATGCATATCAGAATGGAATCTCTTGCAGAATGGGCATTCAGTATCTGAGTATTCTACAATTACAATTCTTCCTTTTGGATTGCCATATACATGGTCGGCAGCTGTTACTGGTGCGATGTTTGTTCCGCTACCAGCTGTGTCCATGGTTGTGCCTTGCCCCATGCTATTACTGACTACCCTTAATGTGTTTTCTGAATCATTAGTAGGTTCTGTGCCCTTAAGTAGAAATGTCCCTACTGCAGCGACTGCTACAATTATCACTGCACTTAATATGACACTATGGTTTGATTTTTTTATTATTTCCATGTTGTTTTCCATGATTATATCGTTAATTTTAATGTAATTATTATAACATTTATAGCCTAAGTCTTAGCTATTGACTGTTTTATAATTGGTTGTATTTTGGTGTAAAAAATGCTAATATGTAAAGCAGGTTATGAATACCTTTTTCGATCTATTTTTCTATTTTTTATTGTTTCTGTCCCTGTACGTGCAGGTGTTTTTTTTAATTACTTTTTTGGAAAACAGGCGAAAGATAGTTACTCGTACTGCTAAAATAGCCTTGGCTAATTATCCAAAAGTTACCATTACTGTTCCTTGCTGGAATGAGGAGTCTACTATTGAAAAAACAGTCCATTCGCTGCTCGGCCTTAATTATCCAAAAGATAAATTAGAAATATTCTTAGTTGATGATGGCTCACAGGATAATACTTGGAACGTTTTACAAAAATTTACTTCATATTCAAATATAAAAGTTTTTCGAAAAGAAAATGGTGGCAAACACACCGCGCTTAATCTGGGTTTAGATAACTCAACAGGAGAATACTTTGGCTGCCTGGACGCAGACTCGATAGCTGACCCAGAATCACTTATACGCATTATGTCTTATTTTGAGAAAGACCAAGCAACAATGGCTGTGGCCCCTTCGATTATAGTTAATAATCCTAAAACTATAATCCAGAAAGCCCAGAAAGCTGAATACGATATGGCTGTTTATGTAAAAAAGATGCTAGCCTTTCTAGGCGCAATCCACGTGACGCCAGGGCCTCTGACCATTTTTAAAATACAGGTTTTTAAGGATTTAGGTCAGTATCGTAAAGCTCATAATACAGAAGATATGGAGATTGCTTACCGGATGCAGACACATGGATACAAAATTGAGCAATGTAATGATGCTTATGTTTATACCAATACACCCCCTACTGTTAAAAAGCTGTACAAACAGCGTATCCGTTGGATTTACGGCTTTATTAATAATACGATAGATTATCGAAAGTTTTTATTTAAGAAAAAGTACGGGCACTTCTCAACCTTTACTGTACCTTCTGGCATTATATCAATCATGGCAGCTACGTATGTATTGGTGCGGGTTGTGTCTAACTTGGTCTCAAGGGGATACGATCAATATTTAGTTTACCGTGCGGTTGGATTGCGTTGGCCAGAAGTTGGGTCTTTTGATCCATTTTTTATAAATACGAGTTCTTTACTTTTTATTAGTGTTGTATTGTATAGCTTGATTTTCTTTGCTATTTGGAACGGCGGTGTAATTGCTCGTGACAATAAAGCTCTTTCTTGGAATGTGCTTTATTTCATGGTTATATACAGTGTTGTTGCCCCGTTCTGGTTGATGAAAGCAGTTTATAATACTATCGTATCCAAAAAGCCAGCTTGGCGTTAATTTATGCAAAAACAAAATTTTAGTTTCAAAAAATATATAGCAGTATTCTTTATAACTTTCTTACTATTTGTAACGGCAATTTATTTGAGTAATTTTTTCGGTGACAAGAAAGTAGCAGAATTACGGAATATCCAAGATAAAATATCTATGGACATACTTTCTTCTGAGACTCAGTATGCGTTACTTTCAGAGTTGTCTTGCAAGAATGTCACTAATTCAGTCCTATCTGATGAATTAAATAGCTTAGGTGCTAAACTTGAGTGGAGTGAAAACAACTTGGGCAATACTCAAGAAGTTGCTTATCTTAAAAAATACTACTCTTTACTTGAGATTAAAGATTATTTATTAATGAAGAAAATTGCTGACAGGTGTAAACAGCATTATGCATTTATATTATATTTTTACACAAACGCTGAGAACTGCACTGAATGCAAAAGGGAAGGTGCTGTTTTATCAAGACTAAAAGAAGAGTACCCAGAACTACGAGTTTATTCTTTTGATTTCAGTACTGAGCTTTCAGCAGTTGAGACCATGCTTAAAATATTCAAAATTGAGGACACTAAATTACCAGCTCTAGTATTGGATGATGAAGTGTTAACTGGTTTTCATTCCTTAGAAGAACTGCAAAATAAAATTGAGACTGAATTCAAACTAGAAAGTAAAGAAACATCTACCCAAGGGGAGTAGATGTTTCTGAATGAGCCACCTCTCAGATTTGAACTGAGGACCTTCGCTTTACAAAAGCGTTGCTCTACCAACTGAGCTAAGGTGGCGTATGTGTACTTTAACCTAAAAACGTTATTAATTCAAGCCCTCTTCTTCCTTTATTTTATCCTTTATTTTACGTATTCTGTCTTTATATTCCCCAACCTTTAGCAAGAATTTATTGGCTTCTCTGGATGCTTTGACCACCTTGCCTTGGGTCTTGAAGCCCAAAACCTTCTGCTTAATCCAAAACCAAAGTTTGCGAGAATACTTTTTAATAGCATGTACAGATACAACATAGATTCGGATTAGAATAATCAACGTGACGTACCCATACCTTCTGCTTTTCTGCCTAATTAATTTTAGTACATGATCGAAATCCGGTACATCAATTACAAATTCAAAATTCTTTGGAATGTCGTAACTACCTCCTCGCAAAGCAAAAATCTTTCGCCCGATTAAAAGCATTATTCCAAATAAAGAAGTAAGAAATAGTATTAAAAAAAAAGACATTTATTAAATAAAGTAAGTTTTCACTTCCTTGATTGATGCACTGTTTTTTGCAAGTAAGGCACCTACTGTCATGTCACCATCTTTAATGAAAAGTTGTTCAACGAGTGTCTTTTCTTTAAAGTAAGTGTTTATCTTGCCTTCAAGCATTTTCTGCTTTATCTCTGCTGGCTTGTCTATAGCAGCAACCTCCTTCTCAAAGATTTCTTGCATTACGGCTCTTGCTTTCTCGTCTATTTCTTCAGCTTTGATATACTCTGGTCGCATAGCAGCAACGTGCATAGCTATGTCTCTAGCTAGTTCTGTGCTTCCTCCAGCCAAAGAAACAATAACAGCTTTTTTACCGCTGTGTACATATGATCCTAATACTTCATTTTGTATTTCAAAACATTCACCCAACTCTATCTTTTCGCCAGTTTTCTGAATTATCGGATCAATCATATCTTTAGCTTCAGTTCTCATTGATTCAATTCCATTTTGGAATGCTTTTTCAACTAATGAATTTAACAGGTTGATGAAATCCTCGTTCTTGGATACGAAGTCAGTCTCGCAGTGTAAGGCAACCAAAATAGCCTTTGAACCCTCTATTTTAACAGCTACTGCACCATCTTTAGCATCTCGGTCCATTTTCTTCTCAGCTAGAGCAGAGCTGTTTTTCTTTAGTATTGCTACAGCTTTTTCCATATCACCCATAGATTCTTCTAGGGCTTTACGACATTGCATGACAGAAATACCAGTTTTATCACGCAATTCCTTCACTAACTCTGTTGTAATTTGCATTTTGTTTAAAATTATTTTTTAGACTCACTTTGACCATTTTCATAGGCCTTGGTAAGTGTGGTTGTAAAGAATTTAATAGAAGGTATAGCGGCGTCATTACCCACGATAGGGTACTTAACTTCTTTGATGTTTGTGTCGGTGTTTACCAAAGATATAACTGCAACACCAGCGTTTCTGGCTTCAGTTACAGCGATGTGTTCAGCTTTAGCATCGATTACAAAAACAGCGTCAGGTGCCTTCTTAAGAGACAAGAGTCCTGAATAATATCGAGACATTTTCTCCATTTTCTTGGCTAGAACAACTCTTTCCTTTTTTGTATATTTAGACAGGTCACCTGAAGCACTATCTTTCTGATAGTTTTCAAGTTCGATAATTCTCTTTTTTATTTCAGTGAAATTGCTTAGAGTACCTCCAATCCATCGTTCAACTACGTAGGGCATATCAAGAGCTTCGGCCATTTTAACGATAGAGTCACGAGCCTCTGGTTTAGTACCAACCAAAAGAACAGTAGCTTTCTTAGAACCTAGGGTTTCAAAGAATTTTTCAGCCTTAAGCAGCATAGCTTCTGTCTTTTCAAGGTCTATGATGTCTGTTCTGTTTTTGGTTGTATAAATAAATGGTGCTACTGAAGGATGACGTCTCGACTTGGTGAAGCCGTATTGAACTCCGGCCTCAAACATCTTCTCAATTAAATCACCACCTTCTTTCGTTTTTTCAGTTTTTTGCATACGGTGCATTCTAGCAGAAAATTAGCCCCTTGGCAACCCTTAAATAATGAGAGAAGCCTTATTTTTTGACCTGTTGCCGGATTTAGGGTAATATGAGGCAATGCGACAATCACAACTTTTTACTCGTACCAAAAAAGAGGCACCAGCCGATGAAGTAGCCAAAAATGCTGAATTATTGATAAGGGGCGGTTATATCTATAAAGAGATGGCAGGGGTATACGACTTCTTGCCTTTAGGCCTACGGGTTATCAAGAAAATCGAAAATATCATTCGTGAAGAAATGGATGCCATTGGTGGTATTGAAATGCGAACAGCTGCTTTGCAAAACAAAGATGTCTGGGAGACAACCAATAGGTGGAATGATGAAATAGTCGATGTTTGGTTTAAGACTAAGTTAAAAAATGGGGGAGAGGTTGGTTTATCGTTTACCAACGAGGAAGCTTTTTCGGGTATATTAAAACAATATGTTAGTTCGTATAAAGATTTACCAATATTCCCTTATGATTTTAAAAATATTTTCCGAAATGAGACCAGAAGCAAATCTGGCATGATGCGTGGTAGAGAATTCTATTGGAAGGCTTTATATTCTTTTGCTAAAGATGAGAACGAGCACAATGAATTTTACGAAAAAATAAAGCAATCCTATATCAACATATTTAAGCGAGCTGGCATTGGGCATTTGACCTACCTAACTTTTGCTTCTGGTGGTACTTTCTCTAAATTTTCACATGAATTTCAGACACTAACCTCAGCCGGTGAAGATACCATTTACGTTGATGAAAACAAAGGTATAGCTATTAATAGCGAGGTGTATACCGATGAAGTTATGGCTGACTTGGGTGTAGAAAAAGAAAAACTAGTAGAAAAAACAGCTGTGGAGGTAGGTAACATATTTTCATTAGGTACTAAATTCTCAAAGCCTTTTGACCTAACATACACAGACGAAAAAGGTGAAGAAAAGACTGTAATAATGGGTAGTTATGGAATTGGTCTTGGGCGCCTCATGGGTACTATCGTTGAAGTTTTGTCTGACGACCGTGGAATTATTTGGCCAGAATCAGTTGCTCCTTTCAAGGTTCATTTGTTGGCATTAGGAGAAGACGAAACTGTCCGCGCCGAAGCAGAGAATGTTTATAAAAATCTTTTAGACAACAAAATTGAAGTATTGTTTGACGATCGATCAGAAATGTCTGCTGGAGAAAAGTTTGCTGACGCAGATCTTTTAGGTATGCCTATTCGTGTTGTTGTTTCAGCTCGAAGTTTAAAAGAACAGGGAATAGAAGTTAAAAAAAGAACCGAAGAGAAGGGTAATGTAATGTCGATTCAGGAATTTCTGAAGAATATAAATGTTTAATAAACTCTACAAATTATTTTCAAATGATATTGGGATAGATCTAGGTACAGCGAATACTTTAGTTTATTTAAAAGGTCACGGTATTGTGATTAATGAACCTTCCGTGGTGGCAGTAAACCAAAAAACTAACCAGATATTAGCTGTAGGTACTAAGGCCAAAGAAATGCTTGGCAGGACCCCTGGACACATTCGAGCTGTTCGCCCACTTGTGGATGGAGTCATATCAGATTTTGAAGTAACAGAAGAAATGCTTTCATATTTAATTAACAAAGCTGATAAAATTTCCCCAAAATTCTTTCGCCCTCGAGTGGTGGTTGGTGTACCTTCCGGAACTACAAATGTTGAGACACGAGCTGTATATGATGCAGCCCGTAACGCAGGTGCTCGTGAAGTGTATTTAATTGAAGAGCCAATGGCTGCGGCTATAGGCATACGTATGCCTATTAAAGATCCAACTGGAACAATGATTATTGATATCGGTGGTGGAACTACCGATATTGCTGTTATTTCTTTGGGTGGTATCGTTAAATCTAAAAATCTTAAGATTGCTGGAGACAAATTGAATCACGATATATCTACCTATATGCGTGATGAATTCAAAATTCTAATCGGCGAAAAGACTGCTGAGGAGGTTAAAATAGCCATTGGTGGAGTTGTCCAGGGTGAGTACATGGAGACCGCTGTACGAGGTAGAGACTTGCTAACAGGGCTTCCAAGAGAGGTTGTGGTGACAGATGCTGATATCCGCGAAGCAACCCAATCATCTGTTCGGGAGTTAGTTGAAGGTGTAAAAGACGTACTAGAGAGTACTCCACCAGAAATTTTGGCTGACATTATGCACCGAGGTATTACGCTCACCGGTGGTGGCGCTTTAATATTAGGGTTAGATATTCTTTTGCAGAATGCTTTAAAACTACCAGTCTATGTTGTTGATGATCCTTTGTCAGCAGTTGCTCGAGGGACTGGTATCGTACTAGACGATATAAAATATTACGAAGAAGTTCTGATTGGTAACCAAGATGAGCTACCTCCAAGATAAAAAAAACAAGAACAAGAAAAAAATACGCTTCACGTTAATAATTATTATAGCGGGAGCCTTTTTATATTTTAGTGGATCTATCTTTAATCTTCTTTCTCCTGGGACAGGTAGAGTGTTTTCTTCGGTTATGGGGCTCAGTACAAGAATAAAAAACAATATACATAATATATCTGCTTATTTTGTTAGTAAAAATTCGCTATTAAGCGAAAATGATTCTTTGAAAAATACTATTAGAGATAATGAAGCACGCATGGCTAACTACGAGGCGCTTTTTAATGAAAATGAAAAATTAAAAGAAATTTTATTACGTAAACATGGTGAGCAGGCAATGCTTTTAGCAGGGATAATCAGTAGTCCTAACCAATCCCCATATGATACTTTAGTTATTGATGCTGGAGAATCTAACGGCATAAAAGTGGGGGATAAAGTTTTCGCTTATGGTGATATACCAATTGGTGTTGTGTCAGAAGTTATAAAGAATTCTGCAAAGGTCAGACTTTTCTCAACTTCAGGAGAACATTTAACTGCCGTTTTAGCTGGTAGTGATACTTTTGTAGAATTGATTGGACGGGGTCGTGGGAATTTTGAAGCTATTCTACCTAGAGATTTTGAACTAGCAGAAGGAACCTTAGCACTTCTGCCGGGAGTAAATCCATATACAGTAGCTGAAGTTTCTTCTGTTATTTCTGATCCTCGTGATTCGTATAAAAAAGCATTACTAAAAAGCCCTATTAATATTTTTGAATTAAAGTTCGTAGAAATATCTTTAGATGGAATTTAAAATTACAAAAAAATTAGATGGTCATTTGGGTAGAGCAGGAGTTGTCAGTACTCCACACGGAGAAATATTAACTCCGGCTTTTGTGGCGGTTGGGACAAAGGCGACAGTTAAATCTTTAAATCCAGATCAGGTTAAGGACGCCGGAACACAGGTGGTGCTTGGTAATACCTACCATTTATATTTGCAACCAGGGGACGAGATAGTGCGTGCTGCCGGTGGTATTGGTAAATTTATGAACTGGAGTGGTCCCACGATGACTGACTCGGGAGGTTTTCAAGTTTTTTCATTAGGTGCTGCATATGGTAAAGATATTTCCAAAATAGTTAAGATCACAGATCCGTCACTTTTAATACCAGAGAGATTTGATGATTCTGATGCCCCCCGACTCGCAAAGATTGGACAGGATGGAGTTTCTTTTAAATCACACCTAGATGGAAGTATTCACTATATAACACCAGAGAAATCAATTGAGATTCAGCACAATCTGGGCGCGGATATGATATTTGCTTTTGACGAGTGCACTTCTCCGACAGAAGATTTGAAATATCAAAATGAGGCATTAGACCGCACCCATGCTTGGGCTAAGCGTAGTTTAAAAAGACACTTGGAACTCGAAGCACAGAAACAAGCTAGTCCTCAGGTCCTCGGATCTCCTTCGCCTACGGCTCGGCCAGACCGTTCGCCCCAGCTTGCTTCTGCGCTTCCTCAAGCGCTTTTCGGGATCGTGCAAGGCGGGCGGGAAGAAGAATTAAGGAAAAAATCTGCCCAGATTATTTCTGAAATGAATGTTGATGGAGTAGGATTTGATGGTTTTGGTATTGGAGGCTCATTTGCCAAGGAAGACATGTCTACTGCCGTTAAGTGGGTAAATGAAATTTTACCAGAAGAGAAGCCTCGACACCTTTTGGGTATTGGTGAACCAGAAGACTTATTTATGGGGGTAGAAAACGGTGTTGATTTGTTTGATTGTGTGACACCTACCCGACTAGGCCGCAACGGCACACTTTATACCAAAGATGGTAAATTAATCATATTAAATGCCGAATTCAAAACTGATCATAGGCCTATTGAAAACGATTGTCCTTGCTATACCTGTACTAACTATACTAGGGCATATATAGCACATCTTTTCCGAGGTAAGGAAATGTTGGCTGGAACTTTGGCTTCTATTCATAATCTTCACTTCTTGGTTCATTTAGTGGCCGATATGAGGGAGTCTATCCTTAACGGTGGCTTTGAGAGTTTCAAGAACGGGTTCTTGGCCAGATATAATAAGAATATTTAACAGGTATTGCATATTTTTGTCAAATCTGTATAATTTCAATTATTGAAATGAGCAAGTCCGGAAAGAAAAAGCCAAAGAAGAATTTCCGAAAATTTTGGAAGCTTGGCGTCGATGAATGGAACACCGGAATTTTTGACGTCTCTAAACAAGGCAATCTTGTGATTAATGAAGGTCATCATGTCTATGACGTTGATGATTTAGTGCGTAAATTTGGTTCTCCACTCCAAATTATATTACCCTTTGTTATTGAGGACAGAGTTAAAGACTTAATTGGATATTTCCAAGCTTATATGAAGATATACGGATACAAGGGTAAATTCCATTACCATTATCCGATGAAGGCTAACCAAAACAAAGAATTTGTATTACCCATACTATCAGAAGGTGCTAACCTTGAGACCTCTTCAGCTAATGAATTGTGGATTGTAAAAAAGATTTGGGAAAACGGAAAGTTCAATGAAAGAATCCGAGTTTTTTGTAATGGTGCAAAAACAGAAGCATATCTAGATTTGATTGAAGAATTGCGGGGTAAAGGAATGAACGTTGTACCGATAATCGAGAGCATGGAAGAAGTGGATCGTTTATCTAAATACAAAGGTGATGTTGGAGTGCGAGTAGATATAGCTTATCGGGCAGATACTCATTGGGACAAGAAATTTGATCGTTTTGGACTCTCTGAGCGTGAGGTGCTTGAGCTGCCAAAAATGAAGAACCTCAAGATTATGCATTATCATATGGGATCTCAGATAAAAACCCAAAAGAGTATTTTGGGTGGGGTTAAATACGCTTTTGGTATTTATACAAGACTACAGAAAAAGCAGCCAACTGTTGACACTTTGAATATCGGTAGTGGTTTTGGATTACCTTATGAGAAAAAGCAGTACTACACCGCGAAGGTTGTTTCAAGTAAAATCATTAAACTTTTAAAGAACCTTGCTGATAAAGCTGAAATCAAACACCCAAACCTAGCAATCGAGTGGGGTCAATACATCGTTGCCCCGTCCCAAGTTACTGTCTATAAAATAATCTCTGAGAAGAAAATAGAGAAGGCAAACGCTAAAGCCTGGTATATTATTGATGGTAGCTTTATGAATGATCTGAAAGATACTTGGGCTATTCATCAGAAGTGGCACATTATACCGGCTAATAACATGACTGGTTCATGCCAGAGTGTGTGGCTGGCTGGTACTACCTGTGACTCAGATGATAAATACACCGCTGGTGGGGAATATGTACTTTTACCTAAAATGGTAGAAGGTAAAGACCAATACATCGCTGTGCTTGATACCGGTGCTTACCAGGACCCAATGTCTTCTCATCATTGTCTACTTGCTCTGCCTATGAAGGTATCTGTTGCTGATGGAATAGTAAAAATAGTTCGTAAGCGTGAGACCCCAGAAATCATTGCCAAGAAATTTGGCTGGAATGGGGATACTAAATAAGCTACAATTATAAAATGAAATATTTCGATTGGTTTTTAGTCCTTGTTTTTATAGGACTTTTAATTTTTCTAGCCTTAGGTCGGCGGGGAAACATAGCAGCCAATATTGGTAGTACTAAATACCTGGCTTTAGGTGATACTAAAATAAGTGTTGAACTTGCTATAAACAATGAAGCAAAAGCAAAAGGCCTCTCGGGAAGAGAGACCTTGAGAGAGGAAACCGGTATGCTTTTTATTTTTGATTATCCTTCTATTCATCCATTTTGGATGAAAGACATGAATTTCCCAATTGATATGATTTGGATCGATGAGAACGGGATAATCGTCTACATTGAACCGAGTGCCAAACCAGAATCATTCCCAGGACTTTTTGGCAGTAATATTGAATCTAAATACGTGCTAGAAGTCGTTGCTGGATTCTCAGAAAAACATCAATTGAAAATTGGGGACAGAGTGACCTTCTTAGACTCTAACTAGTCTGCGAGCTAGAACCAATATCGCAAGCACAAGGATCAAAAGTAGTAACCAGCCAAAGAAAGTATTTGGCAAGAAGCTACCAGTGCCGAGCACAGAGGCTGCTGCCAATGTGCTTTTTTGTGTTTGAGTAGAAGTCACTATTCCTGTTTTTACAGGCACTGTGTTTACTGGTTGGTAAGCCACAGTATTATTTATTGGTTGGTAAGCTACAGCTCCAGTTACAGGCTGGTATGTTGTAACAGGCTTATATGTTGTTACAGGCTGGTAGGTGGTTACAGCTTGGTAGGTTGTTATTGGCTGGTATGAAACCTGATTTGTGTTTACATAACTTGTAGTATTAACTGTATTATAGTTTGTGTATACAGTGTCTGTACCACTAGTAAATGAAAGTATCTGTGCTCGGTATGTGTTGTAGCCGTTGTTTGTGACAACTCGGAAGTAATACACAGTGTTTGGCATCACATCATTTATAACTTGGGAAAAAGATCTTGAACTATTGTATGAACCAATAGATTCATGCTTAGTTTCCATATAGTTACTCAAGTTTGAATCAGTTCCGTATTCAAACCATGCTGTAGCCGGTGCTCCACCTGGATTTACTGTTGCGTTTAATACTGCTGTTGTTGGGCTAGTTTGTGCGAATGCATTTACTCCAAAGAATAATGCCACTGCAACCACTGACCCGGTTATTATTTTTTTCATGATTGTTTTCATTTTGCTTTTAATTAATTTAATAACTTAGTGTGCTCCGTGGTCTCCGTGGGCATCATGTCCATGGCCGTGTCTTGGTGCATACATTGTTCTGATAAGTAATGCGACCGCTAGTATTATCAATATGATGATAATCCAGCCGATTAAAGTGTTTGGTAGGAAACCACTACCGAATATTGCTGCACCTGTAAGTCCGATACCGGCTACTGCACCAGCAATAGTGTTTCGAGAGTAAGCGAATACTTCTTCTTGGCTTCCATTTGATACTACTGTATATGCAAGGTTACCTGTGATAGCAATAACTGTACCAGTTTCTTTACTGTTTACTAATACGCGTACTGTAACTGCACCTTCTTCACCTGGGTATAGGCTAGGGATGTTAGCTACTAATGTTTTTGTTTCTGCGTTGTAGTCACCTAATGTTGCACCAACATATTCGAATTCGCCAGGCAACATGACTTGTAGAACTATGTCTCGGAGGTTCTCAGCGGATACGTTCTTGTAGAAGAATGTGTATTCTACTTCACTGCCGGCTGATACTGCTTCGTTATTGTGATCAACGGTTAGGTATACAAGAGAAGCTTTAGATGTACCAACACCTTCTACTTGGCCAACGTTAGTAACTGAAACTACATTTCTGTCTACTTGACTACCTTGAGTAACAGCTGTTGTTCGTGGATTATTGTTCACGATTACAGTATTACCCCTTGTAGTGAAATTTCTTATTTCACCTCGTGCTGTTCCGTACTGGTTGGTAACAACTGCTCGGAAGTAGTAGGTGGTGTTTGGTTGTAGTGTGAACAAGCTTGCATAGAAAGGATTGGAAACTGCACTACCGATGAATGCATTGTTGGTAATGTTACCAAGTGCTGTAGTTGTACCCCATTCAAAGTATCCATTGGTTGCAACATTGCCACCAGAAAGTAGTCCAAGTCCGTTTAGACGAGCGCTGTTTTGGTCTACGTTAGTTGCAAGTGTTGTAACAGCTGTTGGTGCACAATTGATACCGAATCCGCAAGTGTTTGGATTTATTAAGTTACCAGTGGTTGTAAAGCTTGAGATGTTACCGTAGATGTTTCCAGAATTTCCATTGGCTACTGCTCGGAAGTAGTAGGTGGTGTTAGGCTGTAGACCTGAAACAAATTCAGAGAAGTTTCCAGAGTAACTTTGGTATTGATGATTGGTGGAATTGTAGAGTGCGCCGGAAGAAGTGCCCCATTCGAACCATCGCTGTGTGCTATTACCATTTGTGTTTACATATCCATTTAGGGTTGCACTGTTTTGGGTTACATTGGTTGCAAAGTAAGTAGTAACACTTGGGTTGTTTTGCTGTACGTTTTCTACATAGATCGTTACAGAATCAGAATTTGAATTTGAACCATTGTAGCAGGTGATAGTGTAAGTAGTGTTGTTGTATAGGTTGCCAGTAGATACATTGCCAGTTAGGTTCTTGGTTCCAGCCCATCCGTTAGCCCCACCGTTTGCAGTACATGAGGTTGCGTTAGTTGAACTCCAGAATACATATGTAGAATCACCGTAGTTAAGTGTAGTGTCGTTTGCATTGATGTCTACTGTTGGTGTTGGAGTATTGCCAACTTTTACAGTTACAGAAGCTGCAGCTGATGTACCGTATTGGTTAGAACAGGTGATTGTGTAAGTCGTGTCTGCATATAGGTGTCCGGTCCAGAATGAATCACTGTAGTGATATTTGCTACCAGCCCAGCCGTTAGTGCCACCTGTGCCTAAGCAAGAAGTTGCATTAACTGGGTACCAGTATATTTCTGTGCCTTCACCATAAGGAATACTTGCAGGTATTGCCTTGATAGTAACAGTCGGAGGGTCGCCTGCTGGAGGCTGTGAGCCCACAGCTACAGATATGGTTTTAGAATCAAATCCACCTGGGCCTGTGCAGTAGAGGTTAAAGTAAGTTGGGTTAGAAGTTAAGTTGTTGACCACTTGTGAGCCACCGGTAGCTGATACAGATCCAGTCCATGATGTAGATGGAGTTGAGTTAGCAGTACATAATGTTGCACCGGTTACAGACCAAGTGACAGTTGTCGATCCGTTATAAGAAACAGATACAGGGTTAGCTGAAAGGTTGGTGATAAGCACATTTGCGGGCGGAGCCTGGGTTACAGTTACAGTGGCTGTGTCTGAAGCAGATCCACCAGGACCAGTACAGGTAAGTGTATATGTAGTATTTGATGTAGGGGATACAACTTGTGATCCACCGTTTGCATTTTTATTACCACTCCATCCATTAGAAGCCACACATGATGTTGCGTTTGATACAGACCAAGTAAGAGTTGAACTCTGACCTGTTTGGATAGAACTTGGGTTAGCTGTTAGGTTAACTGTTGGGGCGTTTTGCTGAGGCCAGGTACAGTTTGGTGGTACACCGATCATGCCCGGTGGGCAAGTCTGAGGTGGAGGGGTAGTGACAGAAACAGTAGTAGAGTCAGAAACTCCGTTACAGGTTAAAGTATAGGTTGTTGTTTGAGTAGGGAATACAGTTACTGGTCCACCGTTCCAAGCCTTAGATCCAGACCACTGTGATGTGGCAGGGAAAGCAGTTGCAGTACACATACCATTCCATCCGGTTACAGTCCAGGAGAGAGTTGAACCTTGTCCAGATTGAATGCTTTGAGGGTTAGCCCAAAGAGCCACAGTTGTTTGCTGTTGTTGCTGTTCTGTAGTAAAAGAAGTCCAAGGAAAACTTGAGGTTGTTCCATCAGAATTCTGAGCAACAGCCCGGAAAGTGTGGTTACTTCCAGGTGCTAGATTATTCAATGTGTATGAGTATGGAACATCACCATTACCACCACCGAGGCTAGTTGTGCCATAGTGGGTACTTCCATTATCAACTTCAAACCAAGCAGTTGTTGCCAACCCATTTGGATTGAAGGTACCATTCAGTGTAGCTGATGTTTGAGTAATATTTGTTGCAACAGCACTACCTAATTCAAAAGAAGGAGTGAAGGCAAAAGCATAATTAGCTCCGAGCAAGAATGCCCCGAGAACCAATACAAACGAAAACACTTTTTTATACATATTTTTCATAAATTTCTCTCCCGTTTTAAAGCATTCTTCGTCCGTCCGTAGCCTTGGCGTAGGAGGATTCGCTTGTTTTGGGAATAATAATCCGCTTTTGGCGGTTCTACTAATAATTGATTAATAACGGGATACTAGCACATTTTCCAAATAAAGTCAAGTACAGTTTGTAATCTTCTATTATTCTAGCCGGCTACTTGGATAGGTAATTACAGAGCATATTATTAGTATTGACTTTTTGTTAAATGTATGTTAATGTGCATAGGTTCTATGTTCTTTCTCAATTAAATAGCGTGAGTCCTGCATAGCTTTACGCGAAGCAGGATGTTTTTAAAACGATAGATTTTTCATGATTTGATCTGTAGAGGGTGGGAAGTTTTTGGACATTTATATTAAGTGTCTTAAGATTTTCCACTCTCAACGTAAATTTTTTAAAACAAATCAATAGTCATGAAAAAATTCAAAGCCCTCGCGGCAATTCTCGTCTCAATTCTTTTTATTACCGGCAATATTTTTGCCCAAAATGCTTGTGGTATTCAGGCAACACCCACTACTCCCGTAGGTTGCTTTGGTAGTGCGACAGGGTCAATTGACCTTCAGTTGGCTAACCCCGGAGTATCTGGCGGTTACACCTATCAATGGTCTAACGGCGCCACCACCCAGGATCTGACAAATATCCCGGCTGGTACCTATACCGTCCTGATTACATATTTGTGGAACGGGCAAGGATGTCAAAGCCAAAGTAATCCGATCACAGTTAATCAACCACAATTCGGCCTCAGCCTGAACACATCTGCATTTCCGGTGTCGTGCTTCGGATTATCAGATGGTTGGACCGAACTCGTAATCTTGGGCGGAACCGCACCTTATGAAACTCACTGGAGCAATGGTGCTAACACTGAGGACTTGGACAATGTTCCGGCCGGCACTTATTTTGTCACCGTAACAGATGCCAACGGATGCGTAAATACCGGTGCTGTCACAGTTGGACAACCTGCCCCTTTGCAGGTTTCAACAAGTGTTCAGCAAGGTAGTTGCGGTCAGTTCGGCTCAATTGACGTGAGCGTATCTGGCGGAACAGCCGGCTATACCTATGACTGGAGCAATGACGGACCGGAAAGCCCGGACAACGACCCGCAGGATCTAAGTGGACTGACAACCGGAACTTATACTGTAACCATCACTGATGCACATGGATGCCCAGTAACCACTTCTGCCACAATTACTGGCGGCGGACAGGGTATCAACCCGAATGTAACCAGCACCTGTGACGGTGCAATTATCAGCGGTTTGACGGCCGGTACTTATACGGTAACGATTACCAATGCTGACGGCTGTACTTCTGTGAAAACATTTACGGTTGCTTGCAATCTTGCCGTTGGTGCTTCGGTATCCAATGTAAGTTGCAACGGCGGCAATAATGGTGCGATCAACCTGAACGTTACCGGTGGCACAATACCTTATACTTTCCACTGGAATACGGGCTCGTCAAACCAAAATTTGGCAAATCTACCAGCCGGAACTTATACGGTGACTGTCACTGATGCAACGAACAACACCAAAACTGTGAGCGCTACAGTGAGCCAACCTTCGGCAATTTTTACATCTGCAAGTGTCAATGACGTATCAAACAATGGTGGCTCAAACGGATCAATTAATTTGTCGGTAAGTGGTGGTACTCCGGGTTATACATTCCACTGGAACAACAATGCTTTGACGGAAGATGTTTTCAATCTTGCAGCCGGTATCTATACCGTAACTGTCACAGATGTGAACTGGTGTACCGTAACGCTTTCGGCAACTGTAAACCAGCCGCCGCCATGTGTTGCACCCAATGCATCTTTCGCTGCAAGTAGCCCAACCGGGTTTATTGCATACTGCGCAAATCTGAGCACTGGTACGAACCTCAGTTATCACTGGTGGTTTGGCGATGGTCAGGAATCAACAGAGGAGAATCCGACACATACATACCAGAATACCGGTATGTACCTGATCACCTTGAAGGCCACGAATGAGTGTGGTCAGGATAGTGAAACTAAGAACATTCTTATCTCTGGCGGTGGCCCAACTCCGGTTGTGGAACCTGGCAATGATGAAAATGGACTGACTGTTTTCCCAAATCCGGCAGTTGATTTTGTGTCTGCTAAGTTTGAGAATTTTGAAAAAGCCGACAATGTGTATTTGTTCAATTCTGTGGGTCAACAACTCGCAAGTTTTGGTTCTATTCGAACCAACGAACAAATCAACGTAGAAGGATTTGAAGCCGGCACATACTACCTTTGTTTCAAATTTGGCGACAAAATTACAACCCGGAAGCTCGTTAAATCGAGCAGTTTCTGAAGAAGTGAATCACGCTATTTAATTAATCTAAAATAAGCGGCGTTACTGCGTCGCAACAATCCGCAGCCCGCTTCTTTCAAATGAGAAAGAACGGGCTGTTTTTAATTTTTATAAAAAAAACAGAAAACCCCCAACCGGTAAGGCAGAGGGTTTTCATATGGGTTGAGATGTCTATAAGCCGAATTCTGTTTTCGCCTCATCGGCGAATGGCAGTTATTTATCTAGGATTATTGTTACCAATAACCTCAAGCGATTCTTTCGCCTTATCGGCAAACACGATCTTGCATTCACGTAAGGATTTAGCCGTTTCACTTTCCGCATTACTACGGAACTCGCCCCTTGATTTCTCTCAGGGCGATTTTTCTCTTTCAAGAAAAATCGTCTCTGTTCGCACCTCGCACCTCGCGGTGGACGGGGGTTACCCGCTACGCTTTCCACCTCATCGGCGGATAAATGTTCGGACTTTCCTCTACGCCGTGGAGGCGTAGCAACTACCCAACATCTCGCCAAAACTTTAGCATAATGGTTAAGGACTTGCAATTTTTTTCGATGTATGCTATAGTAGTCGTGTGAGTGTGAGGATTTCCTCACTTATTCAAAAAACGTATGTGCCGCAAAAACCGCCCTCGGGCGGTTTTTGTTTTGTGCCTTCGTTAAAATATGCTTTTCTCACCCCGAACTACCTTCGGATCGTCGGCTGCTCGAAAAGCACATTTTAACTTTGTGATATAATATCCACATGCAAAAAAGCATAGAATCTTGGAAGAACCTCGTTACTTGGGCATACAATTTTTTCTCGGTGCCGTTACTTTTTAAAACTCTTTTTTCTCCTTGGGAAATGGACAGGGGAGACGGATCAGAATTTTCTTGGTTTGAAAAAATAATATTTTATATTTTCTCTCGAGTCCTGGGCTTTGTGGCGCGAGTGTTTTTGATTGTGCTTGGGCTGACACTTACCATAATTATCATTGCATTGTATCCAGTGTTCATGCTCATACCTATTAATATTGATAAAAATAAATTGGTAAAAATAGGTAGTATTGGATCTAGCCTCTCGTATGGTAATACTTATGATTTGAATCGTATTGGTAAAGATAAAACCTTAAGTAGTGAAGTAGAAATTTTTGGTAAAGAGCGTGCATTGCGCATGGTGCTGCGCGCACTGGCCAAAGATGCGAATCACAATGTTCTACTCGTAGGTGATGTAGGCGTAGGTAAAGATACATTGATTGATTACTTGGGTAAGCTTGGCGAATCCGGTCTTGCAGAGGCGGGCATTGTACACCACCGCGTTGTAGAATTGCCTCTTGAGAACATCAGCGCAGAAGACATGATAAACGCGCTCGATGAGGCACGCGATGCCGGGAATGTAATTTTGGTTGTCAAAAGCCTTGATCGGTATGAATCAATTTATGAAAAACTCCTGCCGTATTTAGACAGCAAGAATTTAGCCATCATTGCTACAACTGAATTAGGTGGGTACGATCGTGTGCTCAAAGTACATCCGGAATTCTTGGCGAAATTCGAGAAGGTGGATATATTGCCTCCGTCTCATGAGGAGACTATGCAGATAGTTTTGAACTATGCTTTATATCACAACATCAATATCAGCAAAGAAGTTGTTGATGAATTGGTTACTCTAGCTGGGCGGTACATCATGAATGAATCTGAACCACAAAAATCGATTTTGATTTTTGATGAATTACGTGCGCTCGCTAAAAAAGAAATCACCATAGCAGATGTGAGGCAGATTATTTCTGACAAGACGAATGTACCCCTTGGTGCACTGGAAGCTAATGAAAAAGAAGTTTTACAAAATTTAGAGTCCACCATGCTCGGCAAAATTATTGGACAAGAACAAGCTGTGAAAGAAGTTGCTCAAGCATTAAAGAGATTGCGGGCCGGCATTGCCAACCCGACCAAACCCGCAGGATCATTCTTGTTCTTGGGTCCGACCGGAGTAGGTAAAACATACACGGCGAAAGTTTTAGCTGAGAGTTATTTCGGCCGGCGTGATGCCATGCTGCGTTTTGATATGAGTGAATTTGCTTTGCAGGGTTCGTTGCCGATTTTTGCTGACAGGTTAGCCTCTGCTATTGAGGAGTCTCCGATGTCTTTGGTGTTCTTTGACGAGCTTGAGAAATCGCACCGCGACATTCATCAGCTGTTACTCCAAGTACTAGATGAAGGAATGTTTACTCGCGAGAATGGCCGCGTGGCTAATTTCCGTAATGCAATAATTATCGCCACATCAAATGCAGGCAGTCGGGAAATAATTGCTGATTCAACAGTGACTCGAGATTATTTATTACAAGTTCTAATTCGTGATCAGGTGTTCAGTCCTGAATTCTTGAATCGCTTTTCAAGTATTGTGCTGTTCTTGCCGATGAGCCAGAAGGATGTACGAAAGGTGAGCAGACTGCTTCTGATTGAATTATCAGAACGACTATTGAACGAGAAGAACATTAACCTGGTGGTAACCGATGAATTAGTGGAGAAAGTAGCGGAGGTTGGATTCGACCCTAACTTTGGCGCACGGCCCATTCACCGAGCGATAGAGGAGATAGTAGAGAACAAAATAGCTGAATTAATCATAGAAGGCAAGACAGAAGGGGAAATCAAGATCTTGTGATATAATAGGGTCAAACCTAATAAAGTCTATATTTTATAGCATTTTTCTGGCCGCACCCTAGGCGCGACAGATACCTTTGTGTGTCAAGCATGGGGGTTGACTTTTTATGATAAATATGCTATATTATATGGGTAAAGTGTACCTTGAAAAAGGTGCCTCAAAATTCTATCCGTAAAGCTCTGCAAATGCAGGGCAGGAAAGAAATTGCGAAGCATTCATTCAGCCTCTACGGCTGATCCGCCGATGAGGCGGAAGAGAAGTTAGAATCCGCTTGAAAAATAGTGGATAAAAGATACTCCGACATACGTCGGAGTAAAAAAGTTTGAATCATAGATGTTGTTGATTAGATGAAGTGTACAAAGGATGTGGGCAGGAGAAAAAATTTAAAGTATTAAATTTTTTCTCCTGCCTCGGTTAACGAAAACTTTAAAAACGGCACGCAAGTGTCCGCCAAGTTTTTGTGACCAACACAATCTTTTGTAATTCGTGATTTATCACGATTAAGAATATAGCTCGACAAGTCGAGCAGAGCCCATTGATTTTACTTTGATGATATTCTCGCGTTTTTCCAATGTTGGAAAAATGAAGAGTTTGAACAAAGGAAATTCAGGGAATAAAGTCGGAGTAACGTCTCTGGGCTTTCAAAAAATTATCTCTTCATTTTTTTCAACAACAAAGTTTTATGAAATTCAAATTGTTTTTTCTGACCCTTGTTGCGTTCATGGTTACTTTCAGTAACCCTCTCAACGCACAAGACTGCGTTGGTATCCACATTACCCAGCAATGGAATTGTGCTGATGCCACCGCAACCGCCACGGCTCACCCCGAAGGTGGTACAGCGCCATACACCTACAATTGGTCAAATGGCGATACTGGCCCGACTGCGACAGATCTGGCCCCTGGCCAGCATTACGTTACGGTTACCGACGCCGTTGGCTGCCTCCATGTTGAGGCTTGCATTGTTGTTGTGCCCGAGTGCTGTATTTGGTTTAGTGTGACGAGTACACCTGATGACTGTAAACCGGCTAACAACGGTCAAATCGCAATCTGGGAAATTGGTGGCGGAGTTCCTCCGTACACTATATCAATCTCAAACGGTATGACGAAAGTTAGTAACGGCAATGCACCCATCTTCATTAACAATCTGCCATCCGGTACGTATTACATCACTGTTGCAGATGCTACTTGTTCAAATGAACAAATGATTGAAGTTGAACAGGAAAAAAGCCCTACCGTGAAGTTATTTTCAAATGGGTTAACCTGTACTGCAGCAACCACGGATATTACGACGCAGGTAACCAATGGCCCGGTTACATTCCTTTGGAACACTGGTGCCACAACAAACAAACTTACGAATGTAGGCCCTGGTACTTATGGTGTTATAGTAACGAACCCTAATGGCTGTAGCGATAGTGACACAATTACGATCAGCGCTCCGGCACAAGTTGTATTGAGTGCGACTGCTACTCCAACAGCATGTGGTGAGAATAACGGTATGATTAACGTTTCAACGACTGCGAGTACTGTTATGGTAGTAGCACCCAATGGCGCTATATACAACCTTAACGGTTCCGCAACGATTACAAATTTACAACCTGGCGTGTATGAAATCACTGCCACGAACAGCAACGGCTGTTCAATGGTTGAAACTGCAATCGTGGGTGATAGTCAGCCGGCGAAAGATTCAGTTTCTTGCGTAACGATTTGTCAACCTAGTTTTGTAAATGGTGTATGGGTTTCCTCAAGCACTACGCTTACGGACACCTTGATCAATGCAAATGGTTGCGATTTTTTATTCAAGTTGATGGTGAATTTACAAACGATCGACACAACACATCAAACTGCTTTCACTTGCTTCGGTGGTGTTATTACAGTTAACGGTGTCGAATACAAAAAGGACACTACTGTTTATGCTCAAACAAATGGAAATTGCCCCGGACTCACAATTTGGGATCTGCAGTTTTCCGATGAACCTGATACATTGCTTATGCCTGCGGTGAAAGTATGCGGTGGTGACAGTGCTTCCGTTTATACATTTGAAAACACAATCGGCATAAACACCGACTGTGCTGAACTTGTTGTAATACGGACATTTGAACACCAGCCTTACACCCTACAGTATTCCTTAAGCAGTGCTGACACAATATGTGGATTCACAAACAGAACCGATTCATTGTTCCAAAAAATTAGTGTTGATAATCAGAATTGCGTTATTAACCAGCCCTATGGCTTGTTGGTAACCAATACTCCGAAAGTTGACACTATTCCTGGTCCAACCCACTACATATGCGGCACTCCCGCAAGTACGATTTGGGTTGAAACAAAGGATATAATGAATCTTGAAAACTGTAGCCGTAAAATTGAAGGATACTGGCAAATCACGGGTCCAAAGCCTCCGATGGTAATCCTATATCAGGACACTTGCTATAACGGACCGTTTCCTATTGCACCGGTGCAAATTTTGCACTCGGATTGTAATCCGGACACCTTGATTATCCCAATTCCTTATAATTCGGTAATTACTCCAATCAGTAAAAATCTTTGCTATGGTGATACTCTTCACTTTGGCAATATAAACATTACTGAAGCAGGTAGTTATGAAGTATTTGCAGGACAGACGACTCATGGTTGCGACAGTGTAAATTTGGTAAATGTTACCATGGTTTTCGGTTCTAAATTTCAAACCACCCAGGACACCTGCGGCCTTACAGTTGCCGGTGAAAAATTCTGGACAGTTACCACAAGCCCAAACGGCTGTGTTGATTCTACTGAGGTAACCCTGAAATGGGTGCCTGGTTTTGAACTTGATTCTGTTTTTACGACGTGCCGCAAACAAGATGCTGTTTGCCATTCTGACACTATTCAAAAAAATGGTTGCTGGGGGATTGTGCACTACGGTGCAGATTACCTCCCAAACACTTTTTCTGAAGTTGCCTACACCTGTGATTCGTTGCAGGCTGGTTTTACTGTGAAGGCTTGGCTTCCCGCTAACCCGAACGATCCGACCGATTGCGATTCGATAGTTTGGCTGCACAAAATTTTGCGTACAATTCAACCGACTCAATTGAATCCAGTGGTACTTTGCCCTGGTGAAAATGTTTTGTTTGAAGGGCAAAATTATCCTGCACCACCTGCTGGTGAGTCTGTGACTTTAACAAAAACTTACATGACACTTGAAGGATGTGATTCAGTTGTTACTCAGGTAGTAACCGGATTGCCTCAATCGAATCGTGAAGTTTTGTTGAATGTATGTCCTGACGGCGAAGTTTACTTTGCTGAAGCAGATACTATTCTGACAGTTGGAACGTATGTTTTTGAATTTCCGGTTTTCGGTGGTTGTAATGAGATAGTTACTGTATCTGTAACTGAGTACACTGCAAATCTTTTTGCTTTTGTTCCCCAGGACACGACTATCGTTATGCCTATCGGGGTTACTCCTGCTCAGGTTGACGGTATTGTACAGGCACTTGTTACAACAAGTTGGTTTGGTTCTTTGGAAGACACAACGTGGACAATTGTTCGGCACGAACTTTTTGGACCGACGATTGTAAATGACTCGATTAATCAATACTTGGAAGTATGGGGTTTTCAAGGCCCATGCGGACAATTAGATACGAGTCGTATCATTAACGTAGTTTTCCCAAAACCTGCTAAACCGCCAGTGATTATTTGCGATGTGATTGTACAACTTGTTGGTAATGATAAGATTTCGATTAATATTTTGAATAATATTGTGGAAGGAGACACTTTGTCTCAATTTACTTACAGTATTTATTCAAATGCAGGGGTTGCTACTATGGGTACGCTCAAGTATAACCCCCTTACCAATGATGGGCTTAATTTGATTCCATTACCACAGGCTTTGCTTGGCTTAAACATGTACATTGTGCACGTTGAAGCCATTGGTGATCCAAGTGGCGACGTGTACATTCTGGTACCCCCAGGTTCAAGTCCTAATGCGACTTCAATGGGGATTTGTCGTTAAACAATGCATTCATCACAAAAGTGCGGCGACACATACCTCGCTATGGCACACAGAATGTCGCCGCACTTTCAACTAACTTAAAAATTGAAACAGATATTTTTTTCCGCCATTCTCTTAATGCTCGCACATGTTGCGGGTTTGGCACAGAACTTTAAAAAACCCGCAAATCTTCCGGACTGCAATATATCCGCAATTCCTTTTAGGAATGAAGCAACGGGTGTTAATCAACCTCATGCTGCACGGCTTTATGCCCTGCTTATGAACACTGGAGGTGCGGCTGTTGCCACAACAGATTCTGCTGCCCTTCATAGCGTAGAAGAGGCTTTGAATAGTGGAAACGAAATGCAAGTTACCGGCTACGTTGCTGGTGTGTCTATATCTAACGGACAACCTTGTATTAGTTTTAGTGAAAAACAAAGCACTATCACTGCTGTCCCTTGGTTTCGCTGGGACGGCACCTGGATGGTTTATATAAGAACTGGATGTCAAAACCCGGTACTTGTATTTGCACCGTCTGAAGGTAAAGGTGTGGACGAAACTCCAATACTGGGCAGGGGAGATATTAACATAACTCTTACCAGTACTACGATTAACAACATTTCTCTTAGTATAACTAATCCAACACAAGCAGCAGTATGTTGCCCTAAGTTTGGACAGACTGAATTTTCTGCCTACGTAACCAGCCGTTCCCTGAAGGGTAGCATCTTGCTTCCTCAAGACTGGGAACCTGCTGCTGGTATAAGTATGATAAACAGAAAATTGGTATTAGGCCCAAATGATGAGGTTTACGGAAAACCCGTTGGATGGAAAACTATTGGTGAACTTTACATGCGTGTAGCGGAAAAATCTGGAGAAGCACCATGTGATACATGTGGTATATGGAGAAAGAAAGGAAAAAATCGTAACTTTGGTGTTGCGATTGCGACAGGACCGGTGCTTTTGGGATGGAAGCCATTTGAATCAATTCCTTGGTTGAGTGTTCGTGCAAGTCTTATGGCTCGCTACGAAACACCAATTCGTAAAAATGAAAATGCTGGTTGGAAAGGCTTTTCTATAGCAAGTAAGATTGATTTATTGATTGGTCGCGCTTATAAACCACATCTTGAATTGGGTATCGGTGAAAAGTGGCATCCATTTCCTGTAGAACCTAAACCTGGCCCTGGTGCATTTAATACAGAGTTCACGGCTACTTTCGTTGTTCCTTTTGGACAAAGTGAAGAGCCTCCTCGTTTTGTAAAAAATGCAAAGAACAGATCTTCAAAGGTTGCTAAAAATGCACCTAAAAAAATCTGGAAAGGTACGAAAAAAGCAGGAAAAACAACTTGGAAAGCAACTAAAAAGGGAGCAAAAGCAACCTGGAAAGGTGCTCGCAAGTTGAGCAAATGGACTGCGAAAAAGTTTAAAAAGACTTTTAGCAAGAAAAATAAGAAGGAAGAAACTTCACCCGTTGAAAAACAGGGTGAGAACAAGTAACGGCTTGGTTTTGACCAAGCAAACCCTAAACCCCGAGGGTGATTAAGTGAGAGAGGAAACAAATTATAGTTCTTTATATAGGCTGATGTCAGCCAAACTTGTACTCCCAAGTATTTTATTGGAGTTAATCAAATCCCGATTCTTCGGGAAAACTTTAGGCCCTTGTTGTAAATACAACTTGGGCCTTTTTTATTTCCCGAAATAGCGTTTTTGGGATAAATATGTAATATGGGTGCAAACGTTCCTTTATTTTTTAACTTAAAACAAAAAATTACGATGGAAGAGAAATCCAAACCTTGGCAATTTGTCGTAATTTTTCTTGTTTGTCTTTTAGTCTACTTTCTGCTGCCTGATCGTACGATCAATGGTGTTGTGAAGAGTGATTACGAGAAGATAGTGGAAAATTATGACAGTTTAAAAGTACGCTACAATGCCTACAAGGCAAGCGGGCGCAAAGCTGGTATTATGACCGGTGAGCAAATAGACGACTTGCGAGAAATATTTATATTTCTTTATGCAAGTGAAGCACAAGAGGTTCGGACCAAATATCGTATACCGGCTTCGGTGTGTATGGCCCAAGCCATAATTGAAAGTGATGCTGGGACATCTTTCCTAGCAGATAGCGTATCCAATTTCTTCGGAATGAAGGACATCGAACATTCACATTCTAATTACCTCAATGAATGCTTTGAGTGTTGTATCCAGCATCCGGATGACGATGCTTGGGATCATTTCAAAAGGTACAATGATCCTCAAGAATCTTTTACTGATTATGCAGAAAAGATTTCTGGAAGTAGGCGGTATAATCGTTGCTTTAAATGCGGTGATGATTATAAATGTTGGGCGCGCAGGCTGGAGAAAGCAGGCTATGCTACGAACGATCAATATGCAGAAATGCTGATTGATTTAATTGAAAGGTATAAACTGCAGAAACTTGATAACGGCAAAAAGTACACATTAACTCCCCAGCAAATCAAAAGATTAACAGGGGAGAAGGAGAAAAAGAAGAAAAACAAATAAACCCCGGGCACTAGCTGCTCGGGGTTTTAAAATTTGGTGATATAATCTAAACATGGAAAACAATAAGAAAAATACAAGCCTTATAATTAGCATTATTGCTGTGGTGGGCGTTATTGCTGGTGGTGTGTATTATTATAAATATGTACCCAAGGATGAGACCTCAAAGGAAAACACGTTTGTCGTTGATTCAAAAATATTTGCTACCACTCCTAAAGAAATATTTCTAGAACGCAATACTGGACTCTATGACGCAGAATCCTTTGACGAGATGATGGCTGTCTCAAAAAAGTATGACAGTGTTGAGAGAGTGAAAGAAAATGAATCACTTTTTAAAGAAGCGAACAATAGTAAAAAGGAAGCATTCTTTGGGTTTGCGCAGGCGCTCATGGTGCCCACATCCAGCTTTACCAGCGTAGAAGAGACCGTGTCTGGGGATACAGCACAGGTGATAGCGATAGACAGCAAGGGTAATCAATCTACAGCGAATTTTGTCAAAGAAGGTGGCGACTGGAAAATAAGCGAAATCAAGGTTCTGCAGATGCCGGGTCAAAGATAAAAATGAAGTTACGTAATTTACTTTTAATTTTAATTATTTTATTTGGGGAACTCGTAGGAGTGGCCTGGTATTTAGGCTTTGATAAAAGTAAATTAAGTGACTTGTCTTTTTACCTCGATTTAGCTAATCCTTCAGTTAAAGTTGTACGGGTAGTGGAAGGTATGCGTAAAGAAGAGATTGCCGAACAAGTAGCCAAGAAGCTCGGCTGGGGTGAAGAAGATAAAGAAAATTTCTTGAATGCACATATCGCTTTTAATACCCCGGACTTAGAAGGCCGATATTTCCCCAAGACATATTTGATTGATATTAAGGATAATCCAAGTGATGTGTCGAACGCAATGGTGTCTGAATTTGAGAAGCAAACAGAAAAGATTAAAAAGCCCACCAAATCGCTCGTCATGAATGAAGATACTATGATAAAAATTGCTTCAATTATTCAGCGTGAAGCTGCAGGTAAAAACGACATGCGTTTAATATCTGGGGTTATTTGGAATAGAATTTGGATCGGAATGAAACTCCAGATGGATGCGACACTTCAGTATGCCAAAGGTAGCGAAGAGGAAGGATGGTGGCCGAGAGTAGAATCAGGAGATAAAAATATTGAATCTTATTACAATACGTATATGTATAAGGGTCTGCCTCCGGGACCTATTGGTAACCCAGGGTTTGATGCATTAGAAGCGGCATACAACCCGCAGCCAACCACATGCCTGTTCTATATACACGACAAAAAACGCAAAATTCACTGCGCTGAAACATATGAACAGCATAAAAAGAATATAGATAAGTATTTGTAGTGGACCCTAGCGGATTCGAACCGCTGACCTCCTCATTGCAAATGAGGCGCTCTACCAACTAAGCTAAGGGCCCAATAGATGCCATTTTATATTATTTAAGAAATTTTGCAAACTTGAAAAATGCTATTTTTAGTATAAGCTATAAAACACTGGGCCCATAGTTAAGTGGTATAACGCGTCCATGGCATGGATGAGGCCGGAGTTCAATTCTCCGTGGGTCCACATTTAATGAATAAATACACAAACCGTAAACATAAATTCTATAATACCTCTGTCAAAGCTTGGCAGGGTATGTATGAGGCAATCCAGTCAGCTCGTATCTCTGTTTATATGGAAATGTATATTTTCCTTGATGATATCAAGGAATTCGATTTCGTTTCTTTGCTGATCCAAAAAGCAAAAAGCGGTGTACAGGTAAAAATAATTCTAGACGCCTATGGTTCTATGGAATTAAACAGGAAATCTATTGCCCAATTAAAAGAGGCTGGTATTGAGGTGTTTTTCATAAGTTATTTCTGGCATCGACTGCACAGGAAGATATTAATTATAGATGAGCAAACGGCATTTTTTGGAGGAGTGAATATTCATCATTCTGCAAAAGAGTGGCTGGATTTGATGATGGAAATTCGTGGCAAAATAGTAGAGAGGTTTGTTCGTATTTTTGCACGAGATTACGTTTTGGCTGGGGGGAGTCGATCCTGTTTTGGTGGCACATAATAAAAAGGTTTTTTTACATAAAACTCGGACTTTTATCGTAGACCATTTGCCTATGATCAAAAAGTTCCGAATGAAAGATTTATATAAAGATCATATTGCCCTAGCAAAAAAAGAGATAACCCTAGTGACTCCGTATTTTGTGCCTAAAAGGTGGTTCGTTGCATTACTACACCAGGCTGTGTTGCGTGGGGTGGAGGTCAGCGTTATTATTCCCGAGAATACAGAACATGTACTCTTAACTAAGACTAATTATTTTTATATGAATCGTGCTCAAAAGCTAGGAATAAAGTTTTACTTAGGTAACAGTATGAACCATGCAAAGATTATGCTAATAGATAGCGATGAAGCTTTAATTGGTTCACAAAATTTAGACTTTTGTCTTTTGAATTAAACTCAGAGATAGGTGTTTTCTTTAAGCAGAGGGGTGTTGTGACTAATTTATATAATATAACCTCAAAATGGAAAAGCCAGTCAAAACCATTGATTGAATCCAAATACAGACTCAATTTTTTTGAAAGGATATTTGCCCATATTCTTAACGTCTTTGTGCAGATTTTGTAATTTGTCTTTTTATTATTTTCTGATAATATGTAAATGTTCTGTAAGGTTAGTTAAATACATTCGGGAGTAGCTCTCCGCCGGCTGGCGGAGGTAGAGTGGTCTAATATATAATTCTTTTATGAATTACTATGTTTATGCCATTTACAATCGTCAGCATGGTAAGATTTATATAGGCCAGACAGTCGATTTAGAAAAAAGACTATCTGAGCATAATAATAAAGTTTACAAAGGTTTTACGAGTCGTTTTAATGGTGAATGGATTATTATTCACCAAGAGATATACGAATCTAGAGAAAAAGCTTTGATTCGTGAAAAACAACTTAAATCTTTTAGAGGCAGGGAATACGTTCGAAAACAAATTCGGGAGTAGCTCAGCGGTAGAGCGGTCGCCTGTTAAGCGATTGGTCGTAGGTTCGATCCCTACCTCCCGAGCCCTTAAAATCACTTTGTAAATCAAGGTGATTTTTTGATACCCCTGTAGGGATTAGAACTTTTTTGTAAAAATGTTAAGATAAAATTATGGAAGATTTTCTCAAACAAGCAATAGAATTATCTAAAAAATCTGTGGAGCAAGGTGGTTTTCCTGTTGGTGCAATTATTGTTAAAGATGGGGTTGTCATTGCAGAAGGATTAAGTAATGGGAAAAATAATAAAGATGCCACTAGTCACGCTGAGATTGAAGCAATTAGAAATGCTTCTCAAAAATTAAATACTCGTGATTTATTTGATTGTGAAATATACTCTTCAATGGAACCTTGCCTGATGTGTTTTTCAGCATCATATTGGGCAAAAATAAAGAAGATTGTCTATGCTGTAGGGAAAGATAAACTTTCAAAACAGCACTACGAGGGGCTTCATTCTTTAGAAGAAATAAACTTAAAAAATAACAGAAAGATTGAAATTGTTCATATTAAAGAATTAGAGAATATTGCACTTTCGATTATAAAAGATTGGGAAAGTAAGATTTAGACACAAATTGAAGTTTTAAAGAGGCTGGGATAGGTATGTGAGAAGGCATCATACTTTTGCATATAGGTTTTCCATTCGTAAGAAATTAGGTTTTCTATGGTGGATTTGAATAATTTGTTAGTTCTATAATCGGTCTGCTTTGGGAGCCAGCAAAAAACACTTTATAAATAAGGTGTTTTTTCTTACCTAGATAGATAGTTCGAACCTATGATATACTTTTTCTATGCCAATGATAAACATAAAATATGACAGTGATAAGGTGAAAGATGAAGAAATTGTTCTTTTGTCAAAAGCTGTTCAAAAAATAGTTCAAGAAGCAACAAAGATACCTGAAGTATTTGTATATGCAGACAGTCCTAAAATAAGAATTGATGTTGCTCCTATAGAGATTTTTGTTGAAATGAGTGCTAGTAAGGTAACTGACAAGGAGAAACTTTTTCAAGAAATAAAGACACAATTATCAGAATGGAAAAAGGTAAGCAGTTTTAATAATCCTATAACTATTACTCTCACTCCAATAGACTGGATTTTCGAGGTTAATATATAAATTATGAAGAAACAGATATTTTTAATTCACGGAGGAATGACTTTCAAGAACGAAAAGGATTATTTATATTTCTTAAAGAATAGAAATGTTTCAATAAAGAAAAGGGAGAGATGGCAGGATGCGTATTTAGAAAAAGAATTAGGTAAAACTTTTGAAATAATACGACCTCGTATGCCATTACAAGATAATGCGAAGTATAGAGATTGGAAAATATGGTTTGAAAGATACATACCTTATCTAAGAGATAATGTAATTTTAATTGGTAGTTCATTGGGAGGTATATTCCTAGCTCAATACTTGTCTGAAAACAAGTTTCCAAAGAAGATACTATCTACATATTTGGTTTGTCCTCCGTATGATAATACTTGTATTGGGGAAGATTTAGTGGGTGGTTTTAAACTAAAACCAGATATTTCTTTGTTAGAGAAAAGTTCTAAAAACCTATACCTATTGTTCTCAAAAGACGATGACTGTGTCCCCGTTGACCACGCAGAAAAATATAGAAAGAAATTAAAAAGTCCGAACATTACTATCTATAAAAGTAAAAATGGACATTTTAATATATCCAAGTTTCCAGAGATAGTTAAGATGATTAAAAAAGACATTAAGAAATAATATAAATTATGGAAAAACTAGAATTAAAAAATAGAAAAGGTCAAAAGATAGTAGGTGTTTTAGAAAAACCTGATGGGGTTGTCAAAGGAACTTGTGTTATTGTTCACGGATATAGTGGATACAAAGAACAGGTTCATATGCAATATATTAAGAATGCTTTCTTGGATAACGGTTTCGTTACTTTTAATTTTGACACTACGAACACTTTTGGTGAAAGTGATGGAAAGTTTGAAGACGCTAGATTAGGTCTTCATTATGAAGATTTAGAAGATGTTACTAAATGGGTTCAACAACAAGATTGGTTTCAAAAACCACTAGCTTTGGTTGGTCATTCAATGGGAGGATATGCAGTTGCTAGGTATGCTGAAGATTATCCAAAAGAAGTTGATTTGTGTGCACCTATTGCCCCAGTAGTATCTGGAAAATTGTCGTTTGAAGGAAAGGATCAAGAAAAACTAAAGAAATGGAAAGAAACAGGATGGAGTATCAGAGAAAGTGTTGATGACAGAACAGGAGAAATTATAGTAAAAAGAAGCCCTTGGGGTGTTATGGAGGAAAGATTGGATCACGATTTATTACCTAATGCTAATAAACTAACAATGCCAATGTTTCTGTATATTGGAACCGAAGATACTTCTATTCTACCTGAGCATTTAGAAATACTTTATAAAGCTATTCCTGAAGGGAACAAAAAGATGGTATTGGCTGAAGGTGCACCTCATACATATAAAACAAAGGAAGATAACGAACATCTTTATAATCATCTTTCTGAATGGATAAAATCAGTTTTGGCTTAAGACAGTTCGTCGAACATCGTCCCAAGTTCGGAGCCCTTAAAATCACTTTGTAAATCAAGGTGATTTTTTGATACCCCTGTAGGGTTCAGAACTTTTTTAAAAAATGTTAATATTAGTTTATGGATGGCTTAGAACAGATTAAAAAAGATATTCAAGAAATAAAGGAGAGAAACATAAGAGTTGAGAAAGATAAAGCTTGGGAAACAAGTTTTTTTAGAAAAACACTTATAGCTATTTTAACCTATATTGTTGTTGTATTGTTTTTTACTTTTGCTCGTTTATCAAATCCTTTTATAAATGCTATTGTGCCGACCTTAGGTTTTTTGCTTTCAACTTTTTCAATTTCTTTTATCAAAAATATTTGGATTAAGAATAAAAAATAATTATGAAACTAATCCTAGCATCTGATTACACTTTTCTTATTAAATATGGTTATAACCTAACTGGTATTCCAAAAGACCAAATGAAAATTGGGTATATTAATACTGCAATACAAGTAGAGAGTGATAAAGATAAAGATTTTATGAATAGAGCAAAAAATACTATTAAAGAAAATGGATATTATTTTGATGAAATAAATATTGATGGCAAAAGTGAAAAGGAATTAAAAGACTTTTTTAAAGATAAAAATATAATTCATATTGATGGTGGTAATACTTTCTATTTATTAAAAGCCATAAGAGAAACTGGCTTCGCTGATATTCTTAAAGAATTACTAGATGAGGGTAGAGTTTATATTGGCACAAGTGCTGGGGCTTATGTTGTGTGTCCAACAATTGAAGTCTCTGCTTGGAACCCAGATAATAAAAGATTTGGGTTAGATGATTTTACTGCTCTAAACTATGTTCCTTTTGTCTTAAGAGTGCATTACAAAGAAAAATATGAAGAATTAGTAAAAGAAAATCTTAAAACATTAAAATATCCATTACATATTTTACGAGATGGACAAGGTATGTTTTGTGAAAATGGAACTTGTAGATTTATTGGAGATGAAGAAGAAGTAAAAATAGAGTTTTAGTTCTGAAGTGCCATCGCTGGAATTAGTTCAAAAATCTTAGAAAACTCAATATCTCTTTTAATCTGAACCCAATTGAGAGTTCTGAACGCGTCTACTAGAGGGAGCCATTGTAAAGAAAAGTAAAGTATTATTTTTTGCCGTTCCATTCGTCTAAGAATTGGTGAACATATTTCTTCATAAAGATATTTCTTTCATTTGCAATCTTTTTAGCTGTTTTTTCGTTTAAGCTTGGTTGTCTTTTTTTTTATTCAATATATACTTAACATAGGAATTATTTATAATATCAAGAAAAAATAAATGTTTAATAATAAATTAAAGAAATGTATTAGTTTATGCTTTGCGGTTTTTGTATTTTCCTTTTATGTTTTTCCTGTTTTAGCTTTGGCTGCTATATCAGATGGTATGAACGCAACAGCTGTTCTTGGGCAAACTGATTATGTTACCTCAACATCTGGTTCAAGCGCAACAAAATTTAATACACCTCATGCAGTAGAAATTGACACTGTGAACCATCGCATGTTTATCAGTGACACCGCTAATCATCGAGTTTTGATGTTTAATTTGAATAGTAGTAATGTGCTTGCTGATACTACAGCAGACAAAGTTTTGGGTCAAGCAGATTTTACATCAAATAGTTTTGCCACAACTGCAACAGGTATGAAATCACCCAATGGTTTGGCATACGACTCTGTTAATAATATGTTGTATGTCGCTGAAGGAGGTAATCACCGTATTTTAGTCTACGATGTGGCAAGCATCACTGATGGTGAAGCCGCTGTCCATGTATTAGGACAGGCTGATTTTGTTTCTGGTAGTTATGCTACCACTGCCACCGGGTTACGATCTCCTTCAGGTTTAGGTATTGATTTGGCTAATCAAAGATTATTCGTTGCTGATTACAATAATCTTCGTGTTTTAGTCTACGATGTGGCAAGCATCACTGATGGTGAAGCCGCTGTCCATGTATTAG
>CAYOLW010000001.1:270091-286600 GCA_964404925.1 uncultured Candidatus Saccharibacteria bacterium
ACGATGTGGCAAGCATCACTGATGGTGAAGCCGCTGTCCATGTATTAGGACAGGCGGGCTTTACGACAAGGACGGGAGCTTTAACTGCTTCGGGTATGGATACACCTTCAGATGCAGAATACGATGCTACAAATAACAGACTCTTTGTTTCAGAAGATTATAATCGTGTCTTAGTCTACGATGTGGCAAGCATCACTGATGGTGAAGCCGCTGTCCATGTATTAGGACAGGCTGATTTTACTAGTGGTGCTTCAGCTACAACCCCCACTGGTATGGGTATTCCACGTGGCCTAGCTTATGATTCAGTAGGGCAAAGATTGTTCGTTGATCAGTTTTCAAATAATAGAATAACTGTCTACGATGTGGCAAGTATCACTGATGGTGAAGCCGCTACTCATGTCATCGGACAACCAAACATGACATCTGATTCTACGGCTACTACCCAAAGCGGACTCAATGTGCCTATTGGTATAGAGTACGACACCACCACAAATACTTTGTATGTTGCTGAATATGTAAATAACCGCGTGCTTTCTTATGCTGCTGCTAATGTCACTGCTGCTGTATCTAATGTAAGTGCTTCTACCGCAAATGGTACTTATAAAGAAGGTGATACTGTGAATATACAATTGACTTCAAATGTAAATTTGTTTGTAACAGGTACGCCGAGGATTTTGCTAGAAACAGGTTCAACAGATCAATATGCCACTTATGCTTCAGGTACTGGTACTAATACTTTGGTTTTCACTTATACTGTTCAAGCTGGAGATACCGCAACTGATTTAGACTACGTAGCTACAACATCACTAGGATTAAATTCTGGCACTATCACTGATTTTGCTGGTGCGTCTTTGGTACTTACACTACCTTCTCCAGGAGCCACTAATTCTTTGGGAGCAAATAAAAATATAGTGATTGATACTACCTCGCCGGCTGTAACTGTTTCTTTTAGCCCAAGTCAACAAATATATCTAACTGGAGGCAGTTTAACGATTTCGGGTGCGTGTGAGAATGGTTTAGCGATAACTATCAGTAGTAGTTTGTTTAGTACCGTAACACCTTCTTGTTCATCTGGTACATATTCAACACTTGTTAATGTAACCAATGTTGGGATTGGTACAGTGTCCGTGTCTCAGACTGATGCTGTAGGTAATATTGGTACGGTTACTTCTTCTAGTATAGAATTTGCAAATCCTGGAGTTGTGTTGCTGGGGGGTGGTTTTAATAGCGGTGGATTCACAAGTAATAGTGTTGTAAACACAAATCAAACAACAACTCCTGTCAACAACGTTACTAACAATACCAATTCTATTCCTCCAGAAAATTCTTGCCCTGTTCTAATAAAACAAAAATTAATTTTTGGTCATAAAGATAAAAAGGGTGGTATATCTGAAGTAGCAGTGCTCCAGAAATTCCTAAATAAATATAATTTTTCAGCAGGTGTCGCAGATGGAATATTTGGTGTTAAGACACAAAAAAGTGTAAAGGCTTTTCAAAAGACAAAAAATATTCAAGTCGACGGTATAGTGGGTCCACAAACTCGTGCAATTATTAATGCATATTGTGAAAATCCTCTTGAATACAATAAATAATATTTTTGATATTATATCTTTATATGAAATATAATGTAGAAAAAAGTATTTTTATTGATAAAAATATTAGTGAAGTCGTTTCATTTGTTACCGATTTTACTAATTGGATCAAATGGTCTCCTTGGAATGTGCTTGAACCTAAGTGCAAAATGGTTTATAGCGGTAATGCTGGTCAGGTAGGGCACACTATGGAGTGGCAGGGTGAGTATATTGGTAGTGGTAGACAAACATTAACTAAAATTGAAAATGGGCATTATGATTATGATGTAGAATTCCTAAAACCATTTAAATCAAAATCTAAAGCAGGCATGGTATTAGAATCATTTGAAGGTGGTACTAAGGTCACATGGACGCTTGATGGTTCTTTGCCTTTCTTCTTGTTTTTTATGGTAAACACAATGAAAAATTGGATTGGGATGGATTATGAGCGTGGTTTGCGCATGCTGAAATCTGTAGCAGAAAACGGTATTGTGCCAGCAGTTACAACTAATAACGGAGTAGTAGATAGAGAAGGTTTTGGCTATATTGGTATACAAAGGACAGTATTATTATCCGAATTGGCACCAGTCATGAATAAAGACTTTGAAACCCTGGTAGGTGAAATAGCCAAGCATAACGTTTCTGCTAAGCATTGGGTTTGTTTATATACCAAGATGGATATGAAAAAAATGCAGATGACATACATAGCAGCTATATCGGATGAAAACCTGTCTGGCGTTCAGCTAGGTGATGGATTCGTGCGTGGTCAAGTAAAAGCAGGCAAGGGTCTTGAAATTAAACACAAAGGATCTTATGAATTCCTAGGTAATGCTTGGTCTATGGGTATGATGTATGCAAAAGCCAAAAAGCTGAAAGGCTCAGATATACCATATGAATATTACTGGAACGACCCACGTCAGACTGGCACAGCTGACCTAGAAACTAGTATATTTTTCCCAGTTAAATAACTAGAAAACTTTCTTTTTGATTCCTTCAAAATCGTAACCTTGTGGGAAGTTTTCTTCAAACATTTGCATGACCGGTTCTCCGGCATACTCTCCAGTATTTTGAGTATAATGCATGGCAAGAATCATTTCTTCTGGTTCACCGACACAATCCAGTGGTTTGAATCCCTCAATACCCAGTATGCGTTTAAAAAATGGTATCAATTTTTTGCGTGTATATAGGTTGCCGCCAAACATCTTTACTACTTCTGCCTTAGGCATAAATGCACCAAAACAAGCAAATAGGAAAACGCATTTTGGACACTGCTTACACCAATACGCCTTACGTTGCATCATCTGCATTGGCAGGGGAAGCCAGAAATATGAATTACAACTAGTGACGTGATTCAGGTATTTGGGGTATTGTACAAAACGACGAACTATGTCTATCTCACTATATTCTCGTAGTAAGGATTTGGTAGAAATATCAGGGGTGATATATTTCTGTATATAATCGTTAACCATTTTTTCTGCACCCGAAGACTTGCACCACTGATGGTTCACAGCCAGCCCAAGGTAATTTAAATTACCAAAATCTGCACTTCTTTCATTAGAAAAAATAATTGAATTATAGCCCAATACTTCTGCGAGTAGTGTGGCTACAAAAGTAAAAGTAGAGACAGATGGGTACGAACTCGATACTCCAAAAAGAGTCGTATAAAAATTCATAAACGGATCTCGGTGTCGGTTGACGGTAATAGTATTCGCACCAACCAAGCGAGCAATCTTTTTATGTGCAGGAGTGGGTGCAAAAGCAAAAAAATCAAAAGGCGTATTTGATGATTTCAATATCTCAGCTGAGAGGATAGAGTCTTTGCCCGCACCATTTAATAGTAATGCTCGTTCTTTTGTGGTGAATCGTGCAGGTTCTGGTACTACTAACTTTGCATCATATGGGAAAGATATTAAATCATGGAAATCCATTTTCATTTCATAAAAGAATTCGCCGAGACCATTTAGATAAAGTTCTTCCCAGAATTTAGCTTGTTCCTGAGTAAGAGAGAAATCTTTTATTTTAATATTATTAGTAGGGAAGACGCACCAATAATTAATACCAAGCATTATTAACAGGGATTCAAGCGTTGGTTTGAGTACATTGTCGGGAACCTTGTCCCACAGTTCTGGTGCAATATTATTAAATATCAGTTTATCTTTGAAAGTTTTGGTAATACCAGTTCTAAACTCAACCTTATAAGTGAAAGTAATAGTTGAACGTTTAGGATTAACCTTATATGTAACAAAGGTGAATGATTTTGCGTGAAGCATTCATGAATTGTAGCATATATCTAGATATTGATATTTGTGTTATAATACGTAGACTTATTAGTTAAGATAAAATTTATGGCAAAAAGAGGAACAACACTAGGTCCAAAGAATCCTTCACGCAGAGCACACAAGACCAAGAAAAGACTAGCTGTTAAGGCTACCACCTTAGCTGCAAAAAAGAACAAGCAGAATCGTCGCCGAACAGTCAGATAACAAAATCCCCCTTGTGGGGATTTTGTTTTTTATCGTGTTATAATTATTCTAAATTTTAGTATTAACAAAAAAAATTATGGAAAACATGGATATGGGCATGGCACACGGTTTTATGTTATGGGGTATGGACATAGTTACACTTCTGATGCTGCTTTCAGGTGTTTTTTATCTAGTATGCGCCTTGCTTCTTTTTAGAAAAGTTTATAAAGGTAAAGACGAATTAATGTGGGCACTTTTTGCCTTCCTTGTTTATCAAGCTATAAACATGTTCTTTATGGGTATCGAAATGAAAACTCATAATATGATGTATAGCAACATTGCTGCATTTGCGGTACTTATGGGTTCAGTGTATATGCTTAAATTTCCAATGAGTTCTCTGTCTAAAAATATTCGTCAGGTCGCCTTTGTATTCAGTACTATATTAGTATTGGGAGTTTTTGCATACTTTATGACCTCTGAAGCACTACAAATGAAATTAATGAATTTTACTCTATGGTATGACATTTTTGTAAACGGTATAGTTGTGGGTGGCTTTATGTTGGCTCTTGGACTTAGGGCTCAAGAACGTGAAGTGAAAATCAAAGCACTGTCAGGTAGTAGTGGAGTAGTGAGTTGTTGTGTGGCTGCTAATGGTGCGATGATTGCTGGGTCAATGTTAACAAGTTCTTTCTTTGCTTTCTTGGCGCCGCTTTTCATACTTAGAACTTTATCTTTCAAAGAAAAAATGGAAGCAAATAGCGTCCCTCCAAATGAAAATAAGTAAAGAAGTTAGGCAACTATTAATTAGCTTACTTGGCGCCATATCTGGAGTAGCATTAGCTCTTGTTATTTTAGACTTGGCTAACCATGGTTTTTGGCCGGTGGTTGGATTTGAGCGTATGGTTATTGTGACGGTAATGGGTCTTGGAGGGTTCTTTTTGTCTGGGTTTGTGGTTGTGATGGGAGATATAGACGCTATTCGTAAAGAACAATCTCTGCGCGAAGAAGCATTGCGCCTAATCCTACACGAATTACGTACAGCCCTGACCTCTACTGGTTGGTCTATTGAAATGGTCTTAGAAAAATATAAAGAAAGTCTGGCCAAAGAAGATACAGCAATGCTTAAGGGTATTATTAATTCTGCTCATGCTGCAGTCAGGCACTCCATGGATTTGCTAGGTATCAATACTGTGAAGAAGCAAGATGTAAGTATTAATTTGACCATAGTTCAATTGTCTGAAATAGAAAAAATGTTTGAGGAATTGGTAGAAGGTTATACAGTGGGTGCAAAGCAAAAGGGGATAGATTTCAGTGCTAGTATGAATATTGATAATTCAAAAAAAGCAGAGGTTGATATAGATCAAATCAGGGTTGTATTAGAGAATTTATTTGAAAATTCATTATCTTATACGCCTAAGGGGGGATCTGTCAGGGTGACTATGAGTAATTCAGATAACTATATCCATGTAAAAGTCCAAGATACTGGTATTGGTATACCTGACTCAGAGAAAAAACACATATTTGAGGAATTCTATAGAGCTTCAAATGCTAAAAAAAACCTAGCCTCTGGTTCTGGAATAGGACTTTATACCTGTAAAAAATACATTGATGCACATGGAGGGAAAATATGGTTCGATTCAAAAGAAGGTTTTGGTTCAACTTTCTATTTTGATATTCCTCAAAATACTAGCGTAGACGTAAATAAGTTCTTGAAAGAAGTATAGAAATTTTTATTTAGAAATACTAACCAAACGCGATGCTAAATCCTGTATTAGCATTTGGGCTAATTCGTGTAGGCGTTCCAAGTCTGTTTTTTTGCTTATAATTTTATTGGTACAAATAAACAATTTGTTTTGCGTAAATTCAAAAGTTAAATCAGGTGCTAAGTCTATGAACTTAGCCATTATTTCCGGTGTAAATATCTGTAAAACCTCAATTTCATAATCTTCTGGTACGTATAGATTAAAGTATTTATTAAAATCTCCTTCTAGTTTAATCTTGCGGCCAAAAGCGTTTTGGAAACCATCATACAGATTACCTGAACTGTAGCGCATTTTACGTGAAAGTAACAAAAAAGACCTCAAAGAACTTTTATACTCTACTTCAAAAACAGAAAAGTTTACATACCGTCGGTGTTTGCCGTAGCCAATGACTGACCGAAAGTCAAAGAATTGAATCGGATGTTCTAGATAGGATCCGGTAATTACATTAACCATCCTGCGAGAATGTCCAATAGCTAGATAGATTGAATTTAGTAAATTTATGTCTCCGTATTTTGTAAATAAATAATTGTGTTCTGTGGCAAAAGCTATCAGCATTTTACGGCGTTTAATATAGAACCTGATACTCCATATTATGATAAATATGATTATGCCTAAAAATAAAAAAGGTATGAAAATGCCAGTTATTTGTGTATCCATATAGTCCATATTATACGCTTTTCTATTTTTTTCGCTTTAAGCTATAATTAGTACATGGAACAGAAAAAATACGTGAGTGCTTTAATTGTTAGTGGGGCAGTAATAATTTTTGGTTTGTTGTTTGCATTATCAGCTTATCAATTCTCTAAATTAGGTTCATATGTCGAGGTAAAGGGTTTGTCTGAAAGAATTGTTAAAGCAGACACCGCTACTTGGACTATTGGTTTTGATGTTAAGGCTAATAATATAAATGCACTTTACTCAGAAATTGAAAAAAATAAAAGTACCATAGAAGCTTTTTTGGTACAAAAAGGATTCGAAGTATCTGAAATAAATATGACCCCGGTTAATGTATATCAGGATACATACAGGGATGCCTTGTTTAGATATAATGCTTCAGGACAGATATCTCTATATACAAAAAAGGTTGATGCGGTGAAAGAAGCTTCTAAGAACACTCTACCGCTACTTGAGAAAGGTATTGTCATGACTAACACAAATGTATCTTTTGAATTCTCTGATATCAATAGCATTAAACCAGAGATGTTAGCCGAGGCTATTAGTAATGCTAAAAGTTCTGCTTCTGAGTTTGCCAAGGCTTCTGGTTCACAAGTCGATAATATAACTCGTGCTAATCAGGGAGTGATTGATATCACCGAGAAAGATCCTGGTAGTCCAGAGTATAAGAAGATTCGTGTTGTGTCGACTGTGCGATTTATTTTAAAATAAAAATCATGGAAAATTTAAAGTTTTGGCTTTTAACTTTATTGATTATCGGGGCCTTAGGAGGGCTTGGATATTTGGCTTTCAGTACTATTGATTCAGGAAGCGAGCATGTTAACACTGAAAAAATAAACGATTTAAAGAAAGAGAACGATGAACTAAAAGAACAATTACTTAATTTACAAACCAAACTCGATAAATACGAACCTCAAGAAGAGGAGATCGTGAACGAACCACAAGCAGAAGATAAAGAAGAGGTTGTTGCAAAACCTGCTATATATAAAAATGCAGCATTGATTGGAGAACTAGAGCAGCTAATCAAAGACAACATTCAGATGAAGCTCAAGTCGCATGGTACCAGGGTGGGAACTGTGCAAAATTTCTTGAATCTATACAACAACGCATCAAATAAAGTAGACAATGACTATGGTGACAGCACCAAGAAGGCTGTGGCCGCCTTCCAGAAGGCTGTTGGAATACCATCCACAGGGGAGTCGGGTAAAGCAACTTTTCAAAAAATGATTGATTGGTTGAAACAACAAGGATAATTATTAATTATTAAAATTTATATGTTAAATGGATTTAAACAGTTTATTTTACGAGGTAATGTAGTAGATTTAGCAGTCGGTGTTGTGATCGGTTCAGCTTTTGGTAAAGTTGTTAGCTCGTTGGTTGAAAATGTATTAACACCGCTTATTGGGGCAGTGGCTAAGGTGCCAGACTTCTCTGGATTATTCTTTACCTTAAATGGAAGTAAGTTTATGTACGGAGACTTTATTAACGCTCTATTTTCATTTGCTATAGTAGCTGCAGCTATATATTTCTTTGTAGTAACACCTATTAATACTTTAATAGCAAAAACCAAAAAAGAAGCACCTATTGATCCTACAACAAAAAAATGTGGTAAGTGCTTAAGTGAGATAAGAATTGAAGCTACAAAATGTGCTTTTTGTACAGCTGACCTTGTTTAAGAAAGAGGTAAAACCATGTAGAAAGTCGAACCTTTGTCTTTACCGGCAGAGGTTTTTTCTATTTTGCCATGGTGTCTTTTGACTATCTGATTAGATAAATATAGTTTCAAACCCATACCGTCGGGGTTCATTAGTACAGCTCGTTTATTTCTATAGAAACGGTCAAAAATTCGCATTTTATCGGCTGTGGTTAAACCCATACCAGTGTCTTTTACTGATAGTTTTAATTTGCTACCAACAATATTGAAATCAACAGTTACTTCTCCACCATTTGGTGTGTAGAAGATTGCGTTTTCAATTAGAGCATCAATAACAAAGGAAATCTTTTTTAAATCAATGGTCAGTAGAGGAGCATCCTTGAAAGTTGAAATATGAAATGTAAGTTTTCTCTTATTAATTTCTTCTCTATACTTGGCGATTGTTTTCTCTACAATATCCCGCAGAGAAGTAGCCTGGAAAAAATAACCAGACCTGTCATTGATATTTTTAATACCTGCAAAAATATCAACTATATCCAACACTCGTGTCGCTGCATTCGACAAATTTTGTACATATAGTACACGTTCGCTGCTGGGTAGGTCTTTCTCTAATTCTTTTGCATACCACATTACACGGGTGAGAGGTGTTCTAAATGTATGGTTTACCACTGAAGTGAACTCATATTCTATTTGTCCAACTCGATAGAACAGTTCAATGAATTTAAAGCCGATAGCTAGAATTGTGGGTACAGAAATAGCCGGAATTAAAAAAGATGGTAGATGGTATTTTGTGGTTAGATTTGTATAATCCCAAATAATATAGAAAACAAACCCTAAGACCAGTAGGAAAAAAACCCCTTTCGTTATTTGCCAAGCTAATTTCATAGAACTATTATACCAGTCAGGCGCCAAAAATTCAAAAAGCTATTTTTAGCATTTAGTGTATACTATAGGTATCAAGCGCCGAGCGTAGGTAGTTTTATTTTATGCTTAAAAAAAAGCTAAAAACTAAAAATAATAAACTCAAAAATACTTTGAAAAGTAAAGTTAAAAAGCCGGTTACAAAAATAAAAAAGGTTATAAAAAAAATTCTTCCTAAGAAAAAGATAATTCGCAAAACCAAGCCTTCAACTATACCTCGTAAAACAGGTGTCACACTAGAACGCTCAATTCAAAATCCAATCATTAGTCCTAGGTTATATACATGGGAATCAAGAGCTACATTTAATCCAACCGCCATAGAACTATCTGGTAAGGTTCATTTGATATATAGGGCTATTGGAGATAATGACGTGTCTGTGCTTGGTTATGCTTCTTCGTATGATGGCTATAAAATAGACGAGAGGTTGCCACATTTAATCTATCATCGCTTCAATGAGACTAATTTTTCTAATTATCCGATTGGATATTCATCTGGTGGTGGATGGGGAGGTGGAACAGAAGATCCACGAGCTACGATATTAGAGGATAGGTTATACGTGCTTTATAATGCCTTCGATAGTTGGTCCTCTTGTCGAGTTGCTATGGTCTCGATGAGTATTGATGATTTCAAAAACAGACGTTGGCATAAATGGACAAATCCAATATTTCTATCTCCGCCAGGGCAGATAAGTAAAGCATGGGTTTTGTTTCCTGAGCGGATAAATGGCAAGATTGCCATCTTACACGATATTTGGCCTTCAGTTACTGTGACTTACTTTGATGATTTTGAAGATATTGAGACTGGTAAAGTAAAGATTAAACAACAATGGGATCGATGGTTTCATCACATGAATCCTTCTCATTGGGTATATATACACCCTGGCACAGATGGTGGTAGATTTGTAGACCCTGCTGCACTTTCAAAAAATATTTGGCTTGATGTAGAGAAAGATATTTGGGTTAGGAATACTGGCCCCTCACCAATTAAAACCAGAGAAGGCTGGCTTATACTGCATCATGCCATGGAAGCACGTGATCCAGGTAAATTTAAACTATTTGCATTACTGCTTGATTTAAAAGATCCAACAAGGGTTTTGTATAGATCTACCGGACCCGTTCTTGAACCAAAAGAGAATTATGAGAGCCATATAATTTATTCTTGTGGAGCTGTGGTTAAATCAGGTAGGTTATTTGTTTATTATGGGGCTGGAGACCAGCATGTAGGAGTAGCCTCTGTTAGACTGGCCACCTTGATTGAAGATATGAAGAAGCATAGAATTAGTAAGTTAAAGAGTGTGGACGAAAAAGTAAAACCTAAAAAAGGTAAAAAATAAATATGTACGTAACTAAAAGATCAAACGATAATCCAATACTGATTCCAAACCAAGACCACTACTGGGAAGAATTCGCTACCTTTAACATGTGTCCAATTAAGAAAGGTAAAAACATTTATGGTCTATATCGAGCTATTTCAGCTATTGATCACTTGCGTGACCCTAAACAAATTTCAGTTATCGGTATAGCTAAAAGCCAAGATGGAAAACATTTTGAAAAAGGTGAGCAATTCATTGTGCCTGAGATGGAGTGGGAAAAATACGGATGCGAAGATCCAAGGGTCACATTTTTTGAAGGTAAGTATTATATTTTCTATACCGCTTTATCAAAGTATCCTTTTGGACCAGAAGGAATAAAGGTAGCACTCGCTGTGTCAAAAGACTTGAAGAAAGTAGATGAAAAGCACTTTGTTACTCCATTTAATTCAAAGGCAATGACCCTTTTCCCAGAAAGGATCAATGGCAAAATAGCTGTAATATTCTCTTCGGATACTGATAAACCACCAGCTCGGATGACTATAGCAGAGTGTGACCATATTGATGAATTGTGGTCCCCATCGTTTTGGGAGACATGGCATAAGAACATAGAGGATCATATGATTGATCCTCGTCGTAGTGAGCACGACCATGTGGAGGTTGGAGCACCACCAATTAAGACTGAACACGGGTGGTTGCTTGTTTATTCTCATATTCAAAATTATTTTCATAAATCTGAAAATGAAGAAACAGTTTTTGGTATCGAGGCCATGCTGCTTGACCTAAAAGACCCGAGGAAAATTATAGGTAGAACTAAGGGTCCGATACTAGTACCTGAAGAAACTTACGAATTGTCTGGTTATATATCGAACGTTGTTTTCCCAACAGGTGCTTTTATAGAAGGGGATGCATTAACAATTTATTATGGTGCGGCCGATACGAGTGTGTGTCAAGCTAAAGTGAATTTGGAAGATTTGCTCGGTAGTATGTTGCCGGATAAAATTGAAAAATATAGTTTTAAGCGTTATGACAAGAATCCAATATTATCCCCAAGTCCAGCGCACGGGTGGGAATCAAAAGCTGTATTCAATCCAGCTGCTATAGAGCTTGATGGTAAAGTACATATACTATATAGAGCATTGTCAGAAAATAATACTTCTGTTGTTGGTTACGCAAACAGCAAAAACGGCTTAGACATTGATGAGAGGTTACCTGATCCAATCTATGAACCACGAGAAGACTTTGAAAGTAAAAAAATAGAAAACGGAAATTCTGGCTGCGAAGATCCACGCATCACTAAAATCGGTAAGTATTTATATATGTGCTACACAGCTTTTGACGGTATTGGACCACCAAGAGTTGCGATTTCATCAATTAGTGAAAAGGATTTCTTGGCCAAAAAATGGAATTGGAGTAAACCTTTTATGGTAACACCCAGAGATTTGGACGATAAAGACACGTGTATACTGCCTGATAAATTCAAACAAGGTTATTTCGTTGTCCATCGAGTCAGTAATGAAATTTGTGGAGATTATATTCAAACACTGGATGGAAAGTCGGATGTTAAAAAATGCATTCGTATAATGGGGCCAAGGCGTAATATGTGGGATAGTGCCAAAGTTGGTATCACAGCGCCTCCATTTAAAACAAAATATGGTTGGCTGCTACTGTACCATGGTGTTTCAAAAAGTCATGGAGCATATCGAGTTGGTGCTGTGCTGCTTGACCTCAAAGATCCAGCCATTGTTTTGGCTCGTTCTACAGATCCTATTTTTGAACCAGAAACTGAATATGAAAAAATAGGTATTGTGAACAATGTTGTTTTTCCTTGCGGTTTAGTAGTTAGGAAAGAAAAGGTTGGCAAAACAAAGAAGGATATAATTTATATATACTACGGCGGAGCAGACAAGGTGTTGGGTGTAGCTACTATGGAGCTTGACGTTATTTTGTCTGCCTTGCGTAAAAGTATGAAGTATTAATTAGTGGTATAATACTAGTATGAAAACAAAACTTTTATCAAAAAACATGGAGTTGACTGGTGCAATTAATGATTATGTTTTAAAGAGGGTTACTAATTTAGGTAAACTAATTACCAAGCTTGAAGCCAAAGGAGCAGAGGCAATTGTGAATTTTGAAGTTTCAAACACTAAACATAAAAACGGAGATGTATTTCATTCTGACTGTACTGTGGTTATAGATGGTAAAAAGTTTTATGCTAGCGCTGATAAAGAAGACATGTACGAAGCGATAGACACAGTTAAAGAATCCCTTTTCCGAGAAATCAGTCAGAGTAAAGACAAAAAGAAAACACTTCAGACACGAGGTGCTCGTAGTGTCAAAAAGATGATGAAGGGTCTATCTAAGAGGAATCCAGAAACTGGAACTTACGCAAAAAAGAAGAAATAGATTAATAAACTTTTTCTTTTCCGCCCTCTGGTATTATTTTGTTGATAACAAACTTACCGTCTAGAAGCGTGGCATCAGTGATGATGACACGCTTTTTGTTTTCGTCGAAATAGTAAATACGTGGCCACTTGTTGTACGCACGGAATTTGTTGTACAGGGTTTGTGGGTCATCATTAAATGGGTCTACCAATCCGTCTTCTTTTTTTATCTTTTTACAAAATGTAGCTTTGGATTCGTCCTGCGCACTTGGTGTTATCTTTTGTTTTAAAATTTCTGGTAATTTTTTAACTAGTAAATCACCACCGATTTGTATAAGACGATCGCGCAATTCTTCGGTAGTTTCTGTTGGTAGGATTTGTACTATTTCTTCAGCAAGTATTGGCCCGGCGTCCATTTTAAATTCCATTTGTTGGATTGATACACCTGTTTCTGTGTCACCATTTAATATAGCAGATTCAACAGGTGATGCACCTCGATATTTTGGCAGTAGGGAATAGTGAATATTGATTGACCCTAAACGCGGTGATTTTATTAAATCTTCAGGCATAATTTTGCCATAAGCTACAACTAGGAAGAAGTCATATTCAGAACCAGAAAATATCAATTTATCTTCGGTGCGGAATTTTTGAAGCTTAAAAATTCCTGAAGTTGGCTCGCCGTCGCTCGCCAAACCCCTTCGATAAATTATATTTTCTAGTTCCTGTATTTTTTCAGGTTGAATATATGGAATATTGTTTTTCTCTGCCCAGACTTTCACTGGGGTTGGAGTAATAACCATTTTCCGTCCTTGGGGTTTATCAGGAGCGGTAACAACCAGGCTTGGCATATAACCTGCAGCCTTTAGTATCTCTAAAGTTTTACTAGCAACATCCGGTGTCCCGAAAAATATAAACTTCATTTTATTCTGCTAATTCCTCAGCTTTTATGTCTTTGGCGTGGTCGATAAATAGTATACCGTTTAGATGGTCTGTCTCGTGCTGGAAAATTTGAGCAAGCAGTCCTGAACCACCGCGGGTGAATTTCTTGCCATTCTCATCATAGGCGACGACGGTGGCTTTCTTGGATCGGTAGGTCCTTCCATATAATGGTCGGACAGATAGGCATCCTTCAGGTAGCCATTCTTTTTCCTTAGACAGTTTCGTTATTTTGGGATTAATAAATACTAAGTCTGATATTTGCACTACCTCTTTTTTATTTTTTTTATCACTTGAGACTTTCCGTCCACGTTTGTCTATGTAGTCCTCGTCAAATATTTTTCCAGAAACAACAAATATACGCATAGAGTAGCCAATTTGTGGGGCAGCAATAGCCACGCCATCATTCTGGCTTTTCAATGAAGCAGACATTTCTTTTAATATTTTTTTTACTTTCGGAGTAGTTATTTCCGATACCGGTATTTCTTTGGCTACTTCGCGTAGAACTTTTTCTTCTTTTTGCAAAATATTTTTAACCATTTTGAATCTACTTTAGGTTTTTCAAGTATTCAAGCAGTTTGCTTATTTTTACCGTCTCCTGTGATCTATTAGACATGTTTCGAACTATTACGGATTCGTCTATGGCTTCCTTTACTCCAAAAATCAATGTGTACGGAATTTGTAACTTTTCAGCAATAGCGAGCTGTGTGCCTAAAGAATCTTTGGACAATGATTGAGCTATTGGTACATGAGCCTTGCGTAATATCTCGATTACATTGAGACTCTTTAACTTTGCTTCCATTCCAAGCTGGATAAAATATATTTTTGGTTTTTTAATTATTCGGGGAGCAAGGTTTTTGTACCAAGGGGAGGATACAATGCGGTCAACACCGACAGAGAAGCCAACAGCTGGCACATCCTTCTTGCTACCTATTTGTCGAGCTAGATAGTCATAACGACCACCGCCAGCGATTGAAATAGAAGAACCATCCTCTCCACCGTTTTCTTGAACAACTTCGAAAACAGTACGAGTATAATAAGAAAGTCCACGTACCAAATTTTTGTTCATATTGTATTGAATACCCATTTCTTCTAAGTATTCCAATACTTCTTTGAAGTGTTTTTTGCAAGAAGGGCATAGGTGTGAGATAGAGTCTGGTGCACCCTCGTTTATTTCTTTTGTTTTTTCTTCTTTAGAATCTAGAATCCGCAATGGGTTTGTTTTTAGTCTTTCTCGATCAATAGCTGGTAACTGAGCAGCATGTTTTTTGTAATAGTTGGTCAGTTCACGCAAGTATCCATTACGACATTCTTTGTCTCCAATTGAATTAATATCAATCGATAGGTTGGTGGCACCAGCTTCTTCAAGCATACAAAGTCCTGCCTTAATAACTAATGCGTCCATGATACTTTTATCACTGCCTAGTGCATCAAGGTCGAATTGATAAAATTGTCGGTAACGACCTCTCTGTGGTTTATCGTGTCTGAAGACTGGTCCGTATTGATAGAACATTACTGGTTGGGGTTGGTTCTGCATTCCGTGTTCTATGTAGGCTCGCATGAGGGGAGCGGTGTGTTCTGGACGCAGGGCGAGGTAGTCACCACCTTTAGTTTTGAGTGAATACATTTCCTTGTCGACAACATCGGTGCCTTTACCAATACCGCTAGTGAATATATCTTCACTTTCCATTATAGGAGTTTCGATGGGCTTGAATCCGTAATATAGAGCGACTTCTTGAGCTTTCTCAAAGAATCCTTGGAAGCTGTAGAACTCTTCATTCATTATGTCACGCATGCCTTTAGGTGAAGCAAGTTCACGACTGCCGCGACCTTCTTTTGGTTTCTTTTCTTTACTTTTTGGAGCTATTTTTTTATTCATTAGTTTGTTTAAATTCACCTGGGTTCAGGTTGATTTTATTAAGTGGTAATAATCTAATTAGTGCATGACCTACAATATTTTCTCTGGGTACTGAACCCCAATATCTGGAGTCAGAGCTGGCTGGGCGATTGTCTCCCATGACAAAGTATTCTCCTTCTCTGAGCTCAAAATGTGTATTCCCACCGGATTGATTAACCACATATGGCTCGTTCATTTTTATTTCTTTCTTGTTGATTGGATTATAAATAGTTACTAAACCATCTTTTATATCTAAAGTTTCTCCAGGTAGTCCAATTATTCTTTTTATAAAAAACTTTTTAGGGTCTTTTGGATATCTAAATACTACAACGTCATCTCTTTCCGGTTCATGGAAACGATAAGAAATTTCATCAATTATTAAATAGTCTCCGTTTTTAAAAGTCGGATCCATTGACGAACCAGACACAACGAAGGGTTGTGCGACATACGCCCTGATAGGTATCACGATAATAAGGGCAAGCGCGACAAATCGTACCATCTCCCAGAGAGCTGCCAGCCGAGAAGGCTTTTTAGCTATTAATTCAACACCATCTTGGTTATTGGTTTCTTCCATGGGGCTATAATATCACAAAAAAGTATTGACAGAACGGTCTTTTACGTGTTGTGGTGTATTTTTGAATTTAATGGTAAAATAATGTGCATGAAATTAGTCGTGGGGCTTGGAAATCCAGGGCAGGAATATGAAAAAACTCGTCATAATGCGGGTCGGATAATCGTACAGATTTTGGAAAAAAAGTTAGAAATCAAAGGCCTTAAATTCCTGACCCCAGATACTTTTATGAATAATTCTGGCAAGGATGTGGTGAAGTATGTAAAAAGTAAAAAAGATTTGGAAAACCTCATCGTGATTTATGACGACATAGACATACCTATCGGTAGCATAAAAATTTCTTTTAACAAATCAAGCGGGGGACA
>CAYOLW010000002.1:0-103274 GCA_964404925.1 uncultured Candidatus Saccharibacteria bacterium
TAACTCTGACGGTACCGAAGACACTAGTTTTTATACCAATCTAGGTACTGGGTTTAGTCGCTCTGTATACTCACTTTCCATCCAATCCGACGGCAAGATATTGGTGGGAGGAAGATTTACTTCTCTTGATGGCAATACTCGTAACCGTCTAGTCCGCTTAGGCGTAGCTCCAACTACCTTATCCGAAACTACACCAGTATCCACCGTTGTTATCTATCCAGGCACCCTAAACTACACCTTTACCACTAACCAACCTGGTACCGTAACCTACGGAGGAAGTTGTACATCTACCACCACTACAGCTCTCGCTGGTAGTAATACCATAACATTCAGTACTTTATCTCCTGGTATATACAGTAACTGTACAGTAATAGTAACCAACGATACAGCTGGAGTAAGTTCACCCCTAACAGTCTCACCATTTACAATAGTTGTTCACTCTGGTGGAACTACTCAATCTTCTCCTTCATCAATGCCAACACCAACTCAACCTCAAGCCACAGTAGTTGCAACAACTAACACGACTACAAATACTGCACAAACTACATTAGTATTAACCCCAACATCTAAAACATATATTTCTCCAATAGATGGAGGTGTTAAAGAATGCCCTGGTTTTACAAAGTTCCTAAAGAAGGGTGCCAAAAACAATGACAAAGAAGAGGTAAAACTCTGGCAAGCATTTTTAAATAATAACTACAAAACAAATTTAAAGATAGATGGTGTATATGGTTCTAATACAGAAAAAGGTATTAAAACTTTTCAAAGCAAATACAAAGATTATATTTTGAAACCTTGGGGTTTAAATTTACCCACAGGTTATGTTTATCAATCTACTCGTTCTTATGCCAATGAGCTAGTTGGTTGTTCTCAGGGTAAAGTTAGTTTGGATAACGGTAAGATTGTCGGGTATTAGAAATTGGTTGTAAATCTTTATATTTCCTTTAGTGCTTCTATCATTAGACTTTTTTCGCCGTTACGGATGGTGACTTTGCCGGAGAGGGCAATGCATTTTTCGGGTACAATGAGGTCGGCGTGAGTGGTAAAAAGTTTTGGAAATATCACAGCTTCCATGCTACCAGTCAGGTCCTCAATGGTCAGGAAGGCCATGCGGTCGTTTTTCTTGGTGATGATTGGTTTGACTGTGGCTATCATCCCGCCGATGGTCACCGGGTGTCCGTTGCCGAGTTCGGCGCGAATTTTTTTAATATTTTGAGGTTTGTCTTTGAGTTTGTCTCGCAGCCTGTCGAGTGGATGTCCGGAAATATAAAGCCCCAGCAATTCTTTTTCCCAAGCGAGTTTTTCGCTTTGAGTGGCAGGTGCACTATCTTTTAATTTAAATTCAGGTGCTTTAACCTCCATCATCCCACCAAAAAGGGAAGCTTGGTTTTCAGGTTTTTTATTTATTTGTTTATTGTACTCAAGCATTTCCTCCATGTTGCCGAGTAGGGAACCGCGTTCACCAAATGCATCCATTGAACCGGATTTAATTAATGCTTCCATCGATTTTTTGTTTAGATTTTTATGCTGAACCCGTTCAAGGAAATCTCCAATTGTTTTATATGCACCATTTATTTTTCTTTCTTCAATGATTGCCTCACCTATATCTGAACCCAAGTTTTTTATTGTGTAGAGTCCAAAGCGAATTGTATTTTCATCGATATAAGTAAAACCTTTAAAACTAACATTCACATCCGGTGGCAACACTTTGATATTCATGTTGTCACATTCATGTACGATTTCTGAAATTTTTTCTACGTCCCCAGATTCAGCGGTCAAAATAGCGGTCATGTATTCACAAGGGAAATTGGCCTTCATGTAGGCAGTAAGGTAGGCGACGCGTCCATATGATGCAGAGTGCGCTTTGTTGAATCCATACGCAGCGAAAGGTTCAATCCAGGCCCAGAGCTCTTGGGCTTTTTTAAGTGGCCAGCCACTGTGCTCTACACAGCCACCTATGAAGTGGTCTTTTTGTTTGGCCATCTCTTCAGGGATTTTTTTACCCACAGCTTTACGGAATTTATCAGCTTCTCCCCAAGAATACCCAGCAATTTGAATGGCAATCATGAGTAGGTCGTCTTGATACACCAACACTCCATGTGTTTGCTTTAATATTGGTTCAAGTAGAGGATCCATGTATTTAACCAGTCGTGGATTATGCTTGCGCTCAATATACAAAGGAATGAATTGCATTGGACCCGGACGATAGAGTGCCACCATAGCGTTGATGTCGTGGATGGTTGTTGGCTTTAATTGTTTGAGGTAGGCCGTCATACCAGAACCATTAAGCTGGAAAAGTCCTTCTGTTTGACCGGTTGCTAAAAGGTCAAAAGTTTTTTTGTCAGCTATGTCGACGTTATCTAAATCAACATCAATATTTTTAGTTCTTTTTACGATTTTCATCGCATCAGCCAATATCGAAAGGTTGCGAATACCCAGGAAGTCGAATTTCGGTAGACCCACGTCTTCTATCTGATACATATCATACTGAGTGATCACGTCGCCACCCTTGGGGTCGTACTGGATAGGAGTGAATTCATAGAGAGGTTTTGGTGCTATCACGATACCTGCTGCGTGTACCGATACGTGGCGCACGCATCCTTCCATCTTTTTTGCGAGATCAATTATTTCTTTGGTGTCTTTTTCTTTTTTGTATGCTTCGGCAAGTTCGGGTACGAGTTCCATGGCGTGATCGATAGTCATCGGCATACCTTGGGAACCAAGCGGAATCATGCCTGCGATGCGGTCGCCGACCGCATATTCATATCCAAGTGCACGGGCGACATCGCGTACCGAGCCTTTTGCCATCATGGTACCGAAGGTGCCTATCTGAGCCACACGGTCAGCACCGTATTTTTCTTTTGCATACGCTATCATCTCGGCACGTCGGTTGTCGGCGTAGTCCATGTCGATATCTGGGAGCGATGGGCGTTCAGGATTTAAGAATCGTTCGAAGGGGAGACGGTAGAAAAATGGATCTACGTTGGTGATACCCAAGAGATATGTAGTGAGTGAGCCAGCCACCGATCCTCGGATGTTGGTAAGGATATTTTGCTCGCGAGCAAAGCGCAGCAAGTCGCCCACGACGAGAAAGTATGTCGAGTAGCCTTTTGTTTTGATGATACCGAGTTCATATTCAAGACGATCGACGTATTCTTTGGTTTGTTCTATCTTGCGGAACGCAAACCCTTCATACGCCAGGCGACGCAATACTTCGTTTGGATCTTCATCATTTTCTGTTTTGAAATCTGGAAAGTAAGCGACCCCGAGTTCTATCTCATAGTTCTCGCACATGTTGGCGACGAGGTTGGTGTTTGTGACAGCCTCTGGATAATCTTTGAAATATTCTAGTGCTGTATCAGTATCAATAAGAGAAAAATCATCATCAGAAAACTCAAATTTACCAGCGTCTTTACCTTCTGCTCCTGTATTTACTTGGAGTAATGTGTGGTGGGCTTTATGGTCATCTTTACAAGGGTAGTGGGAGTCTTGGGTGGCAACGAGTGGAATGTCAAACTTCTTGCCCAGTTCAGCAAGTTTATCTCGCAGTTCTTTGTCTCGTTCGATGTGGGGGTGAGATTGAATTTCTAGGAAATAATTTTCCTTACCGAATATGTCTTGGTGCTCGAGTATTAATGCTTCAGCTTTTTCCATATCGCCGGATAAAATAGCGCGAGAGAGTTTGCCGCCCATACAGCCAGAGAGAGCAATGATGCCTTCATGGAATTCTCGAAGCAGGTCCATGTCCACACGAGGTTTGTAGTAGTAGCCAGTCAAGTTGGCCTCGGTGACTATGCGCATTAAGTTTTTGTACCCCTTTAAATTTTTGGCGAGCAGTATCAAGTGGTAGCGTTTATTGTCGATGCCTGGTTCTTTGTCTGTTCTTTTTCTTTCTGCAACATATACCTCACAACCGATGACGGGTTTGATACCTGCTTTTTTGCACTCTTTATAGAATTCGATGGCGCCATACATATTACCGTGGTCGGTGATGGCCATCGCATCCATACCGTGTTCTTTGGCTATGCGCACCATGTCTTCTACCTTGGAAAGCCCGTCGAGTAAGGAATAGTGACTGTGGGTGTGTAGGTGTATGAATTTTGCTTCTTTTTTGTCCATTTTGCTTTTGGTTTCCAACATAATAACACACATGTTACAATAAACGCATTAGAATAATTTTGATGAATTTTTATGGATACAAAAGTAAAAGTAGCTATTAACGGGTTTGGGAGAATCGGACGAGCATTTTTGAAAATTGCTTGGGAAAGGCCTGAGATAGAAATCGTGGCGGTCAATGATCTGGGCACAATTGAATCCCTGGCCTATCTATTGCAATACGACACAGTATATAGAAAATGGAATCACGAAGTCACCCATGATGCGACTCATATTTGGATTGATGGTAAGCAAGTTAAATTTATTTCAGAGAAAGATACTACTAAACTTCCTTGGAAAGAATTAGAGGTTGATGTAGTTGTAGAATCTACTGGACTTTTTGTAGCTTATGAGAAATCAAAGTTTCACCTTGATCAGGGTGCTAAGAAGGTAGTTATTACCGCACCATCCAAAGGCGATGGATCTTTCCCGGGGGAGACAATACTCATGTCGGTGAATGAAGATAAATTTGGTACTTGTGACATTACATCGAACGCATCATGTACTACTAACGCAGCTAGTCCACTTATTGGAATTTTAAGTGAAGCATTAGGAATAGAGAAAGCAATTTTAAACACTGTACACGGATACACTGCTACCCAGTCACTCGTAGATGGACCAAGTAAAAAAGATTTACGAGAAGGCCGTGCTGCAGCACAGAACATCGTGCCTTCTTCGACTGGTGCAGCTATAGCAGTGACAAAAGCTTACCCAGAACTGGATAATCTTTTTGATGGTATTTCTATTCGAGTACCAGTGCCAGCTGGTTCTATAGTTGATGTCACATTCATTTCCAAGAAACCAACCACAGCCGAAGAAGTAAATGCAATTTTAAAGAAAGCATCATTGGATTCAAAATGGAGTCGAGTATTTGCCGTGACCGAAGAACCATTAGTATCATCAGACATCCTAGGCAACTCACATGCATCTATCGCTGACTTGCCGCTGACTCGCGTAGTCGGAGGAAACTTAGTTAAAGTTATGGCTTGGTATGATAACGAGATGGGGTATACAAATACTTTAGTAGATCATGTAGTAGCAACAGGTAAGAGTTTAAACTAAAATGAAGGTTAAATTAAATACAAATACCTTAGTTCAGTTTTGTGTAACTTTTTTTACCTTGCTAGGCTTTGTGTTAACAAGTTTAAAGTTGCCAGAATATGGTTTGATTTCTAATCTTATATCTCAGCCATTCTGGCTGTATTCTACATATAGATCGTGGAAAGAGGCTGACCAAATTGGTGCCTTTATTACGACAGTCTTACTAGCTATGGCTATACTTTATGGGGTTTTGAATTATTGGTTTTTGTAACTACTCAGTACTCCGAGTACTAAGTATCTAAGTATGAGTTTTTTACTTTTCAAGTTCTTCTTTTAAGGATTGAGAATACTCCCAAGAATCAAAAGCAAAATTTTTGTACTGTTCTTTATCTTTAAATTGTTTAAGTATTATTTCTGCGTTACAAATTCCATGAATTTCCTCAATGTATTCTTCCAAGCTAGACTTGCTCAACTTGGTGCTCGGAGTACCAAGTTTGGCTCGATTATTCATGTTTACGTATACACTTAGGTGAAGTAAGTATTTATTATTGTCTATATATTTCGATTTAAATTTACCCTGGAATAAAACACCACTTCTTTTGTATTTTTCGTTAAAGTATCTAGTGTAACCGGCAATTTTTTGCATAAACTTTTCAATACCATTTTCAGTTAAAGGGGTGAGAATAAGATGAAAATGATTTGGGTTAATGCAGTATGCGATAATATCAACTAGTTTTTCCGATAGATTTAATTTTTCTTTATTCGATCCAAAAGAAATTTCATAAATACTTCCAATTGGTCGAGTCATATTGAAATAGGTGAGTCCTTGCATAAATCTCTCAAGGTCATAAATATCTAGAATTATGTCTCGCTTGTCAGTACCACGATTGTATATGTGATAATATTCACCGATGACAAATTTATGATTTCTCATAACTGCCAAAATTATAACACTTGGTACTCGGAGCACCAAGTAAGAGCACCAAGTAAGTTTTGTTTTGAAGGTTTAGGTGCTAAAATATTTGTATGAAAATTTACATTGCATCAGATCATGCAGGATTTCCAATAAAAGAAGAATTAAAAAAGTATTTGCCAGAGCTTGGACTCGGGTATGAGGTGGTGGACATGGGTGCTTTTAGTTTAAATGAAGAGGATGATTATCCAGATTTTGTAATGCCACTTGCAGAAGAGGTTGCAAAAAATACTGATACCTTTGGTGTATTAATAGGTGGTTCCGGTCAGGGTGAAGCTATGTGTGCTAACCGTGTGCCTGGTATTCGAGCAGCGGTTTTCTATGGACAAGAAGATAGCACAGTAAGCCCAGATACTTTTGAGATAGTAAAGCTTTCTAGAGAGCATAATAATGCAAACATACTTTCAATCGGTGCGCGTTTTGTTGATATCGACGAAGCTAAATTTGCAGTAGAACTTTTCTTGAAAACTGAATTTTCTAAAGACGAGAGGCATACAAGGAGAATAAACAAATACTAAAAAATGCAAATAATACCAGCAATTTTGCCAAAAAATTACGAAGATTTAAAAAATAAACTTGGATTAATCCGAGGTTTAACACAGGTGGTGCAGATAGATATTTGTGATGGTGTTTTTGTAAACAACGTAACTTGGCCATTTGATGGTGGTGAGTATGATGAACACTTTAAAAATATTCTAAACGAAGAGGAAGGTATCCCATATTGGGAAGAAGTTGATTTTGAATTAGATTTGATGGTTCAGGATGCAATTGATAATTTTGACATATACCTAAAGCTTGGTCCTCGCAGAGTTGTAATTCATTTGGAAGTAGCAGATGACTATGAAGAATTCAAGGGTTTCATTGAGGGTATTGATAACTTTGTTCGAGATGTAACCGAGATTGGAGTTGCTTTTAACCCTGGTGTTGATATGGATAAAGTTTATCCTCTTGTGAATAGCTTAGATTTCGTGCAATTCATGGGCATTAATGAAATTGGTTTCCAAGGGCAAGATTTTGATAAAAGTATAATAGAAAAAATTAAGCTTTTTAAAACTGAGTATCCTGATGTGATTGTATCGGTTGATGGTGGTGTAAATTTAGAAAACGCACAAGCATTAAAAGACGCTGGTGCAGATAGGCTAGTGATTGGTTCGGCAATTTTTAATTCCAATGATATAATTGGTAAAGTTGAAGAATTTAATTCACTATGTTAACCACAGAAAAAATTTTTGAATTAGAAAAAAAAGCAAACGACATTCGTCAGTCTATTATTGAGATGTTGGTGGAGGCGGGCAGTGGGCATACTGCAGGTCCGCTCGGCATGGCAGATGTCTTTGCGTATTTTTATTTTCACGCACTTAAACATGACCCTAAAAATCCAAGCGAGGAGGATCGAGACAGATTGATACTTTCTAATGGTCATATTTGTCCCGTGCTTTATGCTGCTATGGCCCACAGTGGTTATTTTGAAGTCGATGAATTAAAAACTTTACGTAAATTTGGTAGCAGATTACAAGGTCACCCACACAGAGAATTCATGCCGTGGCTTGAAACTTCATCTGGTCCTCTCGGTTCTGGTCTTTCTCAGGCAGTTGGTATGGCGCTCGCTGATAGGGTTGATGAAAAAAACAACGATAGATTTATTTACTGCTTTTTAGGTGATGGGGAATTAAATGAAGGTAATAACTGGGAGGCCATAATGCTTGCCGGCAAAGAAAAACTACATAATTTAATAGCTATTGTAGATAGAAATAATATTCAAATAGATGGATTTACTGAAGACATTATGCCGCTTGAAGCATTGCAGATGAAATGGAAATCTTTCAATTGGCATGTAATCGAAGTTTCTGGGCATGACTTTGAATCACTTGAACACGCATTAAATGAAGCTAAATCAATTTATGAAAAACCTACAGTATTAATAGCTCACACTATACCAGGTAAAGGAGTTCATGAATTTGAGCGTAATTATAAATGGCACGGTATGCCACCGAATCGTGAGCAGGCTGAACGTGCATTAAAAGAATTACGAACATTAGGTGGAAAAATAAAATCAGAACATGCTTAATCCAGATTTAAAATTAAATCCAAAATTGTTTAGTGAAGATTGCGAACAGCAACCAATTCGTAAGGGTTTTGGATTGGGTTTGGTTAAAGCAGGAGAAGAAAATTCTCAGGTAGTGGCTTTGTGTGCTGACCTGACTGAGTCTACACAGATGCATTTGTTTAAACAAAAGTTCCCTAATCGTTTTATCGAGATTGGTGTTGCTGAACAAAACCTTGTGACAGTAGCAAGCGGTATGGCTGCAATGGGTAAAATAGCTTTTTGTTCTAGTTACGCAATGTTTTCACCTGGCCGTAATTGGGAGCAGATTAGAACAACGATTGCATACAATGATCAGAAAGTAATTGTGGTGGGTTCTCATGCTGGTGTATCGGTGGGGCCAGATGGTGGTACACATCAGGCACTAGAAGACATAGCACTCATGCGAATAATTCCAAATATGGAAGTTTATTCTCCTTGTGATGCAATTGAAGCAGAGAAAATTACACGTCAAATTACAAAAACAAAAAAGCCAGCATACTTGCGTTTAGCTCGAGAGAAAACGCCTGTCATTACAACATCAGAAACTCCATGCGAAATAGGGAAAGCTCAAATTTTTTGGTTGCCGGATGTGGGCGTAGCAGAAGTAGGAATTATCGTTACTGGTGGGCTTACTTACAATGCACTTGTTGCGGCGAAAGAACTTGAAAGTGAGGGAATTAAAACCAAAGTATTAAATTTAAATTGCATCAAACCGATTGATACTGAAGCGATAATAAAATTAGCTAAAGAAACCAAGGGCATAGTTACTGTAGAAGAGCATCAGGTGATGGGAGGTGTGGGTAGTGCTGTGTCAGAAGTTTTGTCACAAAGTTATCCAAAGATAATCGAGTTTGTTGGAGTTCGTGACAAGTTCGGTCAATCAGGAACACCAGAGGAATTAATTAAACATTACGGTATGGATAAGGATTCTATAAAAGAGGCAGTAAAAAGAATATCTAATAAATAAAACAAAACCCGGAATTCCGGGTTTTGTTTTATGCTTAATTTATTTTAGTAGGCTTGTAGTTTTCTGGTGCATTTGTCAGATATTCCTCAAGCTTTTCTCGAGTCAAGAGGCCTACGTTAGCACCTATATGTTGGACAACTGCCATAGAATTAATTCCTCCCCAAGCTAGTGCTTCACCTGGGGTTTTGCCTAGTGCGATAGCAGAGGTAAAGGTTGATGCAAATGCATCTCCAGCCCCAGTGCGGGAAACTGGTTCTTTGGGATCAGGGTAACAAGGTATAAACCACATATCAGAGCCATCATAAGCATAGGCACCCTTTGGTCCGTCAGTGATAACTACAGTTTTTGGTCCAAGTTCACGCATACCTTGTAATAGATTTTTAATTTCTATATTGTCAGTTTCAAGTATTTTTGCTGCTTCTTCAACATTACAGAAAAATAATTCAGATTTCTTGTATAAATTATCTAGTTTTTCTTTACCGATTTTTATTTCAAACTTTCCTGGTTGAAAGGCAAGTTTAACATTCGGGTGACTGTCTACATAATCAGCTATTGCATCATGCATTGCAGGGTAGGCTGTTTCATTGATGGAACTAAAGTAAATCCACTTTGGTTCAGCGATTTCTGGGAATTGGTACGGGTATTCTTGATGTTTAATAAGGATAGTTCTTTCAGCACCATACATCAGCACGTAGTGATAATTTGTCTGCATTCCAGAATTAATTTTTACGTAATCAGTTTTCACATTATTTTTTTCAAGTGTAGCCAAGCAGTCCCTACCATTCTGATCATCACCAATGTTGGTTGCAAAATATGTAGAAAGTCCAAGTCTGGCTGCAGAGACTGAAGCGTTAGCAGCATTACCAACAGCGTTGATTACATATACATCTTCAAAAGGAATTTTTTCTCCAAATGGCATACATATTTTATAATCTTTAGTGCTTGGTTCTCCTATAACTTCTGCAGTTTTTAACTTAATAAAAGCATCGATGACCATATCTCCGATGGCTAAAAAATCTATCTTCTTGTTTTCTTGTTCCATAGTAGTAAAATTATAGCATGAAAAATATGGTACAGGTTTTAGGCCTTTTATCCTTATTTTTATTAGCTAGGGCAGCCAATGCTGCTGTTTTGTTCAGTGAAGTACAAATCGCACCCCCTGAAAATCGTTTTATCGAAATATATAATAATGGCAGTGATACAGTTGATTTAACTGGTTACTATATTCAACGCAAAACACAAACAGGTACAAGCTTTAGTTCGCTTATCACTTCGACTAACTTTGCTGGAAAACAAATAAACGCAGGTGAATATTTTGTTATCTCTAGGAGCAACGTTGCTAATGCTGACATTGTTTTGTCTGGTATGACTCTAACTGAATCCAACACTATTCAGTTGAAAAATTCTGATGGTGAAGTAGTAGATAAATTGTGTTGGGGCAATGCAGGGGATTGTGATGGTGCAAAATTAGCAACAAACCCAACCGAAGGCAAAAGTATTAGTTTGGTCAATGATGCTTTTTCAGAAACCAATCCAACCTTAGGTAGTGCAAATACTAATACCGATAATACAAGTACAGATAATAATACAAACAATATAACTGAATCGGCTGATACAGAAAACACGGCTATTGATACTTCTGGCACTGTGAGTGAATCTTCTTTAAAACTAGTTTACACTGAACCTGTATTTGCAAAAATTCCAGTTTTGTTTAACTTAACTGGTTTTGGTTCTGCTGGGGACAAATATATTTATGGGAAGTATATTTGGAATTTCGGTGATGGAGTAAGTTTCGAATCAAGGGCAAGCGAAACAAACGATATATCACATACTTATTCTTATCCGGGCGATTATGTTTTAACCTTAGAATATTATGGAGGTGATTATGCTTTAGCGCCGAGCGTAACACTGCGTAAAAATTTAGTGGTATTACCTGTATCTGTAGTAATTTCTAAAGTTGGGAATCAAGAAGAATTTTTTGTGGAGCTTACCAATCAAACCAAAAGTGAAGTAAACATTTTTGGCTGGAAATTGGTCTATGGAAATGAGTTTTTTATTTTTCCAAAAAATTCTTTTTTACTGGCTGGCAAAAAAGTGACTTTTTCTCCGGCAATTACTAATTTCCATTTCAATAATGTTGATAGTGTAATTTTGTACAATAAAAATTCTGATCCAGTTTTTGATTCTGCATTGCTCAATCCAAAGAAAGTTACAAATACTACAAATCAAAAAATACATTTATCAAATGTTACGTCTGATTCAAAAACTGCAAAAAATGCAGAATCAATCGTTGACTTAACAAAAAATAATTCTGAATCAAAACATATAGAGCTAAACAATAGACTCACCGCATCGGCCTATGGTGGGGTAGGTAAATATACGCTGCCAATTTTACTGCTTTTGTTGTGTGGGGGAGCTGGGGTGGTCTACTTTGTGCGGAAAAGTTATAAAAACGAGGTAACTAAGACAGATTTTGAGATTTTGGACGAATAATGTAATATATTCTCATGTTTAAAAATTTCATTATTCGCAAAATGTTGCGAACCCAGGGAGTGCCCCCAGAACAGATTGAAATGTTTATTAAAATGATGGAAAAAGATCCCAAGCTTTTCGAAAAAATAGCTGCTGAGATACAAGAAAAGGTAAAAAATGGCATGGATCAGACACAAGCAGGAATGCAGGTTATGCAAAAATATGAAAAAGAGTTAAAAAATCTTCTTTAAAATTGTAAAAATATCTTATTATTGATATAATAAATTTATAGGATATTAAAGAAATGCAAACCTTAAATCAAGTTAAAAACTTCCTTAGTTCTTTTTTGGTTGGTAGATTTTTCTTTGCCATAATTTTGGCGTTTATATTTTTTTTTAGTATGGTATTTGCTTCTCCTCCCATTTCTCCTTTTACACCAGGTGAGACCTTAGATCCTTCTTGTGCTCCGACTGATGTCAATTGTACAGTCAATCCACCTGTTTACACAACATCATCTTTAACCAATGGAGCTATGCTGTATGCTGATTCATCTGCTTGGTCTCTTTTGTCTGCTGGAACAAATGGTCAAGTTTTAACACTTTCAGGAGGATTACCTGCTTGGGGATCTCCAGTTGCTACATCTTGGGGCTCAATCACAGGCACGCTATCAGACCAAACAGACTTACAGACAACCCTAGACGCTAAAGTACCATACACAGGAGCAACAGCAGGCCTTAATCTAGGCACATACGACATAATAACAGACACAGCCAAAGCTTCTACAAGTGCAGGGTTAGAAATACAATCAAACGCAGGTACAGTAACAGCCCTATTTGGTGCAGGAGGTGGAGCAAATAGTACATTCTATGGTGGTTCTAAATTTGATTATGCAACAGCTACAACTGTGCCTTACTTAGATGCTTCCAAAAACCTTATATCAAGTGCAGTAACTCCAACAGAACTAGGCTACTTATCAGGTGTAACAATTGCTATCCAAACTCAATTAAATGCAAAATTCACTTTACCTTCCCTGACAGCAGGTTCAGTATTATTCTCTGATGGTTCAACTATCACTCAAGATAACGCTAATTTCTTTTGGAATAACACAAATAAAAGATTAGGTATCGGGACGACGAGCCCAATTGCAAAATTAGATGTGAGAGGTGATGCTTTGTTTGCTGGTGGAACAAGAGTTACTAAAACAGTAACTTCTTCTGATTCTTCAGCCGAATTTGAAAATGGAGTATCTATTTTTAAAGGGACTAATACTGTAGGTTGGTTGTTAAATTCTGACGCCTCAAACAATTTGGGGTTATACAACTGGAATGCGAATGGGTATGTATTTAAAATAGAGAGCTCTGCTCCGTCTGGAAGTTTTCATATAAAGAGTAATGGAAATATCGGCATCGGGACGACAAGCCCAGCTTATTTGTTGGATGTAAACACATCAGCACGAGTAAAAAACACTTTGATTCTGGGCTCAACTGGGTATGATTCTGCACAATTACAATTTGCTCGTTCATCAAATGGGGCAATCATGGCAGATATATATCAAGCTTCAGGCTTAACTTATATAAGAAATCATCAAGGTGCAGGTATGGATTTTCAAGTGTATGGTTCAGCCGATAATCAAACATTTGCCTTTGTTCGTAATAGTGGATTGGGAGTCAATGGTGGAACAGGAGGAGGAGCTTTTACTCTAGGTGCAGCTTTGGATGTTAAAGGGGCAAGCAATACCAGTAGTGACTGGTCATTTACTGCACGCAATGCTTCAGGTGCGTCACTATTTGGGGTACGAGATGACGGTAATGTTGGGATTGGGATGACGGGTCCAGACCGAAAGCTAGATGTCCTAGACGCTTCAAATCCACAACTTCGACTTACTCACACAGATGGAAGTGTATACACAGATTTTCAAACAACAAGTGGTGGCCATTTGATTATCAATACAAGTGGAGGTTTTGTCGGTATCGGCACAGGGTCAGATGAACCCCTAGAGGCTTTTTCTGTTCATAACAAATTATTGATTGATGGGCATGGAGATATGTCGACCTCAAGGGATGAGCCGTTAAATATTATAACAGGTAGGGGTGATTCTGAATTAATTTTAGATACTGCTGAAAGTTCATCTATCAACATTGGCCCAAATAATAGTTATTTTAAAGACATAAATATTGGTGGTAAAGGGGGCAACAATATAAATATTGCTATTGATGACACGGTTGCTGATACTATAGTTATCGGTTCCAGTCTGGATAGCCTAGATCTTATTAGTGAAAATTGGCAAATAAGTGCTAATGGTACCTTGAATGTCTCTTCTATTGAGGTGACAAGTAAAGCAATATCTCAACTTAGTTCTGGTTCGACAAATTCTTTTGCCGGTAATCTTGTCATAGGTAATAGTGATCAATCTGATGGCACGGTTTTGTTGACCCTCACAGACACAGACTCAACTTGTGATTTTACCGCGAACAATGGTTCACCATCGTGTGGTTCAGATCTAACTCTAAAGAAGGATATAAATTCGTTGTATACAGTTGATTTGCTGACAAAAGTTTCCGCTCTAAATCCAGTATCATACAGATGGCTCACAGATGAAGAAGGCTCTTCATTAAAGTATGGATTTATCGCTCAAGAAGTCGGTCTTCAGTTTCCAGAATTGGTCTCAGACCATACTTGGGTAGATGGTACACAAAGAAAGTTCTTAAATACTGGTGGTCTTATGCCCTATGTTGTTGGTGCAATCAAAGAATTAAATACCAAATTCTCTACAATCAATAACCTAATCAAATCTTATCTTGCTGATGCTGGGAATGGGGTAGAAAGCTTGTATGCTAAAATAATACATTCAGATAAGGTTGAGACGAAAGAACTTTGCTTAGAAGATGTTTGTGTCACTAAAGAACAATTACAACAATTGTTAAATCAATCAAATATAAACACAACTACGGTATCTACTAATTCTGTAAACACAGATTCCAACCCTGTAAGTACCGATTCTAATTCATTAGACACCAATACAGACAATATTAGCGTTGACAGCAATCAAGCCGTAGTAGATGAACCTGTTACTGAACAACCAGAAACCCCTGTAACCACGGAGGTTGATCAAGTAATTCTAGATAGTGTTCCTAGTACAGAATAGTTTTTGTAAACGAAACATGCCTCAGAAAACCTTTAAATTTTTTTTCTTGTATTTGTTTTTTTTAAGCCTTTTTTTTGGTGTCAATTTAGCTGAAGCATCCAGTACTCAAGGTATTATTGATACTACTTATAAAAATGCATGGGGAGAAAAAATTGGTTGGATTAATTTTGGTTGTGCAAATTGTTCTGTAAGCGTTACTGACACACTACTTACTGGCTACCTCTGGAGTGCTAATTATGGATGGATTAATCTAAATCCCACTTCTTCGGGTGTGGTTAATAATGGCAATGGAGTACTTTCAGGTTCTGCCTGGGCTAAGAATTTGGGCTGGATAGATTGGAGTGGGGTTACGATAAATTCTGAAGGACGTTTCACCGGGCAAGCCTCCGGAAGTGTCGCAGGAGTTTTGAATTTTGATTGCGCTAATTGTAGGGTAGTAACGGATTGGCGCCCCAGAAATGTACGACCCGCTTGTAATAACTCTATAGATGATGATGGTGATGGGGTTGTGGATTTCCCAGGAGACTTAGGTTGTGAATCATATAGTGATACAGATGAAGTAAATCAAGGAGTTACAATTATTAATATTAGTACGTCTGCTGTGCTTGTTAATGAGCCAACATCTAATTTAACAGAAGAAATTATTGCAAAGGAGGAGTCAGTAAAAATAAAACCAGTTAAAATCGTGGACTGGCCCAAAATAAAGGAAAAAGCAAAAACAATAATTGTTGAGGTTTTCAACCCTATTCCGGTGGAATTAGCGTTACAAGATTTCATAAGGTCACGAATTCCAACTCCAGATATTTCGTTTGAGAAACTTGCTAAAATTTTAAACCCTATCCGTGCTGATTTGTTTTTACCTGGGTTCCTTAAATCTCGAGTTCCAGTTGCTAATATTACACTTGACAAATTAGTGCCTAAAAATGCACCAGATAGTTTAAAAAATAATTGGGTTCTCTTACCAAGAAAGAATATAAAGGAGTTCGTGTTAGCGCCCTTACCAAAAGATATAAAGAAATTAGCTGAAAAGTTCCCAGAATTAAACAAAACATTCAATGAAATTGGGATTAGCAAAATTACTGATTTAAGTAGACTGACTCAAGTACCTCTTAAGTTACCTGGAATTTCAAAGCGAGCTTCATATGGAATCAATCTTACTTCAGGAACTTTTTTTGCTCCGAAGGGTATTCCAATAGCTAAACTTTCTCCAAAAATGAAACAAGCTTTGCCATCTGAAATAGTTTTTGCTAGAACAGGGGGAGAATTGATAGATTTTGATATTGCACTTTCTATTAACGACAAAGGTCATTCCGAACAGACAATTCGTACCGTTGTTGGTAAGCCCTTGGAGCTAGCTATAAAGCCTGATGCCTTGGTACGCAGTGTGCATGGATACTTCATATTAAAAACACCAAGAGTGAGAGCTGTTTCGCAAAATACACCCAATCAAGAAAGTGGCCTAAATCTGGCTCTCAAGAATTTGACTGAGTCTACTATTCTTGCAAATCCGGTTTTTGCTGAAACTGTTAAGGGGCCAGTTGTTTTAGAAAAAAAGTTTGTTTTGTCTGAATTTGAATACTGGGACGATGATAAAGATGGAATTTATACTGCTACAGTAGACACTCCCGTCGTAGACGGGGAATATGAGATTATTACTATGCTGGAATTTGTTGATCCAGATTTAGGTATGAAGCAGGTAAGGTTGATTGCTGTTGTTGACCCTGAGGGGTATGTGTACACTACCTTACCGCAAGGCAAATTACGTATTTCGGGTAGTGTCGTTACTTTATGGTGGCTTAATTCAAGTACTAAAACATATGAAGTCTGGCCGGCGAAAGATTATAGCCAGGAAAACCCCCAAATTACCGATGATACGGGCAAATATTCCTTTTTAGTTCCGCCCGGAATTTATTATTTAAAGGTCGAACATCCAAATTATCCTATTTATCAATCGAAAACATTTAGAGTGGATCAAGGCGCTGGTGTTCATATGAATATCGAGCTTAAGTCACAAAAATGGTGGGGTAGGATAATAGATTGGAAAATTATTGTAATAATCATTTTTGCGATTTTGTTGTTTTATAACTTCTATCATGATAGAATGTTAGAGAATTTAATTAAGAATCGTTTAAATAAAAATTAAAATATGCCCTTGTTTAATTTAAGTGAAAAGAAAATTTCAGAAAGTTCCGGACTTGAGCCATCTCCGTTAAATAATAAAAGTTTTTATATATTAGTGATTATCTTTTTATTGTTGGTTATTTGTGTATTAGGTTTTTTTTACTTCGATTTATATCAGAGATTTAAAGTTACTAACGCCACTGTTACACAAGTACAGTTTAACCAGAAAGTTTTAGGTTTCAACAATCTTTTTATTGAAAAGGTTTTGAACGCCCATTCAGAAATAGATTTCGAAACAAGACTAAAACTTGAAAGTGCAGTACGCGATCTTAATGATGAAGAAATATTGAATGCTTGGCAAGGTTTTATTGGAAGCAAGACGGAAGACGAAGCACAAGAGAGTGTAAAGAATTTGCTTTACTTATTGTCTAAGAAAATAAAAGCTTAATTACGTCTTGTTGTGAGTAAACTGTCGGAGGGAAGGATTATTCTTTCGGTCTTCTTGGTGTATCTTTTATAATTCAAATGAATTAGTTGAAATTTTTTCTAATTAATGACTTTTAGGCTCATTTTTGTTATATTCTATCTATGTCACTTTCAATCGGCATAGTTGGTCTACCAAACGTGGGTAAATCAACACTTTTTAACGCACTGACCAAGAAGTCTGTGCCAGCAGAGAATTATCCTTTTTGTACCATAGACCCATCTGTGGGTATTGTACCAATACCTGATGAGCGAGTAGATAAACTTCATGATTTTTCTAAATCCGCAAAGAAAATACCAGCCGTTATTGAATTTGTAGATATTGCTGGTCTTGTTGCTGGTGCTTCGAAGGGTGAAGGTCTTGGTAATCAATTTCTAACCAATATTCGCGAGGTGGATGCTATTGCGCACGTTGTGCGTGTGTTCGAAGACCCAGGAGTTATTCATGTAGCTAATAAGGTAGATCCAATATCAGATTTGGGGGTAATCAATCTGGAATTAGTATTGGCTGATTTTGAAACTGTTTCAAAAAGAATTTCTAACCTATCTAGGGATGTAAAAAGAGGCGACAAGGAATCTATTCTTGAAGAAGCTATTTTACAAAAAATTGCTAAGGTGCTTGAAGAAGGCCACTTGGCCGAGGCTGCTGAATTATCAATTGAAGAAAAGTTAAAAATAAAATCATTAAGCCTGCTTACATTAAAACCAATGCTTTACGTGCTTAATACCTCAGAAGCAACAGAAAATGTAGAGGTGAATCCACCAGGTTTGTTTGTAAAAATAGATACAGTATTTGAAAAAGGCTTTGATGATTTAATTCAAAAAAGTTATGAACTTTTAGGTCTTGAAACTTTTTTTACTACTGGAGAAGACGAAACTCGTGCCTGGACTATTAAAAAGGGTAGTACAGCACCTATTGCTGGGACTGCTATACATACTGACTTCAAAGATAAATTTATACGAGCTGAAGTAATACATTGTGATAAATTACTTGAAGCTGGGTCTTACTCGATTGCTCGAGAAAAAGGCTGGGTACGTACAGAAGGTAAAGACTATATAGTCAAAGACGGAGACGTTATAGAATTCAAGATATAAAACTATTCGTGATTTTCTGCTTTGTGGTTATTAGGGTGATGGTGTGACTGTTCGTCTTTGTGTCTCATTTCTTTAATTTCCTTAAGCATGGCTTGGAGTGTGTGCTCCATGTATTCAAATCGAGATAATTGTGTATCATCGACTGATCCATTATCTTCATTTAATTCTTCAACGTCTTCTTGAATTTCGTCAACATCTTCCTGAATCTCGTCCACGTCTTTCTGGATTTCTTCAACATCTTCAGAGATGTCTTCAACATTCTCTTGCAACTCTTCAATGTCTTCAGATACCTCTTCCAAGTTCTCACTGTGTTCGTTTACAGTCATTTGAATAAAGATAGCCATATAGATAGCTTCCAGGGAGACTATTGTTGTTAGTATGAGTAGTATGTCAGAAGTAGACACATTGAAAAAACGGAGACCAAAAATACCAATAAAAAAGAAGGTATGAACAACAATAGACCAAGAAGATCCTGCCCAAGTTGTTACTTTTTTTGAAAATTTGTCTAGCTTCTTTTCCATAAAAAGTTAAGATTGCACACTCTTAATAAATTCTCTGCTTATGATACAATGTTCTATATGGAAATACAACACGGGGAGGGGATAAATAATCCTAAATTAAACATTGGATTCTTCTTTTTATCATTAGGTGTGCTTATAACTTTAATAACTTCTGTGGTTTCTTTTCTGAATTTGATTTTTGCAACCCTAGATAAACGTTTTCCAGATGTTCTGAACTCTACTTACCAGTACGGGTATTCTACATATGATTACGAGAGTATTCGTACAGCATTAGCTACACTTATAATATTCTTTCCAGTATTTGTTTTAATTTCATATTTCTGGACAAAACATATGAAAGGTTTTATGAGTCATGCTGATGAAGTCGTTAAAAAATGGCTTATCTATATTGTATTGTTCCTATCTTCTTTAGTTACGGTTATTGATTTGGTTTTTTTGGTGCGTTACTTTGTGTCTGGTGAAATAACTAATAGATTTATTTTGAAAGTAATAGCTACCTTGGTAGTGGCTACGTTTGTTGGAGTTTACTATATATTAGAATTAAGAAATAAAGAAAAAGTTTTTGGTCTGTCTGTAGGTATCTGGTCAGTGGTTAAATCCACCCTATTGGTTGGTTTTGTAATTGGCTATAGTTTCTATATTATGGGTAGCCCAACTACTCAAAGACTTCTTCGTCTTGATGATCGCAGAGTGTCTGACCTACAGAATATTCAATACCAGATAATTAATTACTGGCAACAGAAAGAAAAGCTACCAGCCAATCTAGCCGAACTTGCAAGCCCTATATCTGGATATTCTATTCCGGTTGAACCAGAATTTGAAAAAGGTTTGATGTATGAATACAAAGTCAAAGATAATCTAACTTTTGAATTGTGCGCAACCTTTGCTAAGCCTATTCAAAAGGGTTGGAGAGAATACAGTAACGGAGGAATTACACCAATGTACTCTGAGAAAGATATTGCTGTTTCTTCTTATCCATATCCAGGCGGTGGAGTAAACGAATCATGGGATCATCAAGCTGGCAAGACCTGTTTTAATAGAACAATTGATCCAGAAATATATCCACCCTTTAATAAAAAATAAAAAAGAAAGTATATGGCCAAGAATGAATATAATCACATAAAGATAGAAAAGAAATGGCGAAAGAATTGGGAAGAAAATAAAATTTACCAGACCAGTAACAAGACAAATAAACCAAAATTTTATGTACTTGATATGTTCCCATACCCATCTGGGGCTGGATTGCATGTTGGGCATCCACGTGGCTATATAGCTTCTGATGTGTATGCCAGGTCAAAACGTATGCAAGGATTTAATGTTCTTCACCCGATGGGTTTCGATAGTTTCGGGCTACCAGCTGAGCAGTACGCAATACAGACCGGTAAACACCCCGGTCCTTTTACAGATAAATTGATTGAAAAGTATAAAGATCAATTACAGTCTATTTTGTTTTCTTTTGATTGGGACCGAGAGGTATCTACTCATAGGCCAGAGTATTATAAATGGACTCAATGGATTTTTCTTAAGCTTTATGAACATTATTATGATTTGAAAGAAAATAAAGCTAAACCAATTAGTGATCTAATTAGTGAGTTTGATCAAAATGGCAATACTAAAATTCAGGCTTTCTGTGATGCGAAAACCCAAACTATTTCAAAAAAGGAATGGGCAAGTTTTTCAGATTTAGAAAAGCAGAATTTCCTGATGAAATATCGTATTGCGTATGAAGGTTATGCCGCCGTAAACTGGTGTTCTGTGCTTGGTACTGTGCTTGCAAACGACGAAGTAATAATTGGTACGGACGGCAAAATGACTTCTGAGCGAGGGGGTTATCCTGTAGAGCGTCGAGAAATGAGACAGTGGTTCATGCGTATTACTGCTTATGCAGATCGACTTCTTTCTGGGCTTGAAACTATTGACTGGAGTAATTCTATTAAAGAGATTGAAAAGAATTGGATTGGCAAATCCGAAGGTTCAGAAATTGATTTTAAAATTGTTGATAGCAGTGATGCGGAAATAGATTTAATGAAGGTGTTCACTACCAGAGCAGACACGCTTTTCGGGGTGACATATGTGGTAATTGCACCAGAACACGAATTAGTCCAGGCCCTTTCTCCGCAAATTAAAAACTGGAATGATGTATCAGAGTATATTAAGCAGGTGACAAGTATAAGTGAGCAAGACAGGACTAGTGGAGAAAAAGAAAAAACTGGAGTAGAGCTCAAAGGTGTATTTGCTATCAATCCAGCTAACGGAGAAAAAGTACCTGTATGGCTTGCAGATTATGTCTTGGCTTCATATGGCACTGGTGCAGTGATGGGTGTACCAATGCATGATGATCGTGACAGAGAGTTTGCTCAAAAATACAAATTACCAATTATTGATAGACCATTAGTGGATGTTAAAAAGATTACAAAAGATGTTAATGGTAAACTAGTTACCAAATACAAAATGCGAGATGCAATTTTTGCCAGGCAGCGTTATTGGGGTGAGCCGATTCCTTTGCAGACAGATGAGACTGGAATTATTCATCCTCTTGGCGAAAAAGAACTACCTCTTGAACTACCAAAGGTTAAATCATATGCGCCTGCGGGTGATGGACAGTCACCACTTGCTGGAGTAAAAGATTGGGTTTACGAAGGCTATGAGACGAACACTATGCCTGGTTGGGCAGGATCTTCTTGGTACTTTTTACGCTACATGGATCCGCATAACAAAAAAGCTTTGGCAGGTGAATCAGCTATTAAATACTGGCAAAATGTAGATATGTACGTTGGTGGTTCCGAGCACGCAACAGGGCACCTACTTTATGCTCGTTTCTGGCATAAATTCTTGAAAGACATTGGAGTTGTTGAAACAGAAGAACCATTTAAAGTATTAAAAAATCAAGGTATGATTTTAGCCACTGATGGGCGCAAAATGTCTAAACGCTGGGGTAACGTAATAAACCCAGATGATGTTATTAAGATTCATGGTGCAGATACAATGCGTGTGTATGAAGCATTTATGGGGCCTTTCGAATCGAGCCAGCCTTGGTCCACAGATAGTATTGTAGGTGCACGCAGATTTATTGAACGTGTATGGAGACTGGGGGAAAAGGTAAAGAAGAATCAATGTACTAAAACCAGTGAATCTACTTTAAAACTACTCCACAAAACGATAAAAAAAGTAACTGAAGATATTAATGATTTTGCCTTCAACACTGCTGTTTCTTCTATGATGATTTGGTTGAATGAGGCAGAGAAATCAGATGTTTCTAAAAAAGATTTTGAGCAATTTTTACAGATACTAGCCCCGTTTGCGCCAGCGATTACAGAAGAACTTTGGGAATTTTTTGGTAACAAAAAATCAATTCATTTATCCACTTTGCCCAAATATGAAGATAAGTTAATTCTGGATACAGAGTTAAAAATTATTATTCAAGTAAATGGTAAAGTTCGTGCAGATATGGTTGTCACCAGTGATGCTTCTCAGTCCGAAATAGAAACACTAGCTTTAGCGCATCCTGGAGCTCAAAAGTTTTTCGAAGGTAGGCAAGTAAAAAAAGTTATCTATGTCAAAGGGCGATTAATCAACATTGTTGTCTGATTGCCTTAGAGTTATTTTAGTAGTACCATTAAGTTTAATTAGACTCATTAATTAATATAAATTATGTTATCAAATATTTTAGACAAGATTGCTTTCTGGTCGATATTCATTATTGTAGTTTTGTTACCTGTATTTTTCATTCCTTTTACTAAAATACCTGCAGAAGTTTCCAAAACAGGACTTGCAGTAGTGGGTATGGCCGTGGCTATTATTTCTTGGGCGGCTGCACGATTTTCAGATGGAAAAATATTAATTCCAAAATCAAAGATAATAACTGCTGGATTTGTAGTAGTTTTGACTACCTTAATTTCTGCTGTTTTTTCCGACAACCAAGCACTTTCATTGTTTGGGATAATGTTCGATACTGGTACTTTCTGGTTTATTCTCACTGCGTTTTTCCTGATGTTTTTTACAAGCCTACTGGTAAGAACTGAAAAGCAGTCAAGGTTTTTCTTGTTCGGTACAATTGCTTCATTTTTAGCCGTTTTTATTTTCCAGACCTTAAGGTATTTTATGCCAGAAACACTTTCTTTAGGTATTTTTTCTGGCAAGATTGCTAATCTTCTTGGTTCTTGGAACTCTTTTGGTTATATTGCAGGCTTGTCGACAGTAATTTCTGTGTTTGCAATAGAATTTATATCTACAACTAAGCGCACACGTATTTTTTTGTATATAGCTATATTATTTTCTTTATTTACAATAATTACTGTAAACTCTGCAGTTTTGTGGGAGATGGTTGGTATATTTTCTCTATTTATTTTTATTTTAAAACTTGCGAATACAACACACGGAGTCAATACAACAAATAATAAAACTTTTCCTGTGCATGTATTTTTATTGGTGGTAATATCATTACTATTTTTCCTTTCAGGTAAGTTTATAGGTAATTTACTACCCAACACGCTAGGTCTTTCAAATATTGAAATATCACCTTCAATTTCAACTACTTTTTCAGTAGGTAAGAAGTCTCTGATGCAAGATCCTATTTTTGGTGTTGGTCCAAATAGGTTTGGTTACATGTGGGCACTCTGGAAACCAGCTATTGTTAACAACACTCAATTCTGGGACACATCTTTTACTTCTGGTTTTGGCTTTTTGCAAACTGTCGCTATAAACACCGGAATATTAGGAATAATTAGTTGGCTATTTTTTATAGGGTTAATTGTTTGGTTTGGTATTAGGTCTTTGTTAATTAATTTACAATTCAGAAATAATTCTCTTCAAGTTCTTTATTTTACCGCTAGTTTGTTTATGTTGGTTGCTTCTTTTATTTATTCATTCGGTATAGTTGGAATAATGCTTATGTTTGTATTTGTTGGTTTGTTCATCGCTGAATCCGTCATGAGCAGAGAAAAAGGTTCATATGAATTTAAATTTTTAAACGACCCAAGAAAAAGTTTTATTTCTATTTTGTTATTAGTTTTTGTTATGCTTGGTACCACTGGCGTTAGTGTAAAATTTATAGAGCGCTTTGTATCAGTTTCTTACTTCAATAAAGCCCTTACAGCCATAAATGCTAAAGCTGCTCAAGACAATATAGCTAAAGCTGTTGACTTGCATAAGAGTGACCTATATTTCCGCACAATGGCTCAGATCGAGTTGGCTAATTTAAGTATCCTCTCACAAAAACAGGGTTTAAATGAGCAAGAAAAATCAGAATTACAAACATCTTTTGATAAAGCTTTATTAGCTGCTGGTTCGGCAATATCATTTGATAATAAAAATTATATCAATCATCAAATGCTAGGTATTGTTTACTCTACTGTTGGTAGGCTTGGGGTGGACGGTGCCGGGGAAAAAGCTATAACTGCTTATTCAGAAGCTTCTAAATTAAACCCACTAAATCCTGGAATTAAGCTATCTATTGCTAACGAGTACGCCTTAATGGACAAAGATAGTGAAGCACAAAAGTATGCAACAGAGGCTTTGAGTCTGGCCCCAAACTATGTTGATGCCTTAGTATTACTTGCTCAAATTGAGCGTAATCTAGGTAACACAGCTAAGGCTACTGAATATGCAGAAAGGGCTCGCTCGTTGGACCCAAACAACAAAACACTCGGTAACTATGCCGAAGGCTTAAAGGTTGTTCCAGATTCTAAAAATGAAGAAGAGGCTTCAAAAGAAGAAACCAAACAGTAAATTTACATGCAGAAGTTTCTAAGATACTTTGGCAAGGAATACAGTAATATAAACCAAGCTGCTATTTTGCTTGGTTTGTTTACTTTTGCTTCTCAATTGCTTGGCTTATTTCGGGATAGATCGATTGCACATTTTATTGGCCCATCTCCAAGTTTGGATGCGTATTATGCCGCTTTTCGTATCCCAGACTTAATTTTTATTTCTGTTGCTTCACTGGTGTCTATTACGGTACTAATACCATTTATTCTGACTCGGATGCGTGATAATAAAATTACACCTGAAGCTGAGAAGTTTCTGAACGATGTTTTTACTTCTTTTTTGATTTTGATGATACTTGTTTCTGTAATTGTTTTTTTTGCTTTACCTAAATTAGTGCATATTATAGCTCCTGGTTTTGATAGAGAGATGCAGAATATGGTTATTGATTTATCGCGAATAATGCTTATTTCTCCAATCTTGCTTGGGCTGTCTAATTTATTTGGTTCAATAACTCAGCTATTCAAAAAGTTTTTTATATATTCACTTTCACCAATATTTTACAACGTAGGGATTATTATTGGTATTTTGTTTTTATATCCTGTCTTTGGAATCCACGGTTTGGCTATGGGTTTGGTGTTGGGTGCTTTAATGCATTTTTTAATTCAATTTATTGCCATTTATAAATTTGGTTTTCATCCTAGGCTTTCGTTTTCCATTAATTGGATAGATATAAAAAAAGTTTTTCTAACTTCAGTACCTCGAACACTTGGTTTGTCCTTTAATAATATTGCACAAATATCTATTGTGTCCTTCGCTTCTTTTTTAATTAGTGGATCTATTTCTATTTTTACTTTTGCTTACAACCTACAATCAGTACCAGTAGGTGTCATAGGTCTATCTTACGCTGTAGCTGCTTTCCCAATGCTGACTAAATCATTCACATTAAATAATATGCATGATTTTAAACTACATCTAAGGGCGGGGGCCAAACAAATAGTCTTCTGGTCGCTACCCATGATGTTTCTGTTGATAGTTCTGCGGGCACAGATTGTGCGCGTCGTTTTAGGTAGTGGATATTTTTCTTGGGATAATACTAGGTTGGTGGCTGCTTCGCTGGCTGTTTTTTCACTTTGTATTATGTCGCAGGGTCTGACTGCTTTGTTCGCTCGGGCTTATTATGCTGGTGGTAATACTCGTAAACCGCTCATTGTTAATTTATTTTCATCTGTTTCAATTATTTTGTTTGCTTATTTATTGATTCATTTGTATACCAGCCAAGAATTTGTTAGAAATTTCTTTGAAAGCGCACTTAAGGTTCGAGATGTGGTTGGTACCGAAGTTATTATGCTACCACTAGCATACTCATTGGGTACTATTTTAAATAGTATTTTACTTTGGTTCTTTATAAAAAGAGATTTTATGCGTAATGAAAACTTTATAATGAAAACTTTCTTGCAAAGCCTAACAGGATCTTTTGTTATAGGGTTGGTTGCCTACCTGTCCCTTAATATATTTGAAGGGGTATTTAGTAATGACACCTTCTATGGAGTATTTCTGGATGGACTAATAAGTGGCATTTTGGGAATCATTGCAGGGGGTTTTACCTTGTATATGCTTAAGAACCAGGAATTATTAACGTTACTTAGCATAGTAAAGACTAAATTCTGGAAAGATAAAAATATAGTACAAGATCAGGAAAGTATGTAAATTAGATATTTCATGCTAGTATCTCAAAATAATTATGGATTTAAAACACATTAGGAACTTTAGTATCATAGCCCACATTGACCACGGTAAATCAACCTTGGCTGATAGAATGCTTGAAGTAACTCATACTATTGAGGCACGTAAAATGCGTGAGCAGGTTCTTGATTCTATGGAACTAGAGAGGGAGAGGGGCATAACCATAAAAATGCAGCCTGTACGTATGGCGTATACAGTCGGTGGACAAGAATATATTCTTAATTTAATTGATACACCTGGGCACATAGATTTTTCTTACGAAGTGTCTCGAGCCTTAAAGGCGGTAGAAGGGTCTATCTTACTTATAGATGCTACTCAGGGTGTACAAGCTCAGACCCTGACAACACTGAATATGGCACGTGAAGGTGGACTCAAGATAATACCTGTTTTATCAAAGATTGATTCCCCGTTAGCTCGAGCAGAAGAAATAAAAGAAGAAGTGGTTGAACTTTTAGGTTGTGACCCTGATGAAATATTACTTGTTTCTGGCAAAACAGGTGAAGGAGTCGAAAATCTGCTTAATAAAGTAGTAGAACTTGTCCCACCACCTAAACAAGCGTATGAAGGAGAAAATAATCTACGAGCGCTTGTTTTCGACTTTAAATATTCTAATCACAAAGGCGTGATTGTTTTTGTACGTATACTAGATGGACAAGTTAAAAAAGGGGACAGCTTGCTTTTTGCTGTTTCGAAAGAGAAATTTATTTCTTTGGAAGTTGGTGTATTTTCCCCAGAAGAAAAACCTAAAGATTCTTTAACAGCTGGTGAAACTGGATATATAGTTACCGGTATTAAAAAGCCAGGTATTGCATCTGTTGGTGATACTATTGTTAAAAGTAACAACATCCTGCCAGCCTTGCCAGGATATATGAATCCAACACCCATTGTTTGGGCGTCAATATTTCCAGAAGATGCTGACGACTTCTTGGAGTTAAAATTAGCACTAGATAAATTAAAATTATCTGATTCATCTTTCTCATACGAAGAAGAATCTAGTGGATCTTTGGGTCGTGGTTTTCGAGCTGGTTTTTTAGGTATGCTACACCTAGAAATTATTACAGAAAGGCTAAAAAGAGAATTCAATCTTGAACTAGTTATAACCACCCCATCTATTACCTATGAAGTCACTTTAAAAAATGGTAAAACACAGAGAATTTACTCCCCTTATTTTTTCCCAGACGATGGGAATATAACAAAAGTCTCAGAACCTTGGGTCAAAATAAAAATAATTGTTCCAGGCGAATATTTGGGTGGGGTAATGCAATTACTATTTGATCACGAGGGCGAATTGGCTGAAACTCATAGTTTCGGAGAAAATAGGTCCGAACTTTTTATTTCTATGCCTCTTCGTGAATTAATGCGTAATTTCTTTGATGAGTTAAAGAGTGTGTCTTCTGGTTATGCTTCTATTTCTTATGAAATCGGAGAAATGCGTGAGGCAAATGTTACCCGACTAGATGTTTTAGTGGCTGACGAAATAATACCAGCTTTTTCTAAAGTTGTTTCTAAAAGAAGGGCAGAAGAAGAAGCTGAAAAATCAGTTGAAAAATTGCACGCTATATTGCCGCGCCAATTATTCGTAATGAAAATTCAAGGCAAGGCCTTAGGTAGGATAGTAGCTTCACGCAGTGTTGCAGCTTACAGAAAAGATGTCACAGGGTATCTATACGGTGGTGATATAACTAGAAAAAAGAAATTATGGGAGAAACAGAAAAAGGGTAAGAAGAAAATGAAAGAACGTGGACAGGTTAACATTCCACAAGACGTGTTTTTGAAAATGATGCGTGGAGGAGGGGAATAAACTATTTACTCCACAAGAAAGGCGCGTATAGCAAAATCATTGAAATTATGATCAGGGAGCTCAAAATAGCCCAAGCTAACTGTATTTTTTTTCTGTGTTTTCGGTTAAAAAGCATATGCGCTATAATAACATAAAGTGAATAATTTTCAAAATAAGCGCAAAAATAAGTTAATATATCAGTTGCCATTTATTGGTATATTATTTGTTGTGCTGGTTGTTTTCGCTGTTAGTGTTTTTGGCTTTGCCAAGCGTTCTCAGGATGCTTATGAAAATAGGAAAATTTCTGAAAAAAAGATTGAAGAGTTAAATATCCGCAAAGAAGGATTAGAGAAAGATATTAGTGAGTTAAATACTGATTTTGGTAAGGAAAAAGTATTCAGAGAAAACTATGGACTTGGCCTGCCAGGTGAAGGTGTAGTAGTGGTTGTAGATAAGGTTAAAACAGACGAAAATAAAACAACGGAATTAGGTTTTATACACTTTTGGCGCAGTTTGTTTGGTAACTAAACCAGTGCTATAATTTATGCATGAAAACAATATTTTTTGAGGTTCCTGAATTAGAGCAACCAACTTTTGAACAACTTTTTGCTGGACAGGAGGCACAGTTTTTTACTGAAAAATTAAACGAAGATACTGTTCATTTAGCTAGTGAAGCGGATGTCGTATCTGTTTTCATTAATTCAGTTTTGAATAAAGAAATAATTGATAAATTGCCAAACTTAAAAATGGTTGCAACTCGTTCAACAGGTTTTGACCATGTTGACGTTGCTTATGCAAAAGATAAGGGTATTTTAGTTTCAAATGTACCAGCTTATGGTTCTTATACCGTGGCAGAGTTTACCTTTGCGCTTTTGCTCAATTTATCACGCAAGGTGCACAAAGCAAACGAACAGATTAGAGAAACTGCAGACTTCTCTTTTTTAGGTTTACGTGGTTTTGATCTACATGGAAAAACATTGGGGGTTATCGGTACTGGAAGAATTGGAAAAAATGTCATAAATATTGCCTTGGGTTTTGGCATGAAGGTTTTTGCCTTTGATTTGTACCCAGATCAAGCACTAGCATCACAGAAAGGATTTGAGTATAAAACAATCGAAGAAGTATTAACTAATTCTGATGTACTAACCCTGCATACTCCGTACACCAAAGAAAATCATCATCTTTTGAACAAAGAAAGGTTTTCATTAATTAAAAAAGGTGCATATTTGATTAATACAGCTCGAGGGGAGTTAATAGATACTGATGCATTAATTGTTGCTCTTTCAGATGGCACATTATCCGGTGCTGGGCTCGATGTATTAGAAGGTGAGCGTGAACTTAAGGAAGAAATTGAAATTTTATCTGATCCTAATAAACGTGAACACGTAAAAGACTATAAAACCCTATTTGAAGGAAGGGTGCTAATGGATTTGCCAAATGTTGTTGTTACTCCACACCTGGCTTTTTATTCCAAAGAAGCAGAAGAAGAAATTATCAAGACAACTGTTGATAATATTAATAATTTTATTACTGGTAATCCAACTAATCGAGTCGAGCCCAAATAATGATTAACAAGTCACGCTTTATTAATAATTTTGAAGAATTATCTATAACGCCTAGTCGTCAAATAGTTTTAGAGATTCTTGAAGCTGGTTTGGCTGCTATCGACACTGAATTAATTATAAAAAAGTCCGTTACTTTAACAGGCAACCTTCTTTCGATACAGGGAAACGAATTTGATTTAACTAAATATAAAAAAATTAAGATAGTTGGCTTCGGTAAAGCATCTCCCAAGGCAGCCAAGGCTATTGAATCTATTTTAGGTAACCTAATATCTGAAGGTGCTATGATTGGACTTGAGAAAACTGATTGTGCATTTATCGAAACTTTTGTTGGAACACACCCTCGACCATCAACCCAAAATTTATTAGCTGGAAATCGTATTCGTAGTATTGTTGAATCAAGTACTGAAGAAGATTTAATTATTGCGGTGGTCTCTGGTGGTGGGTCAGCACTTTTGTGTGATAGTGAATTTGAACATGACTCAATACTTAACTTATACGATGATTTCTTGGAGAAGGGTGGGCAAATTAGTGAAATGAATACCATTAGGAAGCACCTATCTGACCTGAAGGGTGGTGGCTTAGCAAAGCTTGCTTATCCAGCCACAGTTATTGGGCTAATATTTTCTGATGTTCCAGGTGGTAACTTTGCCGATGTTGCTTCTGGTCCAACATATTTTGATCCAACCACTATATCTGACGCACAAAAAATAATTGAAGAAAAAAAACTTGGTTCATATCAACTTAAAGAAACAAATAAAAATTTAAAATATTTTGAAAAGGTTCATAACTTTGTCCTAGTAGCAAACACAACTGCTGTTTATGCTATGCAGCAAACTGCTTTCAATAAAGGCATACATGCACACGTACTTTCGACTGAATTTTATGATGATGCAGTGAAAGTCGTTGAGACAATGAGTGAGGCCCTCAAAGATTACTCGCTTGTTTTAGCAGCCGGTGAGCCTAGGGTGCGTATTACCAGGAAGGGTGGTAATGGGGGTAGGAATATGTACCTTTGTCACAGCGCGCTATACAGAGGAGTCGTAACTGAGGGTGTAGTTTTTGCTTCTATAGCTTCGGACGGCTTAGACAACAGTGACATGGCTGGGGCTATTGTAGATAATGAAACAATAAAAAAGATTCGAGAGAATAATTTAGATGAAGCAATTTATTATGAAAATTATGATTCATATAATTTTTTTGCTAAAACAGGTGATTTAATAAAGACTGGACCAACCGGAGCAAATGTTTCTGATATTATGTTGGCCTATAAAAACTAATGCCATTAATAAATAAAATCAAAGCAATTGAAATCAATGACTCTCGAGGTAAACCAACACTTCGAGTTGAGATTTGGGCAGATGATATGGTGGGAGTATTTGATGTACCGTCAGGTGCTTCAACCGGATCTAATGAAGCAATGGAATTAAAAGATGCCGATGGCCATGTAACTAAAGCAATAGAAAACATTAATTCAATAATTGCACCAGTTATTTTAGGCAAAGATCCAACGAATCAACAAAACATTGATACAACATTACTACAGCTTGATGGTACTCCAAATAAAAGTAATTTAGGGGCAAATTCAATTTTAGGTGTTTCGGTTGCTTGTGCTAAGTTGGCAGCCCAATTGCTTGGCATACCTACGTACGAGTATTTAAGGAAAATTTCTAATATAAAAGAATCCAATGTTATGCCTTTGTTATTTATGAATTTATTAAATGGAGGTAAACATGCAAAAAATGGACTAGCATTTCAGGAGTATCATGTTGTTTCAGATACTCAGGATATAGAAGAGTCAGTTAATTTAGGTAAGCAGATACAGAAAAACCTTGATGAAATTTGTAAAAGGGAATTAGGTGTTGAAGAAATTACCATGGGGGACGAGGGTGGTATTGCACCAAAAGTTACAGATGTAAAATTACCGCTTCGATGGTTGCGCCAAGCCGTAGAAGCTACAGGCACATCTGTGCCTGTGCGTTTTGCGCTTGATGTAGCAGCCAGTTCTTTTTATTTAGAAGGTAAATATTTAATTAATGGAGAATTAATAGATAGAGGAGAGTTGCTTTCTATTTATAGAGAAATAATTAATGAGTTTGATATTCTTTCAATAGAAGATCCTTTTTATGAAGAAGATTTTGATAGTTTTCATAAATTAAAATCTGAATTTCCTAATTTGTGTGTTGTCGGGGATGATCTGACTGTTACCAATATTGATAGATTAAAGATAGCAATAAACAAAGATAGCATAAACGGTGTTATAATTAAACTAAACCAAATAGGAACTTTAACTGAAACAATTGAAACCATTGAGTTTGCAGTTAAAAACAATATCAAGCTCATCATCTCGCATCGAAGCGGGGAGACCATGGATGATTTTATTGCTGATTTGGCTTATGCATTTGGAGTATTTGGTCTGAAGTCCGGTTCACCAGTAGCGAGAGAACGTATGGTGAAATACGAAAGATTAATAAAAATTTCGAAAGTTAGTTAATTATTATTTAAATATTTTTTATGGCAGAAGAAAACAATATATTTATTAAATGGTTCAATGATTTGAGGATTGAAGATGTCCCAGTAGTTGGGGGTAAAAATGCTGCGCTTGGCGAAATGTTTTCTAATTTAAAATCACGTGGTGTTGGTGTGCCAGATGGTTTTGCTTTGACTGCTGATGCTTACCGATTCTTTTTTAAAGAAACAGGACTAGATAAAAAGGTGAAGGAGATACTTTCTGATTTAGATACAAAAGATATAAAGAATTTGCAAAAGAGAGGGTCACGTGTCCGTGAAGCAATCATCTCTGCTAAGTTCCCTAAGGAGTTGAAAAATATAATTACTAAGACATACAAAGAACTTGAACAAAAATATGGCCAAAAAATAAGCGTAGCGGTGAGGTCTTCTGCCACGGCCGAGGACTTGCCGGGTGCTTCTTTTGCCGGACAGCAAGAGACTTATTTAAATGTATCGGGAGTAGATGAAGTTCTAACTGCTACCAAGAAGTGTATAGCTTCTTTGTTTACTGATCGGGCTATTTCTTATCGTACTGACAAGGGATTTTCTCATTTTGATGCAGCGCTTTCAGTAGGTGTACAATTAATGGTTCGTTCAGATAAATCATCTTCGGGTGTTGCTTTTACTATAGATACTGAGACTGGTTTTGATAAAGTCATTGTGATTAATAGTATTTACGGATTAGGTGAGTTCATTGTTCAAGGTAAGGTTATACCGGATGAATATATTATTTTTAAACCATCACTTGAAACAGGTCATCGGTCCATAATTCATAAAAAGTTAGGACAAAAGAATATTAAGCTCATCTACGGTTGGAGTGGTACAAAAGAAGTTAGAGTAGATTTAGCCGAGAAAAATAAATTCGCTCTGACTGACGAGGAGGTGATTAAACTTGCTAAATGGTGCTATGAAGTTGAGAAATATTTTTCTGAAAAAAGAGGCCATTACCAACCAATGGATATTGAGTGGGCCAAGGATGGTGTAACTGGAGACATGTATATTGTTCAGGCTCGACCAGAGACAGTGCAGTCTTCTAAAGATAAAAACATATTAGAAGAATATATTTTGGAGCAAAAAAGTGATGTTCTAGTCCAAGGTATTTCTGTCGGTGGCAAGATTGGTGCTGGCAATGTCCGTGTTTTGAAAAGCGCTAAAGAGATTACTCAATTCGAAAAAGGTGAGGTTTTGGTTACAGATATAACTGATCCAGATTGGGAACCAATTATGAAAATAGCCAGTGCTATCGTTACAAACAAAGGTGGTCGCACTTCGCATGCTGCTATCGTTTCTCGAGAACTTGGCATACCATGTATAGTAGGTACAGAGAATGCCACCATAAAGCTAAAAAACAAAGATGAAGTAACAGTTGATTGTTCAAGTGGTGAATCAGGATTTATCTATAAAGGTATTTTACCGTTTAAGGTTCTGGAACATAAATTAGACAATGTACCCAAATTAAAAACAAAGATAATGATAAATATTGGGTCACCAGATGAGGCTTTTCGTAACTGGAATTTGCCAGCTGAAGGAGTGGGACTAGGTAGACTTGAGTTCATGATTGCTTCACATATTAAAATACATCCAAACGCATTAATAAATTATGAAGATTTAAAAAAGCAAACTAGAGACCAAAAAATATTTGAAATAGTCAATCAAATAGACAAACTAACGGCAGGTTACGAAAACAAGCAAGAGTATTATATTGATGAGCTTGCCCGTGGAATTGCTAAAATTGCTGCTACGATGTACCCACATAAAGTGATAATTCGTTTTTCTGATTTTAAGACTAATGAATACAGGAGTTTATTAGGAGGGGATTTATATGAACCTAAAGAAGAAAATCCAATGATTGGATGGAGAGGTGCCTCAAGGTACTATGATCCTAAATTCAAAGACGCATTTGGATTAGAATGTCTGGCTTTAAAGCGTGTGCGTGATGATATGAATATGAAGAATGTGATACCGATGATACCATTTTGTCGAACAGTTGAAGAAGGGCAGAAGGTACTTGATGTGATGCATGAATATGGACTAGGTAAGAATTTTAATCATGAATTCAGAACATATGTTATGTGTGAAATTCCATCCAATGTATTGCTGGCTGACAAATTCCTGGATTTGTTTGATGGTATGTCTATTGGTTCTAATGATTTAACTCAGCTTACACTTGGGCTTGATCGAGACTCAGGTATTGTGGCGCATGTAGGTAATGAAATGAATGATGCAGTAAAAGAATTGGTTTCTAGCGTTGTAAAAAAATGTATGGAAAGGAATAAGTATATTGGTTTCTGTGGTCAGGCACCGAGTGACCACCCAGAATTTGCTAAGTTTTTGATTGATTTAGGGATAGAAACAATGTCTTTAAATCCAGATACTGTCATAAAAACCCTTGTTAAATTGGGCGAAAAATAAATCTTGACGAGTGTGCTATACTAAAGGAGTAGGAAATTATTATTAAAATATAAATTTTATGCAAACAGTTACAATTTATTCAACCCCAACATGCCATTTCTGTCATATGGCAAAGGATTATTTTAAGGAAAAGAATGTAGAGTTTACTGACTATGATGTGGCTACAGACATGTCTAAAAGACAAGAAATGGTGGAAAAATCAGGCCAAATGGGTGTACCTGTCATATTAATTGGTGATGAGATTATTGTAGGCTTTAATCGCCCAGTTATAGACAAACTACTAGGAATATAAGGGTTAGATAGGTATAGTTAAAAAAACCTAGAGAAATCTAGGTTTTTTTAACGCTGTGCCCCCACTCCGAATCCTTGCCTGCCGGCAGGCAAGGAACTTGTGTCCTCGGCAGGAATCGAACCTACAATTACCCCTTAGGACGGGGTAGTTATATCCATTTAACTACGAGGACAGTAATCACAATGTAGCACAAAATCAAGACTTTTAAAAATTGAATTTTATATGTTTTATGCTATTATAGATCCCATGGATCAAGAGTCCAAAAAGTTGCTCGAGGAAACATACGAGCTTGAAAGAGAGAATAATAAAATGCTGCATAAATTGCGTCGTGCTCAAAAAAACGCAGTTTTAATGAGTGTTGCATATTGGTTTATCGTGATTGGTATTAGTGTTGGGGCTTTCTACTTTATACAGCCGTATGTAGATTCTGCTATAAAGCTATATAAAGACGCTAATCAATCAGTAAATCAAATAAAAGATATATTGCCAAAATAAATATATAAACTTGCCGAGATAGCTCTCCGCCAGTTGGCGGATGGTAGAGATAAGTAATTTACAAAAAAATAATGCCGAGATAGCTCAGTTGGTAGAGCGCTCCCCTGAAGAGGGATAGGTCCCCAGTTCGACCCTGGGTCTCGGCACATCAAACAAAAAACCCGACATTACGTCGGGTTTTTTGTTTATTATATAGATTTAACCTTGATACTGTTTTTCTTTCCTTTGTCTACTTTCTGGAGTTTAATAGTCAATAATCCGTGTTTTTCTGTGGCCTCTGCTTCGTCCGGTTCGATTTCTTGGGGTAGTAGTATGGTTCGTGAGAACTTGCCCCAGTAGAGTTCCTTCGTAAAGTAATTATCATCATCAATACTTCTGGATTCTTCGCGCTTGCCTTTGATGGTAATCATGTCGCGAGCAATAGACAGATTTAGGTCGTCTGTTTTAACCCCAGCGACAAAGGTCTGCACTACTATTTCAGTGTTTGTCTGAAAAACATCTACCGCTAGTTCTGCTTCATCGTTTTCTTCTTCCATCCAATTGCTTTCACTGGTAGCTGACTTGTTTTCTTTGACTTTCAAATTGTGTACAGCTTCTGGTTCGTACTCATCGTCCATTTTGATACTACCGGTCAATCTTTCAAAAAAACCTCTTTTTTTAGTTGCCATAGTTTTAGTTAATTAAAATATTAATACTCACCACTCATACGTCGGACTTTTTCAAAAAGAAGCATCGCCACAACTGAAATTACCCACAGAAAAGCGAAAACTTTTAAAAAGTCTGTACCTTCATTCTTAATTATAAAGAAATTAAAAATGCTATGCAAGGCTGTAGCGAACACAAAACCAAATAATAAATAAAAATTACGCCAACTTTTTTTCATGTAGAAAGATAATCCAAGAGTAACACCGATGAATCCGCTGGCGATAGCGTGTAAAAGTGTAGAACCTAGAAATCTCAACCCTCCAGTCATTAGGGTGACAACATCTTTTCCAAGAGAAATTGGAGTGATAAGGAAAAGAGTGTTTTCTAAAGCTGCAAAGCCTAATCCTGCGGTCATTAAATATATAACCCAATCAAGTGGTTGGTCCAAATCCTTACTCTTGTATACGATAGCTAAAGCTGCTGCATATTTAACCATCTCTTCTACAGCTGCCCAGGCAATGAGTTCCCAATTACTAGATAGAATTATCGAATGTATGAATTTTTGTACAGGTACAACAATGATCACTGCCAACATTCCCATTATAAAAGTACCAAGCAGTAGTCTGCTGGGTTCAGGTCTCTTTTCTTCTTGTTTAAGCCAGAACCACAGCCATACAAGCGAAGGAAGCATGCCACCCAAAAATGCTATTAATATAGTTTTTGGATCATTAAACATTCGGATATTGTTCAGTCATTAGGATTGATGTATTGCCCATGGTCTGCCAGATTTCTTCAGTAACAAAAGGCATGAATGGATGCAGTAGTTTAAGCAGGGTAGTTAGTTGGGTGTAGAGTAATGCTTTGGCTGAGTCCGCGTTGTTGTTTTCCAAGATTTTCTTCTTTGATCTTTCAATCAATACATCAGCAAAAGTGTGCCAGAAATAATGATAAAGTTTTTCAGAAACCAGATAGAGTTTATATTCTTCCATTTCTTTTGTAACTTTTTCAATCAAGCTTTTTAATTCTTCGTCAGACTTTTTGTCTTCTTCATCAAATTCTGGTAGGGCGTCTAAATTTAGACCTTTTGCTTGTTCAAGTACAAAACGAGTTGCATTCCAGATTTTGTTTGCAAATTTAGAATACGCTTTTACTTTCTGAATATCAAAATTTAGATCATTGCCTGGTCCAATACCAACAACCATAGACATTCTAATTGCATCAGTACCGAATTGAGCTATTATCTCTTCTGGCTCAACTCCGTTTTTTAAAGATTTACTGAATTTCTGACCTTTTGTGTCACGTACCATACCGTGAATGTAAACTGTCTTGAAAGGTATTTCGTCTAAAAGATATTTGCTGAGCATTACTATACGTGCTACCCAAAAGAAAAGTATTTCGTATCCAGGGTTCATAAAACTTGTAGGGTGATAGGTCTCTAAATCTTTTGTTTGTTCTGGCCAACCTAGGGTTGAGAAGGTCCAAAGTCCAGAGGAGAACCAGGTATCAAGGCTATCTGTATCTTGTTGCCATCCTTCGCCATCTGGTGCTTGTGTACCTGAGTATGTTTCTTCTCCTTTATACCAAACAGGAATACGATGACCATAAAGTATCTGCCTTGAAATGCACCAATCTCGTAGATTATCTATCCAGTTAAAATACACTCGTTCAAAATGCTCAGGCATTATTTTTACTTGACCATTTGCAACCGGTTCCTTCATCAGTTCTTTTAGTGTTTTACCACTCTTGCTTGGAATTGGTTTGTTTACATCGATGAACCATTGTAATTTCGGCAACGGTTCAACAACAGCACCAGTTCTTTCCGAAGTTGATATATTTTGATTTATTTCTTCTTCTTTTTCGAGTAAGTTTTCGTTTCGAAGCCATTCCACGATAACGTCCCGAGCTTCAGTTGTTTTTCTACCCAAAATTCTTTCATCACCTATGGTCATTTTGGCATATTCATTGATAACCGGTATTACAGGGAGTTTGTGTTTCTGAGACATCTCCCAATCTATCTGACTATGGGCCGGCGTTACACCAAGAGCTCCAGTACCAAAATCTTTTTCAACCTTATCATCGGCAATAATTTTTATGTGTATAGGCACTCCGCAAAACACAGCATCGTACTCTTTGCCGACAAATTCTTGGTATCGTTCGTCTTCGGGGTGCACCGCTACAGCTACGTCGCCTATCTTTGTCTCGGGGCGAGTAGTAGATATAGCAATAGGGAAGTCTTTGCTGTATTTGAAAGTATAAAGTTTACCTTTGCGTTCTTCGTATATAACCTCATCATCGGCTATGGTGGTCTGACCTTTTGGATCCCAGTTGATAACTCTGTAACCTCGATAGATAAGTCCCTCGTTATACATTGTTTTAAAGGCTGTACGAACTGCTAGACTCCTTTTTTCATCGAGTGTAAAAGCTTCTCGGGACCAATCCAAAGATGAACCAAGTAGGCGCATTTGTTTTTGCATTTCTTTTTGGTTTTCTAGACCAAATTCTTGCACCATGTTAAAGAACTCTTCTCGAGAAAAGTCATGTCTTGATTTACCAGTTTCTTTGTTTAAATTTTTTTCAAAGCGTGCCTGGGTGGCTATGGCTGCGTGATCAGTGCCGGGTATCCAGAGAGTTCTTTTGCCACGCATTCGATTAAATCTGATGACGGCATCTTGGAGACTGTGCTCCAGGGCATGACCCATATGTAGCCTGCCGGTTACATTCGGAGGGGGTAGCACAAGAGAGAAAATTGGTGCATCAGGGCTTGTTACCCCTTTTTCTATGCAGACATCTGGATTAAAAAAACCTGAGTCTTCCCACAGTTTATAAATCCTGTCCTCTGTGGCCTTGGCATCATAGGGCTTGAGGAATTTTTCATTGATTTCCATGGTTAAAATATATCATTTTTTATATGATAATTGAAGTATTTGTTATTTTTTAGTGCGCGGTATAGGATTCGAACCTATGGCCTTGTCTACGTCAAAGACACGCTCTACCAACTGAGCTAACCGCGCAAAGACGGATTAATCCCGTCTTTTGATATTACATGCTTTCTTGTATTCTATCAAGCGCTAGTAGGAATGCCGCAGTACGCAGATCTGTATTGTTATCTTTTGCGAGTTTCCATATTTTCTGCGCAGAGTCAGAAAGTATAGGGTTTAATTTATCGAAAACTTCTTTTTCACTCCAATGCTCGCCTTTTAAATTTTGTTCCCATTCAAAGGTCGATACTGTTACTCCACCAGAGTTAGCCAAAACATCTGGAATTACAGATATGCCCATTTTGTTTAAGGTTTCATCAGCGTGCGGGGTGACCGGTCCGTTAGCCAGCTCGAGTATTACTTTGGCTTGGACTTTCTCGGCATTTTCTTCACCAATTTGATTCTCGAAAGCAGCCGGGATTAAAAGGTCGCAGGGTAGGGTAAGTAGCTCTTCGTTTGTAATATTTTCTCCACCCGGGAATCCAGCCAACATGCCTGTTTCTTGCTTGAACTTAGCAGCTGCCTCGATGTCTAAACCTTCTTTGTTATAGGTACCGCTTTTGGAATCAGATACGGCTAATATGCGGTGCCCAGCATTTTGCCAAATTTTGGCTGCGTACATTCCGGCATTGCCGAATCCTTGGATAACTACATCGCATTTTTCTGGGAGTCCGATTTGTTCTCGGAGTGCTTCAAAGACAAAGAATCCTCCTTGGGCTGTAGCGCTGCCTCGGCCTTCAGATCCACCACCACCTAGAGGCTTACCAGTAATCACAGCACCTGTTTTGTCACCAGTTATTTTTTCAAATTCATCTGCCATCCAAGACATTATTTCCGGAGTAGTGTTTACGTCTGGTGCAGGGACGTCTTTTTTAGGACCTAGTACTTCATATAGACCTTGTATCCAACCCCTCGATAATTTCTCTAGTTCATGTTTTGAAAGTTCTTTTGGGTTAACAGTTATACCGCCCTTGCCTCCACCCATGGGTATGCCTGCAACTGCACATTTGATAGTCATCCAAAAAGCGAGTGCTTTTACTTCATCAATATTAGTTTCGTGGTGATATCGAATTCCGCCTTTGTATGGTCCGCGCACGTTGTTGTACTGAACTCTATAACCTTCAAATATTTTAGTACCCCCATCATCCATGAGGACAGGTATAGCAATCCTTAACTCACGATTAGGCTGACGCAAGCGTGCTAAAAACTCACTACTATAATTCTTGATCTTGGCAACTTTATCGAGTTGCTCCATAGCATTATGGAAAGGATTTTCGTTCATAATTATATTGCCTCGTATTTAAAGCGAGACTATTACTTTTTATAACGAGGTTATTATATACCTACACTAGAGAGTAAACAATAATTTCAAATTAGGTCTTCGAGCACGGCTAATTCTTCTTTGGTATTTGGTTGTAGCCCTTCTAATACACTGGCAACGGGTACTGCCAATACTGTTTTATTTTGTTCAAAAGCAGCATGGATTAAATCTGTTAGGTAGTATTCTTGCTGGGCATTTTCATTCCTTATTTTTTCAATATTTTGCCACAGCCATTTTGCATCAAAGGCATAAATTGCTGGATTTACTTCGGTAATGTTTTTTTCTTCATCGGTGGCGTCTTTGTATTCAACAATTTTCTCAACTTTGCCATCTGTGTCGCGGACTATTCTGCCAAAATGTAGCATACCACTACGCCACTCGTTAAAATCTGGTAGTTTGACTGTACCTAAAGTTATCGTAGCGTTTTTGCCGGTGTGTTCGTCTACTATATTGGATATAGTCTCGGTTGAGATTAGGGGTTGATCCGTTGATAGTACCAGTATGGTATGATGTGTGTCGTTGGTTAAGTCTTGGGCTGATTTTACTGCGTGGCCAGTACCTAATTGTTCTTGTTGTACTGCATAAATAAAGTCTGAACCTATTCTATCCATTACTTCTTCTTTTTTATGTCCGACAACTATTATGGGTTTGTGCACCAAATCAAGCCTCTGTAGCGTATCTAAAATATGCCTAAGGAAAGGTTTGTTTTTTAATTCGGCCAAGGCTTTCGGCGTGTCGCCGCCCATCCTTTTGCTTTTACCAGCAGCTAGGACTATGATTTGAAGATTGTTGGTATTTACGGTCATGATATTAAGGTACCATTTTTAAATAAAAAATAAAGCATGGAAGAACATAATGATTTAGAAATAATAGAAGAGCACATTGCAGGTAATGAAAAAGCCTTTGCTGTATTGGTGAATAGGTACTTCAAAATAGTCTATCGTTATTCATTGTCTTGGCAAAAGGACTCTACCTTAGCCGAAGATGCTACTCAAGAAACCTTTCTAAAGGTCTGGAAAAAGTTAAATACATTTGACACTGCAGGTTCTTTCAAATCTTGGATATTACGTATAACGAGAAATACTAATATTGATATTTTACGTAAAAAGAAATCTTTCAATTTTACCGAGCTTGGTGTTAATGATGAAGATAACTTCGTTGAATCAATAGAGAGTACAGATCCGTTGCCAGATGAGGTTTTTGCCCATATAGAGGACAAAGAAGTTTTGCGTTCAATGTTGGAAAATTTATCCCTTCAAGAAAGGGAAGTTATTAGGCTGCGTTACGGTGAGGATATGTCCTTTGAAGAAATTGCTAATGTTCTAGATAAGAATCTAAACACAGTAAAGAGTTTAAATAGGAGAGGCTTGCTAAAGCTTCGGGAGCTTAAGGTGCAACTTAATTATAATTAACTTCGTATATTTATTGGTTATGAATTCAAAATACAACAACTTGTTTAATACCGAACCTAGAGAGGGCTTAGCTACCGATATTTTGGCCTATGTTAGAAAGTCAGAGCAGAGAAGTGCCAAGGCTCGCTTTTTTGGCTTGGCTTTTTTGTCTTTGATTTTGTTCGGTGTTTTATCAATGGCGGCTATTTATCTATGGGGTGAAATGCAGACAACTGGTTTTATAGATTATTTTAGATTATTACTTGGTGGAGCAATAAGTAATTTCTGGGTAGAACTTACTTTAGCATTACTTGAATCCTTGCCAGCATTTTATTTATTACTTTTCTTTTCAGTCTTAGTTTCTTTAATCAGTTCTATTAGGTTTACTTTACGTAATTATTATTTAACCAGAATATCATTTAGCTAATATGCAAGAAATAAAAAATAGTATTAAAAAGGTTTTACAGTCTAAATTATGGCACCATGCTATAACAGGTGTTTTTTGTTTACTCATATTAATAATAGTTTTCCAAGTTGGAGTGTTGGTGGGTATGCGCAAGGGTAATTTTGCCGGTAGATATGCAGATAATTATTATGATAATTTTGGAACACGTGGAATGATGCATCCGAATAATTTACCGAATGCTCACGGTACTGTAGGGCGAATACTCAGTATAGATTTACCAGAGATTGTTGTTTCTGATAGAGATCAAGTAGAAAAGGTAATTGTAACAAACGAAGAGACTATGGTTAAACACGCTCGGGATAGCATTAAATTGGAAGATTTAAAAGTTGATGATTTTGTGATAGTTATTGGTATGCCTGGAGAGGATGGAAAAATAACTGCTAAATTTATTCGCCACATGCCCAAACCTTTCAATAAATAATACTTATACATGAAAAACATACTAGAAAAAATAAAAATTTTTGTTCGTGCTCATAAAATATGGTCAATTGTTATTTTGATAATTATTGTCTTCTTGGGTTATAAACTTTACGGACAAATTGCTGGAGATACGAGTGCGAATAAATACGTACTAGGTGCTGTACAAAAGGGAACAATAGTTGCTTCTGTTTCTGCTAGCGGTCAGGTTGAGTCTGGAGACCAGATAGATCTCAAAGCTAAGGTAACAAGTGATGTTCGTTATATTGGAGTAAAAGCTGGTGCCAGTGTACGCCGAGGACAAACGTTGTTTAGTTTTGATGCTAGAGATGCACAGAAGTCTGTCCGCGATGCTGAGACCAACCTAGAAACAGCTAAACTGGAATTAGAGAAACTAAGAGAAATACCAGATGATATAGACGTGTTATCTATTAAACAAGCTATCAAGGACGCCGAAACAGATAAAACCGATGCTGCAGATGATGTATCGGCAGCTTGGCGTAAACTTCTTAATACTTCTGTAGTGGCTGATCCAGTAAATGCCAACAGCAGTTATACTGCGCCCACCGTTACGGGAACATATATCTTGGATAAAGAGATGGATATAAATATTAATGTATACCAAACAGGCGAGGGTGCGTATTATAATGCATATAGTACTCCTTCTGGAGTGTTCACTTTCTCTGGTCAGGTTTCTACCTCTGTGGCACAGGTGCTAGGTAATACTGGTTTGTATATAAAGTTCTCAAGCAGTAGTGCCAGTCAGCCTGCTTGGATAATAAGTCTACCGAATAAATCCGTTACAGCTTATGAGACTAATTTAAAAAGTTATCAAGATACCTTAGACGAACAGAAAAAAGTAGATGATGCTTCTGCCTTAACCATAGCCCAAAAGAATCAAGAATTAGATGAGCTATACAGTCCAGACCCGCTTGATGTCCGTACCAAGGAATTAGCTATTAAAAAAGCAGAAGACGATCTCACGGATGCTAAAGCCAAATTATCTGATTATTATGTATATGCACCATTTGATGGAGTGATGGCTAATATTGATGCCAAGGTAGGTGAATCACCATCCAGTCCTTTGGGTTCTATTATTACGAACAACAAAGTAGCTGTGCTTTCAATGAATGAAGTTGACGTAGCAAAAATTAATTTAGGTCAATCAGCCACCATGACTTTTGATGCAATTGATGGATTGTCTCTGACTGGTAGAGTTGTAGAAATCGATCAGCAAGGCACTGTGAGCCAAGGTGTTGTTTCTTATTCAGTGAAGATTGCTTTCGATACAGATGATGCCCAAATAAAACCGGGTATGAGTGTCGAGGCTGCAATAATTACTGAATCAAAAACTGATGTATTGTATATTCCAGCCAGTGCTATTAAAACGCGCAACAACACGAGCTATGTTGAAGTTTTTGAACCCGCATTAACAGTAACTGAGGCTGAATCTATTGCTGGCATAGAATCTGAAGAAAAACCTGTGCAGATTGATGTTGTGGTAGGTATTACTGATGACACTAATACGGAAATAATTTCTGGTTTGTCCGAAGGACAACAAATAGTAACAAGAACTGTCTCAGCTACTGCTGCTAAAACCACCACTGCGCCGAGTCTGATTGGAGGCAGCAGCAGTCGTGGTCTCGGTGGAAGATAATCCAATGATAGAAATAAAAAATATAAATAAAACATACGGCAGTGGGGAATCTGCTTTTCAAGCATTAAAGGGTGTAAGTTTTAAAATTGAAGATGGTGAATTTGTAGCCATTATGGGTCCTTCTGGTTCAGGTAAAAGCACATTGATGCATATACTTGGAGCATTGGATACTCCGACTTCGGGGACTTATTTATTAGACGGGAAAGATGTGTCTACCATGTCTGAAGACGAACTAGCAGATATCAGACGAGAGAAAATTGGCTTTGTATTTCAATCTTTTAACCTTCTACCTCGTACAACGGTACTGCGCAATGTAGCCTTGCCGTTAGTCTATGAAGGAGTAGATGAGAAAGAAAGAAACACTCGCGCTCGCGATGCGCTTGCCTCCGCTGGACTTAGCGAAGAATATTTCTCCCATCTTTCTAATCAATTATCTGGTGGGCAGATTCAGCGTGTGGCTATCGCTCGCGCCCTTGTGAACAACCCATCCATTGTATTGGCAGATGAGCCAACAGGTAACCTAGATTCAAAGACTGGTGAAATAGTGTTGGGTACTTTCGAAAAATTAAATCGACAATTTAAAAGAACAATTGTGCTGATTACTCACGAGCAGGATGTGGCCCTGCATGCGGACAGAATTATCTTTATCAAAGACGGAGCTGTACTAAGCGATAAAAAAATAAAATGAGAACTATCGATATTTTAGAAGAAACATATAGTGCGCTTTTTTCCAACAAGGTCCGATCTGGGTTGACCATGCTCGGTATTGTTATTGGTATTAGTTCAGTGATTGCTATGACGGCTATCGGAGGTGGGGCACAGAAATCAATCGAAGCCAATATCCAGTCGATTGGTGCGAACCTTATTACTGTGTATCCCGGTGCGCAGAGGGGTCCTGGTGTGCAGGTTTCAGGTGGACGAGGCTCAGCCAAAACATTGACCCTAAAAGACGCCGAATCAATCCAAAGTGAAGTATCTGGGGTCAAGGCTGTGTCACCAGAAGTCCAAGGCCGGTACCAAATCACCGCCAAGGGAACCAATACTAATACTAGTGTTATTGGAGTTACTGCTGCATATGCAGAAGTACACAATGTTGAAATTGAAGAAGGTAATTTTGTTAGTGATTCACAGGCACAGAATGGATCCAAAGTTGCCGTTATTGGTCCCTCGGTGCGGGATGATTTGTTTGGTGAAGGTGCATTTGCTATGGGGCAAGTTATAAAAATAAAGGGTTCTCAGTTTAAAGTTGTCGGTATAACTAAATCAAAAGGAGGTACTGGATTTAATAATCAGGACGATATGATTTTTGTACCATTGGCTACTGCGCAGCGATATTTCGCAGGAGATGAATATTTGAACTCTATTGGTGTATCAGCCGAAGATTCTGAAGTGTCTAGTGCTGTACAGGCAGACATAACTACACTTCTATTAGACAGACATAATATTTCTGATGCAGCTTTGGCCGACTTTTCAACCTTGAATCAGGCAGATATTATTGCAACAGCCTCGACCATTACCGGTACATTAACTATCTTGCTTGCAGCTATTGCAGGTATCTCACTAGTGGTGGGTGGCATCGGTATTATGAATATGATGTTAACCACCGTTACCGAGCGTACTCGCGAGATTGGTCTGCGTAAAGCCATCGGCGCCAAGAGGAGAGATATCAGTCGGCAATTTTTATATGAAGCTATGGCATTAACCATCGTGGGTGGAACTGTAGGGATATTGCTTGGGTGGGGGATATCGCTTGCTATTACTCAGCTTGGAATTATTGCCACTGAAGTATCAATAAAATCTGTTTTGTTGTCTTTTGGAGTGTCAGCTACAATTGGTATTGTATTTGGATATTATCCAGCTAAAAAAGCTGCAAAGTTAAATCCAATAGATGCGCTACGGTATGAATAAATATTATTAATATTAAAAATAAAATTATATGAACAAAAAATATATTGGTTTGCTGGTAGCTATAGTATTGGTGGTAGGTGGAGGATCGTTCTGGAGTGGTTATGCTTATGGTCAATCTAAAACAAAATCCGGATTCCCCGGTGGAGCAGGGAGTATGTCTGGCCGGAATTTCGGTGGTGCAAATGGTGGCCCCTCTCAGCCTCGCAACAGATCCGGTCTGGGCGGATTTATCTCTGGTGAAGTTTTGTCAAAAGATGAAAAAAGCTTAACTATTAAATTACAAGATGGTGGTTCCAGAATTGTGCTCATTGGTGGCGAGACTAAAGTTTCTAAATCAGCTGAGGGCAGTATAGCTGATGTGTCTATTGGTGGGGCAGTGATGGTATCCGGTAAAGCAAATCCAGACGGTAGCCTGACGGCTGAGACAGTGCAATTGCGCCCAAACATGCCTCGTAGAGAAGTGCAATAGATATTGATATTACAAAATATAAAAAATAAAAAGCCCCGAGAGGGCTTTTTATAATTCTAGTTCTAGCATGACTGCTGTGTAGAGGATTTTGTCGTTTTTTTGTACGTCGGCGACCATATAGCCACGCTTTAATTTAAGCCTCAGCATTCGGTCGGAAACATTGTAGACTTTGGATAGCATTTTCTTGAATCCATTTTTCCTGGCATAATCCTCGGCCAGGTCCATTAATTCGGTGGCAATCCGATGGCCCCTGTATTCAGGTAATACTCCTAGAATCCAACTGTAGAAATATTCACCCTTGGGATAGCCTACGAAGTAACCGACTATTTGACCTTGGTCGAGCGCTACAAATACAGCAGATTCATCTACGCTCAAGCGTGATTCGAATTCAGATAGCTCGTACGGCTTCCAGTCGTACACACCGTCAAATACTTTGAAATTAACTTCTGCTATTTCCGGCAACCTATCTAGCCCAACCTGTTTGAATTCTATGTCCATAAAATTATTATAACAAACAATTTTAAATCATTATAAACCGCTCAATCCTCCAATATAGCTACTCATAAAGAAGGGAACAGCAAACACCAGTCCTATTATGGGTAATACAACTGTGAATATCGTAATCCAAAAAATCATTTTGAAATAGCGCCTGATCTTCTCTACAGATTTATATATGGCATCTATCTTTTGTGCTTGTTCTTCAATCTTTTGTTCAAGTTTTTCCATATTTAGATTATAACAAAAAACAAAATGCGCCGCTTCTTTTGGGGGAATCTGTGCTAAAATTTGATTATGAAAAAGACAAAAATTGTTTATTTTGGATCTACGGTGCTGCTTTCACTCATGATGCTAGCAGCAGCGTTTATGGAGCTTTCTTTTAATCCTGAAGCAGTGGCTACTATTACGGGGCTTGGATACCCGATGTATTTTATCACCATCATCGGCGTTGCCAAAATATTGGGCGTCATAGGCATCTGGCAGAAGCAGGTCGCATTTCTACGAGAGTGGGCCTATGCAGGATTCTTTATCGACTTTATTGGGGCGCTTGCCTCACACCTTGCGCATGGTGATGGTCCCGAGAAATACGGCGCAGCCGTTTTTGCACTTGTTCTCGTAACTGCCTCATATTGGTCATACAGAAAACTCCAAGGGGTACAGGGATAAAAGTTTTTTATTTATTTCTGTTTTTAAACCAGTAAAGAATCAAGAAAGTATTAAGAAATAATCCTATAATAAGAGTAAAGAATGATATATTCTCTGACAAAGCTAGGCGCCTTAAATCACTTGAGTCAAAAACAAAAGGCATTAAAATCTTTAAATTTATAAAAGTATAAACAGCTAGAACGATAACATCTAAATTCTTTTTCATACCTCTATTATATATAAAAAATTAACTTATTTGTTAAAAATAAAAACAGCAACTTTCGTTGCTGTTTTTATGCTGTGAGCGTTCAGCAGATAGAACCAAACTGATTCCTTGCATTGTAAGCTCGGTTTTAATATTTCTATTAATTTACTTCAACCCTTCTTGTGCGTATAGATAATATGATTATACTAATATGTATTTAATAAATTCTCTACCAGTGTTAGTAAGATCATAATCCTGATAGTTCGAACCATTATATGTTGGAATAGTATAAGCTCTTAAAATTCCAATGTTGATTAAATTTGTTTCTGCCTCAGCCCAAATTTCACGGATATTTGAACCGGGTGATAAATTATATTTACCAGGATTATCATTTGAATCCTTAACTAAATAAGTTTTTAGATGCTCCGAAAGCTTGTTATTCTTATATACTATAGTGTTCGATAATTTATCTAAAAGATGCAACAGTTCTAAACCTTCCTTACTAACTAACGAAAGAAGGCTAATCATTCGTTCAATCTCAAACTGTTCTAGGTCTGCTGACTGCGTGTATCCAAGAAATATTTGCCTGATTATTTGTCGTTTCTTCTCATTACGTTCTGATATATATTTTTCAAAAGAATACACAAACGCATCTTGAAAGTTTTCAGATTTCAAAATTTCCTCACTAAAAATACTTGGGTTATCCCTAACCATTTCAACCCACTCAAGAGCTCTATTTTGTCTTAATTTTAACCCAGCACCATGCAATGCTTTAGTTAGACCCCAAGCAATATTTAACCCTGGGAGATTTGATGCAATTTGGTCTGCAATAACAAGTGCTGAATCTTTTAAAATTTGTTGATCTTTTTCGTTCATAATAAATTATTTCAAAATCCCATCTCCGAAAAGAAATACAATAACAGCGACTATTATCGTTATCGCTGCAGTCCAAGCAGATATTCGGATACTTTTTTCCTGTATTTTTTGAGACTGTTCTTGAGACATCAAACTGTCCCTCATAGCTTTTTCTTGAAGCCCTAGAGAGTCTAGAGAATTTCTCTCTAGCATGGTAACTAGGGTTCCACACTGGCTGCAAAGGAATAGAGAATTACTCTTCCTGTCGCCACTGTCAGCATCCATATGTAGTTCCCAGTCATGATTACAATTTTTAAATTTTGCTCTATATTGTCCTATTCCCATAATAGTTATATTGTTTTAGGTAGTAAGTTTTTTAACAACTTTTCTCCAAGGTAATTATAGATACTGCCTTCAGTAGTAAAATCTGTCGTTTCATTCCAAGTTAATGAAGCAATTGTTTTACCAACTATAACTTCCCATGGTTTATCTATACCCATTATACCCAGAACCAATATTCTTAAAGATTTTATCTTTAAATTTTTTCTATCATAATCAGCTTGTTTGAAAGCAATCATATCTTCAAACTGAGGGTGCGATTTTCCAGTTTTTTCAGTAATCCACTCATCCATTTTTCCTTGTAGAACTTCCCATGTATTGCCCAACGAAGACAAGACCTCATTAGTTAATAATAAGTTTTCAGCGCTATAACACTTTAATTTTAATTTTATTATAGGTAAATCATCTGAAAGATCAGTTTCTGGTGTATCATCTCGATCGCGCAAGGAGTAGGCCCTTGCTTTATCATAGACACTTTCAATGATATTTTTTACTTCGGTTTCAAAAGGACCTATTTCTTCTACGCTTCCACAAACACAAGGATAAATTTTAATTTTCCCTTGTGCCGTCCTGACTGCTTGTTGCCATATTCGCTCGTCATCCTCACCCTCAACAAGTAACACAGGGGCTTCGTTAAAAATGTTTGATAGAGGATGTGCACCAAATATAGGCAAAACCTTTTTGTAAATATCTGATATTGGCTTAAACTCAAGGTCCTTTTGTCCAGGAGACAGAAAACTTAAATTAACATCAGTATACGACTCTAGTGCACCCAATATTGCTGTACTGTGTGTAACTACGATAACCTTGAAGTTATTTTCCTCAACCAGATTTTTTAAAAAATGCATTAAACGTACCTGTAAATCGGGATGAAGATGCACATCTGGCTCATCTAAAAATAAAAAATTATCTTTTCCAGCAACACATTCTTTACTAAATACTAAACATTCAATGCCCAATGATATTAATTCGCTTTCTCCGCTACTTATTGATTCTGGTCCTATTTCTGTCGTAGTTCCTTTGTTATAAATCTTGAAAGTATTATCATTTCTTTTTATTTCTATATTATCTAATAGAGAATTTATTTTTGTTATGTAAAGGTCGAAATTATAATCTGTATCTGCTCTTTTGGCACCTTCAATTTCTCTTAGAACTAACCACTCTAATTTTTTATATTGGGCGACACTTTGTTGTTTAAAGTTTGGTGTTTGATTTCTACGTCTTTGACCTGGAAGCCAGTTTACATCGCTTGCTAATGAATTTTCCATTCCTGCATCATAATTCAAAGAGCCACCGCGTTCAGGTGATATATATTTAGTTTTACCATAAGTTTCATTATGGGAAGATATGTGTTGTTCAACTTTCCTAATGAAAGTACTTTTGCCAGAACCATTCTTACCTAAAACGATATTTATCTTGCTCAGTCCTTTTAATGTGTATCCATTAGCATCTAATATATCCATAGGTATTAATTATACTTTAAATTAGTTAAATTTATAGCATCGAAGATACATACAAAAACAGCCCCAATCTGGGCTATTTTTGTATGCTACTCGTGCTAGCTGTTGATGGTGACCTCACGGAGAATCGAACTCCGATTAACGGATTGAAAACCCGTTGTCCTAACCGTTAGACGATGAGGCCGTTTTTAAATTTTAAACAATAGATTCTCGCCCTTCCGGAGCCTTGGCGTAGTAAGGGTAGGGCTTAGGAGAGATATTACAACATTTCTATAAATTTAGCAAAACTTTTAAAAGATTTTTGCTTGTGTTCTTGTTGTTTAACATATTAGAATATGCTAATATGTATTTATGAATAGAAATAACCTTTATAAAGCTTTTTCAAGTGAGCACAGGCTCAAACTTCTGCGGTGTTTGTCAAAGCCAAAGAACGTGACTGAATTATTAGATAATTGTTCTTTTACTCAGTCGGCTCTGTCTCAGCATTTAAAAGTGCTTAGAGATGCGGGTGTGGTTACTACCAGTAGGCAGGGCAAAGAAATGGTGTATAGCGTCGCTAACAAAAAGGTCACGCAAATTACTGACCTATTACTAGATTTTAAATAAAAAATAAATACTTATTATGAAAAACAATAAATATACAATGTTCGGTGTTGTGGGATTGGTTGTCATTGCGATAGCTTCTTTGTCTTTTATGGGCAGTCCCAAGAAGCTTGCTGGTGCAGAGTTTATTGATAAATACACAAATACTCCTAATGCTATGTTGATAGACGTGCGAACTCCGGGTGAATTTAATACTGGCCATATTGACCAGGCAATAAATATTGATTTTGAAAATTCTACTTTTGTCTCAGAAATAAAAAAGCTAGATACAACAAAAACGTATTTTGTATATTGCCGTTCCGGCAACAGGTCAGGGCAAGCTATTTCTGTTATGAAATCCAATGGTATAAAAAACATTTATGAATTAAATGGGGGTATTATCTCAAACACAAAAACAATAAATCTTGTGACATTGAATAACTCTGAATACGTTGTCGATCCTAGTGACATGTTAAACGGTAACACCCTTGTCTCTGGTATAAAAAAATCTGAGCTTTCAGAGAAAGAAATAGCAGGAATTATTTTGATGCGTGAAGAAGAGAAGCTTGCCCGTGATGTATATACTACTCTCGGCAATATTTGGGGGAATAGGATTTTTTCAAATATTGCAGCTTCCGAGCAGACACACATGGATGCCGTCAGAGTTCTGCTGGATAGATATGCAATCACCGATCCTGTTGTTAATGATACTGTTGGGTATTTTACCTCGGTGTCTATGCAGGATTTGTATAAATTTCTAATAGAAAAAGGTAAAGTTTCAATTATCGATGCTCTTATCGTCGGTGCAACTGTTGAAGATTTAGATATTAGAGACTTAGAAACATTAAAAAAAGAAACACAAAAAGAAGACATTTTAGTTACATATAATAATCTACAGAAAGGATCTAGGAATCATTTGCGTGCTTTTGTTAAAAACATTCAGACAAATGGTGGCACATATACACCTCAATATATTAATGACAGTGACTATGATTTAATCATTAATTCAGCTCAAGAAAGAGGCAGAAATTAGTCCCATTATAGAATTTGAAACTAAGATAAAAGGGGGATATAATTAATGTATGTCTACAGTATTTTGTCCAACTTGCGGTGATGACGTTGACCCTCGGCACAGTGGGTGTGGGCGGGCTGACTGCCCCTACAGGGATCCAGAACTACCCATCGAGCATGTACCTGGGCACCATGATGTGGTAGAAGAGAAAGAAGAAGAAAAACCTAAAGTAAAGTCTAAAAAAGAAATGTTAGATGATTTAAATGAATATGGAAGGAAAGTTGATGCAGGAGAAAATCCACCAAACAAACCACCCCTCCCATGGAAAAAGCACTGATTACAGTGCTTTTTTTGCTTCCAATATTTTATCATCAATCATGATGTAGTTGCCGCCGCGGGGTTTGCCAAATAGGATGCCATGGTATTTGAATCCGTGCTTGGCGAGCCATGCCTCGGTATTGGCTCGGTGTGCCTCGGTTCGAGAGGTAAAGAATGTCACAATGTGTCCTTCGTCATACATGGCGTTTACTTTCTCGAGTGTGCCGGGGATTATGGCCGCGGTTAGCATGCGCTCGGGTTGTTCGTTCGGTATATCTTCGCAGATGGTGCCATCGATGTCTACCAAGTAGTTGATTTTAGTTTTTGGCAATTCAGGTGAAACTTTATTGCCATTTTCATCGTATTTATCTATGAGTTCCATGGCCAATAGTATAATTGGGTACAGGATTTTAAGCAAATTGGTACCGAGGCATAAAGGTTGAATTTAATGGTCAAAAGTGCTAAAGTGCGGGCAGGAGGCTATGAAAAGGTCGTTTATAAGCTTAAATATCAAGGATTTATTAACTTTTAAAAATTATGAAAAAAATATATCAAAAAATGTTTGTGTTTGCGGTGGTCGCTTTGGGTTTGCTGTTTGGATACAGTGCTCATGCTATGACCCCAACTTTGTCTCTATCTAGCAATAACAATAACTATGTTACTGTAACGGTAAACGGGGATTCAAATTCCAGCGTCTACCTGTATTACAACCTGTCCTACGGTAATCAAAATACATACCTTGGCACCACCAACGGTTATGGATATTTCTCAACTACCTTAGAACAAAATAGCTACAACATGACTTCTGGGTCAATGGTGTACGTCACAGTGAACGGACAATCATCTCAGACTTATGTTTGGCCAACCAATTACAATAACTGCAGTAATTGTTATACAACTTCAAATAGTACACCTTTGACTATTTCAAGTTTGACCTTGCCAGTCGGATCTAGTGCTGTTTTGAATTCTACCAATGGTCAGAGTATGACTGTTAACAGTAATTCCAACGGCAGTGTGGTTACAACCTCTGGTTCATTAGGTGGCGGTATCTTGCCAGCTGGTTGCACCGGTGGACAGTATAGCTACATCAATGGTCAGCCTTGCTACACTAACTACAATTACAACACTAGTTACAACAGTGGAACTCTACAGTTAAATGCGATATCTGTCGGTACTTCGAATTTGACCATCTGTTCTAATTACAACAATTACAACACTGGTTACAACAATAATTGTATGAATCTCACAGTAACCGTAACCGGAGCTTCGTTGGCTTATAACAATAACTACAACTATACCAACACTGGTGCAGTACTAGGTGCTTGTTACTTTAACTCAACATTAAGATTCGGAATGACTGGTTCTGATGTGTTGTGCTTGCAGTCAGCATTGCAGACACTAGGCTACTTGCCAAGCGGTTATACTAGCCAAGTTTTCGACTCAACCACACTCAGTGCTGTGACTTCTTTCCAGCGTGCTCGTGGATTATTCGCTGATGGAATAGTAGGTAGAAACACCAGGAATCAACTGCTAAATTACTCTTACTAATACGTTTGTAAATAGGCTAAAAAGTGATAGGATTAACCCTATCACTTTTTTGTTTATAGTATTTTTTTTGGAGATGTGGCTGAGTGGTTGAAGGCACCGGTTTCGAAAACCGGCATTGGGGTAACTCAATCGAGAGTTCAAATCTCTCCGTCTCCGCTGTGATATAATTTACTAGTGAAAAAATTTTTCAATAATTTATTCTGGTTGTTTGTGCTTGTTTTCTTGGTGTATTATTTTAAGGATACTTTGTCTGCTGGATATACTAAAGTCCAAAGACAATATTTCCCATGTACTGACACTATTTATTATTCTCTGGGTGAATTTGATACTAAATTCGGCTTAAGCCAAGAAGAATTTTTGAAATACTTAAACGAAGCTGCTAAAAAATGGAATGAAGCATCTGGCCGGGAGTTACTAGCTTATTCAGAAAATAGTGATTTTAAAGTAGACCTGGTATACGACAAACGCCAAGCAGTTACTGATGTGTTGGATGACATTGGTGGAGGATTGGACAAAAACAAGACAGTTTATAATGAACTGAAGGAAAAATATAATGCTGGTATGACTCTGTACAAGATTTCTAAAGCTACATTCGAGAAAGACTGGGTGAGTTTTGCTCAAAAGAACTCTGAGTATAATAAAAAAGTCCAAGCTGTGAATGCTTCCGGCGGGGCAAGTCCAGAAGAATATTATGCTTTGACCGCTGAAAGGGAGAATCTGAATACAGAAGAATTAAAGTTGAAAAACATTGAGGACTCGTTAAACAAGTCGGTGGCGTCTGTGAACAAACTAGCCCAAGAGCTCAATACTTTAGCCCAAGAACTTAACCTTGACGTAACACGATACAACGCCATAGGTGATATGCAGGATGATGAATTCGAGGAGGGTAGATACTATAGAGAAGGTATATCAGAGGGCATAGAGATATATCAGTTTGATGATAGGATAAAATTAGAGAGAGTTCTGGCCCATGAGTTTGGGCATGCATTAGGCGTAGAGCATGTGGACGATAAAGAGTCGATCATGTATTTCTTGAATACTTCAGGCAATACAGAATTAACAGATTCAGACAAATCTGCTTTGTCGACAATCTGCCATTTAGAAAATTAAATTATATCGTAGAGCATGAAATCAAAAAATAAATTAATAACCCTTTTTATAATCTTGAGTTTTGTTTTTAGTATTGTCCCAGGCATATCCTTGGCCCAGGAACAGAACCAAGACCAAGTCCTAAAGGCCCGGGTAACAGAGGTGGTGTCTCAAGAAGACAGATACCTACCAGTCACTCAAATCAAGGAGGTGTATCAGACAATCAAGGCAGATATTCTCGAAGGAGATAAAAAGGGTAAAAATGTCACAATCAGTGATGACTATTTAAAACTAAAGAAAGGAGATACATTTTATTTAATTGAAAGTGTGAACCCTGACACGGGAGATGTGCGGTATGCTGTACATGACAAATACCGTTTGCCGGCTATTTTTTTCTTTGTTGTATTGTTTGTGCTGTCTGTTTTTGTTTTCGGAGGTATTCAAGGAGTGCGTGGGCTCGTCGCGCTTATTGGTAGTATTCTGCTTATATTTTTTGTTTTAGTACCAAGTATTCTGCACGGGTATTCGCCAATACTGGTAACCATTGGCGTGTCTTCACTTATTATAGTGTTGGGTTCGTACGTTACGCACGGATTCAATAAGACTACTTCGTCCGCGGTGGTGGGTATGATTGTTACGGTGCTTTTCACTGGATTTTTGGCTTATTATGCAGTGGGTATGTCTGGACTTTCTGGCTTTGAATCCGAGGATGCCGTGTATTTGAATTGGAATACTAATGGCACTATAGACTTTGTCGGTTTACTGTTTGGGGGGATAATGATTGGTCTTTTGGGTGTGCTGTATGACGTGGCGATAGGGCAGGCAGTGTCTGTGGAAGAATTACAAGAAGCTGGGCTCAAAGACAGAAAAGTTATTTTAAAAAGAGTTATCAGGATTGGCCGTGAGCATATAGGTGCATTGGTTAACACTCTGGCTATTGCCTATGTAGGTGCATCTTTACCTTTGCTTTTACTATTTTACAGTAGTGGTAATAACTCCATATTAGAGGTTATAAATCGAGAAGTATTTGCCACCGAAATAATTAGAACTATTGTTGGGTCCATTGGGCTAGTGCTTGCTGTGCCAATCACCAGCATCATTTCTACTTGGATGTTGGTAAAAAAGTCTAAAGTTTAAAAGCCGTCCTGCATTGGTTGCAGAACGGCTTCGTTTTCATTGGTTGCGCCAATTTTAAGCTGGCAGATTCTCGGGGTCAAGATTAACCGCCGTCATTTGAATACGATACATCAGGTCATCGTCGATAGGGCCACCGGAAATGACGCAACTTGAACAACAGATGTTGCCAAGCACAATTGGTTGTCCGAATTTTTTAGAGAAAAAGTTCTGCAAAAAAGTTCGAGCAGTTACATCTCCGACTACATCATGTACCTGGGCTGCGAGTTCGTCTGTGTCAGTTATAGCATGTTCGCAGTAATAGTTACCAGGGGCCACTTTCTGTACCGCTTGATTAAATGAGTGTACGGTTCCGTTAACAAAAGCCGTAACCATTCGCTCCAGTTCAGGAAGTACGTTTGGCAAGTGGGTTTGAAGTCCTTGAAGGAAGCCACCATTATGGTTCCATACAAGTTTTGCAGTTGTGCAATTCATAATCAATTTGTTTTACAATTGTGAAAAGAACTAAGTTATTCGTGATAAACAAAAACTTGAAACTAGTTCAAGTTTGGTTATCATACTGCAGCCAATTCTTTAGCTGCAGGGAGATAACAAAACTTTATCCTTACCTTCGTCGTAATCTCTTTGTTTTTTGAATTTTTCTACCGTGCGGGCAAATCTGTCTCCTTGTGTTTTAGACTTTAACTTGTTCACCAATCGTCCTAATGTTTCTTGCCAGTCTGCTATCATTATCCCGGGTTCACGCATAATGCTTTTATTAATAGGGAAGTAAAAGACCTCATCTTGCCCAAGTGCCTCTTGGCAGAATTTAACGTCTTCCTCGTCTGTTATTTTATTTAATACGAAGACATATGGTACTTGATAAAAATCTAAAATTTTGGATATTTGTTTTGCTGTTTTAGTTCCATGGAGTGAAGCATCTGTCACTATGGCACATACATCTACTCCACTAATTATGCCCGTTGATGCACCGTCTGCGCCGGCTTTTTCATCGAGGACTACATACTCATTCTCTGAGAGTTCAAGTAATGGCAGATATACCTTAAGTGGGGCGGATAGGGAATGACTGCAGGCCTTGCCATATAGGACGTCGTCGTTTTGTGGACCGGCTGCGAGTGCGTATAAACCGTCGGAGAGTTTTGTTATGTGTTGTCCAGTAAAGTCATCGATTTTATCGAGAGTAAAACAAAACCTTTTTTCTATTGAAGTTAAATCAATTTTTTTATACTGAACATCAGAAGCGATACCCAAATACTCAAAAAGTTCTTGCTTTGCATTTCCTAAATACATCATCTCTGGCAGGGATCCACGATTCAGGTTATAGATAAAATCTATATTGTGGTCACCATCAATAGCCAAAACATCATTTTTTTGTGCTAAAAAAAGCGCTATCTGGGTAGAGAGGGTAGACTTACCGACTCCGCCTTTTCCTAATACTCCTATAATCATAATTTATATTAAATATTTTAGATGCAATTTAGTTGCATCTATTATTAATATAGCATACGCCTAATTAAATGCAAGTTTATTGCATTTAATTAAATGTATTTTACTTTTAGCTTCTAAAGTAATATATTGTTTATATGAAGTTTGATGCAAAAAAAGCCGAAGAGTTACTAGAAACATTTGCCCTCAAGAAGACAAAGCCGAGGATTTCTTTGCTTAATTTGTTGCTCAAAGCAAGTTCTCCTTTGTCTGCTAATTCTATATTCAAAAAACTTGCCAATGATAATCCTGACAAAGTGACGATCTATCGCACACTGGATGCCTTAGAAGAAAGTGGTGTTATAAAAAAAGTTCACACTGGAGAAAGGGAAGCTAAATACGAGATCAACAACAGCGCTGATGATCATCACCATATAATCTGCTTAAAATGTAAAAAGATTGTTGATTTCAGTGGCTGTGATGCCGATGGTTTAATTAAAAAGGCCTTAGCTCAAACAAAAGAATTCAAAAATATCACCCACCATTCTTTCGATTTGTTTGGTATTTGCTTGAAATGTGGAGATAAATAGTTTTTCTATATTAGAATGTTAGCTACTTTTTTGTTGGCTGCCCCAATTGTGAATCCTATTATTTTTTTAACTACTTTAGAGGCTTTTAATATTGATAAAAATATTGCAATTATACGAATCGTATCTGGATATATTATTGCAATTTTGTTAGGAGTAATTATCAGTTTCTATAAAAATCAGAATGCTTTACTGAACAAGGATTTTGCGGCAGCTATTAATTGATATTAATAATTTTTATATTTGATGTTGTAAAATTTACTTGTTGTTTATTTAATTAGTTGTATACTAATAATAGATGTCAAATCAATCAATACCTCAAAAAGTATTTGATGCCGAAGTGAATCAAATTTGCGAGCTAGCTCCTGGTGTGCGCAAAATTACTCTAAAAATTCAGGAACCCTTTGTTTTTCAAGAAGCCCAATATATATGGTTGGAGCTTGTTTGTAATCCAGCTGATCCAAAAGGTAATCGACGAGCTTTTTCTATTTTTAATCAAAACAACAAAGACAATATGATTGAAATTGTTGTGCGAGTGAGTGTTAGTTTGTATAAAAAAAAATTATTTAGTTTAAAAATTGGGGACAAGGTATTGATTCACGGTCCTTTTGGTAGTACTTTCAAGTTGGACAATATTGAAACACAACCTTGCCCAACTAAAATAGTTTTTATTGCTGGTGGAGTAGGCATCTCTGTTTTTTGGCCTACTTTGCGAAAAATATCACAAGATAAAATACCAATCTTGTGCCATTTGGTTTATTTAAACAAAGATAGAAAGTCAACTCCTTTTCTAGTTGAATTAGAAGAGTTTAAAAAACAAAATTCTTTTTTTAATTATAATATTGATTTCGGCTATTTTAATGTCGATGATTTATTAAAAATAAATTTTTCTTTGGACGTAGATGTGGAGTGGTGGATTTCGGGTCCGCAGGGGATGGTAAATCATGTTTTTGGTGAATTAATTAAACAAAAGTTTTCTAAAAGAAAAATGCGATTTGAAAATTATTATCCCAACGACCCTAACTCTTTGACTTTTGATAAAATTAATCAATTACTTGAATCTACTGAAAGTAATATCTTTGTTCAAGCTATTCAAAATTCAACTAACCATACGGTTATAACCGATCCGGATGGCAAAATTTTGTTTGCTAACAAAGCTACTTTAAATATCACTCAATTTTCAGCTGATGAATTAATTGGACAAACTCCTAGAATTTGGGGTGGAATGATGGATGTAGATTTTTATAAATCTTTTTGGGGGAAGATTAAATCTGGTCAACGTTTTCAGGGTGAAGTTTTAAATCGTAGAAAATCTGGTCAATATTATAATGCAATTGCACACATTAATCCTATTTTAAATCACAATAAAGATATTGTTGGTTATATTGGCACCGAAGAAGATGTCAGTTATATTCGAGAACAGGAAAAGCAGGCTACTTTGTATAAAAATCGTTTAGAGATGGCAACTCAATCTGCTAATTTGGGGGTTTGGGAGTGGAATTTGATAAAAAAGGAAATTGTTTGGAACGATAATATGTATCAAATATATGGTTTAATGAAAGATTCTTTTGAATTAACCGATAATAATTGGCGTAATTGCATACATGTTGACGATGTAGAGATGCGAGATAAAAATATAAATGCGTTGATTGAAAAAAAAGAGTCTGTTCCTATTGATTTTCGTATAAATTTAAAAAACGGTAAAATTCGTTATATTCGTTCTTATGCTTTATGTGAAAAAAATAGTAATAATCAAATAGAGAAGTTGATTGGTGTTAATTTAGATATCACTAGAGAGAGGGAAGTTGATAAAGTCAAAACGGAGTTTGTCTCGTTGGCTTCACACCAATTACGTACACCATTATCAATTATCAATTGGTATACAGAAACTTTGTTAAGTAAAAAGATTGGTAGTATTAATACTAATCAAGAAAAATATTTGTCCGAAATATATAAAAATAGTCAAAAAATGACTAGTTTATTGAATGCCTTACTAGATATTTCTCGCTTAGATTTAGGCACTCTTGTTGTTGAAACGAAACAAATCGATATTTGTATTCTTATACAAGAATGTTTAAAGGATTTGCAATATATCTTTTTATCTAAAGATATTCATCTTGTAGAAAAATACGAAATAAAAAAATTTATCTGCCTACTAGATGAAAATATTTTTCGTATTATTGTGCAAAATATTTTATCTAATGCTGTAAAATATTCAAAAAATAATAGTAAAATTTTAGTTAAAATCAAAAAAAATAATCCCGGTGAAATCTTGGGTGGTCGGAAGATAAACTCTAAAAGTATTTCAATTACCGTTGAAGATCATGGTATCGGTATTGCTAAAAAAGATGAACAAAAGGTTTTTTCTAAGCTTTTCAGAGCAGAAAATGCAAAAAAATATTCAACCGAAGGAACTGGCTTGGGTTTGTATTTAGTTAAATCAGTGGTGGAACATTCTGGTGGAATGGTCTGGTTTGAATCTACGGAGGGATTAGGAACAATTTTTTATATTGTTTATCCAGAAACAGGAATGCGATCGATAAAATAATTTAGGTCGAGATTATAAATTTTTAAAATTTAAATAAAATATGAACAAAAAAGTTTTGGTTATTGAAGATGAAACAAGTTTAAGGTTTTTATTGTGCGAACGTTTAAGTTCTGAAAATTTTCAAATTTTTTCAGCCAGTAATGGGGTGGATGGTCTGTCTTTGGCTTTACAGGAAAAACCGAACCTAATTTTATTAGACATAATGATGCCAGGTATAGACGGTAACCATGTTTTAGAAGAGATCCGAAAAAATGATTGGGGTAAAAAAGCTCATGTTATAATATTAACTAATTTAAACACTAGTGAAGAGTTGGCCAAAGCTTTAGAACTAGAAGCTTTTGAATTTTATGTTAAATCTAATATCAAGATAGAAGATTTAATGCAAAAGATTATTCAATACTTAAAAAAATAACTTTATTTTGTGTGCAAATTTAAATAAATGTCTTCTAGTGCGCGGACTGCGTCGCCAGCTGCGATGTTGTTCTGGTGATATAGTACATTCGTACAGTCACCAGCTGCCCAGATACCTGGTGTTTCAGTTTTACCTGTCCATGGATCAATCTTGATTTGGCCCATTTCATTTAGTGGAACTATGTCTTTGGCGTAGCCTGTGTTTGGAATTTGGCCTATCTCGACAAAGATTCCTGAAACTTTTAAATCATTCATTTCACCAGTTTCTTTATTTTTAAATTTGATTCCATCGACAAATTTTTCTCCGGTTACTTCCAGTATATCTACGTTCTTGATTGCTTTAAATTTAGGATTTTTAGATAGTTTTTCTACTGTCACTTCATCAGCTCTGAATGTGTCGCTGCGGTGTAGTAAAGTCACAGATTTACAATATGCCAGTAGTTGTGCAGCCGACTCGAATCCAGCATTACCCCCACCAATAACCACCACATCCATATCAGAAAAAAGAGGTCCATCACAAGATGCACAGTAGGTGAGTCCTTTGTGTTCCAGCCTGTCGGCACCTATGGCTTCGAGCTTTCTGCGTCCTGAACCAGAAGAAATAAGCACGGTCTTGGATTCGTGTGTTTTGCCACCTTCGGTTGTGATTATAAAAGTCTCGTTTTCTTTTTTTATAGCGACGACTTTTTCACCTTCGGCTACTTGTAGATCTTGGCCGACGTTTGCCATTACATGTTGTTTAAAATTAGTCGCTAGCTCGTGTCCTGGAATTTCAACAGATCCAATCCAGTTATAAATCTTTTCAGAAACTATACTTTGTCCACCCCATTCAGCTAATATTAGTAGTGTTTTTAATCTTTTGCGGGCAGCATACACAGCCGCAGCAGTGCCAGCCGGTCCACCGCCAATAATTATTAAATCGTATATCATTTTTATATTATAACAGAAGAGTCAAGAATTATTTCTTTCGTCTTAGGAAGGCTGGCACTGCACTCCAGTCATCAGCTTCATCGTCAATTATTATTTCTTCTGGTTCTTGTTTTTTTTCTACTCGTTTCACCATGTAGTCGTTGTTTGGTAGAGGTGTGCTGGGCACGCTAGGGATTGTATTATTCGAGGTATTATTTGAAATAATTGTATTAACCTCTTTCTTTATTTGCGGTACAGTTTCTTCTTTAGCTGGAGTTGCTGGTACTGGGTTTGGAGTACTAGCAAACAGGCTTTTCCTTGGTATGTCAGTAGGGAAGTTGGTAGCAATAACGGTTACTTTTAATTCACCTTTCTTTAGTTTATCGTCTAAGATTGTACCAAAGATAACCTTGGCATCTTTGTCGATAGATTCAGTAATGATTTTAGCAGCTTCTTGGATTTCTTGGATAGTAATGTCTTCACCTCCAGATATTGCAAATAGTACACCCTTGGCACCGTGAATTGATACTTCAAGTAGAGGGGAATTGATAGCTTGGTTTGCGGCGATACTAGCGCGGTTCTCACCGGATGCTAATCCAATACCCATAAGTGCACTACCAGCGTCAGACATAACAGCCTTAATGTCGGCAAAGTCAACGTTGATTATACCTGGAGTGGTGATTAGATCTGAGATTCCTTCGACGGCCTGGCGCAGTACATTGTCACAAGAAGCAAAAGCATCTTTGAAGTTAGTATTTCGATCAGAAAGTTGGAGTAGTTTATCGTTTGGAATTATGATGATTGCATCAACTTCTTTAGCTAATTCTTCGATTCCTCTTTCAGCGATTTTGCCTCGGTGTTGACCTTCAAAGAAGAATGGCTTGGTGACAACACCCACGGTCAATATGCCTTGTTCTCGAGCAATGCGAGCCACCACAGGGGCTGCTCCAGTGCCAGTACCACCACCCATTCCACATGCGATGAATAGCATATCTGCACCCTTGATTACGTCTTGGATTTCAGCTTTGGTTTCTTCGGCAGCTTTTTTACCCACATCAGGATTCATTCCAGCTCCGAGACCTTTTGTTAGGTTTTTACCAATGTGAATTTTCTTGTCTGCTAATGAGTTGTGCAGGTCTTGAGTATCTGTGTTCATGCAGATAAAGGAAACACCCTTTACCTTTGAATTGATCATGTGGTTAACTGCGTTCTTGCCTGAGCCACCTACTCCGACAACTATTATTCGAGCAAAGCTCTCTATTTCTGGGTTTACCTTGGGCATATTTGTCTTGCCATTTATCGTTTTTTAGCGATTCTGGTCCTGTGTTTAATTAATTAGTATGTGGACACTATAGCAAAAAAATAAGGGTCTGCCAAGCTGTCAAAATCTTAAATTCTTTAGGGTAGCAACTGTTTAATATTAGATTTTACAATACTTTTTAGGTTGTGCCAGAATGATTCTAGCGAGTTGGAAGCAATCATGTTTTCTCCTTTTTCAACGGTCAGTAATCCAAGCACTGACAACCAGGCTGCATCACGGAGTTTGGTCTTGGTATTACCAAAAACTTCTGAAGCACCAACCTTGGCAGGAAGTTTTAAGAAATTACGAGCGGACTCAGCAATTCCATTTAAATTTGCACCAGCCCCAATCAGAACTATTCCTGCTGGTAGAAGTTCGTTTCTTTTTATTTTCTTTAAATGGTTTTCTATGAGTTCAAAAATATCCGACAGTCGCGCGTCGATTATTTCATCAACTTTTTTCTTTGGGTGTTTGTTTGTAACATTGCCTAGTTTTACATTCTCAGCTTCTTCTAAAGTTATTTTAAGTCCGAGGGCTATGTCATTAGTTATATCATTTGATCCAATCGGCAGGGTGTGCAGATAGATGAGTGTTTCATTTTCAAATACTGCCATGGATACAGTCTCTGCACCAATATCTACTAATAGCGAGCCAGCCATTTTTTGTTTTTTAGAAAGAGTGAGTGCACTGGCAGCTACGATACTTGGCACAATGCCTATTGTTTCAATTCCTGCATCAGCTACTGCTGATAGTAAGTTTTCAAAATGTTGAGTATGAGTAGTGGCAAAAAGCGCCCGAATTTCGAGCTTGTTACCATGCATACCTTCTGGGCGACCGAAAACCTCCTTACTATCGAGCTTGTATGCAATAGGGAACATCTGGAGAATCTTTTTGTTTCCCAGGCTTAATCCTTCTTCTGCATTTTCAAATGCATTTTTCACATCGAGAGATGTAACCTCGCTATCTGCCTTTGATATAATGGTTGTACCATTAGCGATATCTCCGTGCAGAGTCATGTTGTTTATACCGAGGTATGCACGACGAATTTTAACACCAGAGGTTTTTTCGGCTTGCTCGACTGCTATCTTTATAGAATTAGTTGCGTCTTCTTCGGATACTACATAGCCACGACGCATGCCAACAGCGGGCGCTTCACCTGCGCCGATTATCTTCGGTTCTTTTTCTCCTTTTTGAAACTCGCCGACTACCACTCGCACTGTCGAGGAGCCTACTTCTATTCCCACCGAAATATTTCGCATAATATTTTTCTTCTAGTCTTTCCATTATACTGCCATGGTCCAATCCTTTCAAATGCAGCATTCCGTGGATAACTAAAAATCCAGTAAATTCAAAAAATTTTTTTTCAAAAAGTTTATGTTCACGTCTAATAACTTTTGGGCAGAGGATAAGTTCTCCAGAATTTTTGCTCAAAGCAAATGATAACACATTTGTGGGATAATCTTTTTCTCTGTGTTTGAAATTTATTTTTCTTGAAGTTCCTTCATCTACGAAAGCCACAGACAATTCATACTTTTTACCCAGTATGTCTATACACAAATCAGAAAAAGGTAAGTCTCGCAACTTACCTAAATTACCGCTAACTGTGACAGATGTCAGGTTATCTAATTTTTCCAAGCTTTCGGAGTTTTTCAATTTGTGTCCGTCTTACAATGCGCTTCAAAGTACTCTTTTTTACTTTCAACTTTGATTCTTTGCGTTCGTTATAGCGCTTCGACTTAACTTTTTGAATGATAGAACCCTCCTGAACCTTACGTGAAAATCGGCGCAAAAGACTTGCGTTGTTTTCGTTCGGGTTCTTTTTAATTTCCACGACTGTTTTTGCCATATGGCATACAGAATAGCATATATTTAGTATAAGGCAAGCCCCTCCTGTTTACTTTTGGTTAAAAAAAAGTTAGCATTTGCAAATGGGAAAAGATTATATCACTGAGGATAAAAGAAAAGAACTAGAAGAGGAGTTAAAGGATTTGTCTGGTCCGAAACGCAAAGAGATTCTAGAGGTACTTTCGTATGCCAAGTCATTAGGAGATTTGAAAGAAAATGCTGAATACCATCAGGCTCGAGATGACCAGGCTAAAAACGAAGACCGAATTAAGACTATTGAACATATATTACGTCATTCTGAGGTTGTGCAAGCTGGATCTTCTAATAATACCATTGTAAGCATCGGCTCGGTTGTAACAGTGCGAAAGGTTGGCGAATCTAATGAAACGACCTATATCGTTGTGGGCTCAGAAGAATCTGATATGGTTTCTGGTAAGGTTTCAAATAAATCACCTCTAGGTGGTGCTTTATTTGATAAAAAGGTTGGGGATGTAGCTATCGTTACTACACCCAAAGGTAGTATTAATTATGAAATTTTAAAAATTAATTAATATGTCGACTATTGATGAAATCAAAGAAGCTCGTCTCAAGAAATTAGATTTATTAAAATCAAAGGGGGTTGATCCGCATCCAGCGAATTCATTACGTGAGTTTAGTTTGGTGCACGTCATTAATAATTTTACTGATTTAGAAAACTCAAAAGAGTCACATTGGATTGCCGGCAGGATTATGTCTATGCGCGGGCAAGGTGCGATTATCTTTATAACTCTTTTTGATGGTACTGCTAGTTTCCAAGGCCTATTAAAGAAAGATGTACTAGGAGATGAGAAGCTTGGTTTCTTTAATGATGTTGTAGACATTGGGGACTTTATCGAAATATATGGAACTTTTTTTGTAACCAAAAGAGGAGAGAAAACATGCGAAGTTACAGATTGGCGAATGCTGACTAAAACATTGGCGCCACTGCCTGAGAAGTGGCACGGTATCACTGACGATGATGAGCGATATCGCAAGCGATATTTAGATGTGCTAATGAATGCAGACCTACGGGAGCTTCTTGAAAAGAAATCAAAGTTTTGGAAGGCAACTCGTGATTTTATGCTTGCTGAAGGATTCCTTGAGGTAGAGACCCCAACCCTTGAGGTTACCACTGGTGGTGCTGAGGCTCGACCATTTAAAACACACCACAATGATTATGATATGCCGGTATATCTGCGTATATCTGTAGGCGAGTTGTGGCAGAAAAGGCTCATGGCTGCAGGGTTTCCTAAAACTTTTGAAATTGGGCGAGTTTATAGAAATGAAGGTTCAAGTCCTGATCACTTACAAGAATTCACTAATATGGAATTCTATTGGGCTTATGCAGATTATAAAAAGGGAATGGAATTGGTAGAAAAAATGTACAGATATATAGCCCAAGAAGTTTTTGGTACTACCAAGTTTTCTGTGCGTGGGCACGAATTTGATCTTGCAGATACTTGGCCGAGAATTGATTATCGAGATACTGTAAAAGAAAAAACTGGTATAGACACACTGTCTGCAACCCTAGAAGAAATGGAGTCTAAGGCCAAAGAACTCGGTATCAAGTATGAAGGACAAAATAGAGAAAGGCTCATTGATACACTTTGGAAGTATTGCAGAAAGACTATATCAGGTCCGGCATTTTTAGTGCACCATCCAAAGATTGTTTCGCCACTTTCAAAGTCTTTACCAGAGAACCCAGATCTGACTGAACGATTCCAGCCTTTGATTGCTGGTAGTGAATTAGGTAACGGTTTTTCTGAGCTGAATGATCCAGTAGATCAAAGAGAAAGATTTGAATTACAGCAACAACTGATTGAAAGAGGAGACGATGAGGCTATGATGCCTGAATGGGAATTCGTAGAAATGCTCGAGCATGGCATGCCGCCTACTTGTGGCTTTGGTTTCGGTGAACGACTATTTGCCGTTTTAGCAGGGCAATCCATCCGTGAGACAGTAATGTTCCCATTGATGAAGCCACGAGAATAACGTGATATAATTTTTATATGAAATTTTTAGCAAAATTGTTAATAGGGGCACTCGCATTTTTAGGAGCAGCTTATATTGTTCCTGGAATTGATGTCAGCAGTTTCTATATTGCTGTTATTACTGCTTTTGTGTGGGGATTTATCAGCTTCTTTTTAAAGCCGATTGTGCATTTGTTTGCATTACCGATAACTATCCTGACATTGGGTTTATTTTCTCTGGTGGTGAACGGACTTTTGTTCTGGCTGATGTCTACTTTTATAAAAGGATTTGTTGTTGAGAATTTCTTGGCTGCTGTATTGGGTGCTTTGGCGGTGTCTGTACTCGGTTGGGTAGGGAAGGAAATTTTCTTAAAAGAAGACTAGTATATAAATACATAAATATCAGTAAAAAAGCCTTGTAATACAAGGCTTTTTTACTGTGTAGTTATCCACATTGAGGTATTATATTTATTTGCGACCTAATGCGAAGTGGTGTACAATGTTAGGCAAGTGGGAAAAAGTGGGAAATTAAGTTTTGAGGTTTAATAACAACATGTTGATCGGCGAATATACACACACCATAGATGAAAAAAATCGCATGTCACTTCCGGCGAAATTTCGCACGGAACTCGGCAAAAAAGTTGTTATAACTCCAGGACTTGAAGATTGTTTGTTTGTATTCAACATGAAGGAGTGGACGAAGGTTAAAAATAAACTTTCTAACTCTGAATCTGATTTATCTTTTCTTTCAGCCGATAGACGTAGTTTTAATAGATTTATGTTTGGTCGGGCTGCAGAAGTGGAGATTGATTCGATTGGACGAATACTTCTACCGAGCTTTCTGAAAGAAAGACTTGGACTGAAGGATAAAGCCATTGTTGTGGGGGTAGAAGATAGAGTTGAAATTTGGCATGAAAAAGCTTGGGATAAATACAAGGCCGAGATAGAAAAACAAGCCAGCGGATTAGCAGAAAAGTTATCACAGCAATAATCATGTCGAGTGTACACGAAAGTGTTCTTTTAAATGAAACAGTTCTGGGTTTAAACCTAGAATCAACACAGGATTCACTGGTTGTTGATACGACTTTTGGTGGTGGTGGTCATAGCATCCATGTGCTTAAAACCCATCCTTTGTCGAAAGTTGTAGCCACAGATCAAGACAAGGGAGCTTGGGATAGGGCTGCCTATAAATTTAAAGATTTCATTGATAGAATTTCTTTTCTTAATTTAAATTTTAGAGAAATAGGCGGACTAGATATAAACCCAGACGGGGTGATGATGGATTTAGGTTTGTCATCTGACCAGTTGGATAATTCAGGCAGAGGTTTTACTTTTCGTAAAAATGAACCATTGCTCATGACCATGATGGAGAATCCAGGCGAAGATGATTTAACAGCACGAGAAATAGTGAATACCTGGGATGCAGAGAACATTGAAGCTATATTGCGTGGCTATGGAGAAGAAAAATTCGCCAAAAGGATTGCCACTGGGATAGCGGAGGCTCGAGAAATTACACCAATTGAAAATACTTTTGATTTGGTGGCAGTGATTGAGGATTCTGTGCCTGGTTTTTACAAAAGAGGCAAGATTCATCCAGCTACTCGTACATTTCAAGCTTTGAGAATGGCCGTAAATGATGAGATGAATACCTTGAGATTAGGATTAGAGGGATCATTCAAAATTTTAAAAAGTGGTGGGAGACTTGCCGTGATTAGTTTCCATAGTGGAGAAGATAGAATTGTAAAGAATTTTTTTAAAGACAGAGCAATTAGCAAAGAAGGTATTTTAATAAACAAAAAGCCAATTCTGCCAAGTGCAGAAGAAATAAAAAACAATAAAAGGTCGCGTAGTGCAAAATTAAGAATTATTCAAAAAAATTAAATGAACAAAATGCAAAATTCAATAAAAAACAATACTCTGATTAATACCCTAGAAGAGAACATCGAAATTCGAGTTAGAATGCTACAAGTTGCTTTTGCAGGTTTTGTCTTTTTTGCACTTCTGTATCTTTTCTTTTTAGGTAGTGCTGTATTTAATGTTGTTGAGCGTAAATCACTCGAAGCTGAGGCGCATACATTATCTAACCAAATAGGTGAATTAGAACTCAAATATTTACAAGTTTCTGGACAAATTGATCGTGATTTATCAAAAAGTATGGGTTTTGAAGAGATAGCACAGAATTTTGCTACTCGTGAATCAATAACTTTAATTGGAGAAAAAATCGCAAGAAATGAAATCTAATTTTGGATCTAGGAGCAAAGTAATTGTCTTGGTTTTTGTATTTATAGCTTTTATCTTTGGGATAAAGCTTTTTTTTGTTCAGATCCTCCATGGCAGGACATACTCTGAATTAGCTGATCGGCAATACGTGACACCAGCTACCAATATATTTGAACGAGGAGATGTTTTCTTTCAAAGCCAAGATGGGACCTTGGTATCTGCTGCTACTCAAACCCAAGGATATAAATTAGCGGTTAATCCAGAAAAAATAAAAGACAAAGAAAAAGCATATACTGCCATCCATGAAATTCTACCTCATGTATTACATGAAGAATTCATAGCCAAGGCCAGCAAGTCAAATGATCCATACGAAGAGATAATAAGCGGTATGACCCGCGAAGAAGCAGATAAAATATCTGCATTGAAGATTGCTGGAATAGAAATTCATAAAGAAAAATGGAGATTTTATCCTGGGAAAAATTTAGCTTCACAGACCTTGGGTTTTGTGGCCTATCGTGGCGATGAATTAAGCGGACGCTATGGATTGGAAAGGCAGTATGATGCTGTTTTGACGAGGAATGCTGATAATCCGTATGTTAACTTTTTTGCTGAAGTTTTCTCAAATATCAAAGATGGGTTATTTTCCGGTGAAGATAAAAAAGGAAATATTGTTACAACCATTGAACCAAAGGTGCAAACTTTCTTAGAAAGGGAATTATCTGATGTTCAAAAAAAATATAGTGTTGATCAGATTGGTGGCATAATAATGAATCCTCAGGATGGTGCGATATATGCATTGTCGACTAAACCTGATTTTGATTTGAATGATTTTAAATCTGTAAAAAATCCTTTACTCTACAGAAATCCTTTCGTTGAAGACGTGCTCGAATTTGGATCGGTGGTGAAGCCTCTAGTAATGGCCGCTGCACTTGATGCCAAGGTGGTAACTGCCAATACTACCTATACAGACCATGGCATGGTGACTGTTGATAAAAAACAGATTTATAACTTTGACAAAAAAGGACGCGGACCAAACACCACCATGCAAGACGTATTGAATCAATCTCTTAATACTGGTATGGTTTTTACCTATCAGCGTTTAGGTAAAGAAAAAATACGTGATTATTTATATGCTTTTGGTATCAAGGAAAAAACAGGAATAGATTTACCAAACGAAACCAGTGGTTTAACCAGTAATCTGAAAGCCCCAAGGGATTTAGAGTATGCGAATGCTGCTTTCGGCCAGGGTATTGCACTCACTCCAATCGAGATGGTGCGAGCACTGGCTTCACTTGGTAACAAGGGTGTTTTGGTTACACCACACATAGCAGAGAGGATAAAATACGATGATGGTACTGAAAAAAAACTTGAATACGAAACCAAGCCCACAATGATTAGTGCTGCAGCAAGTGAAGAGATTACCAGAATGCTCGTGACAGTTATGGATAAATCATTAAAAAATGGGGAAGCAAAATTTCCTCATTATAGTATCGCTGTAAAAACAGGAACAGGGCAAGTTGCCAATAATCAAGACGGAGGTTACTATGAGGATAGGAATACCCATTCCTTTTTTGGCTATTTTCCTGCTTATGATCCAAAGTTTATTGTTTTTCTATACGCAGTTAATCCAAAAGGTGTACCGTATGCATCCCAGACTTGGGCAGACCCATTTCTAGATATTGCTAAATATTTGATTAACTACTATCAAGTTCCACCTGATCGATAATAATATGAAAAATCTTTTTAAAAAAGTTGTTACTAAAGTTTTAATTTTTGAATCCAAGCTGGTTATTCGGAAATATAATCCAAAAATAATTGCTGTCACGGGTTCCGTGGGCAAAACATCTACCAAGGATGCTATTTATACTGTTATTTCAAAATTTGCCTATGTTCGTAAAAGTGAAAAAAGCTACAACAGTCAAATAGGATTACCTTTGACCGTGCTCGGCTTACCAAATGGTTGGAATAATCCGCTTGTCTGGACTGCAAATATTTTACGAGGTTTGTGGCTCATCATTTGGCCACATAAATATCCGAGCTGGCTAGTGCTTGAGGTTGGTGTTGGTAAGCCAGGAGATATGGCTGAGACAGCAGCCTGGCTGCGTACTGACATTGTGGTTATGACAACTATTCCTGAAACACCGGTCCATATTGAATTTTTTCATTCTAGGAAACATTTGGTGGATGAAAAAGCTGAGCTTATAAAAACATTGAAAAAAAATGGAACCTTGATATTAAATGCTGACGACTCAACTATACTAGAAATGAAATCCAGAACTAGAAATATAGTTGTGACTTATGGATTTAATGAAGATTCTGATTTGCGAGCTAGTGAAGAAAAAATAATGTATAGCGAGAGCGGCGCTCCAGAAGGTGTGACTTTTCGTATTGATGCTTCGGGCAAGAGTTTGCCAGTAGTCATGAAAGGAGTGTTTGGACAGAATCATATATATTGTGGACTAGCGGCTGTTGCTTGCGCCTATGTTTTGAAATTTAGTTTACTTGAAGCTATTGATGCTTTGGTTGTGCATGAGACTCCGGTTGGTAGGATGAAAGTTTTGAAGGGGATAAATGATATTGTAATTATTGATGATAGTTATAATTCTTCACCTATTGCGGCAGAGTCAGCTGTGTCTACCTTGGGTAAAATAGAAACCAAGGGTAGGAAAATAGCCGTATTAGGAGACATGCTGGAGCTTGGCAAACACACCGAGGAAGCACATCGTAATATAGGTAAAATGGCCCAAAGTAGTGCAGATGTTTTAGTAGTGGTTGGCCCGAGAGCTAAATTCTTTAAAGAAGGTGCTGTATCGGTAAAAATGCCTGAAAAAAATATCCATGATTTCAATACATCGGTTGAGGCTGCAGAGTTTATGAAAGGTTTTGTCCAAAACAGTGATATTGTACTGGTGAAAGGTTCACAAGGTATGCGAATGGAGAGAGTGGTAGTGGCCCTATTAGCAGATTATGAAAAGCAGAAAAATTCTGTACCGAGACAAGACAGAGAATGGTTGGCTAAAAATTAACTGCGTCCGTATTTGTCTTCAATCCTAATGATATCGGATTCATCAAATTCACCCAAAGCTATTTCTAGGAATTCAATATCTGTGATACCCACCATTCTGTGGTGAGTGTTCACTGGTATTAATATTTCATCGCCTTCTTTCACTTCGCGTGTTTCTGTGCCAATGGTTGCTATCCCTACACCCTTTAATACTCGCCAAAATTCTGCCCGATTATTATGGTATTGCAGGCTGAAAGCCTCGCCTTTGTTAACGGTGATTATTTTAACTGTACTTTTTTGATTTAGGGTAAACCTTTCAAATTTACCCCAAGGTCTATTTTCAAAATTTTTATTGATTATATCCATATTTTTTTATTATATATTAAAAGTTGATTTTATCTTTTTCATTGTATTCACACTGAATTCGGATAATAACATTTTTCTTAACTTCCGAAGCGTAATTATTGAAATAATTATAATCAAACCTGAGAACATAATATTGTGTATTACTCTGGTGCCCGAGAATATTCTTTCTATGCTATGCGCGAAATAATAGCCCACACCCATGGCAACCGGCACATACACCGCGAGTGCTAGGAAATCCACTTTGAGGAAATGCTTAAACGGTGTACCGACGCGGGCAGCAGTAATAGGGCCGAGTGCGCGGAGCTGGACTAAAAACCTGGAGACAAAGATAATTTTGTTAACGTGTTTTTTCAAGAAATCAGATTGGGTGTCTATGTCTACGTCTAATACTTTCTTTAATATATAATCAATAATTCGGTGCCCACGCCGAGCTAGGTAATAGACCACAGAGTCTATAATCAAAAGCCCAATAATCAAGAAGGTCATTATCTGGGTAAAAGAAATAAGCTCGGGTTTCAAATTGGCAAGATAGCCGAAATATATGAGGAATATTTCTTCAGGGATGGGAGGGAAGGCATTAGCAAATATTGCAATCAGCACGAACCACGCAGGGGATATGTGATCAAGCGGCAAATTCACAAACGGCAGATTTTCCATTGATATATTATATAGTAGATTAAAGGCCTCTCGATATTGACATAAACAAATATGCGGGTTAATATATAAAAGTGTAAGTTCTTTATACAAGTTGAATGATGACGAAAGAGTGCAATTTATTAGATTGTTTTCTTCCTTCATTAAATTAACTTAAACATGGGATCTCTTTTTCAAAAACCCTCTAAAGGGGTTGTTGTTGGAACATCAGCAACTATTTTTCTTTTGTTGCTTGTATTTATTTTCCATCGGGAAATACTATTTTTTCTACAACATTACGTAAGTTTTGATTTGTCTGGCCACCCAGGAAATGGTGGCTACTAAAATTAAAATAACACCCGTTTTCGGCTTCATCGCGTAGTAATTACGTGGGAAGCCTTTTATTTTGCAAAAAATATAAATTTTGGTAGTATTTCCGTATTGGCCTCATCATTCAGTTAGGACAAGGGTTTGTCTTCCGCTGAGAGGAGTGAGCTTGGGCAATGGACCCGAGCGCAAGGCCGGAAGCTGTCGAGCTGAGGCGGGGTAGCAGAAATTTTTAGCAAAAAATTATCTGTGACCGATTCTCAGAATCGAACTTTGAAAAATTTAAAATATATTGGCCTCATCGTCTAACGGTTAGGACAGCGGGTTCTCAATCCGCTAATCGGAGTTCGATTCTCCGTGAGGTCACATGAGCGAAAAGCAGCTAAACTGCTTTAGCTGCGAGCGAAGTGTGAAGACGGAGGCATAATTCGCCAGTAGGCGAATAGCCGAGTCCGGGGCTGGAAAATTTGCGAGTGACGACGAGTAAATTATTGTAGCTCACACTATTTAAGTACGCGAAGCGTTCAAAATTCGGATGTCCGACGTCCGAAAACATTATGAAAAAGTATATAAATTATCTATTATTTTTATTGGTAATATTAGGGATAATATATTTCTCTCTCAATTCATTTTTACTGATAAATATTTTAAATATAAATTTACGATCTGTATATGACTTTATATATGACTGGCAACAGTTAATTGGTGCATTTTTAGGTGCATTAACTCCAATAGCACTTTTCTTGATAAATGAAAAATATCAAAAGAAACAAAAAAAGAAAGCACATCTTTTGCTGTTAGAAAAAAGTATTATTTTAGCAATAAACAATTTGAGCGATATAGACAATATGCTCCATCGTTTCAATAGTAATCAACTTACAGTAGCAAAACAAAGAATAGCGAATGAGTCATTAAAAAATCAATATTCTGTTGGGCAGATTTTCATACCCCTTACAGCTACCTTTTCTTTTTCTGATGAGTTAATGAATGAAACCACAGACAGTAATTACATAGAAAATCTCAAAATGGATGTTTATGCCACATCAAAAGAACTGCCTATTTTGTTACAAGATCTTAACAGGCAATTTGATAGAAACATAAACCTCAATACCCAAATATCAATAGCAAAATTAAATGACCCTAAAATGCAAAATACAGTATTTTTATCTAATATTACTGACTTTGAGAAGTATTTATATGCCGAAGTCTTTGGACATAACATTCCAGTATATTTAAGAAAGCTCGTGACATTACTTATTGCTTTAAAGAAAATGAATAGCTTAGGGTTAAAAAAATGGAGAGCGACATTTCCTTTTAAACAACCATATACACAAGAAATTGATGAAAAAATATCAGCATATTTCTCCGAAGAGATAAATAATAAAATAAAAGAATTAGATAAAAGTTTCAAATCAAAACTTTTATTAGTTGAAGAGAAAAGTAGTATAGTTTAGGTTTTTATGAAAAAAATAAACAAAACAAATACAGACATTGTGGCAATTAAAGAGCAAAATCAAGTCTCTGTCCTTAGAGATCCAAATTTATTAAAACCATTTTTGGAACAACCAAAACTAAAGATTGCAGAATTTATTACAGGAGCTTTATCTAATGGTCTTTCAGATTGGACAAAGATAGGCGGTAGGTTGGTTCAAGGAGTAATAGTTGGAAATTTAATGACACAAGTTGGAAGAGAGATAAATAAACTCATAGATGAAGGAAAAATTAAAGAAAACTATGCTGAAACAAAATATGGATTTAAATCATTAGAAGAATTATTGAAATTTATTGATAGTGAAGCACCCGACGAAGATAGATTTAATGCTGTGAAAGCGATGTTTTTTGCTTTAAATAGCGTTGACGTGAAAAATTTAGGTGAAGAAATATTGCGTTATCAGTTATTTCATGTATCAACCAAATTGAGTTCATCTCAATTATTAACTATGAGAGCTGCATATGAGTTTAAGAAAAATCATACACAACATAGTAGCGCTGAGGCGTGGTTGCAAGATATTTCAAAACAAATAGGTCATAACTCTAAAGGTTTAGTAGAAAATGATGAAACTGTTTTAGAACAGGAAAAATTAATTACAGGCAGGACATATAATGACAGAAGTGGAGTTAGGGGTCACAATGGCAGATTGAGTGATTTTGGAATTTCATTAGTTGAATATATATTAAAGTATGAAAATTATATTGAAGAATAAAATAAGAGTACTCAAAAGTAAAAACTGGTTTGAAAACAGCGATACATCGTATACATAAGTTTTAAAAGCACAAAAGACTCTTTACTTGATTGAATACTTGGTTCCAATCTCATATAATTAAACTCACATGAACTTTATTGTTATAAACGGCCCATCTTGTGTAGGAAAAAGCACAACAATCAACCATTTAATGGAAACCAAGGACGGATATTTCCATTTGTCTTATGACAAAATTAAGAGAAATTTCTCTAGATATGAATCAGGCAAATATGTTAATGAAATCTTCAGCCTTTTGTTCGTAATGGAGAAAAACATTTGCGAACAAGGTTTAGATATTTTGACCGATATAGCTGTATGGCGGGAGAATAGAGAAAAAATAATTGAAATCGCAAAGCAGTATAACTATCAAATATTTGAAATTAATTTAGAAGCCCCATTTGATGTTGTGCTAGAAAGATTTAGAAATCGAGTAAACGAGTCCATAATAAATCCAGAGAAGAAACTCGCCAATACATCTGAAGTAAGACTAAAAGAAATGTTTGATATATACGAAGAAGGGAAGAATAAAAATGCCTTAACGTTGCGGACAGATCAATTAACTCCTCAAGAAATAAAAGAGCAGATTTTGGATTATATAAATAGATAATAAATACAAATATTCTATTTATCGCCATAAGTTCTAATCACACCTTTCAGCTATTGACTTTTCTATTATTTGTGTTAATCTGCAGTTAAATTTTAGCTCGTTGAAATAAGAAAGTGACGGGTTGGGGAATGATTCTAGCCTCTAATTATTTAGGGTTTTGAATCATTCACCTTAACTCTTCACTTAAACAAAACAAAAAAATCATGGAAGGAAAAACCATCCTTTGGATTATAGGAGGCCTCGTCCTGTATTTACTTGTTGGCTACATAAATGCATTGAGAGTCAGAAACTCTGCTCGGGGACTTTCAGCCACTCTTCAAATACCAATGAAACACGACAACTTAGACAAGACCATAATTTTTTTCTGGATTTTCAAAATGTTCAAATTTTAAACCGTGCTATCTATGGCTAACTTCTTTTTGTATTTGGACTGTCTTGTAACAAACAAGGTCTCTCGATTCTCGCTTCTTCTTTTCGCCTTAGGTTTTTTTCTGATGCGAAAGTATAATTGGATTTTTTTTCCGATTGTGCTTTTTGTAATCGGCGGAATCCTATTCTTTTTCACAGGTTTTGGGCTTAATAGTTACATTCTCTGTAAGAGAATGTGTAATATTGTTGAAAGTCGTGGATTTCTAGAGGTCTCTGAAGACGACATAGACACACCCTGTGCCTCAGCCGCCTTTAAGGTGGCATCAAGAAGATATAGTAAATAAAATATAATCCAACGCATACCCGCTTTCACAAAACAGTTAATCTGCTAAGTGTTAGCGGGTTTTCTGTTTTTCGGTTATCTTGCATCTAAGCAAATATAATGTAGTATTCAATCGAATCAAATCGCGCCTGGCGAGTATCTCAGGTATCTCTATATATGAGAAAGCTCTTTATACTTTTTTTATTTTTTTACCCTGAATTTATTTTTGGTCAGCTAACCCTGCAGAGTATTGTCGCTAAATTCGAGACTGAAATGGACACTTGTTTATCTGACTGTTTCAAATACAGGTTGGATAACATTTATAAGTTCACCCAGGATAGCTATAGGTGACCCTCATTTTTTTCCATTCCCTCACAAGACTATTTGGATCAGAGATTCTTCTGATTTGGAAATGCTAGTAGAGGAGGTGTCTCATTCATACCAATGGCAACAAAAAGGCGGTAAGTTTCGTTTAGTTACCGCTGCCAGTGGACTATATCTAAAGGCTGCTTGGTTATCTGTTTGGAAAAAAGATGGTAAAAAATTAACACTTTGGCAAAGATATTCAGACTTTGCCTATGAGCCCATGCGGCACAAGTTCTGGGCCTATGAATATGAGGCTCACAATGAAATTGTTCGAGATATGTGGAAGTATTTGGGTTGCAAGGACAGTTTTTGAAAGTAAATCTTAAAAGACTATGCAGTAGTATGAACTAACGCATAGTCTTTTTTTATTGTTATAATATAGTCATTATTAATTATTAAATATAATTATATGGGAATAGAAGCAGGTTATTCAAAAAAGGGTACAGAGACATGTCCATCGTGCAATGGTGATGGTGTAATAAAAACACGTATTGAAAGCAATAGCGAACTACAATTCCGTACAGATACATGTCCTACCTGTAAAGGTTCTGGGCAAGTACCAGCCAGGAAATAGGTTTACTGATAAATAGTAATTTTTGCTATAATACTGGCACAGATGCCGACCAAGAAAATTAAGAAAATATTAGTGGTAGAAGACGAGCGCCCAATGGCACATGCGCTTGATTTAAAGCTGACCCATGAAGGGTTCACTGTGACCGTAGCTTATAACGGAGAAGAAGCACTAAAAGCTATGGAGGATACTGAATTTGATTTGGTTCTGCTTGATATCATGATGCCGAAGCTAGATGGATTTGGAGTCTTAGAACAGATGAAGATTCTCAATTACAAATGGCCGGCGATAGTTTTGTCTAATCTGAGTCAGAGTGAAGACGAGAAAAGAGCTCGCGATTTGGGTGCAAATAAATTTTTTGTTAAATCCAATACTCCAATAATGAGAATTGTGGACTACGCAAAAGAAATTTTACGCGGGTAGTGTTATACTATTTAACAGATGAATATTGATGAGCAAAAATTAATTTAAATATATGGAAATCAATCAAGAAATAACAGAAGTAGAGCAGGGTGTTAAAGAGTATATAAAAAAAGATAATGGTTTTACTCTTATAGAGATAATCATGGTCATTGTTGTAATAGCGATTCTGGCAAGTTTGTCACTTGTGGTTTTTTCTGAAGCAAGGAAAAAAGCAAGAGACACACAACGTATAACTGCTATTCAAAATATTAATAAAGCAATTCAAGTATATATCACTGATTATGGTCTAGCACCAGATCTTGGTGATCCTGCGTGCCTTGAAGTCCTTAACCCTAATCCATCTTGTGTTGCTGATATTATGAATCATCCAAATGAATGGACAGATTTAGCAAAAGCGCTAGAGCCATACATCCATATTTTGCCCACCGATCCTTGTGTGAATTGTGTAAGTGTTTTTACTAATGTTGCTTATGCACAAACAGGTTTAGATTATAACTTTGTTTATAAAGCACCAGCAGGTATAGCATATGATTTACAGCAAGCAGGTCTATCGTTAGATTTTTTGGATAGTAGTACATATCGAATATATGCTGATAAACTTGAGAAATTTGATGGAGCATTTGGGTATGGTTATAATTTACATGGTTTTTTTGCTTTAAATAATGATGCTTCTGTATTAGATGAGTTATGTCCTTTAAGTTCAAAAGAGTATTGTGATTTTTGGCCTGATTTAGTTAAAAAAAATACCGAAATTTGCAATTCGGGCGATTTGGAAACATGCATTATGTTGGCGCGTCACGGATTGTTTGATGGATCAAATGTTTTTAAATGTGTATTTAATACAGAAGAACAATGCGCTGAATGGGATTCTTTTCTATATAAAAACATAACAATATGTAATGAGGGAGAAAGGTCTAGTTGTGATTTGTTAGCAAAATATGATTTATACCCACAGATTACAGAATGTCCTTTAAAGGAACGTGATTGCCTTGCTTGGTTTGAAGAAATACAAAATAATTTATTATTATGTGATTTTAAAGAAGAGACAGCTTGTAATTGGTTGGATAAAAATAATGTTTTTAAATAATACTGGTTTTTGGGCAATTGCTTCTGCAAGTAGTTGTAAAAAATTTTGAATTAGAAAAGGACGCTTTTTTATTTAATGGGTCTATCAATTGAGGAAGTATAGCCATGTATTCTTGATGAGCTTTAGTCGTGTCTAAAATTACTCCCTTATCTGCTGAACTTTTTACTTGGACTAGATATAGAGTATGAACTTGATTATTGTCTTCTACTATCCAAGGAAAGAAAGGTATCTTTGGCACTTTCTGTACCACTTAATATCATTTTTACTTCTGCTTGTATTTTTTCAGAATTACTACCTAATTCTTCAGCTAAAACCTACTTAATAATAAAAGAAATGTTATTAATTGGTATATTATACTGAGTCACTATTCTTAGTAATGCATTTTGTAATCTTGCTTCTGGTAAGTAGAGAACTCTTCTTTTTAATTCTTCTCCTTAATAAACTCCAACTACTCGTCTTTGGGTGGCTGATATATCTCTTTCTGAACTTTCTCTTAGATAAATTTTAATTAAGTTTTTGATTTTATCATTTGCTGGACCAGCATGTATCTCGTTTTTAACAGGAACAGTCGCTGTAAAAGCAGGTTGTCCTCTGTCTCAACCCTTCTCAAAAATCAATTTAAAAAAATTATTTTCTGCCCCCCATAACTAAACTGTAGCATTTTGGCTTTATATTTTAATAGAACTTTTTTTAAGTTTAAGTACGGGTTATAATACTGGCACATATGCCGACCAAGAAAACTAAGAAAATATTAGTGGTAGAATACGAGAAAAGAGCTCGCGATTTGGGTGCAAATAAATTTTTTGTTAAATCCAATACTCCAATAATGAGAATTGTGGACTACGCAAAAGAAATTTTACGCGGGTAGTGTTATACTATTTAACAGATGAATATTGATGAGCAAAAATTAAAAGACATACTGCTCCGCCAGAACTATATTACTGAAAAAGATTTCACCACTGCCGCTTTAAATGCAAAGAAAGAAAAGATTTCACCAGTCAGATACCTATTAAACCAAGGAATAATTTCTGAAGGTTTAATAGCTCAGGCATTAGCCGAGTCTTTTGGTGTTCCTTATTCAGATTTAAAGTTAAGAGAACCCTCCAAGGACGTAGTAAATCTAATTCCAGAGAAATTTGCTCGTGAAAAGAGGGTAGTATGTGTGTCTTCTAATAAAGACCAAGTAGTTGTAGCCACAGACAATCCATTGCAGCCAAAATTAGCTGAAGAATTAAATTCTATTTTGCATAATAGTAATATTTCTATTACGTACGCACTGCCTGAATCCATAGATCAAATTCTACGTTTTTATCAAAAATCATTAGATACCAGATTTTCTAAAATAATTGCTGCTGGTAATAGGGTTGCTCCAGAAATATTAGAAGAAATATTTGAAGATGCGTACGCTTTTTCAGCTTCAGACATACATTTTGAACCTAATGCTAAAGACATCTCGGTTCGTTTCAGAGTGGACGGAGTATTGCAAGACGGGGGTAAACTTCCAAAAGAATTTTACGAAAATATTTTAAACAGAATCAAAGTTGAAAGCCGACTGCGCATAGACGAGCATTTTGCTGCACAAGATGGATCTATGCATTACGAATCAGGTACAGATGCAGAGAAAAAGTTTTTTGATTTACGTACATCTATTGTACCGACGGTGGAAGGGGAAAAAGTAGTGTTGCGTGTTTTGTCTTCGTATGTAGAAGGTTTGTCTTTGGCTGATTTAGGTTTTAGTAAAGAAGACGGAGAAAAGATTGAGAAAGCAGCGCATAAACCCTTCGGCATGATATTGGTTACTGGACCAACTGGTTCTGGCAAGACGACTACTCTGTACGGAGTGCTCAAAATATTAAATACTAGGGAAGTAAACGTCACCACCATCGAGGACCCTGTCGAATATAAAGTATCCGGTATAAATCAAATTCAGACTAATCTAGAGACAAATTTAACCTTTGCTAAAGGTTTGCGTTCTATCGTTCGCCAAGACCCAGACATCATATTGGTAGGTGAAATCAGAGATGAGGAAACAGCCGAAATAGCGGTGAACGCTGCACTGACCGGGCATTTGTTGTTGTCGACTTTTCACGCCAATGATGCTTCTACTGCTATACCTCGACTACTTGATATGGGTATTGAACCTTTCTTGCTTTCATCAACCCTTGAATTAATTGTTGCTCAGCGTTTGGTACGCAAGATATGCGAGGCTTGTCGTTATAGCACCGAATTGTTAGTGAGTGATTTAGCAAAAAAATACAAAAATGTTCACGGTTTTTCTGGCAAGAATATTACCTTGTATCAAGGCAAGGGTTGTGACACATGTGCTGGTACTGGGTTTAAGGGACGTACAGCTATCTTTGAATTTATTGAGATAACTCCAGCCATGTCTGAATTAATGCTCAAGTCCCCGTCTTCGATTGAGATTCAAAAATTAGCCAAAAAAGAAGGAACTAAATCAATGTTTGAAGATGGGCTTGAGAAGGTTAAATCCGGTGTGACGACATTAGACGAATTACTACGGGTGGCACCTCCGCCAATCGAATAACCAATCGAATGCAAAAAATTTCAATTCAAAAAATTAATGATTTTTTTGCTGATATGGGTTTTGTAAAAGAGAAAGAATACTTCTTGACCAATTTGAGCATGCTGCTTGATGCAGGAATGAATGTGTCTGATGCTGTGGCTACTTTGCGCAAAGAATCTAAATCTCCCTCAATGCGTAAATTGCTTGCGAATGTTGGTGAAGATATAAGTAACGGTTTTTCTATCTCGAATACTTTAAAAAGATCTGGTTTCACTACTGATCACACAGATTCGCTCATTAAAATAGGTGAGGAGTCAGGTAAGCTGTCACAAAATCTAAAAATTATCGCCGTTGGAGAAGAAAAGAACAGAGTTTTCCGTTCTAAAATTCGTTCGGCGATGCTTTATCCAATGTTTGTTTTTGGAGTGACTATTATGGTGGGGATAGTGGTGATTTGGTATATATTACCCAGGCTTGCAACTGTATTTTCTCAAATGAATATTGAGTTGCCGGCTTTGACTCGAGCTTTAATTGCAACCGGTAATTTCTTGGCAAAATACGGAACTTTTTTTGTGCCGACGGTGCTTTTGCTTTTAAGTTCGATTTTCTATTTTCTATTTGTATTTCATAAAACTAAACATATTGGGCAAAGGTTTTTATTATCTTCGCCTGGTGTCGGAGAAATATTAAGACAAATAGAGATTGCTCATATGGGTTATATATTAGGTACCTTGCTCGACGCTGGTATTCCAGTTGTTTCTTCACTTAATTCTCTTGCTGAATCCACCAGTTCCCGAACACATCAAAATTTTTATAAAAAAATTAAAAACAGTATTGCTGATGGCAATTCTTTTGCCAAGACATTCGATTCTTTGTCAGAGACAAATAAATTCATTCCACCAACAGTTGAACGTCTAATTGTATCCGGAGAACAATCGGGTAAATTGTCTGAAACATTGCTGAAGGTTGGTATTCATTATGAAGCAAAGATTGATGATACAACCAAGAATCTGTCAGTTATTTTTGAACCAATCTTGTTGGTTATTGTATGGGTTGGGGTGGTGTCTGTGGCGCTTGCTGTTATTTTGCCTATTTATAGTTTGATTGGTAATTTCAATCGCTAATATGTCGACAAAACAAAACCATGGTTTTACATTGATAGAAATGTTGTTATCAGTAGCTGTTTTTGGTGGAATTTTGGCCATAGGGGCGCCGTTGTACAGCCGATTCCTCAGTATCAATAACCTAAACACAACTACTACTATTTTGGTACAAAATCTAAGGCATGCTAGGAATTCGGCTATTTCTGTTGACGGAGATAGTCCGTGGGGTGTCCATGTCGCATCAGGTGTTATTACTGTCTACAAGGGTGCTTCTTATGCCACACGGGATGTATCATTCGATCAGGTGAATAATGTCCCAACTGAAGTTACTTTTTCCGGCGATACTGAAGTTGCGTTCAAGAAATTCGATGGTTTGCCAAATTCAGATACAATTTTTACTCTAACAAATACCAATAATCAAACAACCAACATTAATATTAATACCAAAGGCTTAATTGATTTTTAAATGTATAAAAAATTAAAAATTAATAAAGGCTTTTCAATAATAGAAGTATTGTTGGCTGTTTCTGTTTTTGGTTTGTTGGTTTCTGCCTTGTCTGGTATTTATTTTTATGGCCAAGAATCAGGTGTTCTCTCTGGTAAACGTAACCGTGCTGTATCTTTGGCTGAGGAGGGTATTGAGGCTGTACGTAATATACGTGATGCTAATTTTGCTAATTTAAACGACGGCACTTACGGACTAAGTAAATCTGGTAGTAGTTGGGTTTTAACACCTGTGCCGGATACTACAGGTGCCTACACTCGTGCAATAAACATTAATTCCACAGATGCCGATCATAAAGAAATAACCTCGACTGTAACCTGGCAGCAAAATGCTACTCGTTCAGGTAGTGTGTCTATTGTCTCAAAACTTAATTATTGGACAAGGATTATTTCTACCGCTGATTGGGCTAAACCACTTTTAACGTCTAGTTTAAATCTGGCAGGTAATAATAATGGTTTTAAACTGCAGGTTAAGGGGGATTATGTGTATTTGATACGCAATGCTGGCACACCCAATCTGTATATTTTAAATATCTCTAATCTAAATAGTCCATCACTTGTCGGTTCGATTGCTTTGTCTGGAACACTTAGGAATATATATACTGATGGAGGTTATGTGTATGTAACATCAAACAGTAATAATCAAGAGTTGCAAATAGTAGATGTATCGAATCCTGCCGCTCCTTTTATAGCTGGTACTTATGATGCAGCTGGTACCTCAGACGCCAATGGTGTTTATGTTGCTGGTAATTATGCATACATGGCAAAGGCGAGTAGCACCAGTCACGAATTTTTCGTTGTGGATATAACGAATCCTGCTTTACCGGCACTAGCTGGATCGGTGGATTTAGGTACCACTGGTTATGAATTAGTAACTTCTGGTGGTTTTGCTTATGTAACCTCTGCGAATAATACTCAAGAAGTAAAAGTTATAAATATTTCAACTCCAGGAAGTCCCACTGTACAAGCTAACCTTAACCTTACTGGTAATAATGACGCAACTGTAATTGGACTATATAATTCAACTACTCTTGTTGTGGGGCAAAACACTAGTTTCTACACTATTAGTATTGTGAATCCATTGGCTCCGAGTGTTCTGGGTACTGTCAATATTAGTGCAATTGTTAATGATATTTCTTTAGAATCTAATACTTCAGGTGAATATGTGTATCTAGCAACAAGTGATAACGCTGATGAGTTTCAGGTTGTAGATGTCTCTGACAAAGTGAATCCTGTAAATTACGGGAGTTATGACCAAACCGGTTTAAACGTATTAAACGGAGTTGCTTATATGCCTGGAATAGACAAGGCATTTGCTGCTAGCAGTTCAAATACGCAAGAATTCATAATTTTAGAACCTCAATAAAATGCAAAAAATTAATACAAAATTAAATAGAGGATTTACTCTGATTGAAATGCTTCTGTATATTTCGATTGCAGGTACTCTGATGTTGGTTATTTCCATCTTTACTAATTCTATTTTAGAATCTAGCGTTAAAAACACAACAATTATAGAAGTAGAATCCAGCGGAGAATATATCTCTCAGATAATGAATCAAACATTGCGTAATGCTACGAGTATAAACACACCGATTGCGGGTAATACTAGCTCAACGCTTTCTGTAGACACGACTGATGCAGTTTTAAATCCAACTATTTTTGATTTATCGGGAGGGGTGTTGAGAATCAAAGAAGGCACTGCGGATTATATAGAACTTTCTAATTCAAAAGTAATAGTATCGGATTTAAATTTTAAAAATCTAACAGTGTCTGGCGCACCAGCTAGTGTTAGCTACTCTTTTACTGTTTCTTCTTCGAGTGTCAGTCCGAGACAAGAAAATAAATATAGTCAAAATTTTTATGGTGGAGTAAGTTTACGAAAATAAATGCAAAAAATTAATTCAAAAACAAAAGGTTACGTTACTCTGATTACTGTTTTGGTTATGGGGGCTATCAGCGTATCAGTGACTATGACTATAGTTATGACTGGTATTATATCAACAAAAGACAGTTTATCTGTTGTGCAAAGCAGGCAAGCAAATTTTTTAGCTAATGCCTGTGCTGAGGATGCATTACAAGAAATTCGTAATGATACTCTGTATGTGGGTACAGTCCAAATAAATTTAGGGTCTGGATCATGTACTTATACCGTTACTAATAATGGAGGTGAATCGCGAACTATTGCATCTTCGGGAACTGTTGGTACAATAATAAGGAAGAGTAAGATACAAATTGACGCTATTAATCCAAAGATTAATATAACGTCTTGGCAAGAAGTTGCCGACTTCTAAGTCGTATGAAGTTAAAAGAATAAAAAATATGATGACAAATTATAAGAAAGGTTTTACATTATTAGAAGTTTTGCTTGTGGTCGCCGCTATTGGTATTTTAGCCGGTATAGTTATTGTTGCACTTAACCCAAATAAGCAACTTGGTGATACTAGGAATGCTCAACGCAGGGCTGACGTGAATACAATATTAAATGCAGTTTACCAGTATGCTATAGATAATAGTGGTAATTTGCCAGCTGGCATTGACTCGACTGCTGGTTCATCTCAGGTTTTAGGTACAACTGGTTCTGGACTTGATTCTACTTGTACAGCAACCACTACCGTTGCTGCGGGGCTTGATCTGTCCGCAGTATTGGTGCCTACCTATATCGTAGGTATTCCTATGGATCCAAAGACTGGTTCAGCAGGTAATACAGATTACTACATTAACAAAGATGCAAACGGAAGAATAACTGTTGGTGCCTGTGACCCAGAACAATCTGCTGTAATTAGCGTAACCCGCTAATGAATATTGTTTCCACAATACTTTTCATTCTCCTTGGTATAGCAGTGCTTGCCAAGGAGAGGGAACGTGGAGGGACTGCACGTTTAATCGGTTTTCTCGTGTCATTAGTTTCCTTGTCTTTGTTAATAATGCCAAGGAGTTTTTTCGCTTTGTATAATATTGAAGGTTTTTTATCTATACCTTCTTTTTTAGAATCTATCAGTTCCTTTTTGCTTGGAACAATTTTTTTACTACCACACAAGAGTGCTTTCCGTAGGTACTATTATTTAGAATTTGCTACAGGCTTGTCTGTATTGTTATCTGCCTTATATATGGTGGGTTATTTTTTTCCAGCGACAGCTATAACTAATTATAGTATTTTTAACGATAAGGAAATTATTTTTGTTTTTATAAATATATTATTGACTTTTGTCGTTTTCATTAATTTTCGGTCAAAATATGAATCCAAGTTCTTGTTTAATAAAAAAGTCTTCACGTTGGCGATACTTTTTGGCGGAGTTCTTTTTTCTCTTAGTTATGCATCTTATTTGAGTAACTTACTCAGCAATTCAACCCCAAATTTAATACCGCTGCTTAACTATATTCCAATTGTTATAGTAGTACTCGGAGTACTGCTCAGTGTTCTTTTTATTCTAATGTTGTATGCTTTTTCTTCTCTGCGCGAGAGAACCGTATTGTATGCTAATGATGTCACCAAAGGCTTGCGTCAGGCCAAGGCTAAAGACGAGGCACTACTGCTGTCTATCGGTGAGGGTCTGGTTGCTACCGGTAAAGATGGAAACATAATTTTCGTTAATCGTGCTTTTGAAAGTATGCTTGGTTGGAAAGAAGAAGAAGTACAAGGAAAACTTTTTCTAAACCTGGTCCATATGTTTGACGAGAACGGTAAGGAAATTCAAAAAGACAACCGTCCTTTTTATAGCGCACTGCAGACTAAAAATTCAAAAGATTTTAAATCTAAAACAACAACTAATATGTATTATCGACACCGAGATGGTAACATTTTCCCGGTGGCTATTACGATTTCTCCAATTGTTGTGGAAGGTGAGATGATGGGTGTCGTAGAAGTGTTTAGAGATATAACCAGAGAAAAAGAAATAGACAAGGAAAAGACTGAATTCGTTTCTCTGGCTTCGCATCAATTGCGAACACCTCTATCATCAGTGAATTGGTACACTGAGATGCTTTTAGCAGGAGATGCTGGTAAATTAACTAAAAAGCAAAAAGAGTATGCAGATGAAATATTCCAAGGTACACAAAGGATGGTTAGACTCGTAAACGACCTATTGAATGTATCTCGGTTAGAACTGGGTACATTCTCTGTGAATCCAGAGACAGTGGATGTGGTGGCAGCAGCCTTCGATGCTATTGATGAACAAAAACAACATATTAAATTGAAGAAAATAAAAGTGACAACTGATTTCCCTGATGAGAGGCCATTAGAAATGGAAGCAGATCCTAAATTACTGCATATGATTTTCCAGAATTTATTATCAAATTCAATAAAATATACTGGAGAAAAAGGGCATATCAATTTGGCAGTTTTTAAAAATGGGAAAGAGATACTTATTGAAGTTTCAGATAATGGTATCGGTATTCCAAAAAATGAACAAAGTAAAATTTTCACTAAATTATTCCGTGCTGACAACGTAAAGGAACAAGACATGGAAGGCACAGGACTCGGACTGTATATTATTAAATCTATTGTTGAGAAGTCCGGCGGTTCAATCCGTTTTGAATCAACAGAAGGTGAGGGAACTAAATTTATTGTAGATTTCCCAGAAGGAAATATGAAAAAAAGAGAAGGTAGTAGAGAACTTAGCTAATCTTCTAAATTTGGTTTATCTATAGCAATTTGAGTAATCTGAGGTGAGCTGCCAGTGATACGAAGTACGTCTTTGTCAATTTTTTTGAGTTCCTTACCAGAAGCAGTGTAGTGGTTTACCATTGTAGATATTGAGTTTCCAAGTTTAGTATGATATTCATCATAGGCTTTCAGGTGTCGACTTAATTCCTCAACTCGTTTAATAATTTCTTTAGCATTTTCTTCTATTTGCATTGCTTTGAGGCCCTGCAAAACTGTCTGCAAATATGCGAGGAAAGAAGTAGGGGAAGTGATAATAACTTTGTATTTACCGCTAGCCCTCTGGATTAGGTTTTCATTTTCTTCATCTTTTAGTCCACCTATTTTGTTGGTTATTAAATCATAGTAGATTGCTTCATGGGGAATAAACATAAATGCAAAATCCGTTGTATTTTGTGTTGGTTGAACGTATTTAGAAGTTTCGATAATTCGATTTTTTAAATCATTAACGAATACTGTCTCAAGCCTTTTTTTCTCGGTTGGGTCTCCCGCTTCAATCATCTTGTTGTAATTCTCAAGTGAGAATTTGGAATCAATTGGAATAATTTTATCTTTAACGAAAACAACAGCGTCCACTATTGTGCCATCTGGGAATGGGTACTGCATTTGATAGCTTCCAGGTGGAAGTACATTTTTCAAAACTGTTTCTAAATAATATTCACCGAGTATGCCACGCTGCTTAGGATTCTTTAAAATATTTTCTAGGCTTTGTAATTGGTCAGCAAAGGAGATAACCTGTTTGTTAGTCTCATCCAATCTGGTTAATTTTTCTGTGACGTCACGGATGATTTCGTTTGAACGGGTAGAGTGAAATTGCAGGCTTTCGCGAACTTCTTTTTGACTTTCGCCAATCTTGCTGTCGACTGTACGGGAAAGCTCATTTAATTGCTGCAGGATAAGTTGCAGCCCCACATCATCTTTCTCAGTACCTTTTTTATTCTTGAAATATGAGTTCAAAAATACAACAGCGATAAAAGCCAGCACGACTACAAAAATCAGTATCATAATAACTATTTCCATGTGTATATTCTAACAGCTCTTGGATAAATTACAGTGATTGACTAAATGTGTAATATATTGTAATTTAAATTTAATAAATATGTTTGTTCATGAAAAATAAGTACCAACCAGAATATGGTATCCAGTGGTATCATGTTTTGGGAGCAGTCGCTATCGGACTTGGGGTGATTGCATTAATTGCAAGTCCAAAAATTGCTGGCTATATTTTGTTGGCCGGTGTCGCTTACGCTGTTTGGCGTAACGTGACAGATTCTCATTAAATTTTTTTCACAAACTAAGCGGTGCTACGGCCCGCTTTTTTATTTACCTAAATAGTGTTTAAGGGTGTATATCCAGTCCTCGTCTGGACCATCACCATTTAACTTTTGAGCAAGTAACCATTCTAAGTATCCTCGATCTATTTTAGCCACATCTTCCACGCGCTGGCCATTGTATTTACCAAATGCAAATTTTTTAAGTATTGAAGGGTGGGAAGATATCTGGACCATTTCCTGATAAGCCTCTTCTTCCGTCATATTTTGACTGGTCACTATTTTATTTTTGAGTCGGTTAAAAAGTTCTTCAAGCACCAGCACATCACCAAATGCGTCATGCGCAGCAGCATCAATCTCTATTTCTAGTAAATATCGTAAATACTGTAGATTGTATCTGTCTATTTTTTCTTCTGTATCTAAATGCCTGGCCACACGTAGTGTGCAGATGAAATTTTTTATTTGTATATTTTCACGAGCGAGCATCGCTATGTCAAAAGTCGCATTATGGGCGACCATAATTGTATCTCTATGCTCAAAAAGTGATTTAACGTTCTCATAGTCTCTCGAATTTTGGAATGACGGTTTGTCCGCGACCATCTTGTTGGTGATATGGTGCACTGCGGAAGCCTCGGGAGGTATCTTTTTTTCAGGTTTATAAAGCTGGTTGAAAGTCTCGCTACCAGTCTTGTATGCAAGCTGGCATAGGGTGTCGGTATCGGTGTTACCAGTAGTCTCGGTATCAAAAAATATTATTTTGCTCATAGTGACATTTTAGCATATAATGAGTGCATGCTACACGAACAAATAAAATCAGGAATAAAGGAAGCAATGATTGCTAAAGACGAAACACTATTAAAGGCTTTACGCAATATGGTTGCCGCTTTTATGACCGAGGTTATGACTAAGGGTAGAAAACCAGATGAATTTCTAACTGACGAAGAAGCCCTCACTGTTATCACCAAGCTTTCAAAACAAAGAAAAGACTCAATAGAACAATTCAAGAAAGGAGGAAGAGAAGACTTGGTTCAAGAAGAAGCTGCAGAATTAGCTGTTTTAGAAAAGTATCTACCAACACTAATGGAAAAAGAAGAAGTTTTGAAATTCGCCAAGACCAAGCAAACAGAGCTTGGGCTAACAGACGTAACGAAAAAAGGCATGCTTATGGCCGCACTCATGAAGGACTTGAAAGGTAAGGCAGATGGATCTGTGGTCAAGGAAGTTGTTGACTCACTTTTTTAGAATGAAAACACTGGTAACACACAATGGAGCTATTCATGCTGATGACCTGTTTGCAGCAGCGACTTTGTCTTTGTATTTAGACAGTAAAGGTGAGACACATAAAATAGTCCGCAGTCGAGACAAAGAAACAATTGATGGGGCTGATTATGTTTTTGATGTTGGAGGAGTATACGATCCGTCTCTTAACCGATTTGATCATCATCAAAAAAACGGACCAGGTGCCAGGGACAATACTGTGCCGTATGCTTCATTTGGGCTTATCTGGAAGCATTTTGGTCCATCACTATGTGACGGGGACAATGAGCTATGGAAGAAAATTGATACAGAAATAGTTTCCCCGATTGATGCTGCCGATAATGGTGTTGATGTTAGTATGCCAAAGATTAAAGGAGTTAGTGAATACGTAGCAGCTAGAACATTTCTGATATTTACTCCAACTTGGCAAGAACAGAAAAGTTCTATAGATGATGTGTTTAATAATCAGGTCATAGAGGCTAAGCGTGTTTTGCGCAGAGAAATAGAGGTTTCGCGAGCTGACATTGTAGGTAGGAAAATTATTATGGATGCGTATGATAAATCTGAAGATAAACGCATAATAGAATTGCCGGATAATTTTCCTAGGTATTTATATCAAAATACGTTATCATCACTATCTGAACCAGTGTATATGATTTGCAAGAGTCGATTTACTGATGATTGGAAAATTGAAGCTATAAGCAAAAATCCAAACACCATGCAAAGTCGCAAACCATTTCCTGTCGCTTGGCGAGGTCTTCCTAATGGGGATAGTGGTTTAAAGAAATTAACTGGTGTAGAAGACGTTATTTTTTGTCACCACGATGGATTCCTTATGAGTACAGGCACACGCGAAAGTGCCTACAAATTAGTAGAGATATCATTAAATAATAAAGAAAAAACAAAATGGCTTTCGTGGATGAAATAAAATTTTATGCAAAGGCGGGTGATGGTGGCGACGGCGTTGTACGTTGGCGTCAAGAGAAATTTATACCCAAAGGTGGTCCTGCAGGCGGGGACGGTGGACGTGGTGGAGATTTCTACGTTGTTGGTGTACGCGATATTGGAATACTAGCAAAATATAAATCTAAAACTAGATTTGAAGCTGAGCGAGGTGAAGATGGTGGCAAGAAAAGCCTGCACGGTGCCCAAGGTGAAGACATGCTTTTTGAACTACCAGTAGGTTCTGTAATTACTAATACTCGAACAGGTGAAGAATGGCAGCTTACCGAAGAAGGGCAAAAGGTAATGCTACTCAAAGGTGGTTTTGGGGGATTCGGTAATGAACACTTTAAAAGTTCTCGTGATGTAGCACCTAAAAAAGCCAACAAAGGTGGCCCTGGCGAAGAAGGTGATTTCCATGTTGAACTACAGATATTTGCTGATGTGGGACTCGTGGGGTTGCCGAATGCAGGTAAGTCGTCTTTGCTAAATATGGTAACTAATGCCAAAGCTAAAGTGGCTGACTATGCTTTCACTACACTAGATCCTAACTTAGGTGATTTTTATGGATATATCATAGCCGATATTCCGGGTATTATCGAAGGCGCTGCTGAAGGTAAAGGACTAGGTATTAAATTCTTGCGTCATGTGAAGCGCACACGAATGCTGGCGCATTTGGTGTCATTTGAAAATGAGGATATGATGGCAACCTACAAACAAATTCGTTCTGAACTTGAGAAATATGATAAAGAGAACAAGCTCGGCGAAGACGGATTGTCTCAAAAAGAAGAAATAATAATCTTAACCAAAACTGACGTTACCAAGCCTGATCTGGTTGCTAAAAAGGTTAAAGAATTTCAAAAATTAAAGAAACAAGTTTTTGTCTTGTCTCTATATGATGACGAAAGTATAAAAACCTTTTCTCACGAGATGTCAAAAATATTAACCGTGTAGAACTTTCGTTTTATATGTTTTATTGCTAAAATAGCCTTTATGGATAAGAAATATTACGTAACAATGGGGCTTGAAATTCATGCTGAAGTCAAGACTAAAACTAAAATGTTTTGCGCTTGCAAGAATGACCCTAATGAAGAAAAACCCAATATAAATATTTGTCCGGTTTGCATGGCGCATCCGGGGGCATTACCTGTACCAAACAAAGAAGCTATTCGGCAGGTTATTCGTGTTGGTTTAGCTATTGGTGCTAATATTGCTGACTTTTCAGAATTTGATCGTAAAAATTATTTTTACCCAGATATACCAAAAGGGTACCAGATTTCTCAGCTTAAATACCCAATAGTATCTGGCGGGCACTTGGCTGATATGGACATAACCCGCATACACCTCGAAGAAGATACTGGTAACAATAAACACTATGAAGATTCGACTGGGGGGTATTCACTGGTTGATTTCAACCGCGCTGGTGTGCCGCTCGCAGAGCTTGTTACCGAACCCCATACTTTTGACACGGCAGAAGAAGCCGCCAAGGTAGCAAGTAGTTTTGCTCGCGAGTACCAGCTCCTACTTCAGTACCTTGGTGCGTCAGAGGCCAACATGGAGAAGGGTGAAATGCGTGTTGAGGCCAATGTGTCTGTTAGTCCAGACAAGGATAAAATGTCTAAAGCTTATGTGGAGGTTAAAAATTTAAACTCTTTTAAAACTGTTGAGAAGGCTATTAAATACGAAGTTGATAGAATGATTGAATTATGGGAAGCCGGTAAAGAATCAGAAATCATCAAAGAAACTCGTGGATGGGACGAAGCTAAACAAAAAACAACTTCTCAGCGCAAAAAGGAATCTGCCGAGGATTATCGGTATTTTCCAGATCCCGATCTACCAAAAATGAAATTGCATGAAGCTTTTGATTTAGAAAAAATTAAATCAGAACTCCCTGAGCTGCCAGAGCAAAAAAGAGGTAGGTACCGAAATGATTTTGGAATTAAAGATGAGGATATTGAGATTTATATAAACGATCATGATTTAGCAACTTGGTTTGAAAATGTAGCGGGGAAGCTTGTTGATAAAAATAAAATAAAGACTGCTTCTAATTATGTAACTTCGGATTATGTAGGTATCAAGAAAAATTCTGCAGAAGTCCGACTTCCACAAGCAGTTAATTTTGCTGAACTTATTAGTATGGTTACTGAAAATCAGATTTCTTCCAGAGCTGCTAAGGATATTTTGTCTATGATTGTTCTGAATGATGAGTCACCAATGAAGATAGCTACAGAAAAAAACCTACTTCAGAAAAATGATGAAGGTGAATTGAAAGTAATTGTTGAAAAAATAATTGCTGAAAACTCTGAAGTTGTTGCCACATATAAGAGCGGAAAAGAAAACGCTATAATGTCTCTCGTGGGTAAAATAATCAAGGAAACCAATGGATCAGCTAACCCTCAGGTTGTCATCAAACTATTAAAAGAATTAATTGGATAAGTCTATGAAAACACTACGTGAATGTATCAAAGAAGCAGGAGACAATGGTGTGGCAGTTGGGCATTTTAATATTTCTAATTTAGAGGGGTTACATGCGATTTACGCTGCAGCCCGGGAGCTTGATCTACCGGTCATAATTGGTGTATCAGAAGGCGAAGAAGGATTTGCTGGAACTGACGAAGTAGCAACATTGGTAAAGATGTTACGAGAACGTGATCAGTATCCAATATTCTTAAACGCTGATCATCATGCTAGCTTCGAAAGCGTAAAAAAATGCATTGATGCTGGATTCGATATGGTTATTATTGATGCTGCTAAATTACCTTTTGAAGAAAATGTAGCTTTAACTAAAAAATGTGTTGATTATGCACGCGAGGTATCTAAAAACACAGGCAGAGACATACTAGTCGAAGCTGAATTGGGCTACATAGGATCTGGCTCAAATATCAAAGATACTGTTCCTGAAGGTGCAGGAGTGTTAACAAAACCCGAAGAAGCAAAGGCTTTTGTAGAAGCAACGGGTATAGATTTATTCGCCCCGTCTATTGGTTCTATTCACGGTTTGATTAAAAGTGGTAAACCACATATTGATGCAGAACTAACCAAAAAAATCAGAGAAGTTGCCGGTATACCTCTTGTATTACATGGTGGTTCAGGTTTGCGGGATGAAGACTTTACCAATGCGATAAAAGCTGGAGTGCAGATAGTGCACATCAATAGTGAAATTCGTCTCGCACTACGTGAAGCTTTAGAAAAAGCACTAAATGAAAATAAAGAAGAAATAAATCCAGTAAAGCTATTAACCCCTGCAGTAGAATCAATGAAAGAAGTGGTAAAAAATCGATTGAAGCTTTTCAATAATATTCAATAATTTATTAATGAATAGCCCTCAAGACAAAACAATAGAAACATATGTAGATAAATTTGAAGTCTACAAAAATAAAACAGTTTCTGTGGTTAATGGAGAATTCAAGGATTTTATTGATTCCTTCTGTTCATATTTAGATCCATCTGCAAGTATTTTTGAAATTGGTTCTGCTCACGGAAGAGATGCAAGATATATAAAGTCAAAAGGCTTCGATGTTTTTTGCACTGATATTGTTCCTCAAGCATTAGAGGATTTGAAGCAAGAAGGTTTCAAAACAGATCTATATGATTTTAGAGATATTCCAAAGTATGAATGGGTAGGTAAATTTGATGGATTTTTTGCTAACGCAGTATTGCTTCATGCTACACAAGAAATTTTTGAAAATGCTCTTGTTAATGTAAGTAAAATATTAAAGAAAAATGGCATATTCGCTTTTTCTTTAAAAACAGGGCAAGGAGAAGAAGTATCCATTGAAAAAATGGACGCCCCAAGGTACTTTAAGTATTACTCAAAAGAAGAGTTAGCTCAGATTTTAAGTAAATACTCATATGAAGTTTTGTCTCTAGAAGAAGCCAGTGAAGGTAAGTGGCTCCATGTAATTTTAAAAAATAAATAATAAATCTGATATAATAGTTTAAATATGAAAGAGGAAATTCAAAAGTTTTTTAAGGGTGATATAGATGACCGAGAAGATACATTAGAAAAATACTCACACGATGCGAGTGTTTTTTTGGTACGACCACAGATAGTGCTTTTCCCAAAAGATTCAGAAGATGTAAAAAATCTTGTGAAGTGGGCGGGTGAGAATAAATCTAGATATCCGCATTTGTCTATTACTGCGCGCGCGGCGGGTACATGTATGTCTGGTGGCTCAATCAATGAATCTATAATCTTAGATTTTACAAAGTACATGAATAAGTTTGTGAACTACGAGGAGGACACACCTGACTCACTGAAAGCTTTCGCTCAAGGTGGTATTGGTAAAAGTGTTCACGATGGTTCTAAACACACCATGATTCCATACATGACTGTGCAGCCTGGTATGTATTATCGAGATTTTGAAAAACTTACCTTAGAAAAAGGTATGATTTTGCCTTGTTATACCGCGTCCAAGACTCTAAATGCTATGGGCGGAATGTTTGGTAATAATTCAGCGGGTGAGAGAACTCTACGTTTTGGTAAGACGGAGGAATATGTAGCTCAGTCAAAAATAGTATTTGCTGATGGTAATGAATACACAGTAAAACCTCTTTCTAAACAGGAATTAGAAGCCAAAATAAACCAGCAGGATTTCGAAGGAGGAGTGTATCGAGAAATATATAATCTGATTATGCAAAACAAGGAGGATATAAAATCTGCTAAACCTAATGTACACAAAAATTCTTCTGGTTACACTATTTGGAATGTATTGGATACCGAAGGTGCCAGACCGGAGAAAGAGTATTTTGATTTAAACAGGTTACTGGTTGGTTCACAGGGCACACTGGGTATTGTTACTGAGATTACTTTTCGTCTAGTTCCAGAATTACAATCCAGAAGGCTGCTGGTGCTTTTCTTGAGAGACATGACTTTGCTGCCAAACATCGTGAATAAACTACTGATACATAATCCAGAAACTATTGAGACATACGATGACAAAACCTTCTTTTTGGTTCTAAGATACATCCGTAGCTTTGCTAAATTGCTCGGTGTAGGTAATTTCTTAAAACTCATATTTAGTTTTGGTCCAGAAGCCTGGATGACACTTCGTCATGGTTTCCCAAGACTTATTTTTTTGGTTGAATTTGCTGGCAGTACGCAGGCTGAAGCAGATGAAGCAGCTAAGAAAGCCCTCGAGAGTGTCCAAAGTTTTCATAAAATTGGTTCTCGACTAACTCGTAATGAGTTTGAATCTAAAAAGTATTGGACCATACGCAGAGAAGCTTTTAATTTAATTCGTTATCATCTAAAGACGGTAAAGTCTAAACCATTCATTGATGATGTTATTGTCCGTCCTGAAAATTTACCAGAATTTATGCCTGAAATTTATAAAATTCTTGAAGAATATAAAGATGAAATGACTTTTGCTGTTGGTGGTCATGCTGGTGATGGTAACCTACATATCTATACACTAGTTAATCCAAGTGATCCAAATCTTAAGCAAATGGTGCTTGACGTGTCCAACAGAGTATATACCTTGGTTGCTAAATTTGGAGGTTCTATTACAGCAGAACACAATGATGGGCTTATTCGCACACCATACCTGAATAAAATATTCAGTTCAAAAATTATAGATATATTCAAGCAAATAAAGAATGTTTTTGATTCTAAACACGTCTTCAATCCTGGTAAAAAGGTTCCAGAGGAAGGTGTTGGTCCTGGAACCAAGGAATATATGGTTGCTCATATACCAAACACAAAGTAGTCGGGGTTGCTTTTATAACTTTTTCGTATATAATGTTCTCCATGCTTTCACTTACAGTAAAAAACCGAGAAAAAAACGTAGATTTAGAAGCCCTAAGAAAGGATGGCAACGTACCGGCCGTATATTACGGGTCTGGCGTAGCCTCTACCTCTATTTCAGTGCCAAAGAATGCTTTTATAAAAGCTTGGCGTGAAGCTGGTGAATCTACACCATTAGAAATAAATCTAGACGGTAAAAAAGTAAATGTTTTGATCCATGAGGTTGCACTACACCCAGTTTCCAACGAGCCAACTCATGTGGATTTCCTAGTTGTTGATATGAGTAAAAAGGTCACAGTTTCTGTACCTCTTGAATTTATCGGAGTTGCTCCCGCTGTTAAAAATGGTCTTGGTAGTTTGGTTAAGGTTCTACACGAAATTGAAATCGAAGCTTTGCCAAGTGACTTGCCTCAGGTATTGGAAGTTGATATTACTTCTCTTGTTGATCTTGATGGACAGATTGCTGTTTCTGACCTTGCATTACCAAACGGCGTATCAGCTGTTACCAAGGATTCTGAAATAGTTGCATCAATCGCAGCACAACAAGAAGAAAAAGAAGATACTGGACCAGTTGACCTTTCAGCTATTGAAGTAGAAAAGAAAGGTAAGAAAGAAGAAGAGGCTGCTACAGAATAATTCAAATAAAAATATGTTATAATAAAAAGTATGGTCAGAAAAACCATACTTTTTATATTACTTAGTTTAATGTTATTACCAACAGCTCATCGTGCGCTGGGGGCAGTTGATTGTTTGTCCATTACCCCTAACTCTCCAGAATCTGACAAGAATTACTGTCGCTCAGAGCTTGCTCAAATTGAAGCTGAATTAGCAGAATTAATACAAAAACAAAAAGATCAAGCCAAAAATACTGGTACCATAAATGGAGATATTACTTATTTAAGTAGTCAAATAAAGGCCCTCCAGACTAAAATCAAAGCACGAGGTTTGGCCATTGCCCAACTGAAGGTATCTATTTCAGAAAAGGTTTCTAGGATAGAAACTCTGTCCGAAAAAATAGACCGCCAACACGAATCGCTGGCTCAGCTTATAAGAAATACTGATGATTTTGATAATCAGAGTCTTATTTACCTTGTTGCGTCAAGTAATAATTTATCTGGTTTTTATAGCGATTTAGAATCATATTCTGCAATCAAACAAGCCGTCAAAGAATCTGTTGATCAAATCAGGGGAGTGAAAACTGAGACGGAAGCTGAAAAACAAAAACTAGAAGAAAAAAGAAATGCTGAAGCTGATGCCAAGGTTGAGCTAGAAACCAGTCAGAAGAAAGTCACTCAAACAGAAGCCGAGAAAAAACAGCTTTTAGCACTGAGCAAAAAGAAGGAATCTGAATACGCTAAACTGGCAGCTGAAAAGAAAGCCCGAGCTGACAAAATCCGTTCTGCATTGTTTGCCCTTCGAGACAGTAAGGCTATTCCTTTCGGTACAGCCTTAAAATATGCAGAAGAGGCTGAAAAGGTTACTGGAGTACGAGCTGCATTTGTTCTGGCTATTTTAACGCAAGAAACAAACTTGGGTGCTAATGTCGGTACCTGTAATCGGGTTACTGATCCTGAAAGTAAATCGTGGTCTAAAATAATGAAACCTGAGCGGGATATCGAGCCATTTAAACGCATTACTGACGGTTTAGGTATTTCTCGTGAGGGTTTACCATTGTCTTGCCCGTGGGGAGGAGGTTGGGGAGGGGCTATGGGTCCATCGCAATTTATACCATCAACCTGGGAACTGTATTCCAAGAAAATTGCTAAGGCTTTAGGTATATCTGGTATGCCAGATCCTTGGAATGCGCGACATGCTTTCTTCGCTTCATCTATTTATTTGGGTGAATTAGGGGCAAGTAAGGGTGGATATACTGCAGAACGCACCGCTGCGCTCAAGTACTATGCCGGGGGTAATTGGAACAAGAAATCTAATGCCTTCTATGGAGATCAGGTGATGGCCAGAGTAGAGAAAATACAAGCTGATATCGACTATTTGCAGAATAACTAGAACTGTGTTATTCTAGCCTTACTATGAAGAAAGGTATACACCCAAAACACAACGCCAAAGCAAAAGCAATTTGCGCTTGCGGTGCTCAATTTGAAATAGGTTCTACCCTAGACGAAATTCGAGTTGAAATCTGCAGCATGTGTCACCCGTTCTATACTGGTAACGAGAAAATACTCGATACTGCTGGACGAGTTGATAAATTCAAGAAGCGAGCTGCTGCTGCTAAGCCAACCAAAGCTAAATAACAAAATACCAACTTTTTCCGGTACGGAAGTTTTTCTGCTGAAAAATTTCCTGAAATGCTCGGGCTAATCGCCCTCGCAGCCCCTTCAAAAAGTTGGTATTTTCTTTAGAGATAATAATGAACCTCGAAGATTTAAAAAAGAATAATCAAACAAGTTACCTGGCAGATATGCTGGAGAATTTAAATCGTAAAGAAGCAGAGGTTCGTGAAATGTTGGATAGTGATGAAACACTACACGAGTTAGCTACCGAAGAATTAAAAAGCTTACAGGAAGAGCGAAAAAATATTGAGACTCAAATTGAGGATATCTTAGCTAAAGAACGTGAAGCAGAAGAATTTCCTAATGAAATAGTGCTTGAAGTCCGGGCGGGTGCTGGCGGGGACGAGGCTGCACTTTTTGCTTGGGAGCTTGCTCATATGTATGAACGTTATTCTGAGATAAAAGGCTGGCAGTGGAGAGTAAACTACGAATCTAAAAATGATATTGGTGGATACAAAGAAGCTTCTTTCGAAATAAAAGGTAACAATGTGTACAAAGAATTAATGAACGAGACTGGAGTACACCGCGTACAGCGTGTACCAGCTACTGAGAAAAATGGCCGTGTCCATACTTCTACAGCATCCGTGGCTGTGCTTCCTATTAAGAAAAAAGTTAATTTTGAAGTTAACCCGGCAGAATTTGAAATGGAATATTCCCGTTCTGGTGGTAAGGGAGGACAGAATGTGAACAAGGTTGAAACAGCAGTTCGCATAATTCACATACCTACTGGACTGGATGTGAGATCAACCAACGAAAGAAGTCAGCTAGCAAATCGAGAAAAAGCTATGGCCATACTATTGGCAAAGTTGCAGCAAAAGAAAGAAGAAGATGAGGCTAAGAAATATTCAAGCGAACGTAAAAACCAGATAGGCAGTGGAGATAGGAGTGAAAAAATTCGTACCTATAATTTCCCTCAAGATCGTATTACTGATCACCGTATAAAGAAAACATGGCACAACCTACCAAAAATAATGGAAGGAGAAATAAGCCCAATCATTATCGACTTACTACTGGGCGAGACAGGGGAAGAAGACGAAGATTAATTAAATAAAATTTATGAAAATACAAAGAATTTTTTATTATTACTGGCAATCTGCCAGAAAATATTGGCGTCTCATTGTTGGGATGCTTTTAGGATATGCTGTAGGTGCTTTAACATCTAACGTTGCTATTCCTCTTTTTCTAAAAAAGATTATTGACATAATCTCAAGCAACGAACCAACACAATCAATAAGCAAGCCTTTGTTTAGCCTTGTTTTTATTTATTCAGTGGCTGTTCTTGCACACTTGATTTCTTCGAGGGCTGGGGATTGGCTAATAATTAAATTTGAAGCTAGGGCTATTAGAGACATACACAACGCTTCTTTTGCAAGAATCCTGAATCATTCTTATCGCTTCTTTTCAAATAATTTTGCAGGGTCTCTGGTGGCAAAGACAAAAAGATTTGCTTCTTCTTTTGAGAAAATTGTTGATATCGCAACCTACAGTTTCTGGTATGCCAGTATAATGCTTATAGGTATATTTGTGGTAGTTTTTTTGAACGTACCTGTGGTTGGCTATATATTTTTGGCATGGATTAGTATATACGCTTTAATCATATTTTTTTCTGTACGTTTTAAAATAAAATATGATTTATTAGAAGCAGCTGCTGATTCCAAGGTTACGGGTTCTTTTGCTGATGCTATTAGTAATGTTTTAAACATTAAGATATTTTCAAGCAAGGGTAATGAGCACAAAAGATTCGAGCAGGTAACACAAGAAGAATACCAACACAGATACAAGGCATGGGTTGTGGGGAATATACAATTTACAACACAGAATGTCTTAACTGCTATACTCCAAATAACTATTATCTACACTTTGGCAAAATTATGGTTAGCTGGAAGCATCACAACTGGAACTGTAGTATTGGTTCAATCTTACACACTGCAATTGTTTAGTATTATGCGAGATCTGGGTAAATCAATTGTACGTTTTATGAAAGAACTTTCAAACGCCCAAGAAGTTATTGACCTATTTGACCAACAAATAGATATCAAAGATCCAATAAAACCAGAAAAACTTGCTATGGGCAAAGGTGAAATTGTCTTCAAAGATGTTGGTTTTGAGTATGTTAAAGGTCAGGAAATATTTTCAGACTTTAACCTAGCTATTAGGTCCGGAGAAAAAGTTGGCTTGGTGGGGCATTCTGGTTCTGGTAAATCAACTATAACTAAAATACTACTTAGGTTCATGGATATACAATCTGGGGCTGTGTTGATTGATGGGCAGAATATCGCTAATGTTATGCAAGATGATTTGCGATCTGTGGTTTCTTATGTACCGCAAGAACCAATATTATTCCATCGAAGTATCTTTGAAAATATTGCATATTCAAAACCAGATGCCAGCCTGGAAGAAGTAATTGAAGTTGCCCATAAAGCATATGCTCATGATTTTATATCTAAACTACCAAATGGATATGATACTTTAGTTGGAGAGAGAGGTGTTAAACTTTCTGGTGGAGAGAGGCAAAGGATTACTATTGCTAGAGCCATGCTTAAAGACTCACCAGTTATTGTGCTTGATGAAGCTACTTCTTCTCTTGATAGTGAGAGCGAATCATATATTCAAGAAGCTTTTGCTCAGTTAATGCAGGGTAGAACAGCTATTGTGATCGCTCATAGGTTGTCTACTATTAAAAAACTAGATAGGATAATTGTTCTAGACGATGGAAAAATTGTAGAAGAAGGAACACATGAACAACTGCTGAGTCAGGAAGGTAAATATGCAAAATTATGGGGTCACCAGACTGGTAACTTTCTGAATGATTAATGTCTCTAGGTTCAACAAGTAAGTGCAACACTTCTAGTAAAATAGAAGTATGGAATACAAGCATTTAAATATTGAAGAAAGAGAGAAAATTCAAGAATTACTGTGGCAAAAGAA
>CAYOLW010000003.1:0-91361 GCA_964404925.1 uncultured Candidatus Saccharibacteria bacterium
GCCAGATTCAGTTTTTGCTGAATTGACATCTTGGTAATAATTTTATCTATATTTTGTTTTTTTGTAAATACTAATAAGTAAAGTTATTTACAAATAATGTAGTTCCTTGCATTACTTAAGATTTGTATTTGCACTTCTTCAACAGGCAGGTTCTTTAACTCGGCGATTTTTTTGATTATTTCTACCACCATATATGGTTCACAAGTTTTGCCTCGGTATGGCACAGGTGCCGCAAATGGTGCGTCAGTTTCGGCCATAATAGATGTAAGTGGAATAAATTTAATAACCTCATCATACTCCCGGGCAAAGGTTATCGGCCCATCGAAAGAAATGGTAAAACCGAGTTCTAAAATTTTCTTTGCAATATCTATGTTGCCCACAAAAAAATGAAAGTTAGCACAGAGATCTGGATTATCTTTTTTGAAAGTTTCTAAAATATTTAATACATCATTATATGCATCCATACTTCCCTTGCTTGGCCTTGCATGAATCATAAGTGGTTTATTCAACACCAAAGCAAGTTCGATGTGCTGACGAAAAAGCTTTTCCTGACGTGCTTTGACTAAATCACTCTGGTCACGATAATAATCAAGTCCACATTCACCAATACATACAACCTTTGGGTTTTTGCCCAGTTCTTTATATTTCTCTAAATCAAATTCTTCTTCAATATTGTCCGCCGGATGCTGCCCAACACCAGCCCAAATAAAATCAAATTTTTCAGCGATTTCTACTGCTTCTTTTGAAGTCTCATAATCAACACCAATTGTAATTGTACCAACCTCATTCTCTACCATGCGACGAATCACCCCTTCCCTGTCATCCTTGAGGGGGTTTAGATTTAAATGCGAATGTATATCTATGTATTTAATTTCCATATTAATCCTTGCGTGCGAAAAGCGGAGTTTCTGGTTTTTTGTTGGCACGAATTAATGCTTTTAATTTTTCGTTTGTTTCAGGTAAAACTGGATTTAATAATCGTGCTATCTGATAAAGATCAAGCATCATAGCAGAGATAAGTTCTTTACCTTTTACCTCATCAACTTTAACAACTTTAAATGGTTCGGTAGTTTGAATCATTTTGTCTAAGTCTTCAATTTTGTTCCAGATATAATCCATTACCTTTTTTAAATCAAAGGACTCATATAAAGCAAAGTACCCTGTGAAATCTGAAACCTCAGGAATCTCAGGACATTTATCTAAATATTTTTCTGAAAGGGTTAATACGCGTGAAGCCAGGTTTCCTAGACCATTAGCTAGATTAGCATTGTATGCTTCTTTAAATCTTTCTTTAGAAAAAGGACTGTCTTCAAATGAAGAAATTTCACGTAAAAGGAAATAACGCAATGCATCTGTACCATACTCATCTACGATTTCTTTTGGATTCACCACATTGCCAAGAGTTTTGGACATTTTTACCCCACCATCACCCATCACAAAACCATTCACTACTATTTGGTAAGAATTAGGCACACCAGCCGCCATGAGCATTGCCTGCCACATTGCAGACTGAAACCTAGTATTATCTTTACCACAATATTGTGTTGGGTTACCTTCTACCCAGTATTTCTGAAACAAATCTTCTGTGTCTCCTTCGCCTTTAGCTTCGGCGGACCGAGGCCAGCCAAGGGTGTTTATATAATTTGTGAGTGCGTCAAACCATACGTACATCACATGCTCTGAATCACCTGGAACTTCTATGCCCCACGGCATTTTACTTTTCAAACGTGATATAGAAAAGTCTTGCAATCCTCTTTCAAGAAAAGCTTTTACTTCATTAAAGCGAAATTCTGGTATAACAAAATCTGGACGTTTAGCATAAAATGCTAAAAGCTTAGGTCCAAACTCACTATATTTAAAAAAGTAATTTTCTTCTTCAATTATTTGAATCGGTCTACCTGGGTGATCTGGACATTCGCCATTTACCAAATCAGAATCAGTCTTCTCGCTCTCGCAACCAACACAGTATTTCGATGCATAATTCTTTTTGTAAATATATCCATTTTCCTGAACCTTATTCCAAAAAGCCTGGGCTGATTTAATATGATGTTCGTCTGTAGTGCGGATGAAATGTATATCTTTAGTGACACCAAAAATATCGAGACTTTGCTTAAAATTTTCAAAACCTTGATCAACAAAAGCTTGCGGATCTAATCCAGATTCAGCTGCCTTCTCATAGATTTTAGTACCATGCTCATCTGTCCCTGTGTTAAAAAAAACATCAAAACCGGCAAGCTTTTTGTATCGGACAATAGCATCAGCTCGTACAAATTCTAAAGCATGACCCATATGCAGCTCAGCATTCACATACGGCAAAGTGGTGGTTATATAAAAACTCTTTTTTGTGTTTCCTTCCATGTTATTTAGCATCTACTCCGGCACGAACTATTGTCTTGCGTTTTTCGATATCATTCATAATCTCCATAATAATAACTGCAACAGGGATAGCTAAGAAAACTCCCCACACTCCAGCTAATTCAAATCCGACTAACACAGATAAAATCACAACTAAAGGAGAAAGTCCAACCACCCTCTTAACCACAAGTGGAGTAAACAAGAACACCTCAAATTGATGGATAATCATATAAGCACCGGTTACCGATAATGCAGAACCAATGCCTCCAGAGAAATATGACAATGCTGCAGCTGGCACAAGGGCAATAATCATTCCGTACGGCACCATCTCCATCACCCCAGCAATGATTGCAAGTAAAAGTGCATACTGAATGCCCAGAATAGAAAGTACTAGATACGTAAGTATCGCCACTAAAAGACCCAAGAACATCTGGCCTTTAATCCAATAAGCAATCTTGCGTCTTGAGCGATCCCATAAATCAACTGCATAGTCCTCTACAGACATCGGCAAAATAATCCTAAGAAAAGCTTCAATACCCTTTTCTTGTATAGAAAGATAAAAAGACAAAACCAGTATTAAAATAAAGTTGAAAATACTACCAAAGGCAGCCGCCAGAGTGGAAAGGAATCCACTCGAGAGGTTATTAACGAAGGCCTTGGAAACATCAAGCAGTGAGGCAATAGATAAATTATTAGACAGACTAACTACTACGTCTTTAGCGCCAGAGAAAGCATCATTTTGAAAGTAATCCAGGAAATTAAAGTTCGGAACGTACTTAGAAATAAATGTAGCAAAGTTATATACCTCAGTAATCAAAAGCGGTGCAAAAAGATAGAAAAGCCCTGACAAAAACAAAAGGCTCACTACATAAAAAATAACAACTCCGAAAACCCGACCAATCTTTATTTTCTTGAAGTAAGGTATTGTTGATTCAACAAAAGAAGCCACGATAATAGAAGTCAAAATAACCATCATCAGGTCACGCAAAAACCAGAATAGGTATACCCCCAAACTAACCAAAACGGCCCGAATCATCGTACCGGTAGTTATAGAAATTTTTGTGGCCTTACTATTATCAAACATACAAACATAATAACACAAAAAAAGCAGCAAACTATAACTTTAGTATTTTGATTAGTTTGGTTTTATCTTTTATTGGACCAACAATTGCTAGGTTAATATTGGAAGTTCTAAATATCTCCCTGGCTACGTCCCTCACCTGCTCGGCAGTCACACTGCCAATCTCTTTTGCTTTTTGGTCGGCGGTTTTTATTTCTTTTTTCAAGACTTCTTGCAATCCGTGGAAATGCGCAATACTATCACTGGATTCAAGGTCCAGCTTCATATTACCCACCAAATAATCCTTTACTTTTTGCAACTCTTCTTTAGACACAATCTCTTCGGTTAGCTTTTTACATTCAGCTAAAACAGCGACCAATACTTCAGACACACGCTTGTTGTCTACCCCAGCTGAAACCTGGAAATATCCATGGTCAGTATATCCATCATCATAGGCACGCACGTAATAGCCCACACCCATTTCTTCACGTAATTTTTGGAAAAGCCGCGAGCTCATTCCCCCACCCAGCACACTAGCTAACACTGAAAGTGCGGCATTCTTTTTACTGAAAATATCAAAACTACGAAAGGCTAAAACGAAATGAGATTGATCGGTTTTTTTATACTGTGTTATCACGGCTGGCTTTTTTTGCTTTTCTACAACCTTTACCTTGGTTCCTTTGTTGCCTTTAGGTATATGACCAAAAACACGAGTAACCTCTGCTAACACTTCAGACTCTTTGACCTGACCTGCTACAACCAAAGTAGTCGCGTTCGGTACATAATGCGCACCGTGGTAATTAATAAAATCACTTCTTTTCATCGCGCGCACGTTCTCGCGAGTACCGGCAATGTTCCACCCGGCCGGCTCTCTACTATACAAAAGCTCCATAATCATATCCTGCACATGACGATGAGGCATGTCTTCATACATATTTATTTCTTCTACAATCACACCCTTCTCTTTCTCGATTTCTAAAGCAGGAAAGGTCGAATTCAAATAAACATCGGAAACAACATCAAAAATTTGTTTGAAGTGCCGTGCCTCAGACTTAGCATAATACCCGGTAAATTCTTGAGAAGTAAAAGCATTATATTGGCTACCCAATGCATCTAGTTCCCTAGATATATCTATAGCTTTCGGCCTCTTTTCTGTACCCTTGAAACACATGTGTTCCAAGAAGTGTGATATACCGTTTAATTTTTTAGTCTCATATTTTGAACCTGTTTCTACTAATACCAACACTGTGACTGTTGGATTGTCTACCATTGGAATGGTTACCACTGTAAGCCCGTTTTTAAGTTTCTTTTTGGAAAATTTCATGCGGGTATTGTACCATATACTGGAGGTAAATTTGACTTTGATTATTCAGAATGTATACTGTCTCTGTATGAAAATAAACGTTGCAAAGAAGACAAAGAAGATCGCCAAGTGTGGCGTGATGCTTTTGTCTTAGCAAGTTTATTGAATAATATTAAAAGCTAAGCAAGGCATCCTATAAAGGATGTTTTTTATTTCCGCCTCTACGGCGGATCGCCGATGAGGCGATTTATTTATTAATTAAACAATATGAAAATAAACAATGTGGAAGTAAGCGATTTAGCAGCACAATATGGCACGCCGATTTTTATCTATGACGAGAAGAAGATAAAAGAAAACTTCCGCAAGGTAACAGATGCATTTACTAAATATTATCCAAATTTCAAAATATACTACGCCATCAAAGCCAACAACAACCCGAGTATAGCGCGCATATTGATAAACGAAGGTGTGGGCATCGATGCATCGAGTGAGAATGAAATAAAATTAGCCCGATATTTGGGTGTGACTGGTGAAGACATAATTTTCTCTGGTAACTTTTTATCCGATACTGATATACAAACAGGGATTACTGAAAAGGTACTTTTCAACCTAGACGATGTGTCACTACTCCCCCGAGTGTTAGCCTTTGGCAAACCAGAAGTATTGTCATTCCGTATAAATCCAGGCATAGGAAAAAGTAATGTAGGATATTTTGATGTTACTGGCGGACCAGAAGCAAAATTCGGAATACATATAAACGATGCAATTAATGCTTATCGCAGTGCTCAAGAATCCGGCATTAAAAGATTCGGTATACACATGATGGGAGGTAGCTGCGTAACAGATCCAGCTTATTTTGCTGACATTACTACCAGACTGTTTGACCTCATTGGTCAGATAAAAAAAGAACTTAATATTAATTTTGAATTTGTAGATTTAGGCGGGGGTCTGGGTATAGCCTATCGTCCAGATGAAGTAGACCTCGACCTTGAGAAAACTGTGGAAGGAATAGCCAATGCTATTAATACAAAATGTAAAGAATATGATTTGGAAACTCCGCGTATTGTGATGGAACCTGGCCGATACCTAGTCGCCAATGCAGGGTACCTCATCGGGAAAGTCCTAGCACAGAAAAATACCTATAAAGAAATATGGGGATCTGACATTGGTATGAACATCACCCCTCGGGTAATACTCTATGAAGCATTTCATGAACTAGTGGTAAATGGTAAAGAAAACGAGTCATCCGAACCCACCAATCTATGCGGGCAGATCTGTGAACAAACTGACTTATGGTGGCAGGGGCTACCTCTGCCGAAACTAGCAATCGGAGATATAATCGTTATGAAAAATGTAGGTGCTTACTGCTATGGCATGAGCTATCGATACAACGGCCGCCTACTACCTGCCGAGATACTAGTGCAGGAAAACAGCAGCACAAAAATAATCCGCCAAGCGGAAACATTTGAGGATACATTGAGGGGAACAGAAAAATTTTAAAATAAAAAGACCGGATTAAATCCGGTTTTTTTATTTATAGTTTTAATTCAATTTACTTTTCAAAAAATTTACTAGCTCAGAAACCTTTACTCTCTCTTGTGCTCCAGTATCTCGGTCGCGCACGGTGACTGTATCTTTGAGTTCTGGTTTCTCCTCTCCTAAAGTATCAAAATCTATAACTATACAAAACGGGGTGCCAATTTCATCTTGACGGCGGTAGCGCTTACCCACATTACCATTATCATCCCAAGCGATCTGGGGTATTTCTTTCTTCAGAGTAGCATAAACTTCACGCGCTTTGGTTACTAACTCTGTTTTATTCTTTAATAGAGGTGCAACCATTGCTTTTATTGGTGCCAAGTGTGGTGATAATTTCAAAACAACTCGTGTTTCTCCACCCAAGTCATCTTCATGATAAGCATCACATAGCACAGCCAGAAAGACCCGAGCCATCCCCATCGAGGTTTCAAGTATCCATGGTATATATTTTTCTCCAGTTCCAGAGTCGACATAATTCAAATCAACACCAGAGAATTGCATATGTTGAGTTAAATCATAATTTGTACGGTCGTGTATTCCTTCAACTTCATCAAAACCCCAAGGGAATTTATACTCAATATCCCACGCATCTGAAGCATAGAAGACTAGATTCTCGTGCTGTTTCCAGTTTAAACTTTCTGGTTTTATACCAAGTGATAAGTACCAGTTCCATCTATCTTTTTTTATCTCTTCATAAGCTGCTTTATTTTCATTTGGCTTTACAAAAAATTGTGTGTCTGCCTGTTCAAACTCACGCTGTCGGAAAAGAAAGTTGCGAGGCGCTATTTCATTACGAAAAGCTTTACCAATCTGTACAACACCAAAAGGAATTTTTGGGTGCATTGAGTCAACAATACCTTTATAATCAAGATAAATTCCCTGACATGCTTCACCAGGCAGATATACAGGCTCTGTCTCTTCCCCAGTAAAATCCCCTAAGTTAGATTTAACTAAAAGATTAAATTTTTTAACTTTTGAAAATTCTTTTGAACCACATTTTTCACACTTTATTTGTTCTCTATGTATATCAAATAAATTATTAATCTCAGTTTCGCTCATTTTTTCGTCAGCCGTCACTCCAATAGACTCTAGTACCTTGTCTACTCTAATGCGAGCGTTACACTTTTTACATTCAGCTAATGGGTCGGAAAATCCTTTAGTGTGGCCACTTGCCTCCCAAACTTTTGGGTTTTTAAACATTCCGGAGTCTATACCAAAATAATTTTCTTTCTGATACACATTCGCATTCCACCAAGATTTTTTTATATTATTCAAAAGTTCTACACCATTTGGACCGAAATCATACACACCTGCTATTCCCCCATATATCTCAGACCCCGGGAATATAAAACCACGGCGTTTGCAAAGCGAAACTATTTTCTCCATTTCGGAATTTTCTTTTTGATTTTTTTCTTTTTCCATAATTATTCTTGTACTCGTCCGGTAGCTGCAGCAGCGTTCGGATCAGTCTGCTTACCGATATTAGTATTAAGTGATGCTCGGTTAATCTGCACATCCACATTAGCAAAATCATCATGCCCCGTCAAAACTGAGTCATTGGTCAAAAGTGGCAGCTCACCCACCTGCACAAGTGATGGAGTAAATGATATTTGGAATTCTACTTCTTTCGGAGGGTTTCCTTCCATGCCGGTTCCGCGACTTACTGTACCAGCGTTCCATATTACCTCTCGGCTAGCCGAATTATATGATACATCTTCTTGAGTAGGAGAAATATTGCCAGTGTATTTCACCCAAGTAGGCAGGGTTGAACGTACTTTTACATTCCTTAAATTATTAGAACTATTAGTAATAGTCCAGACCACACTGTATGTCGTCTCCTGTTCAGCTTTAGGTGGCACCTGACCAGTATTCTTTAATGCTGAATTATAGTAGGCAATCTTTGGTGTAAAAGTGGCATCAGAAATAACTCGGATTATTTTAGTCTCAGAATTTTCTAGCTTTTTGGTTGAATTACCTTCTAATGCCTGTTTACCGGCAATAGACACATTGATTTGTACTTGTGGGCTTTTCATTAATCCATCAGCAGACAAAAGTGGATTTACTTTAAAACTAAAAGATACAGATCCACTCTCCCCGGGTTCAATAGAAGTGAACTTTTCATTAGAATTTTTATCCCAAATAATCGTATCAATCAGTGAATTATAGAACCCGTCACGACTAGCAATAGTTTTCCTATTTAACGCATTGCCGGATAAAGTTGCTTTAATTTCTAAATCATTAATTTTAGTGCTTAGATTATTGTTCCATCTTATTTCTCCAGAAACTACATTCTGTGAAATAACTCCATATTCCCTAGAGTATTCTCCGTTCACCAATAACTGAGCATTAATAAATGGTTTTTTAATCCTTAAAGTGTGTGCCTGAGAATTATACACTACTCCGATTTCAGATTTTTCATTTGGAGACTGTGCTCCAATCCAGACTTTGAAAGTCTTCTCTTCACCATCAAATACTTCAACGAACCTACCAACTACTGTTATAGACTTCTCATCCCCCGGTTTCATATCAGACAACTCCCACACGTTGTTGCCTATGTCTGAACTCGGACTTGCTGAAGTGAATTCAAAACCTACTGGGTAGTCTACTTTGACCGCAATATTCTTTGTTGATGATTCAGTAGTATTCAAAGAAGTTCTAATTTTTAATGTTACGTCTTGATTTGGGGTTATTTCGCTCGGTGCATCTACCAGCAGGTTAATCGGGGTCGCATTAATTGTGACTTCGTAATCTTTTTCTTTTTCATAGATAGCATTAGAATCTTTGAAACGATATTCGACAGAAACTTTAACTGGCTGAATCGAGCCCTGCTCACCAAACAACACAATAGATATATTCTCACTATGAACACCTCCAGAAGGTATAGTACCGATAGACACCCTTTGACGCTCCATGGTATCTAGTGCTGTACCACTGCTACCCTTTGGGTATTCAGCCACCAGATCTACTAACTCAAGCGGGGCACTGTTCCTGTTGGTCACCTCCACCACAATTGGCAACGGCTTGCCGCCATCGGTAAAAGTGTTACCGAGTATAACTATATCTATGTTTTCATTTGAAACAGTGTTGGTACCTTTAAAAGTACTGTACCCAACATATAGTACAGCCAATACAAAAAAGATTATTGAGAACATGAAGAATTTTTTAAAAACTGAACTTTTCATATTGCTTTTGTGTGCCTGGTTTTCTTGTTCCCAATTATCTTTAATTTCAAATTCTTTTTTGTGCGGGAAAGTATCATAAAACTCAATCTTGGTTTTATAACTACGACTCCAAAGTTTACCTTTGAGAGACTCTAATCTGTTGAGATCCTCTCCATTATCAATTGCCATTGTAAAATTATAACACAACTAAAGCTGTGTTTCGCGCAAAGCTTGGTTAATAGCCCTTATGGCATGCATTCTTTTGTCTGACATATCGTAAACCAACTCTTCGTGGAACGGAGATTCCACTAAATCACGGAGTGTGGCTTGGTCACCAATATAGCCTAGATTATTCAATATTCGTAAAGCCATAACTATCTCGACACTATCTATGTCTTTTTTACTATCTTTTGATTCTAGGACCAAAAGCCCACGGATAAAATCATCAAATAATGCTTCGTTGGCATCTTCACCTCGCAAAAGCTTATATAACAGATTGCATAATTTAACCATCACCTGAAAAGCTACACGGTTGGTGCGGATAGATTCAAGTTTATTTGTTTTAGATGCACTTGTTAGTCGCCACACATCTTTACCTCGAACTAAATCCACCTTCACGTGCGAATAATCAGCCAGCACATAGCGCAAACGCGAAGACATTTTACGCACACCCTGAGTCCGCGCATATACCAAACCTAAATCCCGAGTAAAAAGATAATAGTACTTCCCTGTCTCGCCAAAGTTTCTACTACCCAATATTATCGCTTCAGTGTGATAAATGTGGTGCATTATAAATCTATTTTAAGTTTTCAAGAATCTTTTTAATTAGTTCGTGTTGTGGAGTAAGTTCTATTTTGACAACATTAAGGCTAATGGCATTCCATTTTTCTTCAACTTTAAAGTTCAACATTTTAACCAAGTCTACAAAATCCATCTCCCTGGTATACCTAACAGCATTCATAAAACCCTGAACTGAAGTAAATCGATAGCAGTCAGCGTTACAACAAACCTCAGATTCAATTGAATAAAAATTATTTGAACCATGGTGTTCTAAAATACAGTGTCTAATATTTTCTTTATCTTCTTTCTGTAAAGGAAATTTTTCCATTAGCTCATTAGCCTTTTCTAGTCCCATTTGCACATGTTCAGGCAATCTATTCTCGGCAATAGCTTGTGTTATTGCACAGTCCATCAGCAATGTACCCGCTTCAACAATGTCTATGTTAGCACCTATTTCTAAGGCTAGTTTTTTACCTTTTTCTGTAGCTAAATCTATCTGCGCCTTTGGCGGCACACTTTGGCTATATGCCAATTCCCTTGCTGCAATTAAAAATTCTTTCATTCCCTTATTTTAACACAAGATTTTTTCTATTGTTGGCACGAGTTCACGAGGATCTTCTATAATAACAGCAGGGTTACCTGACTGTAAAAGTTCACGATTGTGTAGTCCCCAGGTTTCAGCAATAACAGGCACACCACAAGAGTTACCTTCCTCTATGTCACCTAATGTATCAGTCACAAACACCGCCTCAGTGGGTAGTAAGTTGTATTTCTCAAACAGAGATTTAATCCTTACTACTTTGCTTTTGTGGAATTCATAGCCCAGAATTTCTGAGAAGCAACCTCCAAGATTTTCTTTGTTTATGAAATTTGTCACGACTGGCCCACTGCTTGAAGTTACTATTACTAGTATATATTTATCAGATAAATGTAAAACGGCATCATGCAGTATGTCATGTATTGTATAGCGGAAAATACCCTCTTCGTATTGTTTAAAGAATTCTTCATGCCCTGTTTCTACTAGATTATGTTTCACTTTTGCTTCTTGCCATTTTTCATGGAAATTACCATTTGATATTTCACTATATTGCTCAAACGTGAAATGCGGATTAACCCTCTGGTGTATCTCAAAAGACAAATCAGCTGTATTGATAAATACCCCATCGAAATCAAAGATTACTAATTTTTTCTTATCCATAATTTATATTTCAAAATTTTTAAGTTCCTCTATATACGGTGCGGCAGTAGCATCATTTATGTCTTCTGGTTTAATGTTACATTTAGCAAATATTTGGTTTTCTATTTCTTTACCACAATCTACCAAATGCTGACGCTCCAAGTTGTCAAAGCCGCTTCTGCCAGCATACCGCCTGCGGGCTTCTTCCATACGTTCTTCATACGAAACAATTCCAAAAGGGTTCACTCGCATATCAGCATGATGCATTATTTTTAGCAGCACATCATCGGATGCTGCGTGTTCACATAAAAGAGTGAAATGATTCTGATCAGCTAATGCCCCAATTTCTTCTGCTAATCCTAACTCCCGGATTATTTGTATGGTTGCATTATGTTCATTTTCACCATATTTTTCTCTATATTCACCCTGTACAGCTTGCCAATACTCCACCCCTTCTGGTTCAAACATATCTGGAAAAACATCAAACTTGAATTTGAGTATATTACCCATATCATGCAGTAGGCATACGGTGACTATTTTATTTTTATCAATCGTATCTCCCTGCCAATTATCACAAATCATCGCTGCTACTGCTGCAACCCGCAGCATGTGCATTTGCAGTGTAGGTGGGATTTTATAATTTTTATATATTTCAGAAATCGTCCGCATTATTTTTCAATCTTAATTTTAAATACTAGATTTTCTACTTTAATCTCAACACCATCATTAGGGACGAAGGACAGGTCTTTGGCACCAACTGTCTTTACAAAATCATCTTTGAATTTTTCTACTAATTCCTTTCCGGTGTTATCTGTTTCAATCAACAGACTAACCATATCACTTGGTAATAGATTCATTTGTTTACGGATGTCTTGCACAGCGCGAACCAATTCTCGATAGTCCCCTTCTTGTTTTAATTCAGGAGTTATTTCTGTATCTATTTTAATTTCTCCAGCCTTCACTTCTTTTACATTCAATTCATCTTTTATAATTTCTATATATGAAGCAGCTGGTAACTCAGGCATAAAGAAAGCGGCCAGAGGTTGCCTAACTGGCAAGTTATTTACTTGTCTTTCTTTCATTCCAAGCGAAATGAACTCTCGAACTTTCTGCATTTCCGCTGTGTCAAAGGCACCCTTTGGTATTTGTGGCCAATTAGACAAATGCACACTCTCTGCGTCACCATCTACTTTCAACTTCTGCCACACATCTTCGGCGGCAAATGGTGCAAATGGTGCAAGTAGTTTTGCAATATTCTTTAGTACGAAATACAACGTTGCTTTAGCATTAACATCACCTTCCTTTATTCGATCTCGTGAACGACGCAGATACCAAGTAGACAAATCGCCCATGAATTCGCGCATGGCACGGACTGGCTCAAGCACCTTGTACTCATCCATGTTCTTAGTGGTAAGTTCTGTTAGTTCAGCAAGTTTTGCCAATATCCACTGATCAAGCACATTCGCTTCCCCGAGATTGGACCTCAAAGACCCCAGAGGTCCAACCTCTGCATCCTTTTCTAAATTTTTATCTCTGTACAATTCATAGAAGGCCAGCACATTATAGTAGAGTCCAAAAACTTGGCGATTTAAATCAAGTACAGTCTTCTCATCAAAATTCTTAGACTCACCTGGTTGATTAACTGAATACATCCACAGACGCAGAGTATCAACTCCGTATTTTTCAATCATACTCCATGGGTCAACGATGTTACCTAATGATTTAGACATTTTCTTACCCTTGGCATCGAGCAAGTGACCAAGGCAGATAACATTGCGGTATGCTTTTCCGCGACCCATTAGTACACCCACAGCATGTAGCGTGTAGAACCACCCTCGGGTCTGATCGATAGCTTCAGAAATGTAATCAGCTGGGTAGCCAGGACCATCGACGAAATCCTTGTTTTCAAATGGATAATGATCCTGAGCAAAAGGCATCGCACCCGAGTCGAACCACACATCCATCACTTCTTTAGTGCGATGAAATTCTTCTCCATCTTTTTCCAAAACAACCTCATCGATATATGGTCGATGGAAATCAAGTTCATAATCTTCATTATGTGGTATTGGTGCAAAATCAAGATCTCGGCATTCTGCATTTTTAAATCTTTCAAAACCTTTGATAAACACACCCCTGTCTTGATCGGGTACATAGTCATGGCTATTCGGCGTATGTATACCAGAGGCAACAAAGAAAAGCCAAGCTGTGCCACCATGGGTCACAAATAATATATTTTTATTTTTATATTTTTCTTCTATTTCATACAGTGCTGCGCCTACTCGCTTTAACACATCAGCGAATGATTCCCCGCCTGGTATTTTATGTGTAAACCAGTTCGCACCAACGCTCGAAACATAATCATGATAATCACGCCAACTTTTACCATCAAGTTCCCCTGGGTTAATCTCACCCAAACGCGGGTCTTCTACGACTTGGTCTTGAGACAATCCTAATCTATCACGTAATATTTCGGTTGTTTCTAAGGTGCGAGTAAATGGTGAAGTTATAATAAGGTCTATTTTTTTATCAGCTAGACTCTCCGCTGTCTTGGCTACATCTGCGCGTCCTGTTTCGGTGAGGTTGTCTTCTGCTTGTTTACTGTAGCTCACGAGTCCGCTTTGATTACCCTCGGTGCCGCCGTGGCGCATGACGAAATATTTGTTTCCAGATTTCTTGGTATATTTTTTTAGAGTGTCGAGTGAATCAACCACAATCTTTTTACCATCACTGGCAAGCCACACCGGCAGGGGTGTTCCCCAATACCTTTCACGTGATATAGCCCAGTCCTTCACTCCATCAATCCATTCACCAAATCTTCCCTCGCGAATATGAGACGGCTCCCAGTTAATGGTTTTATTTTCTTCGATAAGTTTCTTTTTTATTTCTGGATCGGTCATACGCACATACCAAGAATCGCGTGCGTAGTATATAAGCGCAGTCTTGCAACGCCAACAGTGCGGATATGAGTGCTCATATAGTTCTTTATTGAAATACAGATTATTCTCCTGCAAATATTTTATGATATCTACATCAAGAGTTGGTTTACCTTCTTCATTTTTTTCTTTTACAAATCTGCCTTCGAGGAATCCAGTACCCGGGATAAATTTACCTTCAAGGTTCACAAGGTGGTGTTTAGGTAGTCCAACCTCGGTGCCGAGAACAAAGTCATCCTGACCGTACATCACCGCCGTATGCACTATACCAGTACCATCTTCGGTGGTAACAAAATCAGCTGCATATACTTTGTACGCCCTGCTTTCTAACTTTTCTTTTTCAGTATCTGAAATAGTATCCGCCATGTATGGAAAAAGTGGTTCGTATTCAAGACCAACAAGGTCTGAGCCTTTAAATTCAGATAATATTTCATAACCATCCCCTAATATAGACAGCCGAGCTTTTGCTAAAATTAAACTCTCCGGCTCTTTGAGGTCGGACCTCAAAGATTCCCCGAGGTCCGACCTCTGCCCGCCGGCAATCCTAACTTTTACATAATCAATATCCTTTCCCAATGCTAATGCCACGTTGCCAGGCAATGTCCACGGAGTAGTAGTCCAGGCAAGAATATAAGTATTTTCTTGTCCTTTAACTTTAAACTTCACATACAAAGACAAATCTTTTACATCTTCATACCCTTGAGCAAGCTCGTGTGAAGAAAGCGCAGTCCCGCAGCGAGGACACCAGGGTACAACCTTATAATCCTTATACAGCAAATTCTGATCGTCTATTCTTTTAACCACACTCCAGAGTGATTCAATATAGCTATTATGATATGTCACATATGGATGCTTCTGGTCTACCCAGTATCCAATGCGTTCGGTAAATTTGTTCCACTGGTCGAGATACATCCATACGTTTTCTTTACACTCTTTGTTGAATTGAGCTACTCCGTACTCCTCGATCATTTTCTTGGAGTTTAATCCGAGCTTTTTCTCTACTTGCAATTCCACCGGTAATCCGTGTGTATCCCATCCGCCTTTACGACGAACATGGAATCCCTGCATAGTTTTGTAGCGAGGAATGACGTCTTTGAATGCACGCGCTTCGAGGTGGTGAATGCCAGGGTTACCGTTAGCTGTTGGTGGACCTTCATAAAAGACAAACTCTTTACCAGAATTTGCTCGCTCGTCCATCGACTTTTGGAAAATATTATTTTCTTTCCAAAATTCTAATACCATCTCCTCGTTTTGTGCATATGCACTTTTTTTTATTTCCTCGCTCATAGTTTTTAAAATTTAATTAATAATTAAAAAAGCTCGCCCTTGAAAAACATAAATGTTTTCCAAGGGCGAGCTTGCAAGTTCGTTTATGGTGAACTTGTGAACCGCGGTACCACCTTAGTTTGATCTTTTTTATAGCTATTACGGGCCACCCGTCGGGTTCTAGTCAGCTTTCGCCTTTCTTCCCAAAGCATCAGACATGATGTGTCTTCAAGCGCTTGTATCTTCACAATACTACATTTTCTCTGGAGTTTCAATGCCGAGTAGATATAGGCCGTTTTTGAGCGTGGTATTAAACGCTTTTACAATAGCGAGGTTGTACTGCATTTCTGGGTTAGCTTCATCTATCACTCGCACCCGTCCATACCAAGAATTAAAGGCCTGAGAAAGCTCGAGTAGATATGCTACCAAATGGTGTGGTTCCCAAAGCGAAATACATTTCTCGACAACCTCCGGGAAACGAACCAAATGCTTTTCTATATCGGTAATATTTTCTTTTGGCCCAAATTCAAAAGAAGCATTTGGAACTTTTTCCAAAACAGAATTAGACCGCACAGCGCTATACTGCAAGTACGGACCAGAGTCTCCCTCAAAAGAAAGTGAAGTCTCAGGATCAAAGTTTATATTTTTACCAGCCATACTTTTCAATATGGCAAATTTCAAAGCAGCCACAGATATCATTTCTTTAGTCTGCTCTGATAGATCTTTAGCTTTTTCTGTTACTTCTTCTGTTACTGCATCAAGCAAAGTGCTGGCAATCGGTACGCCACCTAAACGAGAAGACATTTTCTGCCCCTTGAAGCTCATGCGCCCATGGGTACGATGCACTGTCTTGTCCTGCCAAGTTTTGTTTATTTTACCGGCTGCGTGCACTACAACTTTAAAATATTCAGACTGTTCGTGGTCAGTGATGAAAATAGATATATCTGGGTTGTATCTTGAGAACTTTAGGAACATTAAACCCACATCTTTCGCCTCATAAGTCGGATAGCCCTCCTTGTTTATAAACACGCGTGTATGTAGTCCGTCCTGTTCACCTTTGTAAATAGTAGCCCCATCAGACTCTTCAAAAACCTTCCCAACGTTTTCGACAACCAACCTCTTGCCTTCTTTGCCGGCTTCACTTTCAAAAATATAAGCGTCAAATTTAGAACCAAGTTTGTCAGACATTGTTTTGAAATACGACAAATTTATTTCTTTACCTATTTCATAAGCATCAAGTTCAGGACCTTGGATATGGTCGTAAATCATTTTTGTTATTTCACGTATGCGTGGCTCAATACTTGAGTCTTCTTCCATCGCTCGAGTACCCCGTGCGTAACACTCACCAATATAAGTCAGCTTCTCACCCAAGGTATCCAGTGAATTGAGTTTATCCATACCATCGAGAAGCATAATATAAATAGCCTTTCCGATACCGAGCGAGACATCTGAGGGGTACGAAATAGCGGTAACCTCTGCACCAGAAAACCGTGCAAAGCGTGTTATGGATTCTCCTATTGCATTGTTCATCAAGTGACCAATGTGAAAAGGTTTGAATAGGTTGATACTTGTGTGTTCGGTCAAAATTTCCTTACCTTTGTGTGTGTCTACCCTACCCCAATTTTCGCCCTGGGATAAAATGTTTTTTAGTTCATTAAAAAAATATTCGGATGATAAATAAAAATTAATAAACCCAGGACCAGCAACTTCCACTTTGTCTATTTCTGTAATTTTATTTTTATTTAATTCTGCAACAATCTTTTCTGACAACTCTTTTGGGTTCTGTCCAAGTTTCTTTGCTAAAACCATTGATACATTGCACGAATAATCGCCCATCTTTAAATCAGACGGGTGCTCTAAGGTAATATTATCTACTTCGATATTCAACACTTGAAGTGCAGAAATTATTATGCTTTTTATTTTATCTTGTATCATTTGTGTCCCGTACTACCCTCCCGGCCTTCGCCGCGAACTGTCTCTGACAGTAGGGATACCTCTACAATATCACAATGTTCAAATTTTTGTATCAGCATCTGGGCCACTTTATGACCTGCCTCCATTACTACTTCCTCATTTTTAGTATTGTATAAACTCATGATTATTTCCCCACGGTAGCTGGCATCGATCACCCCACCCATCACCTTGAGCCCCATGTTAAAAGATATCCCTGATTTATCCCAAATCAGACCCACGTGCCCATCAGGAATTTCTATGGCTACCCCAGTAAGCACCCGCATTTGTGTCTGCGGAGGAAAAACAACCCGCTCATGTGCATAAAAATCCATACCCGCATCCCCTGGGTGCCCGTGTGTCGGCAACTTCGAATCTTCGTATAATTTTTTAACTTTGAGTTGCATGTAAATTATTTTTTATAATAGCAGAAATTTCTTTCATGTTTTGAAGTGAACCATTCAAAAAACCAGGAGTGAAGTCTTCTGGTTTTTTGTTTACCTGTTCTTCTAATTCTACTAGATTTATCCATTTTACCTCTGCCACTGCGTCTTTTTCTAAAATAAAATTTGTCGTGGAATCAACAACTACGTAGTATACACTGGCGAAACGTCTTGCGTTTTTTGTTTCATAGAAGTACTTTTTTGAAAATACTGGGGTAATATCTTTTAAGCCAATTTCCTCTTCGGCTTCTTTTACTACAGTATCGTCATATTCAAAACCCTCAGCCACGGTACCCGCTACAGATGGACCCCATTTATCAGGATCGATTTTTTTGGTCGGTCCCCTTTTTGCAAGCAAAACCTCTCCTTTTTCATTAAATACACACAGTCCAACGATTCGCTGAATGTCTTCACGTGTTGTTTCGTAACGCTCTTTATATGCAATTATTTCATCTTGCTCATTAACTATTGGTATTTTTTCCATAATTATTCTGTAAAAATATCTAATAAAAGCTTTTTTAACTCCGGTCTCGCTTCACTAGTAAAGTTATGGTCTGTATCTATATGCATCTGGTTTATTTCGCTGGAAAGACTTTCCGGGTTGTTAGCCACAACTTCATCCTGATCAGCAAAAATAATCGTGGTGTTGTATTTCTGAACGAGATCGTTATATAAACCTATCGGCTCATATCTTTGCTTGTCTTGCCAAAACTCTTTTGGAACTATGGTTTTGCTACCATCTTTGCGACCAAGCACTGACTCGCCTTCTAAGTCTATATGAGTTTCTGGGTATTGTGAGAAGTACTTTATTGCTTTATTTATATCCTTACTCATTGATGGTGCGAGCAAAACAATCTGGTCAATTTTACCCAGTGTTGCAAGAGCGACAGGTATGGCTCCTTGTGAGTGGGTTATTATAGAAATCTGAGCTTCAGGATTCTGATCAATCAAGTTTGAGAAAACTTCAGTAAATTTCTTGCCTTGATCTGTTAATGAACTAGCAATGATTGTATTCTCATCGGGCAGTTGGTTGTAATCAAAAAAAACACACCTATAACCTGGTAACCAGTCAGCTATTTCAGTAAACATCCCACGCGAATCCTTGCGTACACCGAACCCGTGTGAAAATATAACAAATTTATCCGTTTGTTTGTTGTTTGATTCCATTCTATTTAATTATTTTCTTAACTTCTTTATAAACCATTTCATGAATAGCCTCGCGGGATAGTATATCGCCTTTTTTGGAACACTCTACCTTTATAAAATTTTTCAAAATCTTTGGCAACCACATCGCACTTCGGCGAGAATTAGTAAGGAACGAAACATCACTCTCATGCACGTCTTTGTTCTTCTTTAAATATTTACGCTTCATCTGACTGCTTTCACGCTTATCTATAAGTTTCAAAATTATTTCAATCGGCAGAGAAAGGTACAACGTCAGATCTGGGCGTGGAATCTTGAATGTTTCGTATTCCATTTCATCGAGCCATTTGATAAAAGCTTTGCGTTTGGCCGGGCTCGCAATTTTACCACCTTGGTGAATTTGGTTAGAGGACACATAACGATTAGATATAACAATGTTCCCTCCCCTCAACCATTTTTCAATTTTTTCTTTTGATTCCCACCTGTCAGCAGCATAGACAACGGAAGCTATTTTAGGATGAACCCCAAGCCAATTGTAATACTGTTCTGTCAGGCAGTGCCCAATGAATTTACCAAAAAAATTATCATAATATTCCGGGAAATCTGCTACCTTCACTTTATACCCTTCATTTTTAAGCCTCTCGGCTAAAAGGGCAACCTGGGTAGCCTTGCCCGAACCATCAGTACCGTCAATAACTATGAATTTACCTTTTTTATTTTTCACCATAGATTAATGCAGTTTAAAACTAGCAGTTTTTTCACGAATCTCTTCTTTCATTTTTAAATACTTTTCATACACATCTGGTCGAGTGACCCGCAAACACTCTGCCACCTTGCCTGGAATTTTATTTACAACGTCTAGCCCGTAATGTTTAGCAAATTTTATTATTTTTTGTTCAGCAGTATTTATCTTTTTTTCATTTTTTACCTTTAGCTCTATTTCACATACAGTGTGCCCAAAATCTGTTTCATCAATATCTATAATAAAACCTTTTTTATGGTACTTAAATCTTTTTGTTTTTATAATGCATAATTCTTTCATATATTCAGACACAAGAACCTCCAAATCAGCACCTTCTGGAAAATTTAAATGCTCCAATATCCTTGGCACATCTTCTATCTCTTCATAATATGAATTTTCTGTGTTTTCTGGATTTTGCTTCTTTATTTTAAGTTCCCATGTATCGTTGCGTTTTCGGAGACGGCAACCTTTTTTTGTAAAATCAAAATCTGGAGTATCATAATAATAGTCCGTATGCTCTTTAAAGCCATCAGAGCGAGCACCTTTTAAAAGCGCATTTAATTGTTCAGTTGTGGGCTTAAATTTCTTTTCTACTTCAATCATATTTTTTTATTTCTTCTTCTAAAAGAGATTATACTAATTTCTATAGAATTACCAACAATGAGATAGAAACCGAATCCGGCCGTCAAGAAAGTAAGTTCGGGTAGAACCAATAATCCTAAAATATAGTTAAATATACCAATACCGTACGGCCAAGGATTTTCGGTTTCTGGATTTTTCCAAGACTTAATATATGTAGGTACATATGCAATACCGTCAGCCAAAATAGCAAAAATTACTGCTAGCACTCCTTCGTGCCAAATAAACCAACACGCTAAGGCGCTTAGAGACAACGCAAGGCAAAGGTAATCAATTTTGGAAAGTTTCCAAAATGAGTTTTTATAAAACAGAGAAAATACAAGCACCAACAATGGGCCAAATCCAGCAAGAAAAACAGGTAAAATCGCTACCCCAGCCCCACTAACAAAACCGACCAACGAAGCCACCATCGGTGCCAAAAACCACATAAACCAAGAAGCCAGATTGGGTCTGGTGTTCCCTTTCACGATACTACGAATATAAGAAAATATTCCAATAAGAGATGTAAATAGGGTTATATAAATAACGTAGGTCGGTAGCATTTATTTAGAACGCAAAACTTTATCAATCTTTTTGGCAATTGTGATCATATCTTTTTCCTTTTTATTTCGAGTTGTTTCTGCACAAGTACCTAATCGGATACCAGATGGGTCCATAGGCCCACGAGGGTCACCCGGAATAGTATTCATATTTACTATTATCCCCGCCTTCTCAAGCTTCTCACTAGCAATTTTGCCTGGCACTCCAACACCGTTCATCCATGTGTCCATTAGTAAGAGGTGTGAATCTGTACCACCGGATACAATACGCCAACCAAGCTTTTGTAATTCACTGGATAAAGCTTTTGCATTTTTTACAACTTGTTTTGCATACTTTTTAAAAGCAGGGGTAGATGCTTCTTTAAGTGCCACAGCCACAGCAGCAATTGTGTTCTCGTGTGGTCCGCCAAACAGTCCGGGTATTACAGCTTTGTCTAATTTTTTATCAAATTCTCTACTGTCTTTTTTTACAAAAAGTAGTGCATGCCGTGGACCACGGAGAGATTTGTGAGTAGTGGTCATAACAGAGTCTGCATACGGAAATGGTGATGGATATTCTAGACCAGCTACCAACCCCGCAAAGTGTGACATGTCTACATGCAATATTGCCCCACATGCGTCTGCAATCTCGCGAAACTTTTTAAAATTAACAATACGAGGATATGCAGTAAACCCAGCAACGATTAACTTTGGTTTTTCGGCTATGGCCAATTGCTTCAATGCTTCGTAATCAATTTCTTCGTTCTCAACAGTTATTTCAAACTGGGCAGAATTCCATAGTTTACCAGTCAGTGATGCAGGGTATCCGTGAGTTAGATGTCCACCGGAAGAAAGCTTCATCCCCATTATTTTCTCCCCAATTGGCACGAGCGCAGTATATAAAGCAAAGTTCGCCGGGGAGCCAGAAAGCAACTGTACATTCACATGCCAATCCCCCTCCTTCAATTTAAAAAGTTTTAAAGCTCGATCAATACACAGAGTCTCTACCTGGTCTATTATTTTATTACCCCCATAGTATCTCCTACCTGGATAACCCTCGGCATATTTGTTAGTAAGTTCACTACCTAATGCAGCTAGTACGTCTTTGGAAACATAGTTCTCTGAAGCTATTAAATTAATAACACTTTTCTGCCGTGTCGCCTCTCCTTTAATTAGTTTTTCTATTTGTTTATCTTTCATTTTTGCTTGCATGCACCCATTGTATCACAGTTAAGTACTATGGTTCCAAGCAGGTCTGTACGGAATATTTGAACACCCAATTTGGCTAATGTATCCAGTGTTTCCTTATGCGGATGTCCATATTTATTGGATTTACCACTAGAAATCAAAGAATATTTAGGCCTCACAGCATTCACAAATTCTGGTGAAGTAGAAGTATTTGACCCATGGTGTCCAACTTTTAGAATCATACTTTGCAAATTGTTTGGATGGGTTTGAGACAATACTAACCTCTCAGTGTACTTTGTCGCATCACCGGTGAGCATGATTTTGGTATCACCGTATACAAGTCTCGCCACCACTGAACCATCGTTCGGCGACCAGTCCGTAACATCCCGATCCGGAAACAAAAATTCTATATACGCCCCACCACCTATATCTACACTCATTCCCTTGCGAACGAGAATATCCGGAATGTTTTTATTTTTAATAAAAGATTCTAAGTTTTTATAAGTAGAAGAAGGATTAATTGTGCCTGATTCAAAAACAGTATTTATTTTGTACATTTTCAAGACATCTAAAAACCCAGAGATGTGGTCTGCATCGGGGTTGGTTATAACCACCGCATCAATAGTACGATCCCAAAACGGCATTACTTTAGGAAGTTCACGCAATATTGTATTTCCCGGACCTGCATCAAAAAGTATCTGAGTACCCGATGGGGATTCTATAAAAATCGCATCTCCCTGCCCTATATCAAGGGCAGCAATAGTGATTTCTTTATTTTGAGAATTGAAATCAACGTATATTAAGCAGGCAACCAGCATGAAGAGAAAAGCTGCAAAATAGAATAGCAAAAAGTCTTTATGCTTAAACTGCATGATATAATGTTAGCATTATGCAAAACTTCACACAAAAAACATTTAACCTGCCTACCGGACAGGCAGGCATTAATGAGCTTTCAGGTATATCAGCTCAAAACATTGAGGAACATTTAAAACTGTACGCTGGATATGTTAAAAACGCGAACTTTATTCAAGAAAAAGTAGCCGAACTCATGCACGATGCAGATAATAATGCATACATATTAGGAGAACTTGAGCGCCGGTTTTCTTTTGAATTCAATGGCATGCGCAATCATGAATACTACTTTACCTCACTCGAAGGCGGACCAAGCACTCTCGCAAACGACTCAAAATTAAAGCAAAAAATTGAAACACAGTTTGGAACATTTGATGCATGGCTCGACGGATATAAAAGGCTAGCCATGACTCGCGGAGTCGGCTGGGCAATGCTGTACTATGATAAACACACAGACAAATTAGTCCATGCATGGGTAGACGAGCAACATCTAGGCCAGCTCAATGGCTGCCAAGTAATCCTCGCCCTCGACATGTGGGAACACGCTTATGTGTACGACTACCCTACTAGTGAAAAAAAGAAGTATGTAGAAACTTTCTTTCAAAATTTGAATTGGAATATTATAGAAAATAACTTCCTAGAAGCCACAAAATAAAAAACGGGTTATGCTTGTATTGCAAAGCATAACCCGTGTGTCACTGTTTTAAACAAAAAATCCTTACTTTACGTTGAGAGCAGAACCGGCACGTAGCCATTCAATTTGGCTTGCGTTATAGGTGTTTACTAATTTAATTATCTCGTACATACCATCTGCATGATCAAGGCGCAGATAAATCGGTATGTCTGGCATTAAAGTTTCAAAACCTATCAAACTCACTTTGTCATCCTGTCTAATTTCGTCATAGTCGCTAGGATCATCGAAAGTGAAAGCAAAAATACCTTGCTTCTTCAGGTTGGTCAGGTGTATGCGAGCAAATGATTTCGCAACTACCACCTTCACTCCCATATAGCGCGGCTCCATAGCAGCATGTTCACGACTACTTCCCTCACCCAGGTTTTCTTCGGCAAAAACAATTGTGCCGATACTATTATCTTGGTAAATTGAAGCACTTTCGTGAACTGTCCTATAATCCCCAGTGACAGCATTCCATACATTATTCTTTTCACCGTTGAAAAAGTTTTCCGCTCCCATATACAAGTTGCGGGAAATATTTGCAAGGTGTCCCCGGTATTTTAACCATGGACCGGCCATAGAAATGTGGTCTGTGGTGCATTTACCTTTGGCTTTAATCAATACATGCATGTCTGTGAGATCAGCAGCCGTAATAGGCTTGAACGGTTCAAGTAACTGCAATCTTTCTGAAGCCAAATCAACAAACACATCAACCTTTGAACCATCTTTTGCAGGTGCAATGTAACCACGTTCACCCACATCAAATCCATCATCAGGTAATTCAATTCCTTCTGGTGCACTAAAGCAACGCCAATTGCCATCAATGAAAAATTCAAGAGTTCCCTGCTGGTGATCATACTTGAATTTAGACAAATCACCCGCTAAAGCAAAGGCTGTCACTATTTCAGGGCTGGCTACAAATGCATGTGTCTTTGGATTACCATCATTACGCGAAGTAAAGTTTCGATTGAAACTTGTCATTATTGAATTTGGACGTTCTTTATCATCAATATGCCGCGACCATTGTCCAATACACGGGCCGCAAGCATTGGACAGCACTACGCCGCCAATTTTTTCAAAATCACGCAATATGCCATCTCGTTCGGCCGTATACCGAATCTGTTCAGAACCCGGGGTAACAGTGAACTCAGAGATAAAACTCAATCCTTTTTCATGCGCCTGCCAGACTACATCTACCGCTCGGGTCAAATCTTCGTATGAAGAGTTGGTGCATGATCCGATAAGCCCCACTTCCAATTTTACTGGCCAGTTATTTTCTTCAACTGCAGCGGCAAATTTCGAAAGTGGCCAAGCCAAATCTGGTGTGAACGGACCATTAATGTGAGGCTCAAGTTCAGAAAGATTTATTTCAATTACCTGATCAAAGTATTGTTCTGGGTTTGCATAACATTCGGAATCTCCATTTAGGTACGGAACTAAACCTTTGCATATATTGGCAACTTTCTCACGACCAGTGGCTCGCAGATAACGGTCCATACTTTTGTCATACCCAAAGGTAGATGTTGTGGCACCAATCTCTGCACCCATATTGCATATTGTGGCTTTACCAGTTGCACTGATATTGTGTACGCCAGATCCGAAATATTCCACAATACAATCCGTGCCACCTTTGACGGTCAGAATGCCTGCCAAATGCAAAATTACATCTTTCGGCGAAGTCCAACCATGAAGTTTACCGGTAAGTTTTACCCCAATCAATTTAGGCATTTGTAATTCCCATGGCATTGCAGTCATGACATCCACCGCGTCAGCACCACCAACACCAATAGCAATCATGCCAAGGCCGCCAGCGTTAACTGTGTGCGAGTCTGTTCCGATCATCATACCACCAGGGAAGGCGTAATTTTCTAATACAATCTGGTGAATAATACCAGATCCAGGTTTCCAGAATCCGATGCCATATTTTTGTGATACAGATTGCAAGAAATCAAATACTTCCTTGTTTTTGTTCAAAGCATTTGGTAAATCTTCAGTGGCTCCTTTTTCTGCCTGAATCAGGTGATCGCAGTGAACCGTGCTGGGCACAGCCACCTTTTTACGGCCGCAGGTCATGAATTGCAATAGCGCCATTTGCGCTGTTGCATCTTGCATGGCCACACGGTCAGGTGAAAAAAACACGTAATCCCTTCCACGCTGGTAATCAGTGACCGAGTTATCGGGATGCAAATGGGCGTAGAGGATTTTTTCAGTAAGGGTCAGAGGTCGCTTGAGTTGTTTTTTTGCGGCATCTACACGAGTCTGAAAAGTCGAATAGAATCCTTTGATCATTTTAATGTCGAACATAATCAATGAGTTGAAATTAGAAATGAAAAGAAAGCGTTATGCGTCCAGGCCACGCCGCTTTCTAGGGTCAATGCCTGTTAATCTTTTTATACTTCAATCAAGTATTCTGAGCGTTCTGCTACATACTGAATCATTCTTTCTGTGTCACGCTCTGCTGAATCTGTATCATTAAGATAGTCCAGGGTTGCAGCACGAACAAAACCAAAAAAGTCTTTTTGTTCAGGATTAACTTGCTCAAAAGCACTACACATAGCAAAGATGATTCCTGCAGGATTCAAAAACTTGTCACCGTAAAGAGGCCCTACTGTTTTACCGTCGGCAGTACCACCTGGCAACTCCTCATAGGTAAACCAACCTTCGTCCGACATGCAGTACACAGTGCTTCCCATTACACGATTTCCGTGTTGAATATCAACAATGTCGGAAGCAGTGTCGCCATTCGGGTTGTCGCAGACCATAAGGAATCCACCTTTTGCATAAACACTTTCTCCATCACCATTTTGAATAGGTAATGAAGCCAAAGCGATATCAGTAAGTTCGTGATGCCACGTGTCATCACTCCATAAATCTTTGGCAGTGATTTCCGTTAAACCAAGTTCACGCCAAACATTTTCGATCGTTTCGCGAAAGGTAAGTTCAGACTTAGCAATTGTGCTTTTACTAGCCAATACAAGGTGTAAACCTTTTTCCTGAGCAATTTTATAAGCAAGCCGGGCAAATTCTTCGAGCTTAGTCAGGTTCATTCTCTGGGTAATAATCAAGTTTTTCTCATTACCAGATTGAACATCTGCACTAAGTTCCTCATAAAATCCTCCGCTAGCGAAACGCAAGACACCGCAAGGGTTTTGATAACGCCCAGGGCCCTGCAAAAAACGCAGCATTGCAAAAGCATTCGCCAGAGGCCTCATTGCGATATTTGCACTTTTCCAACCTTTGGCTTTGATTAGCGGGTCATTTGAAGCGGTCGAATTTTTGAAACCTGCGCCACATTTACGGAGGGCAGCAACGGCTGAGGTAATGCAATCATCGTTGGTTTCGAGTCGAGCGGCAACAGACATAGGCACATCTACAGTCGGAAAACTTTTAAAAATAATTTCCCGAACCATCTGTGCACCACGTGCAACGCCACCGTCACCGTTGAGGAATGCGATTGGTTTGAGTTCTTTTTTCATAATCGTTAAAGTTGAGTGAATGAAAAATGAGTTTCGTAAGGATTTCAAAGAGCAAAGGAGTCTTTTAAAAATCCTTAATCTGGACATGATATTACAATAAAATCACAGAAAAACAAGGGACGTCTACCAAACTATTTCTTCTTCTTTTTTAAAAGAATTTTGAATATCTCTATAGAAAAGCCTATAAGCAAACCAGGTATAAATTAATATAACCAAAACAAGTGGAAACCGAGATATGGCAATAGAGGCAAATGGTAAAATCGCAAATTTTTCGATAATAAAAAGCTCATAGGCAAGCAGCTGACCAGTAACATACCCAGGCACGACAGAAATAATTGGATAGATTATCCCAGCAAATCCAGTTATGAATCCAAGCAGCATAGTAATCGGTATTAAAGGCAGAACAAGGAAATTCGCCGGCAAGGCAACGAGTGACAGGTTCCCCATTTTATACAATATAAATGGTAGCATGAATACATAGACAGTGGTGGTAACATTGATAATATCCCTAAGGCCGAATTTAGTTGGCACCCAGTAGAAATATTTGATAGTTTTTGGAGTTATATAAATCACGGCAAAGGTTGCAAGGAACGAAAACTGAAAAGATACATCGTATAGTAGTATCATTGGATTCCAAATAATCATTATTACTCCAGCGAGGACCAACCCTCGCCCGGCTTCATACATACGGCCTGTTTTACGTGCAACAAGTGCGAGCACTGCCATAATGCCCGCGCGTATACCAGTGGATGCACCACCAGTCATAATGATAAAAAATAAAATTCCAAATATGCCGAAGTAAATACTAGACGCTCCAGTAAATGCAAATAAACTCATAATCCACTCTGCTACGATGGTGACGTTGTACCCAGAAAGTGCCACTATGTGTATTGTACCCGTACGAATAAAAGCATCATTTAATTCCTGTGAGAAATTAGACTTCTCCCCTAGTATGAGGCCAGCTAATAAATATGATTCTGGAGGATTAATGGCGAAATTAATTTTATCTAAGAAAAAATTTTTAACTTTAAATAAATACTTCTTAATCCAGAATCCATGATTTTTAGAAATCACTTCTACTTTGGCGAAGCTTACAGTATAGAGGACGTTGTCTTTCTTTAAATAATTTATATAATCAAATTCTTTTCCCTGATCGGTGATGAAGTTTTCTGCTTTTTTGAGAGTACCTATAACCTCAACTTCATCCCCATATTCTATTCCGTTATTTACTGTAGTAACTAAAATATTAAATTCTTTTTCTGCTTTGATACTAACTAAAAACCGATTATTAGTGTTCCTAATACTCGGTGCGTCAGTAACTATACCAGATAATTTTACCTTTTCATCTACATGTGATTCAAAGGCTTGAGGCGGGGTGAGATCTAAAAAATAAAATCTAATCCCCCATACAGCAAGGCCAGCAACAAGAATAAATAATGTGCTATTGCGAAATTTCATTCCTTAAATCTACTGGATCTTGGTCGGCAAAGCTGGTAGCAATAAGGTCAACTCTGTCATTCCATTCGTGCCCGCTGTGTCCGGCAACGTAGAACCATTTTGGTTTTAATTCTTGATTAAGTTTATGTAATTCCTGCCAAAGTTCTTGATTAAGTACCGGCTTTTTAGCAGCAGTCCGCCAGCCATTTTTAATCCAATTATGAATCCATTCATTCACACCATTAATCACGTACTTAGAATCAGAATGAATTTCTATCTCTCCTATAATCTTATTTTTTATCAAAAATTCCATCGCTTTAATCGGCGCCGTAAGCTCCATGATGTTGTTTGTCGAATGGTCCGCTCGTCCACCAAGCTCAGTACATTTACCGCCTAAACAAATAGCCACCCCCCAACCCGAAGGGCCAGGATTCCCCCTCGCTGCACCGTCTGTATATATTATTATCTTATTCTGATTCATTTCAATTATTATACTATATCAACAATTCTAAGACGTAACTCTTCTCTACCTCGGAAACGAGACAAATCAAAAGTCGCGTATAAATCCACATGCGCACCTTGAGAAATATCTGCTTTAAATGATTCAGGATTAGAGAAAAATGATATTGCTTCGACTTCTTTGCCTTGTTCATTAACCACAGTAATAGATAAATGTTCCCCGCTGTTATTTTTCCCGAACTGTCGAGCTTTTGTTATTTTTACCTTTTCAAATAAAAAAACAGGCTTTGGATTACCCAGACCAAACGGTGCCATTTTACCTATTTCTTTCCAATTCTTCATTGTTACCATGTTTAAATCAAGTTTCAAATCAAAATTTATTTCACTTCCTTCAGATGGCTTTTTGACTTTATGAAAGCTTTCGTTTAATGATTCTTCCAGAAAATGAATCTTGTTTGTATGCACACTAAATCCACCTGCCAGTTCATGCCCACCATAATTAATAAAATATTCAGTACTCTGAGACATCAACTCGACTACAGACACAGACCCAGGAGAACGGCATGAACCCTTAATGACATCATTTTCATCTTTGGCCCAAACAAAGACTGGCTTATCGTATTCATCCATAACCTTCCCTGCCACAAGCCCAAGCACCCCCACCTTCCACTTGGGATTACCTATTACCACCACATCACCCAACTCACGCTTCTCAAAGCTGTGTTTAACTTCTTTCATGATTGAAAGTACAGTATGCTTACGCTCGTCATTAATTTTTGTCAGGTGCTCTGCCAAACCTACCGCCTTTTTGTCATCCTTTGATGCCAGTAATTCATACGCCCGCATCGGGTCGTCCATGCGTGAAGCTGCATTGATTCGTGGAGTCAGCATAAATCCAACATCATCTTCGTTCAAATATTTCTGATCTATCTTCATAATACTCAGCAGTTTTTGCAATCCTGGACGGGGAGATTTACGCAGAACCATCAATCCAAAATATGCTATAGCCCGATTTTCACCAGTGAGCGGAACCATATCAGAAAGAGTTGCAAGTCCAGCCATATCAAGCAACCACTTTTCCCAACCTTCTGGAGTTCCCGGACGTTGGACGTCGAGACTCCCAGACGTCCAACGTCCGGGAACCAACCCTTGTACAAGTTTAAACACTACCCCTGCACCACACAGCATGGACTCAGGATATTCATCTGTTTTTGGATTTAAAATAGCGAAAGCTTTCGGCAATTTTTCGTGAGGTAAATGGTGATCGGTTACGATGACATCTATGCCATACGAATTAGCCAAATCAATTTCTTCTATGGCAGTGGTGCCTAGGTCGATGGTGATTATTAAATTTACATCTTTATCTTTGAACTCCTCTATGGCCTCTATGTTTAACCCGTAGCCTTCAGCGTTGCGGCTCGGTATATATATTTCAAAGTTTTTAAAACCAATTTTTTCAAAAAAATCATGTATAATTACCGCCCCTGGTATACCGTCCGCATCATAATCGGCGTACACCACCACTTTTTCATTAGCATTTATGGCGTGCATTATTCGGGTACAAGCTTTTTCCATATCACGCATTAAAAAAGGATCGTGCATATCGCGTTCATAATCTGGGTTTAAAAAAATATCTGCTTCCGCTTCAGTCTTTATCCCTCTCTTTATCAAAAGTTCCCGTAGTAGTTCATGAAATTTACCCATGAACCCAATTTTAACACATTTTGGTATAATAAAATTATGGACAATAATACATGCGTTTTTTGTAAAATAGTTGCTGGTGAGATTCCAAGTTATAAAATATATGAAGATGAAAAATTCTTGGCCTTTCTGGATATTTTCCCCGCTACTGAAGGATATACGTTAGTAATACCTAAAGACCATTTCCGCTGGGTATGGGACGTAACAAATATTGGTGAATATTTTGAAGTATGCAAAAAAGTGGCTAAACATTTGGGTGAAGTTGCTGGCACACCAGTGTACTCGATGACCCTCGGCGAAGAAGTACCTCATGCGCATGTACGCCTCTTCCCCGCTAATCAGAATATCAAAGATGCACTAGTAAAGTTCGTCGCTGACACCAAAACACCTGCCCCCCTTGATAACGAAAGTCTCCAAAAGATTCAAGAAAAATATAAAATAATATAAAATTATTTCAATGCTTTTATCCCAGGCAAAGTGCCTTTGGCCAAGAAGTCGAGAGTGGCACCGCCGCCGGTGGAGACAAAGGTAAATTTTTTCTCCATTTTCATTTCAGAAATCATTTCTACGGTGTCACCTCCGCCGATGATACTTTTAGCATTACCTTTAGCAATTAATTTCAATATTTGTTTAGTACCATCACCTCCCCCAACCTCATATTTACCAAGTGGTCCGTTCCATAGTATCATCTTGGACTTTTTTATATATTTAGAAAGTTCGTCTATTGATACCGGTCCCAAGTCTAATATATTTTCACCATTTTGAATTTCATTAATATTTCGAAGAATCTTTTTGTCTTTTGATATAACAAAAGAATCCTTGGGTAAAATTATCTTTTTATTTTTTAAAATATTCTTTGGAACAGATATTGTGTTATCAACGAGAGATGAACCCACATTAATACCCAATGTCTCAAGGAAGTCATTAGCTAGCGCCCCACCGACGTATACATAGTCAGCGATGCTCAAGTATTTTTTAATAAGTGGTAATTTAGTAGAAAACTTAGCACCACCCAAGATAAACAAAAATGGATGTTTCGGATTTTTAAATACACTGGAAAGGTGTTTTATTTCTTCCTCTAGTTGTAATCCTGCGTAACTTGGCAAATATTTAGGAATACCAACAACTGATGTGTGGAAACGGTGTGATACAGAAAAAGCATCATTCACGTATATATCACAATCTTTAGCAAATTGTTTAGCCAGATTTTTATCATTCTCTTCTTCACCTTTAAAGCTACGTACATTCGGCATAAATTCTACTGAAGATTTTGGCAGTTTAGATAACCGGAAAAATTCTCGAGCCACCGGTGCGATATCTGCACTACCATCTTTACCTAAGTGTATTAGAATTTTTACCTTAGCACCTTTTTTAACCAAATATTCTATGGTAGGTATACCCTTTTTTATTCTAAAGTTATCTATAATTTTATTATCCTTAATGGGTACATTAAAATCCGCACGTAATAAAACTATCTTACCCTTTAAGCTCTTTAATGATTTAACGTTCTGCATTTTCTGTTAGTTCAATAATTTTAATTAATTTTTTCGAATCCAAGCTTGCCCTTCCTACCAAAAATCCATCGGCTTTACCGTCTAATAAAAACGGCAGAGTGTCTTCGGGTGTAACTGAGCCACCGTATATAATCCTAATTCCTTCAACATTCTTACCCCCAAATTTATCGTTCAAAACTTTTCGTATAAAAATACTCATTTCAAAGAACTCTGCTGGTGTGGCAGGTCTTGGTGCATTATTGCCTATTGCCCAAATAGGTTCATAAGCTATAACAACACTGTTTAGCGCACTCTTTGAAACACCCTCTAAGCATTCTTCAATCTGAGTTTTAACAAAACCTAAATAGGTATGCTCTGGGTCACGCTCTTTCTCACCGAGACAAAGCACGGGTACTATTCCATTTGAAAGTAATGATTTAATCTTTTTATTTATATCTTCGTTTTTCTCACCCATAGCCCTGCGCTCTGAGTGTCCGACTATTGTGTACTTAACTTTCAAATTAATTAGCATAGCTGTCGATACCTCCCCTGTCTCTGCACCCACATCTCCTGGATACACATTTTGTGACCCTAATTTTAGTTTACCCATACTGTCTTTCTTTAACCCATCCAGAAAAACAAACGGGGCACAAGCTACCGTATCAATCTTTTTTATTTTAGATAGACCATCTTTAATTTCTTTAAAGAGTTTAGTAGCCTCCTTGCTACTAACTGGATTCATTTTCCAATTACCAATGACAATTCTTTTTTGCATGGGTAAATTATACCATAGTCCCTATTCAGTCTCTTTCCAATCGGACAAATTTATCACAGGTACATTAGTAGTAGGTCCAGAAGTAAATGAAACATGTGCTAATCCAGAATCATATCTGACCGTAGAATTCCCAGAAACAACCAACCTATAAGCTGTAGCCTCCTGCACATCTGCTCCACCTGAAATATTCATTGTTCCGTTTGGCGCGTATAATATTACAGCCCCGGAACCTCCAGAGAGACTAACAGCTGATCCAGAAGAACTAGTAGTTAAAAGCATGATATAACTTTCAGGGTCTCCTGATCCAGTTGCATCAGATCCACCACCGATAGTTATAGTTCCGTCAGATACAATAACTCCATCAGAAGATCCATAGCTAGAGGAAAGTCTAATCTGACTGCCTCCAGTCAGGCTAATATTACCAGCTACCCATAAAGTACCAGCTACAGTTAATATTGCACCTCCCCCTACTGTCAGATTACCTGTAATTTTAGTGGGTCCAATAGTTGCACTACCACTTGGTAAATTATAATTACCAGCCACTATTCCTCCGGCTTCTGCCTCTGTCTTCCATCCGGTTATTGTTGCATCTGAAATTGGGTAATCTATGTATTGTGGATCTGATTGTGAGGTACAAGATTTATTATTTCCTGTACCTGATTGGCAATATATAAGCCCAGTCGCATTAGTATAATTAACAGTATTTGCCTGAGCTGTTCCTAAGGTTGTACCAACACGTAAAGGATTCCATTGACTACCCGAAGACCCTGCAATACGACCTGTTAACCCTCCTAAATATAACTTAAAGAAATAATCATAACCAAGGTTAGCCCAAGGACCGTTAAATTGACCAGTTAGACCAATACCAGCAGAATAAGAAGTCATACCATCATCACTCGCTCCAATCACATAGTATCTACTAGCATTGGTTGTAGAAGAATCAATTACCAACCAATAAGGTGTACCTATGCTTAAAATCGGGTTAGAATTAAACGAAACTTCAACCCAACTATATGCAGTAGATACAGAAGAAGCAGGTAATGTACCACTAGCATAAATAGTAGTACCTGGAACTCCAGCAGAGTTGTTAACTATCTTAACAGTCAAATTACTAGGGGAATTAACTTTTTTTATATAAAATTGGACTTTGCTTAAAGGAGCAGAGGTATTAACCATAAAACCCTGAGCTATGTCTTGTGTGCTATTAGTGTTACCAAAAGCCCTGTCATAAATCTGGATACCTGTACCATTAGACTGATCTATATAAGAAACAGCACTACTAGCTGAAACAGCTGTTCCTGTAATAGAAGAGGAGCTGTCTCCAGTTATTGGACCATTAGCATAAACATTACCAACAATAGTACTACTAGTTAAATCAACTCCACCTAAACCAACTTGCACACCATAATAAAATGGCACATCTACCGACCAACTAAATTGAGTTGCTATCTTTCTTTGATAACTATTAACACTACTTAATGAAACTATATCTATAGGTGTGGTTGGTGTAATAATATCTGGTATTATTGTTGTAACTGTATTATCCCCAATTGTAATAACCTCACTAGTGCCTATTGTAATATGATTTTTAAATCGATAGAGAGCATCCTCACTACCAGATTCAGCTAAAAAATATGCATCCTTAGAGTCTAAATTCAAACGTCCAGTAGCATAATCACGCACTGTTGGAGAAACTAACCCAGCTATTGTTGTAAGTGATATAAATAAAAATACAACCACTGATAACATCATTGCTTGACCCCCGTTTGTTTTTATTTTTTTTATTGTGTTTCTTTCCATTTTCCTACTGAAAAACCAGCCTCACTTCCAGAGGCAAAATGCATATCAGCTAAACCAGATTCATAAGTCACATCCGAACCTCCCGATACCACTATGCGCTTTGCGGTACCTCCTTTCAAATCAGCTCCACCAGAAATATTCAATGTACCTTCTGCTGCATATAATATAACGGCCCCCGAACCCCCAGAAACAGAAGCGGCACTACCGGATGTGCTTTCACTTAAAAGTAAAAGATAACTACCAGCTTCTCCTGACCCAGTTGCATCAGCACCACCAGAAATACTTATGTTTCCACCCGCAACTGCTACGCCATCATCTTCACCATAATCAGCAGAAAGCTTCATTAATGCGCCTCCGGAGATACTTATGTTTCCAGTAACCCACAGCGTACCAGTTACAGTTAGAGTTCCACCTCCAGAAATACTTAAATTACCTTCAATTTTTTTAGGGCCCAAAGTTGCACCGGCCCAACCAACAGAGTAATTACCACTATGTATGCCGCCGGCTTCTGCCTCACTTTTCCAAGCACCGATAGTAGCATCATCTATTGGCATATCAGCATAAGTTGGGTCAGTTCCCGGAGAACAGCTTTTGTTATTACCCGTACCTTCTTGGCAGTTTAGAGTACCTGTTACGTTTACATAATTTACTGTATGCGCTGCTGCATTACCAGACACAGTACCTATATGTAATTGATTCCATTGACTCTCCCCTTGGATAGACCCAGCCGCACCACCTGTATAAATTCTAAAGAAATAATCTATTCCCGATGGAGCTGTATCCGTCCAAGCACCAGAATACTGTCCAGTTTTACCAACACCGCTAGCATAGCCATTAGCATTTCCACCAATCATATAGTATTTGGTATTACTTACACTTGCATCTAGCACCAGCCAATATGTTGTTCCAGCTGTGAGTGTTGGGCTTGTGCCAAAGCTAACTGTTACCCAAGTATAAGAACTAGACACCGAGACAGCAGTCAGTGTTGTACTAGCAATAGTCGTGGTCCCAGGAACACCGCTTGAATCATTAACCAAACGGACCGTTATGTTGTTTGGAGTACTTACTTTTTTTAAGTAAAACTGTGCTTGATTTAAAGTAGTATTAGTAGGTACTGAAAAACTCTCCGCAACATCCTGATTGGCACTAGTCTTACCAAAAATTACATTATAAGTTGGCGTACCTGTTCCGTTAAACTGATTAAGTCCAAAATCAGGGCTATTAGCTGAAACAGCTGAACCTGTAATAGAAGAAGAGCTGTCTCCAGTTATTGGACCATTAGCAAATACGCTACCTATTACATTACTTCCTCCGGTAACATCAAATCCACCTGTTCCGGACTGCAAACTATAATCAAAAGAAGCTGTTGTGCCTTCCTCAAGGGTCAAATCAATTTCTCGGTTAATATTATTTTTATCACCAAAAGAACTAATATGCATAACACCATCAATACGCCCAGCATTAGTAGTAACCTCACCATTATTTAAAGCTAGGATTTCTGTCTCATCAACCTCTATATTGTTTAGCAATCTATACAAAACATCTTCTGTGCCTGATTCACTTAAATAATAAGTTTGTTTTGATTCTGTATCCAGACTCACAATCTTATATCCACGGGCAACTGGCGATACTAAACCAGAAATAACAACCAAGGACAACAAAATAAAAAACAAAACAGAAAACAACATGGCTTGTCCACTGTTTTTAGATAATTGATTGTATTTCTTAATGTACATTTTTATATTTCTTTCCACTCTTTTATATCCCAAGTATATAATATTGGTGAAAAAGAAACAGTAGTAGTGGTGGATCTACTAGATAATATTGTATTCATACTAGTTAGTGTTGCTTTATAACCAGAAGTTATCCGAGTAAATCCTTCTTCATCGTTCGACTGAACATCTATATGACCGTGTGGTGCATAAACTATTAAAGCAGAAGCAGAAGAACCCGTACTAATCAAATCTACAGCATCCATTGCGCCCCCATTTTCCGCATCATTATTCTGCGATACTAATACAACAAAAGAGTCAGGTCCAATACCCGTCGAAGCAGAACGCGTATTAATTGAAATCTGACTGCTAGTTGTTCGATTGGTTGGCTTATCAGCTATAACCATAACACTGCTGCCAACTGGAATACTAGGACCCACTAACAATCGCGAAGAACCAGTCATATTAATATTACCTTTTACCCAAACAGGACCATTAATAGTCACTTGAGCTGTATCCGAAATATTCACAGAATCGCAGTTAATCATAATGGGACCCAAGACTGTATTAGTATTTAGATTGTAAGGACAAACACCTTTGTAAATTCCACCAGCTAAAGCTGCTTGTTCCATAAATTCTATTGCCGAGTCGGTAATTGGTAATGGATATTCTTGAGTATCTGGTGAGTTATCAAAACACCTTGGATTAGGACACAATGCCCCAGAAACAAGAGATGTACCATCAATGCTTTGGTAATAAGCAGAGCCAGCGATGACAGAATTTATTATTGTGTGGGCTACCGCATTGTATGAACTATTTATAATTCTTAAATTACTAATAAGTCCACTAGATCCACTAGAAGTGATTCCACCACTATTTACTATATTAGAATTTGAACCAGTCACTGGGCCTTGTGAAGTAATGGTACCGAATACTGAAGAATTTCCTCCTTGTGCCAACAATCCTCCTTTTCCAAACTGGAGGCCTGACTGGAACACTATTCCAAATGGAACTTGAATTTCAAAAACAATCTTTCTATTTCGGTTAGATATATTAGCGGAAGAAATTACATTTATCTGACCATCAACCATTGAGTCAATTTCTACATTGGCACTATCATACCCAAGAGATAAATTGTAACTACCAGTATTTATTAAAGGTAAATTTTGTAAAAGACGGTAATAAACATCTTCAACACCAGATTCAGCCAAATAATAACTACGCCCAGATAGCCAGGAATCTCTAACTATTCGGTAATCACGCACAGTAGGAGAAACAAGCCCAGCCATTGTAGTAAGTGTTATGAAAATAAAAAGCACCACAGAAAACAACATGGCTTGTCCACTGTTTTTAGATATATTATTTGTTTTTTCTTTCAGCTTATTTATTAAAAAAAAGTTAGACATTAATAACTTCCCCTCAGAACCAAAGTATTGTTAAAGTCCTCGGTACGAGTTGAACCATAACGATTAGACTTAACAGTCATAGTAATCCTAATGGCTATGCTGTTAGTTGTAGTGATTTGGGTAAAATTAAGAGCTGAAATAGCTAAATTAGTAGAATTTAAATTACCAGTCAACACATCATTTTCACGTAACTCTAAATTAGTGCCATTTAAAGTAAATGTTATAGTTTTTGGGTTATCACTAGAATCTTCGGTATTTAATTTTAAACTACTTGAGCTAATAGTATTAACACTATTAGCTAGTCGTATTTCTCTTGATATACGTTCAAGCACTTGATTAGTTTGATTAATATCAGCAGTAACTTGAGTGTCCCTGAACGCAGAGATCATTGTTAATGTTGCTCTAACAAGAATTAATGATACAATCGCGAAAAGTGAAATATAAAAAAGCGTTTCTATTAAAGAAAAACCTTTATTTTTTTTATTTAAATTAATCATTCAAATAAATCAGTTAAATATAATGACAGCGTCTTGGTTTTAATATTACCGCCTTCGGGCCAAGAAACAGACACAGTAACAAGTCTCGTACCAGCATCTTCTGTTCCACCAGAAGAAACTATATCACCTGTAGTACTATCGCGATTTACATACGCAAAATTTATTGTTCGAGTAAAAATACCATTTGAAGTGGCTTCATTTTTATCAGTTGTGTATAACCACTCTGTTCCATTAAATTTTAAATAATGAGTAGTCCCTACTGTAGCATCGGATAATGTTGTCCAATTTTTATCTCTAATAACTCTAACAACTTCAGCTCCTTCTTCTAAAAGAAAAGAGGCTTGTGCGTAGTGAGTGGACTGTCTAGCAACAAAAACAGATTTATTGGCGACAGCCATAGCCGATAAAACAGCAATAGTAACAATAGTCACAGCCACTAGAATTTCTATAGAAAGAGAGCCTTTTTTATTTTTTAAAAAAAAATTCATTATTTTAATTAACACTAATTATCCCAGTGGCACCTATTGTTATTGTTTTAGTTGCGTTTGGTACAGCCACAGTTATTGTACCAGTCTTGTTGGGCACACCAGTCAGCCTAGAAAAATACACGTCATTACCTCCACCAGATAAACTTATATTTGAAATATATGCAGGTAAAGCAATATTTATAGTTTCATCAGTACCAGATGGATAACTAGAGCCTTTAAATATTATAAGGGCATTGGTACTAAAATGCACGCCATAAGTCGAAGAATCTATTGAAGCAAGTGTTTGAGAGTTTGCTTTTTTTAATACAGAAATTATTTCAGTAGTTGCTGATTGAAGAGATTGACGATTGCGTAAGGTAGAAAAACTTGTCAAAACGACGGCCAGTATAACTAACAAAATTACTACAGCAACAAGAATCTCAATTAGAGAGACACCCTGTAGTTTTGACTTATTAATCATGGTCAAATTATAACTTGATTTAACTTTTTTACCAAGCAATTAAATACTGTCTAGAACACTGTAAAGTGGTGTAATCATTGAGATAGCAAAAAAACCAACAGCTGCACCAATAAAAACCATGAGTATTGGTTCAATGACAGTCGATAGATTTTTTGTTTTGTTTTCTATTTCAGTTTCATAATATGTAGCTATTTGAACAAGCATCTCAGATAATTTACCTGTTTCTTCACCAACTTGAATCATTTCAGACATCATTATCGGGTACAGTTTAACATTTTCTTCAAAAACTTTAGAAAAAGGTGCACCTTTTTCTACCTGGTCACGAGATTCAGTAAGGACCCTTTTATAGTATATATTTTGTACCACGTCTCGGGTTATTTCTATAGCTCTAGTGATAGCCACACCTGATACTAAAAGCGAGGCTAATGTTCGGGCTGTTCGAGCGGTATTTAATTCTTTAGCAATATTGCCAACTATAGGGATTCTAATAACGATATAATCTAAATAAGGCTTCATGAATGAAGCACGCAATAAAAAAACGACACTTACGATTAAAAAAACAACAACCCCAAATGCCAGAATTGGACTCTGTGAAACAAAATTAGCTATATTGATTACAAATTGAGTTGAAGCGGGTAATTTGGCATTAAGTTCATCGAAGGTTTTAGCTAAAGTTGGTACAACAAAAATAAACATAAGGACACCAATAATCAACATAGCAGACATAATAACACCAGGATAAATCAATGCTCCTTTTACTTTTTTTGTTAGAGCATTTGCCTTGTCTAAATTTTGACCAACTTCATTTAGAGACTCAGCCAAATTACCAGATTCCTCCCCTGCTCTAGCCATGGATATAAACAAAGGTGAAAAAACTTTTGGATATTTAGCAAGACCAGATGATAGAGTGCCTCCAGCATTTATTTCAGCCGACAAAGAAACTAATATGTCATTTAACTTTTTATTTTTTGTTTGTTTTTGAAGAACAGAGAGGGCCCGAGACAAAGACAGTCCAGCCTTGATCATCCCACTTAAGTTCTTGGTCATAAGAACCAAATCTCCTGTTTTTACACTACCGAATATATTACCAAAGTTAGCCAAAAACTTATCCATACCTGCCTTGTGTTTTATTTCTATAGAAATAGGAATATTACCACGAGAATGGAGTTCTCTGGAAACAGAAAATTTATCAAGTGATTCGATCTCGCCTGAAATTATTTCCCCTGTTTTTAGTTTTGCTTTATATGTAAATAACATTTTATTCTTTTATTCTGAAACAACTCTGAATACTTCCTCTATAGTAGTATTACCTAAAACACATTGAAATATACCATCCTCAATCATAGTCATCATTCCTTCTTTTTTAGCTTGCACTTCTATATCATCCTGAGAAGCACCTTTACTGATAAGTTCACGAATAGTCGTGCTGACTTTTAACACTTCATGAATACCAACACGACTATGATAACCATCTTCTGATTCATCATTCTTTACTGCTTTAAAGAAAGGAACTTTTTCCCAAGTAGTTTTTTCATCAATAAGTTTTTCTTTTTTCAAAAAAGACATCATACGGTCTAAATCTACTAGTTTGCTCAGATTTTTTATCTCAGCTGGAGATAAAAAATACTGTTCTTTAATTTTTGTTAATCGACGAACCAATCGCTGCGCAATAATCGTCTTTACAGTCGAAACAATCAAAAAAGGTAGTACACCCATATCTATCATTCTAGGTATTGCGCCTGCAGCAGAATTAGTGTGGATAGTGGACAAAACTAAGTGTCCAGTCAAAGATGCATTCACTGCTAAACTAGCCGTCTCTGTGTCTCGTATTTCACCAACCATGATTATGTCGGGATCTTGACGTAGTAGACTACGCAGACCATTAGCAAAAGTTAATCCAATTTCAGGCTTTACTTGAGTTTGATTGACGCGTGGCATTTGATATTCAACAGGGTCTTCAACTGTTGAAATATTTACGTCTGGTTTATTAAGGATCTCAAGCATAGTATATAAAGTCGTAGTTTTACCACTACCAGTAGGTCCAGTTGCCAAAATCATTCCTGTTTTTTGTCGCATGGATTCATATATCCTTTCTAGACCTTCACCATGAAAACCAAGCCCTTCAAGTGAAAAACCTCCCCCTCCCTCATGCAAAATACGCATTACGGTCTTCTCTCCAAAAAAGGTTGGCAACGTTGAAACACGGAATGAAACCTTATCACCGTTTTGATCAATTTTGAAACGACCATCTTGTGGTAAACGCTTCTCATCAAGTTTAAGGTTAGAAAGTACTTTAATACGGGCAGTAATACCTGAGGAAGCAGATTTATCTAGTATCATTGCTTCATGTAACAAACCATCAATACGGTATCTAACAATTAGATCATGTTCTCCCGGTTCAATGTGAATGTCAGAAGCATTTTGCAAAATTGCGTGAAAAATAAGAGAATCAACTATTTTGACCACCGGCAAATCTTCAGCCATTTTTTTTAACTCTTCTTCAGATTTTTCTCCCACATCCTCTTTTGAGATAGATAGCGATGCAACTTCTTTTTGTATTAAATTATCGAATTCTGCCTGTAGGCTACGCTTGTATTGCAAAAGGGAAGATTTTATTGAAGCAACATCAGTTAACCTTGGTAATATCCTAAGCTCAGATTTCTTTTTCACGAAATCTATAACAGACAAATTATCAACGTCGAGCATTGCAACTTCTAGTCCTTTGTCACTTTTTTTATAAGCAATAATATTGTATTTACGAGCTAATGGTTCCGGAATTAGAGACAGTATATTGAAATCAATTTTTTCGTTTACTAAGCTAACATATGGAATACCCAACACAAAAGCCTCCATTCTTTTTAAATCGTTTTCAGAAATTTTACCTTCAGACAAAAGAAGGTCAGTGAACTTTTCTTTTTTCTCGGCAGCTTTTTTACCAAGCTGGTCTAAAACATCACCATTTACCAAACCAGCATCGAGTATATATTTTTTTAGTTGTTCTTCGTTAACTTGCACATAGTAATTATAACAAAATAATACACACTCTCAAAACAAAAACATCCCGACATAACGTCGGGATGTTTTTAAAAATTCTAAATTTTATTGCCACTGACCTGTTAAGTCTGCATGCACTGATGGATTGGCTGCATCAACAACTGTAGTTCCAGTAGGAAGTGGTAAATTAAACTTAAATGCACCTGGGTCAGCGGATAAGTTACCAAAAACATAGAATATGTCAGTTCCGGTATAAGGCGTACTTTCATTACTGTAACCAGTAGCACCAGTAGATACAATCTTGAATACAGGAAGAACGTTTTGAGGGCTTTGAATTGTTATCGGTTTACTGAAGTTCACAGTGACTATCATTGATTTAGGGAAATTACCACTATCCCAAACCTTAGTAATTGATAAAACCTTTGGTGCATCAGCATTTTGCACAGTTACAAAAACACTGTTTAATGTAAATTGCCCAACCGTGTTAGTGCAACTTAGTTGAAAAATTGTATCCTGTGTTAAGTTATTTATAACAATAGAACCACTTGCAACCTTCTGCCCCGTCCAAGTAGAAACAGGTGAGCTAGTAGCAGTACAAGGGTTTGAGCCGTTCATATTAGTAGTACTCCAAGTTAATGTAGTGCTACCATTCGTAACCGGATTAGGGTCTGCAGATAGTGTAATTACTGGATCTGGACCTTGTTGGACTGTTACAATTACAGATTCTGAGATTGAACCTCCTGGACCACTGCAATCTATGCTAAATGTTGTATCTGAAGTTAGTGCAGCTTGCGTGTCCCAATTACCACTTGCTGGTCTAGAATAACCTGTAGTTGCCCATCCAGATGAACCACCGGTAGATTTACAAGCAGTTACATTTGTAGTTATCCACGTTATTTTTGTTGTACCGTTTGCGTTAGTACTTGAAGTAAGCGACAATGTTGGTTTTATACTTACAACCACAGAATCAGAAACCATAATACCGTTTGCATTTGTACAATTAATAGTGAAGGTTGTTTGAACATTTAAACCATTAATTGTAGCTGAACCAGCGGCAACTTCGTGTGCAGTATTCCAAGAAGCTTTGTTTGGCGAACTAGTTCCGAAGCAAGTACTAACATTATTGTTAGTCCAGTACAAACTAAAACTTTCTCCAGCATCTATAGATAGAGTGTCCACACCCTCTGCTTTTAAATCAACCTCTGACATAATATTTGGAATTGCTACTCCACCATTCTGAAGTGTGTAAATAGCAATTTTTTTTAGCCCAGGTTCTACTGCTTTTATCCATGCAGCTTCATCAAAACTATGATCATTTTCATCTTCTATAAATACTCCCCATGGATCTGTACCGTAAAATCCAATGACCTCTGTAGGCCTAAACGTTCCAGTATTTATTTCATTAGAAATTTGTGTAGTAGAAAAATCCTTCGTATTTGGTGTAATGGTAGAATTGCTTACCACATAACGCCAAGCGTAATCTTGAGAATAATATTTATTACCTATAATTTCAATTGTACCAATCCAGGCACCTGCCGTTACACCATTATCCCCTACAGCCAGGGCTAAATTATAATCTTGCGGCAAAGTAAACTTAGTACATTTTTTGTAGTTTTTCCAAGTTGGAATACCATATATTGCTACATTCATGTTTTTGCAGATAGGTTGTAAATCTGCCACCTTACCATTAGCACCAATTTTATAAGAATATAAAGTAAATACAGCATCAGCAGAAATTTTAAACTCAAAAGGATATCCTGAAAGTGGAATACTCGCATTTGGATTGTTGTAATTAGTCGTTATAGTATTTGACTGCCACCAAGGAGTTGTAGTTGTAGCTAAAATGTTATTGCCATTAAGGTAGTAAACAGGCGAAGAAGTAGCAGCTCCAGTGTTAGTAAAATTTTGTGTAAGGTTCTGAGTAAGACCTGAGGTTAGTTGTGATGTGTTTTGTCCAAAGCTTAAATTCTGACTTTGTGTACTAATGTTTATAGATGAATTTGTGTTTATAGAATTATTAACCAACTGACTGGCGCCTGTTGAATTAACATCGATACCAGTATTAGTACTCTGAGTTTGGTTAGTGCTAGACAAAGCTAGTATTGTTGGTTTACTTGCTACGGTCAAAACACTATTTAAGACTTGTTGAGCTGTTGGATTTAAAGAAGCCTTCCTTAAATTCTGATTTTGGGTTTGATATAAGGAACGCAAATAGGTAAGCGTTTTATTATTTGCAGTACTCAACTTAATACCTGGATAAATGTTCATGAATTTGAACGTATGTGGTCCAGCAGAACCATCGGGGACCAAACCAGCAAGTTTCTGATAAGCAATAACTGCAGATTTAGTTCCAGGTCCAAATTTACCATCAACTTTTTTATTATAAAGACCTTGGTTTACTAGATAAGCTTGAAGTGCAGATACTGCTGGACCAAAACTACCAACCTTTAAAAACTTTACCCCGGAGTCATTATTCAAAAAAGATGAATCTGTAGCTGCACTGGCAGATATTGAGAGCAAAGAAATAATTAAAATAAAAAGATATTTTTTCATTGTCTAATGATTAATGCTAATAATAAATTAGTGAGTATGCTGGTATAAAGAATTAATAGCAGCTATATCAATAGAACTTGGGTGCAAATTGTCTAATGTACCAAAATTCGTATTTGGGTGACTTGGAAAACTATGAGTACCTCCGCCTGGAGCTCTTGAATAATCAGAACATGTGCCAAGGTTCATATTATAGTTATTTACATCTGCATGACCCATACCGATCGAGTGTCCTAATTCATGACACACTAAAAACTGTATATAATCTGGGGTGTTTAAATTAAGTTCGTCCATTTTCTTTTTATTAAAACCAACTTCTGTTTGGTATTGATGTCCGCCACTTGCTGGATACCACCAAGCTGCACCTATCCATTGAGCTGGGCTTACACCATCGTCATCCTTAAAATCATCTCTATAATGTATAGGTACAGTATAACCTGGCCCACCTAAAGATATTTTTAACTTGCGCGCAAGGTTCCAGTCCTTCTTAGTTTGAATCAAATATTCTTCCCAAGAAGCAGGTACACTCACGTTTTGCCAATTTACTAGAACTGGTTTACCTGAACCTGGCACATGATCTATAACTGGTTGTTGATGGTTTGTACCAGGAGATAAAATACCGCCTTCACAGCTTCCACCGGTATCTACTGAATCTTCATTGCCATTTTTTATACCGTCACTACAAGTACCGTCTGATACAGGAGGTGTGCCACTACCCCCTCCCCCATTAGAGTTTTCTGAATCATCACTTGATGATGAACATCCAGGATCTACTGGGTAGTCTGTTTTTCCATCAGCATCGTTATCTATTCCATCTGAACACTGTTTAGGAAGGATTATTCCACCAGGATTTACACCAGTCGATCCATTAACACTTTTTACTGTACCATCTGGACCGATTACACCAATAAATCCATTACCGTAAGAAGGCATAGTACATTTTGGTAGGTTCGGATCATTTAATTTAGACCAGTCAAAAGAATAGTATTTCTTGCCATCAGGAGACAAAGTAAATATTTTGTCTTTATTTAGAATCTCTAATGATAAATTTATATTTTCATCAATAAGAACGGACGGTATTGCGTTAGCAGGTATACCATCATTGTCCTTTTGTACATAAGAGAAATAAAGTCCGCTTTTTCCAGCTCCATCTAAAATTTTCATAGTTGGGTATGGCCCAGCTATATTAGGAATTTGATATTTTAAAGTAGGAGTGACATCCTTTACCCAAAATATTTTGTCTGTGCCTATTATTACCCTAACACTAGAAAGTGTAGGTGAAACTTTTGTACTTGTAATTCTTTTACAATAAACCTGACCGATGTCAGAGGCCGTGCCTACACCACCATCAGTTGGAGTTAGCGCTTGTGAAGCTTGAGCTACTTGAGATGATCCTACTTGGGCTAATGATTGAAACGCACTACTCAGTGTATCACTGAAACTATTGTTACTTGTACTAGTAACAGATGCGGATTCTGGCATGGTATGTGTATGCACAACAAATGATCTTGGTTTTCCACGTGAATCCGTACCATAATTCTTGACATACCATTGGCTTGTAGGTGAATCTATAACCGCCTGACCCCAAGTTTTTGGCTTATTTATATCGAACTGTTTTTTAATTACAGTTGTAATAAAACTTTGATTTTCTTGCTCATAAGCAGTATTTCGAATGTTAATAACATTATTCAATAAAGAAACATTGCTTGATTTCTTGTCTAATTCTTTCTGCAAAGCTTCGAAAGTTGCCCGGCCAATAACTCCATCTGGGGTTAGATTTTTATCTTTCTGGAAATCAATGATTTCATTTTTTGTTTGAGTGCCGAATACACCATCAGCTGAAACAGCATAATTGAGTGTAACTAAAGCCTTTTGTACTTCTTTTACTAAGCTACGATCTGTTTCTTGTGGTTTTATTACACCTAAATATTTGTTGGAATCTTCTTCGTTGAATGAAAGACCGTTAGGGCAAAGTGCTCCTGTGGCTTTAGCCGTCTTCAAATTCACAACCTTACCTTCCAGGCAAACTTCATCACTCAATGTAGCTGCAATTTGACTTTGATTATTAGAACTAGCACCCCCACAAGCATTTGTTCTATTCCACCAGGACTGATCTGTTACGCTTGTGTTACCGTTCTCATCAACATACACAGACGGGCAATTCCCTACTTGCGTAGTGCCACCAGCACGAGCAGCTAATACACCTTCTAAATCAAGAGTACCTGAATCTATTTGTGCAACCTCATCTAAGCTAAGTAAATAACATTGGTTCACTCCGTCTTTTACGCCACACACATATTTAGTATTAACTGTACTAATAGGAGAACTAAAATTAGTGTTAAAATTAGACCCATTGGTTCCAGACTGAGCACCTGAAGCGGCAACGTTATATATACCCACATTTGAAAAGACTGAAAAATTAGATTTTGGTTTGGATGTTATTTTTTTAGCAGCAGTTGAGGTGTCTAGCACCAAACCAGACTGTGGTTTGAGTGCCCGGGTTAACACATTTTTTGGTAGAGATGGTATAGATATTTTATTTGTACTACCAGAAACATTGTTAGTATTAGTACCTGTTGTAACCACAGCCTCTCCCTTAGACAAAGATTCAATGTAACTCATTGTCCTTGGCCCAGCTACACCGTCGGCTGTTAACTGTCCATTAGTTGTAGACTGAAATGCCTTCACAGCTTCCTTGGTTTTTGGACCATATACACCATCAATAGATCCATTATAAATTCTCTGGTTGTATAAGAAAGCTTGCAGGAGTACAACTTCTTGTTTAGCTACCGCCCCTGGTTTTAATACAGAGTCAGTACTAACAGATGTATTCTGATCAGAAATTTCTGTATTGATTTTTATCTTTGGGACCACCACCTTTTGCACAGTAGAAGCAGTTGTTAATTGAGCTGTTTCTGTTGAATGTGCACCCACTATATACGGTGCCAAAACCAACACAAGGACGACAATAAAAATTAAATATCTTTGCATGGATTGATAATAAATGTTTAATAATAATACTTTACAGGTATTATACCCCACTACCCAAAGAAAAACACCCTGAGGAGAGTCCAGAGTGTTTCCTTGTGTGTCCTTATATATTTATATTTTAATTTAAAAGCGGGTTGTCAAACACAACACTTGCTGGAATCGTTGTGTCTGCGTTTATACCAAAAGCATCTACAATGCTACCGCCATTTAAATCAAAAATACCAGTACCCTCATAATCAATATCCCAGGCCGTTGTTCCAGATGAGCTACTTTCACTTGCATGGAATTGCAATGTTGTAGTACCAGAACCAGATACATAATTCGCGCTAACCTTTTGTTGACCGTTAAAATCGTTAATAATCTTTAATTTAGGTGTACCAATAACTAGAACAGGAGTATCAAAAGTTAAGTTATAGTCAACTCTAAAATCTCCAACAACTTCGCCCTGCATTGGAAGTGGCCTATAATTAGCTGTACCAGACAATATTTTAGATGAAGAATTTATAGTTGTACACACATCAGAGAAAGAGAATGCACCGGCAACTGTTGGCACATTTTGTCCAGCAACATTTTTAATTGAAGAACCATTAATAAAAGATAAGTTTGCAACACCTTCATAATATTGGCCCCCTATTCCAGTATTTAAACCAGAACCAGTCTCTGCAATAAATTTTAGGGTTGTGAGGTCTGTTCCATCATATCCATTATAGGTAGCAGTTACTATTGGTGAACTAGAGTTTTTCTGAATTTTTAATTCCGGTACCCCAACAACAGTCACTGGCTCACTAAATTTTAGAAGATAAACATATGATTTTCCGCTTGATATCATACACAAATCAGAGACAGTTGTTTCATTTCCACCATTAGAAGAACAAGTGTCGCTAGAAACTCCCATATCAGGATCTGCGTCACCTCCACCAGAGCTACCAACAGACCCTAAAGCTGAATTGATAGTAAACACTCGAGAGGGAGGATCTACTTGAAGCCAATAATGACCAGTATAATCACTTATTAAATTAGTTGCTGCTGGTGCACTAAAATAAAGGTGATGTTCGTCATAATTTGTAAGGTTTGCTATTACATCTGGTGCAGAAGGGTTAAGTGGTTCAATTTTTAATCTAATTGAATTGTTATTTGCATTAGTTACATCAAGTTTTCTTGTATAATAGACAGTATATTTTGCTTCACTACCCACTAAATCAAGACATGGCTGACCAATATATTTCATAGCACAAGTTCCACCAGTTGAATCAGCTCCTGATAGCATGTTAAGCAACATATTTTTACCAGAAGAGCCTTTCACACTACCACTGTTTGGATCAAAACTAAAGTTACCTAATATATTACTCCAACTAGAACCAGTAGTTAAATTAAAATGAAATGTAAGGGTGTCGCTAGGTACAGTACCAGATACCAGTTTTCCAATAGCGGTTCCACCAGAATCTGATGGGTTCATTACAAGATTTAAAGCAGCTGTAGGAATAACAGGTTCTTTAAATTTAAGATTTACATTAAGACGAGGGCTGTCAAAACTTTCTCCACTGTATAGTTGGCTTGGTAATAAATCCACACTTGTATCAATAATATCATAAGAGCTACCTGAATTACTGCACGTGTTTGAAAACCGGAATATATCAGTAAGTAAATTTAAGTCGACAGCCTCACCGGTACCGGATACTACTATTTTTGCTCCTCCAGTAGATTTCAAGGTAGCCTCTCCTTCATAATATATAGAACTCATTTGTCCAGCTGGGGCATGAAAACGAATTGTCTTACCAGACAAAGTACCATCTGGAGCACCAACATAAGTTGCTACAATCTTTTTGCTTGGTGCGTTATAATAACGAATAATTTCTAGCTTAAGACCAGAAGAGTACATAACATTAATTGGTTTATCAAAAGTTATTTCGTAAGCTACATTTCCTGTGCCACGGGCCGGGTAATCTACACACATATTCACTATGTTAGCGGCGTTCACTACAGTCGGTCCGGTCGGTATTATAGGACCACTGCTTTCACCTCCTGAAATAACACCCAGGTCTCCATTTTCATCCAAAAAACATTGGATACAGATATCTCCATTAGCTGATTTGGAGGCTAAATATTGTTCGAGAGTTAAAACCCCACTATTAATAGCATCAGCTACTTCAAATGACACTGGTACACAAATAGAGGTGTTTTTTACATTACCACACACATATACATTAGTAGCTTCAGAATTAGTACTTGAAAAATTTGTCCTAAAAGAGTTATTACCAGCAAGACTACTAACACCACTTGGTGAAATTGTGTAAAGTGCAACCCTTGCACCATTCTTGGTTATTTTTGGTTTTGCTGTAACTTTTTTACCAGAAACTAATCCTTCTGAAACCTGAGTTAGCCCAACAGATGCTAAACTCTTCGAGAGAACCTGATTAATTCCTTTTGGAGTAAATGGTATAGTAGCTAGCTTTGTTGTCTTAGTTGAGACATTAGTATTGTTTGCAGTGGTGGAAGATCCAACTAATTGAGAAGCAGTGTATTTTCTGAGAGCAATACGTATTACCGGATTTGCTTCACGTATGGAACTGTTTATAGGTAAAACTGCAAAAAGATTTTGAGATTCTTTTCCATAAACACCGTCAGCTTTTATACCAAAAAATCGCTGTACTTCTTGAAGTGCTTTTTTGGTCTTTATACCACTAACTCCATCAACAGGACCTGGGTCTGTGCCTAGGTTTGTTAATTTTGCCTGTAGCAAAGCTATTAATGGATCATACCCTTTCTTTTTACCTAAAGAAGTTGCTGGTGCATCATCTTGTGCCATCACAGGAGTTGGGGTGTATTTTTTTACAACAGGATTAACTATCTTTGATACAGTAGAAGAATAAAGCTGACCATAAGAAATAAATGGAACAAACAAGCAAAACAAAAATATAATTAGGTATTTTTTCACAAAATTAATATTCACTAATAATTAATACTAATATATCAAATTCACCCACAATAAAAATCTACCTTCATTTTCTTGACAGAATTACATAATCATTTGGAGAAAAAGTCGCTTTATCAGGATATGAGTAAAGTTTCCAAGCATTGTCTTTCAAAACACACCTAAACAATGAGTTAATTTCTGTGCCAGAATTAATAGGAGTAGTTATAACTACAAAACTTTTTACAGGTTCTTTTGGTGGTTTTCTTTTAATTTGAAGAAAAAGTGCTGGGCCGACTTGATGAGGACAAGGAACGTATCCTTTATCTTTAGCCAAATTAATAATTTTTTCTAAATTCATGTCTTCTTTTAAGCCTAATTCACTACAAGTGAGTAAGATTACTCTATCTTCAAAAGATCTTTTTTCTTTAACCATATTCTGTAGCATTGAATAAGCTGCTTCAGAACAAAAAGGTTTTATCTCTTCTTCTACTTGAGTATTAGATATATTAGGATCAACCTTGAATTCAGGTTGATGAATGTTGTTTTTAAGTTTTTCCATTACTACCTACAACTCTCTAAGAGTTTTTAAATTAATTAAGAAGCAAATTATCAAATATAATTTGCGGAGGTAATGTAGTGTCAACGACAGCACTGTTTAAGTCTGTAATAGCACCACCATTCAACTCAATCTCACCAACCCCCTCATAGTCGACCTCCCATGATGTACCGGTTATATCTGGATCATCCCAGGCACGAAAAACAATAGCATTTGTACCAGAACCTCGATTATAAGGAGCTACAACTTTACTTTCTCCAGTAGTATCGTTAGTAATTCTAATCCTTGGTTGCCCTGTTATAAACACTGGTTCACTAAATTGAATAGTGTACTCAGCACGATACTCGACATCTGTTCCACTTACTGTATAGAGGCGATAGGATGCATAACCAGAAATAGGTTTAACATGGTTACCTGATGGTAAACAATTTTGTACTAAAGAAAATGTTCCTACACTTAGACTTACATCTTTACCGCTAACAGCTTTTATATTAGAACCATTAACTAAGCTTAGAGTTCCTGAACCGTAGTATTCAAGACCATCTTCAATTTCTGTTCGGAATTTTAAAGAAGTATGTTCTGCGTCATCATAACCTAAAAATACAGCTGTTATAGGTTGAGATGCTGGGGAAGGTTTAATCAATAAATTAGGCACACCAGTAACAACAACTGGCTCAGCAAACACAACCCTATAAGTAACACCTCCATTCATAGGATTACCATACTCATCATTTCTGTAATTCATGCATATTCCAGAAACATTAACTGGAGGGTTGACTATTTCGTCACAAATTTTTAATCGATATATTTCGTAATTAGCCATTTTACCTTCTGGATCCCAGTCACTGCCTTCAAAAATCCATTTAGCAGTTGATGAAATACCAGGTATATCACCCCAAGGATATACACCGTGATCACCGATTGCAAATGTCTGTGCCCAAACTGCACTTTTAATTTGGTTTAATACATCACTTAGGTTGAAATCAGCTGGATGTACAGGAACTGGTGTTGTTGTTTTTGTAACTTCAAAAACAGGAGTTCCAGTTTCATAGCTTTCTTCTCCAACTTTCAAACTGGCTAGAAATCCGTGTGTTACCCACCCATCATGAGCAGCCGCGAAATAAATATTTTTTGCATTAGTTGGTGCAGTTCCAGTATATTTTTCTGAACTTTTCCAACCTGGTTGAGTTCCGTTAGAGTTAGGGGTTGCTTCATCCCAATTCATATCAGAGCCTATTGATAATAAACTTTCATTACCGCTTGAATCCCTTAGCCCCCAATAAGCATGAAATACATTATCACTTGTTACATTAAGATCATAAGATTTACCAAGAATATCACTTGCTGGAATACATGCCTCTGGATCAATTCCAACCGGAGTACCAGGAGGAGTTATAAATTCACCACTACCTGGACCACCTCCACCTCCACAACCACCGCCAGAAGTAATTGTTATGTTTCCATCATCATCCTTAGTACAAAAAGGGCAAGTTCCACCATCATCTGAACCTAATATTTCTGCAATAACAGCAGCTGCATCCAACTGCCCCGCCTTAATTGCTTCAGCAATAGCCAAAGAAACAGCAACACAAGTATTGTCACCTTGATATTCAGCACATATGTTATATAAAGAAACTTCATCAATAGCTTGATTGTAGTTTGAACCAAATCCATTAAAAGCTACGGTATTTACACCACTAGCTGTTACTAGTTTTACATTAGCCTTAGCTAATAAATCAGCTATGGCCGCTTTGGGTTTTTTGGTAACAGTTTTTGGGTTAGTTGTTTTACTTACCACCTGCACTGTAGTAAATTTTGGAGCTTGAGGTAATGCCTTTGATAAAACAGAACTTACATCTTTGGGTAATTTTGCCAAAACTATTTTTGGTGTTGATACACTAGTTGCTGGATTTTTGGTTGGACTAGATGTTGTTATTTTATTATTGTTTTTTCCAGAAAGAATGGTGAGTTGTTGTTGTTTTAAATACTGAACAACACCGTTATCGAGATTTTTAAGAGCAATACCTGTTGGTGCGTTCGCTACATATAAGGCTGTTTTAGGACCAAATACTCCGTCAGCTGTTAGCACTTGTGTTTTTTTCTGAAAGTCTATCAAAGCTTTTTTCGTCTGAGGTCCAAAAGATCCATCAATACCAATATTATATCCTTGGTTAAAAAGCCAGGCTTGAAGATATCGCACATCTTCTCCTTTCATTCCGACCTTCAAAACAGAACGTGCCGCAGCAGGCTTAGAAGACTCTCCTTGCTTAATGGCTTGGGAGTAAGATTTCTTTAGAACCGGGACAACCTGATGTGATACGGTCGAGCTAAACTGTGCTTTAGAGATTGCCGGGACCAGCAGTATTCCGAACAATATAAGAATGCTTAAATATTTTTTCATATAACTTGTAAATAATTAATAATACCTAAAAATTACTGTCCCATACCCGGTAGAATAACAGTGAAATATACTTCATCATCTGGTTCAAGCGGAGTGCTTCCGCCGGGTGCAACACCCATTGTATAAACATTAAATTCAATTCGATCTGCTGTATTAGTATTTGAAAGAAGAATATATTTACCAGTAACTCCCTTACGTATAAACTGTGTTGATAATATATTATTTGAATCAATATTCAACCCTGTGCTTGCATTACAACCTGCACCAATACTATCAAAATGGGCTTTAAATTCAAAATTAGCGAGTGAACCATTAAAATTACATATGGTAACTTCTTTGTTAATATCCGCTGGATTATTAGAAGAAAGTACCTTCGTTTTTACAATTTCCAAATTACTACCATTTAATCTAACAGAAAAAGCAAGCAAGCGATCTATACCAGTAAACACATTATCTGGTGAAGTAAACTGAACCCACCTTGCTCCACCAGGGAAACCTTCGTTATATATAAGAGTTATAGTTTGATTAGGTCTGAGTTTTAGATCTTCGCCACCTGATAATTTAATTCGATTAGTTAAATTACATAATGAACTATTATTTTTTATGGTGAAAGTATTGCTTTGATTATTGTTGGTTATGTATACAATCCTCCCGTTAATATGTGAACCACCGGATGGTGGGGCAAATCCTTCAATCGTCATGGAGTTAGATCCATCCAGCTTAAAATAAGTCGCATTACCAAGTTCAAGGTTTGTTGTGTTACCAGTATTTACAGTAATTGCAAGAGTTGAGAGTAATAATTTTTTACCTATTTTAAAATCACTATCAGCTAAAATCAAATTACCATTATCGCTAATACTAGAATTACCTAGAGTGTTCAATCCTGTAAATTTAGAAAGAAAATTAGCTTGTCCTGTACCATCATTGACTAAACCTCCTCCCCCTCCACCACCTCCACCAGTTCCAACTGGAACCCAGAATGATCCATCAAAGAAATAAAAACCTGGAGTATTGTCTGTTTGATATATTAAAAGTCCGATAGCAGGTGTTGCAATAAGGTCTCTCTGTGCTTTGTTCATACGTGGAGGTAAGAAACCTTTGGTAGTTGAACGAAGTTCTAATACAGATGAAGCGTTAGGAACATCTAATGCACCGAATATTCCATTCTCAACACCAACAATACTTGTATCAGAACGTAGTGCTCCAGCGATTAGTGCTCCTGATTTACGTTGAGCTGTTAGACTTACATTTACTGGTGGTTCTGGATTAGCTCCTGGTGGAGTTGCAGTTGGATCTGTCCACACAGCCAATGCATGGAATGACAAAGCTAGTAGTGCTAGTACTAGGGTGGACCTTAGGATTGTTTTAATATTTTGATACATTGAATAATTATACTCTCTATTATTTTAATAATAAATACAAAACTGCTTTATTGTTGATTATACCCTTATTTTTTTAAATCAACAAAGATAACTGATAAATTCCTTTTTCCATTCTTTGGGTCATCTCCGTAGTCTTTCAAGAAAATAATTGGTTGTCCTGTTTTTTTATCAAAAGCTACTGGCTCACCAAAGGTAGCCATTTCGTTAAAGTCTATACTTCGATCAATTTCAGTTGGAGCCATATACTCTTCAGTTGATTCGCCAGGTTTATTGGTTAAACCAAGTACCTCGCAGTTTGGACCTCTACAATAGTAACTATTTGAACTTCCTCCAGACAATGAAGTATTGGTACATTCCTCTGTGTGCTCACTGGTTGTGACACAAGTATACTTAGAGTTTGCAGGATCGGAAGATCCTTCAAAATTAGTATTAAATTCAGAAGATCCTGTGATAGTGTTGCCACCTGCAGTTATATTTATTGTATTAGACTGACTAGTGCCAAAATTCGTTTTTGGTTTTTTTGTTAAACTTGCTACCAGCGAACCAACGAAAGAAGAAGAATTATTATTAGACCCTTCAGCGCCAGGTTGGTTCTTAGATAAAACATAAGTCAGAACACCCTTTGGAGTTGTTGGTAACTGAAAATTAGTGATTCCAATGAAACTATTCTTATTGGATGCTACTTGTTTACTGTTTTGCTTTAACTTATTTTTAAAGTCAGCAAATTCATCTGGTAGCACACTTTTAACATCAGATACTTTTTGATTAGTAAAACGATCAGAGAACATTCTGAGTGCACTGGCAGTAGCTGGTCCAAATACTCCATCAGATTTTATACCCAAATCTTTTTGTAGTTTTTTAATTGCTTGAATTGTTTTAGGTCCCACAACACCATCTGGTTCTCCAGGATTATATCCAGCATTTATGAGACCTACCTGAAGAAGCACATTCAGAGAATTACTGTCGGAACTTTTCTTTATTACCTTACTGTCGCTCACATTATCTACCCCTCTATAAGAAGTTATAGTTTTACTAACGGTTGATTCTGTCTGACCAAAAACAATCGTGGGTAACAGGAACAATCCTAATATAATTGTGCTTAAATATTTTTTCATATATTTTCTAAGATTTAACATAAAATTTAAGGTATATTTGCATAAGCGTCGGTAAGAGCTTTAATGTCGTTTGGGTTTGGGTGTTCGTTGCTTATACCAAAATTAACTGACTGTCCGTCACAATTTTGAGTACCGCCAACTATTGAATACGCGTAGTCCATTACACTACCCGTGTTTGGATTACAAAATTCAACGTCTTGATGATCTAATCCAAAAGAATGACCTAATTCATGACTAACGACGTATTGTTGCTGAATGTGATTATTGTAAGAAGCAGTTTTCATCCAATGATCATTAATATAAACAGGCGCACTTATTATCTTATTACCATTCAAATTAACTTGAGTAACACCTACCCAGCCAGTTTCTCCGAAGTCACAGTTTTGAATTGATACTTTAATTGAATCACTACCATCTTGAGTGACAACTATTGGAGCTGCCTGATTCCAGTCACGAAGAGCACGAGGTATAAATTGTGAATACACGGGTGACAACTGGTCATCTATACTTATCTTTACAGGTCTGGTCTGTGATGGCCAGTGACCAAAAAAGGCAACATTACTACCAGGACCCACGCCACCAAGCATTGCAGGGCTACATCTACCACCAGAATCAACACCAGTTTCATTACTATTTTTTATACCATCAGAACACGTGCCTAATTCCTGCGCGGTAGGACCCCATGTTCCACAAGCTGCACCACCAGAACTACCCCCACCGCTTGTACCACCACCACTGGTACCACCGCTACTACTGGTCGATGGTTTAACGCATTCTGGTAATTTTTCATTCAAATTTGAAAAATCTACTGGATAGTATTTCCTTGGATCTTCTGTCCCTGAACCCAAGGTATGTATTAATCCAGATTTTAATATAATTAAATCTGCGTTTGAATCAGTAAAATAATCTTTTGCACTTCTAGTACCGTTATGTTTATCGTAATATACAAAAGTAATTGGATTAGCAATCATACCATTACTTGGGCCAGAGAATTTTAACTCTGGGTGAACTAGCTTACCGTCGTAATTAGAATCTTTGGCATATAGAGATGGTAAATTGTTCTCAACGTAAAAATATCTTCCGTATGAAGTACCAATTTCATAAGTTATCATTATTGAGTCTGATTTAGAATCAACTTTTTTAGTTAAACAAGTTATCTGAGCATTCTTTTGTGCATCACCAGGACCACCATTTATTGGTTTATTTTTTAAACCAACAAAATTGACAGGCCCCAATGCATTGACACTAGATTTTCCCAATGCAAAAAACATTACTATAACAACCAGACTTATCACAAAAAATAATTTTTTCATATTTTTATTAAAAATACATTCTATTTACTAATTCTCAGTATATTTTGGTCTAACAGTACTAAATGTCCCCCCACTTCCTTCATTCATTTGAATTTCGGCTATGTACTGCTCGCCTGAGTATTTACCAGTACATGTTAATCTATATATTGTGTAATCTGGTGCAGTAACAGGCACAATAACTCCAATCTGTTCCCCGGGAGGGCCAGATTTTTGTCCAGGCCAGTTTGGCCCACCATCAGTTGCAACACATGATCCAGTCTCCATATTTACAGCAGACCAAGAGAAATCACTGGTGTACTCACTGGTTGGTCCGAGCACCACTTCTGTTGCTTTCAAAGTTAAAGATTCAAGCAAACTACCCCGAATAACTGAAATTTGAGAAGTTATAGAATTACCCGCCACGTCTTTGCATGTAAGTTTAAAATTTGTTGGGTTGTAATCTGCATGAATTGGTGACTGCCAGGTGATTTGCGGTGCAACAGGTGCATCGTCTACTGGACCATCCCAGCCAACAACCGGCGCAGCGTTCAACGGTGGAGCACTTTCTGCTACACAATTTGTAAGTGGATCATCAGAATTTAATGCTTGCCATTTAAGGGTAGTTGTAAAATCTGGAGGATATACCGTTGCTGGGTCAGCAAAGAAATTTAGCGATGAGGCTGCCCCAACTATAACTTTAGCAGTTGCTACGTTTGAAAGAGTTACACCATCTGATCCAAGGCATTGGATTGAATAGTTATATACTCCATCAGCCAAAACACCTGTAGTAAAGGCACCAAGCGGAGAAGCTTTAGAAGTTCCTTGTCCATTGGTTCCATACCAATCTGCTCCAGTATTTGAAGATCCAGATGTCTGACATCCAGTCGGGCTGGTCAAAAGATTTTCACCAAGCCAACTAATAACTGTACTACCACCGGTTGGAACATATTTAGGATTAGCAGATATTGTCACAGATGGAGCTGAAAGGTAATTTACATTAGTGAATTTTATCCATCCAACTGAGTTTCTACCCGAATCATTACCGCCCCACGCCCATCCAGTTAATTGACCCGGTGTACCAAAAGAACCATCTGCTGTTGTAAAAGATAAGCCATAATTATTGCCCTGGTTTGGTGCACCACCCCCAGGAATAACAGTACCTTTTAGGCTTACCCATCCATCCCATCCACCTTTTTTATTATCATCAGGGATAGCTGTTCCTAAACAAGTAACAGGATTAAGGGCTGCGGAACAAAATCTTGCCCAGCCTGTTACAGATCCAGTTTTTGGATCAATTTTTGCATTAGACTCAATATTACCAGTACCTTTTGGAAAATCAGCTAAGCCGCCAAATTTAAGCCATCCATAGTTAGATGACCAGGCATAGCCAACCATGTCGCCTGTAGCAACGTCTATATCAACACCATAATCATTATTTGCGCAAGTACCATTGTTTGTACAGTTAAAAGAAATCCAGCCTACTCCCCCTAATTTATCGGTTATTTCAACGGAAGACTCACCTGGATCTTGTTTCAAATTTCCATTCAAGTCCACCCAAGAGTTTTGTGTGCCATTTTTATCTAAATCACTCCAGTTATCAGCTTCCCAAGCCCAACCTACAAAGTTTTGTGTAGCATTCGAGCTTACCTGCTTAAAAGAAAATACATACAGTATGGAAATTGCCACTAAAGCAATTATTCCAAAATGTTTTTTATAATTAAGCTTTTTCATTAAATTATTCCTGGCTAGCTGCAGAATTATCTTTTAAAAGACCGTCTAGTATTGTCTGTCTATCAGTTGGAGATAGCTGTGGTGCATCTTTACTGTTGTAAATTAACTCACTTTTCATTTTCTTAAGCTCAGCCTGTGTATACACAGGATTAGGCTCAGTCTCAATCAGGTCTTTGATTAAAGCATCGTGAGCAGCTTTTTTATTAGCTTCATCAATTTCTCTTTGACGCTTTTGATAGAATAAATACATAGTAGCTCCAGCTACAACTAGCAAAAGTAGAATCCATAAAATTAGATTTCGTTTCCAATGTCCCATTTCTAAATTATACATTATATATGTATATCAAAATAATTATTGAGCTGTGGATAACCTTGCTTTTCTGTGAATTCGTGATATACTTTGGTACGTAAGAGTCTGGTCGCAAACCGGACTTTTTTTATTAAATAAAATTAAATATTATGTTAGACATAAAAGCTTTCAAAACTGCACTCGAGCAATTAGAAACCGAGCGCAAAATACCAAAAGAGAAAATTCTAGACGCAATCGAACAAGCCATGGCGGCCGCTTATAAAAAAGACTACGGAAAGAAAGGCCAGATAGTTAGGGCTAAGTTTGATATTGAAACAGGTAAAACTGATTTTTATCAGGTTAAAATTGTTGTTGATGAAACTATTGCAAAAATAGTTGACGAAGAAGAGGCAGAAGAGGCTGAACACGATGAAGGAGACGAGAGGGTTCGATTTAATTCTGAACACCACATTCTGCTCGAAGACGCTCAAAAAATTAAAAAAGACGCTGAATTAAACGATGAAATCGTATTTCCATTAGAAGAGAAAGACGATTACGGACGTATTGCTGCTCAAACAGCTAAGCAGGTTATCATTCAACGCATTCGTGAAGCAGAAAGAACTTCTGTTATGGATGAATATGGTGGCAAAGAAGGAGAAATAATCACAGGATTAGTTCAGAAAGTTGAACGCGGTAATGTATACATTGATTTCAATCGAGCCACAGGTATTCTGCCAGTTGAAGAACAAATTCCTGGAGAGTACTTTACCCGAGGTGGTAGAATCCGTGCATATTTGTACTCAGTCGAAGATACACCTCGAGGTATTAATCTACGACTGTCTCGAACTCATCCAAAATTTGTTGAGAAATTGTTTTCTATCGAAGCACCTGAAATAGAAAGTGGAGTTGTTGAAATAAAATCTATTGCTCGAGAAGCCGGTGCTCGCACAAAAATTGCCGTACACTCCAACGACGAACACATTGATCCCGTTGGTTCTTGTGTGGGACAAAAAGGAACTCGTGTAAACACTATTACCCAAGAATTGGGTGGAGAGAAAATTGATATTATCCCATGGAGTGAAGATCCCAAGGTTTATGTTTCCAATGCCCTTTCACCAGCAAAAGTAAATTCAATAGAAGTTATTGAAAATGAACACAAAGCAGTAATTGAAGTTTCTGATGATCAGCTGTCACTCGCTATTGGTAAAGGTGGTCAAAACGTCCGCCTTGCTGCTAAATTAACCGGCTGGAGAATTGACATAAAAGGCGGTGCCGAAGGTTCTGCTTCAGAAGAAATTCCTACAGATGTTGAAGCAACCGAAGAATAAGCATATAATTTATAAATTATGGCAAACATAAATCACAAACCTTCGAAATACATGTTAAATTTACAGCATGTACTGCCGGCTTTCGCAGATGTAGAAAAGAATGTTTTAAATTGTTTAGTTGAAATTAATGCAAATTCTATAAACAAATACGAATTTATTACTGAGACTGGTCAATTAAAACTCGACAGAGTTGGTTACTCTTCATTGGCCTACCCGGTTTCTTATGGACTAGTGCCTCAAACTTGGGATCAAGATAATGACCTATTAGACGTGGTTATAGCAAATGTTACAGAAGACCTGGTGCCTGGTTCACTAGCTGAAGTACGAATAATAGGTGTAATGCTTTTTGAAGACGGAGGAGAAAGGGATGACAAAATCATAACTGTTTTATCCGATGACAAAAGGATGAACCACATAAATTCATTCAAAGACCTTGGCGAACACTGGCAAAAAGAAACAGAACACTATTTTGAACATTATAAAGACCTAAAAAAACCTGGTACATGTAAGGTGCTAGGTTTCTATGAAATAGACAAAGCGCTCGAAATAATCAAAGAGTGTATGGACAGATACGAAAAAGAATACAAGCCTAAACTAGAAGAATAATCCAAAATAAAATCACCTACTCACCAGTAGGTGATTTTATTTTTAGTAGTATAATAGAGGGTATAAGTATTATCAGCATAATTTATATATAAAAATATGAAAAAGAATTTAAGTTTATTAATAATGGTAGCGTTCTTAGCATCTTCTGGATTTGCCTTTGCTGAAGAAACAATGCCTATGCCGGGAAACGGCCTGCCTAAAGGAGTGCGTCCAGCCAAAGAAGCAGTTGAAAAACTGCGAACAGAGAAAAAAGAAGCTGTACAAACACGAATAGAAGAACGTAAGGGGTTAATGGAAGAACGTAAAGAACTGATGGATCAGAGGAAGGCCAGCATAACAGAACGCATGGAGGCAAGATCTGAGATGAAAAATATGACAGAAGAAGAAAAATCTGAAATGAAAGCCAAATTTGAGGAAGCTCGGGAAGCCCTAAAAGAAAAGCGTGAGGCCCTAAAAGAAAAAGCTGAAACACTACGAGAATCAGCCAAGACTAAGATGGAAGCATTAAAAGGAAAAATCAAAGATGCTGCTAGCATGAAACGCTACGAGAGTAGAGAAAATGCTTTACACCGTTTTGATAATCAAGTTGAAAAAGTAACCAAACTTCGAGATCGTGTAAACGCAAAAATAACTGAAGTAGAAGCAAAGGGTACAGATGTGTCTGTTGCTAAAACACATATAGCAACAGCAGATGTAAAATTCGAAGAAGCAAAAACCAAAATTGCCGAAATGAATACTATTTTCGCAAGTGGCACTAACGAAATTTCAGCTGAAAACAAAACTAAACTACAGACTCTAGCTAAAGAAGCTGGATCTCTTTTGAAAGAAGCTTACAGCGAACTTAAACTAGCTGTTAAAGCACTCAAGGATGCTTTATTAGCAAGTAGCACAACAACGACAACTCAATAAATATTATTAATTAAGTAAAAATTTAAATGGAACCAAATCAAGACAAAAAATCATATGGCGCATTAATAGGGTCAGCTGTAGTAATAATTATATTGGTATTAGGTGGTATATACTTCTGGATGTCTAAGCAAGCAAAACCTGAAGTACAAGCACCAGCACAAGAAAACACCCAATTACAGACTGAAAATAATACAACTACAATCGAGCTAAATACTCTTGAAGCAGAAATAGAATCAGGATCATCTGCTGACACGGCGTTTGATATTAGCACAGTAGAATAGAGCCTTCTATTCTTTAAAAACCTCCCAATAAAACTGGGAGGTTTTTTATTTGAAAAATATGATTAATTAGTATAATATAGCGGCATGCAAATAAAAATAAACAAACTACCGAAAAGTGAGATAGAAATTGAGGGAGAACTCGCAGCAGAGATACTAGAACAGTTTTTTACCCAAGCTTTAAAGAAAATAGCTGAAACAGCCGAAATTGATGGATTTCGTAAGGGTAAAGTTCCAGAAAGTATCCTTTTATCAAAAATACCAGAAATCCAGATCTTAGAAGAAGCAGCTGAGATGGCTCTCGGTGAGCATTATCCAAAAATAATTGCAGAACAGAACCTAGATGTGATTAGTCGCCCGGCTATCACAATAACTAAACTAGCTCGTAACAACCCCCTGGGATTTAAAATCCTAACCACAACATTGCCTGAAGTAAAACTTCCTGATTACAAGGACAGAGCCAAGAATATTAAAAGCGGACTGACTGAAAAAGATTTAGACACAGCAGTGACCTCAGAGGAAATTGAAAATACAATAATGGATATTCGTAAATCTCGCGCACCGAAAAAAACAATGCCCGAGGTTGCAGCAGAGCAAGATGAAAATAATGAAAATCCACAAATACCAGAAGCATCAGAAGAAAACCTACCACCATGGAATGATGAATTTGTACAAACCTTAGGTGACTTTAAAGACATTGCAGAATTCCGTACCAAGCTAGAGGCAAATCTCCAAGTTGAAAAACAAAATCTAGTAAGAGAAAAAACACGACTAAAAATTATTGAAGACATCATAGAAAAATCAGAGATTGATGTTCCAGAAGTTTTAATTGATCTAGAAGTTGATAAAATCCTTTATCGCATGGAATCTGACATCGCACAAATGGGACTTCAGTTTGAAGACTATTTAAAACACCTAAACAAAAGCGTAGAAGATTTACGAAATGATTTTAGAAACGATGGTGAAAAAAGAGCCAAGCTTGCTTTGGTATTAAACGAAATCAGCAAAGCTGAAAAAATCCTAGCTGACGAAGAAGAGGTAGCCAAAGAAGTCGCACACATTCTAGAACACTACAAAGACGCAGATCCTGAGAGAGCTCGCATCCATGCCGAGAACATGCTAACCAACGAAAAGATTTTCCAATTTTTGGAGAATTTGTAAAATACATAATTAAGTTATAAAATTGACTTATGTTAATTCCAACCGTTATTGAAAAATCACAATTTGGTGAGCGTGCTTATGATATATATTCACGCCTTTTAAGAGATCGTATTATATTCCTAGGTGGCCCAATCGATGATCATGTGGCAAACATTGTAATTGCCCAAATACTTTTCCTTGCCAACGAAGATGCAAAGAAAGATATTTATCTGTATATCAATTCCCCTGGTGGTTCAGTATCTGCTGGACTTGCAATCTATGACACAATGCAGTTTGTAAAACCAGATATATCAACAATCTGTGTTGGTATGGCAGCTTCAATGGGTGCATTCTTGCTCGCAGGTGGTACCAAAGGTAAAAGGTTTACTCTCCCTAATTCCGAAGTTATGATTCACCAGCCTCATGGTGGCGCAGATGGTCAAGCAACAGACATAGAAATTTCCGCTAAACATATTTTGAAACTCCGAGCCCAATTAAATGATATTTTAGCTAAAAATACTGGACAGAAATTAGCTACAATTGAAAAAGATGTTGAACGAGATAATTGGATGGATGCGTCTGAAGCAAAAAAATACGGCATAGTAGATGACATAGTAACAAAAGACAAAACACCCAACATTAAAACTGATAAATAGAAAATCTAAAATTTAAAAAAAACCCGAAGAGGTTTTTTTTAATGTAGATCATCCCTTTTGTCTCGCATAAAAGAGATAAAAGAATCAAAACTTCCTAGTATAAGCTTAAATGGTGTTTCCAGGATAAAATCCATAATAAATACAAAGACATTCACGCTTGAAAACTTACGTGACAGCCATCTACCCGTATGCACTATTGGCATGGTCAAGAATTCCCAAACCAAAGCAAAGACACTGTTGCTTTCATACCTTAATGTCCATTTTTTGGATTGATCAATAATCCTAAAACCAAAATAAGATACCACTGTTAAGAAAAGCAAGAACAATAACATACTAATAAAATTGAAATTCAGCATGTCTAGCACATAAACAATAATCCCAAAGGTAAAAAGGAAAACAGCTGCGTAAAAAGAAAAAGTTATATCACCCGCTAGATTATTACTTTTAACTGGTTTTATATAAATATTCTTTCTTTTCTCACCCAAAATTATACTATTTAGATTTTCGAGAATAATATCTGTATTATATTGCCCCGGCATAAAAATCATTGATATCATAATAAACAGCAGTATGGGGTGGAAAGTCGCATTAACGAGTAAAGCAAAATGATTAACATCACCTAAGATAAATTTTTCATAAGGCAGTTCAAGGGCTAATGCAATCAGCACTTTTGTTAGCAATATATACACAACAGCTCTGCCTCCAGCACTCCGAGAATTTTTGACTGTCGAATAGTATTTACTATTTAGTATATTGGTGACTTCATGGTCTCTGGTTTCTTTGTCTTCGAGCACAGTTAAAGAATTATCCCCATGAATACGCCACACTTCTCGCAATACATTGAAATAAATAGCTTCATTCTTTAGTTTACTAGATATTTTCCAACCCAATTCATCTTCTAGCACTTCATTTACTAGTTTTAAATTAGCAACAAACTCTTCTCTTTTGTTTGATATTTCTTCGTTTGAAACATCAGAAACGTCTTCAATCCAAGGCATTATGTAGAGCATGGCACTATACCTCAACATGTCATTATCTTCTTCGAACATCGCCCTACGTGCACCCATATACAAAGACAGATCAAAAAAAGTTTGGTCAATTTTCCCTTGGTAAGATACAAAACCTTTTACATGGTTAAAAAAAGACTCATGCAAAACATCATTAATATTATTATCTGCAAAAGCATTATCGATAGCAGCCGCCAAAAGGCTTACTCTGATTGTTTCATCTACCTTGCCTTGTGCAATGACTTCATAGAATTTAATTAAATTTTCTAAATAAGAAGAGATATTTTCTGAAATCTCTCGGTTGGGCAAGTACCCACCCCCAACCAACTCTTCAAGCAGCGCCAAACCCTGTGATTTATCTGTGGGCTCGTGCATTTGTCTTTTTAAAATTCTTTCTATAGCGCTTCTACGTATAGTATGATTTTCTTTGTAATCAACGGCATAACGGATTTTTTCGTAAAAAGCACCTACTTTCTGAGAAAGTGGGTTAACATCAATAATAGGTCCAGAATCAACCAGCACTTCTTTGTTCTCTCGCAGTCTCAAATCCATCTCTTCAATAATATTCATATGACCATATTATACTATGGTTTGGCAAATGTATTTCTGGACAGTATAGGATACTTCTGATATATTGAAGATGTTAGATTTTAAAAATTTATTTTGGCGGTTTATAGAAATATCCCGTATATGTCTTCACTTGAAATTTTGTTCAGAAAAATTGGAACCTTAAATGAATTTCGGCAAAAACTTGTAATATAAGGGTTTGTTTTTATAGGCCGACTGTAGGCTTATGACATTAGTAACAATGATAATTATCGGAGCAGTAGTGCTCCTTTTGGGCTTGGGACTGGGCTATTACCTCAGGGTAATAGTAGCTTTAGGCAAGCGCCGTTCAATTGAAATCGACATCAAACAAATGATGGTTGGTGCAAAAGAAGAAGCGCAACGTTTACTCGACGAAGCCAAGAAAAAGTCTGAGGAACGCTTGACCAAGGTTTCCGAAGAAGAGAAAAAGCGCGAAGACGAATTTCGCGAAAAAGAACGTCGACTTATTAAAAAAGACGAATTATTGGATTCGAGGCAGTCTGAGATTGATAAGGAAGTAGAAGCAATAAAGCAAAAAATCGAAGACATTAAAAAGGTTCAAGAAAGAATCAGCAAAGCCGAAGAAGAGAAAAGGGCTGTACTTGAACGTGTAGCTAAACTTTCACAAGAAGAGGCCAAAGAAGAACTGTTTAAAGAAGTAGAGAAAAAGTACGAAGAAGATTTCTTGGTACGAATGGTTAAGCTAGAAAACAACAATGAAGAAAAATTAGACCGTCGAGCTAAAGAAATACTTTCTACTTCTATTCAACGCCTAGCTTCGTCCACCGCAGCCGACCTATTGGTTACATCAGTTAATATACCCAACAACGACATCAAGGGTAAAATCATTGGTAAAGAAGGTCGTAATATACGTGCCTTTGAACGAGCCTCCGGCGTTGAGCTTATTGTTGATGATACACCAGGTACTATTGTTATATCTTCATTCGACCCAGTTCGTCGTCAGGTGGCCCGGGTTGCGCTTGAAAATCTGATCCTAGATGGACGTATTCAACCAGCTAAAATTGAAGAATTAGTCGAAAAAGCAAAAGAAGAGATAAATAAAATAATCAAAGAAAAGGGTGAACAGGCAGTATATGAATGCGGAATCTTTAACTTTGATCCTCGCATAGTAGCTATTATCGGTAGACTGTATTTCCGTACTAGTTATGGACAAAACGTGCTACAGCACTCTATAGAAATGGCCCATATTGCAGGAATGATTGCCGAAGAATTAGGTGCTGATGTAGCCATAGCTAAAGCCGGTGCATTGGTGCATGACATCGGTAAAGCCCTCGACCACGAAGTACAAGGTACGCACGTAGAAATAGGTATGCGTATTCTGCAGAAATTCGGCGCTGATGAACGCATAGTTACAGCTATGAAGTCACACCATGAGGATTATCCGTACGAAACTATTGAATCTGTTATTGTGCAGACAGCCGACGCTATATCTGGAGGACGCCCTGGTGCCCGTCGAGATAGTGTCGAGAATTATCTAAAGAGATTACAAGAATTAGAGGCTTTAGTAAATGGATTTGAAGGAGTAGAGAAATCTTATGCCCTTTCTGCCGGACGAGAAATACGTATATTTGTAACGCCAGAAAAAGTTTCTGACGTAGAAGCAAAGCTTATGGCTCGAGAAATAGCTCAAAAGATTGAACAAGAGCTCAAATATCCAGGCGAAATACGAGTAACGCTAATTCGGGAGAACAGAATTATCGAATTCGCGAGATAAAACAGTATTTTACACCAAAAAACAACATTCTTGTCAATGTTGTTTTTTTGTTGCCGTCAAAAAACCCTTGTTATATAATGTACGAGTAAAGATTATGGGTTCGGTCGAGTTAGATTATTAGCTTATTTAATTAGTTATATGAATAAACAAGCATTAGTTGAATTGGTACAAGGTAAACTAGGTGGTACTAAAGTACAAGCAGAAGAAATAGTAGATGCAATTTTTGATTCTATCGTCGCAACCATGAAAAAAGGTGGCGAGGTTTCAATAGCAGGATTCGGTATCTTCGCAGTAAAAGGCCGTGCAGCTCGCACAGCTCGCAATCCAAAGACTGGTGAAACAGTTAAGGTTGCTGCTAAGAAGGTTCCAAAGTTCCGACCAGCGAAAGCTCTTAAGGACGCTGTAGAATAAAAACGTTTTCACACTTACAAAAAAGCCCCTTTAAGGGGCTTTTTTGTTTGGATTTTATTTAAAACAAATATTTTACTTAGTAACAGTAACGACAGATTCAATTACCTTACCGTTCTTACCCCACTCACTATGATCATTAGCATTTAATGTTACTTTTATTTCATTCTCCCCTGTTTTGAAAAATGTTCCTGGAACATGGAACCAATCACCATACAATCGAGCAACCTTTACATCATTTACATATACATGTGCATGACCTTCTCCTTGTATGGGTTTAGTGTTTACTGTTTCAGGTGTCCATTTGTAGTTATTAGTCATAACATGCAGGTTGTATCCATCTTTTGTATCCTTTATAGCTGAGAATGAAATAGATACTGGTTTATTAGTTTCTATTACAGAATGATGCATCAATTGAGTGCTTTGCGGCATTTTAACTTCATTTTGCATTCCCATCATGTTGTCTTTATTTACCATATCACTCATAGAATGATCATCCATCTCCATTTTATTTGATTCTCCCATCATCATACTCATATCGTGCATTTCACCTTTAGGTAAATATGCAGCGAAGAAAACATATCCAGCTAAAAATCCAACAGCTAGACCAAAAACACCAAATGTAATCTTGTTATTCATAATATAAAATAAAAAATTTTAATGAATTAATTATAAACCTCTTGCGAAGTAAACTCAAAATTACAAAAGATGAACTTAGTATTTTCTTATCACTGCTTTGAGTTTGGCGATGACATTTAGACTTTCTGTTGGATAAATTGGCTTATAGTTTTTATTTGCTGGTTCGAGCCATTTCTTGCTGCCACGTTCTCGGTAATATTTGAGAGTGAATTCTCCATCCACCTCAGCTACAACTATTTCTCCATCTCGAGCACTGTTTGCTCGTTCAACCAATATCATGTCTCCTTCTTCAATGTGTGCATCAATCATAGAATCTCCATCAACTTCTAGAATATAAGAAAGCTCTCTCTTAGCTACTAGAAGGTCATCGAGGTTCATGGTATCTAGCACAGCTTCTTCTGCATCAGCCGGTATGCCAGCTTTTACTAAACCAAGCACCGGTATCTCTCCAAAGTTTTTCATCGGCACAAGTCTACCCAGATGGTCTTTGGCCACCAATCCTGCATCAATCATTTTTTCCACAACTCGGGAAACTGCGTTCTTGGATTTAAAGCCGAACAGACGCATCATCTCCGTGTAGGTAGGCATGCGCTTTTCTCGGCTGTAGAAATTTAATATTTTATTTTTGTATTCGTTGGATTGCATTTAGTATTGAAAGCTTCGCACCCCCACCAACCTCTCAAGCCATCCACGACGGCTACTAGTAATATAGCGAACTTTGCGCAAGATCAATTTATGATCGCGAGCTTCTTTCACATAACTCTCTCCCTTCATAATCTTAGCATCAATTATTCGATTGACCCTAGATAATTCTTTCTCCAGCATTTTTAAATATTGTGATTGTGACATAGTTTTTATAAATATTTTTTACTAATCTCGACTTAGTTAGTATAAGTGAACGAGCGTTCACCGTCAAGAAAATATCTGTGGAAAACTACATCTGGACTTTTGGTCTGTATTGAATAGCCTCGAGAATGTGTTTAGCTTCGATGTGTTCCGAATTCTCTAAGTCAGCAATAGTTCGAGCTATTTTAATAACTCGGTGATACGCGCGGGCAGACAAACCTAATGATTCAGCGCTTTGGTCTAATACCTCACGAACATGCTGAGGAAGTGGCACCATATTTTCTAAATCTTTCACATTCATTTCACTGTTAGTTTGTATTTTTCTATTATTTTTTGCAAATCTTTCTTTTTGAATTTTTCTGGCCTGATCTACTCGATTTTTAATATTCAAGCTAGCTTCACCCGTGGCAGCGTTACCTAGTTTTTTATAATCAATATCCCCGACTGAAACCCACAGATCAATACGATCCATAATAGGTCCAGATAGTTTCCGACGATAACGATCTAAATCTGAAGGCTTACATATGCAAACCTTGGTCTTAGATCCGGTATTGCCACACGGGCAAGGATTCATAGCAGCTACTAATATAAAGTTCGAGGGGAAAGTAGCCGACCCTCGCGCACGAGATATAGACACTATATTGTCTTCAAGTGGCTGGCGCAAGGATTCAATAACACGTTTATCAAATTCTGGAAACTCATCGAGAAACAATACTCCTCTATGTGCCAGTGTAACCTCCCCAGGTTTTGGAAAGGTGCCACCACCAATGAGCGATACGTAGGATGCTGTGTGGTGAGGTGATCTAAAGGGCGGTGTGACAACCAACTCTCCACGGTTCGCTCCAACTATTGAATGAATGCCTGTTATTTCTAGGACCTCTTCCGCCACAAGTTCTGGCAAAATTGCCGAGAAGGCACGAGCTAGCATAGTCTTGCCAGTTCCCGGTGGTCCATACATAGCAATATTGTGCCCACCGGCAGCTGCAATCTCGAGTCCACGTTTCGCACCTTCTTGCCCTCGAATGTCAGCAAAGTCTGCGCCACGCGCCACAGACTCATATTTAATTTGTGTTTTTGGTTGAGGAACTAACCTTCTTTTTTCATTTTTATATTCTCCATTCTTTTTTTCTTTTGAGATGTCTACATGGTCTATCACTTCTTTCAAACTCTTGGCCCCATAAACTGTTACTCCTTCTACCAAAGCGGCTTCTTCACTATTATCAAATGGTAAGAATATTTCTGTGAAACCTTGGCGCGCTGCCTCTTCCACCAGAGGCAGCGCGCCTTTAATAGAACGCAATGTTCCATCAAGCCCCAGCTCTCCTAAAAATATCTTACCTAAAGGGTCAAACTCCACATCTCCAGATGCCAACATATAAGAAATAGCTATGGGTAAATCAAAAGACGGACCCTCTTTTTTAAGGTCCGCCGGAGACAGCGAAACAACTATTTTCTGGTTTTGCATTTTTGGAGATTTATAACCAGAGTTTTTTATCGCACCAGAAACACGATCTTTAGCTTCATCCACCGCTTTATCCGGTAGACCAACTATATTCATGGAATGTAGCCCTCGAGACAAATCAACCTCTACAGCCACAATTGCGCCTTTGAGTAAATTTACTTGCGCAGAATATACCTTCGCAAAACTCATGCATTAATTATAATGCATAAAACAAAAAAAACACACTTTCGCAGGGGTTTCGAGGCCGACGGGCCGAGAACTTCAGGAATTTTTAAGCTTCAAAAATTCCGTACCGTAGAAAGTGTGTTTTTTTGTTTAATCCTCTAGGTGCTTCTTGCAAGTAGTTGCAGCTGGATTGGCTTCGATTCTTTTGGCTTCAATCTCTTTTTTACAAACCTTACATACTCCAAAAGATGCTTTACCCAAATTCGCAATTGCTTTTTCAATGTTCTCAAGTCTAGATTCAAACACATCCATCATACCGCTCTTACCTTCGTAGTCTTCAAAGCGATCAGCCATGTTGTTTTGGTCAGCTTCATGAGTTGTATTTTCTTGCACAACCTCCCACTCGCCAGTCTTTGGATTCCTCTTGCCCATATCTTTCATTTGTTCCAAAAGCTCGTCCCTCTCTTGTTCTAATTTTTCTTTAATTTTCTTTTTGTCTAACATAGGCCCATAATAGCATTTTTGTAAATGATGGCAACTACTTAGGTATCTGAGTGCTTGATTTTCTTAAAACAATTTCTTTTACAGCATCTTCACCGTTTGTTATCAAGATGTTTCTTTCATCTAGATACACATAAGCTATGGCAATAGTGTTATCCTTTTTGTATAAAATACGTGCATTTTTGTTCTGTAGTATGCCATTTTGAAAGTCTTTTGTTAGCAAGTAGCTTGTACTTGGGTCTAAGTTTATGCCAAATAATCCATGTAAATCGTAAAAAATTTTTCCTTCCCAAGCCTGCATTAAAGGGAAAATGCTTTGAAACGAATTAGAACTCATTAACACAAAAATTTGTTTACCATTTTTTGGGGTAGAGGTAACCCCCAAAGAGAACTTTGAACCTAAAATACCATAAGCTTCTTTAGGTAAATTACTATTTAGTAATTCCATAAAACGACTCAATGTGATAACTTTTTTGTTTTCAGTTAGGTAGACACTCTCTAGTTTACCAGCAAGTAATATACTTTCTTCAACTTCAGTATAAACAGCGCTGGAAAGTGTTTCTTTTTTCATGCCAGCGACTGGTATTTCTTTAGTTTTGTCACTAAAAATAAGTGGCTTGTATGTTTCAGGTCCACTAACTGAACCCTCATTCCTGATTAGTACGGTGTATACAATCCCAGCCAAAGAACAAACAACCAGCAGCGCACCCACAGCCAAAAAAATTTGATTCTTTTTTGATTGAGGGGAATAACTTTCTTTAAGCTTTTCCCTCTCTTCTTCGGCCTCGATTAAATTACGCACAGTACCACTCTGGTTCTCGCCCAAGGCGCCAACCATGTCGTCTGAATAAGTATGAACAACTTTGCTTTTTAGATTTTCTTCGTTTTCCATTTGCCTTTATTTGGCGGGAGGTGCGAAAAAGTTTTTGTCAGCTTCTTTGATTGAAAGACTGATTTTGTTATGCTCTGAGTCAACTTTTATAATTTTAACCGGCACAACCATCCCTACTTTCATTATATCAGTTACTCTCTCAACACGGAACGGAGCGATTTCAGAAATGTGCACTAATCCGTCGGTATAGTCATTGAGTCTTACGAAAGCACCGAACTCAGCGAGTTTCACCACTTCACCATTTAGCATTTCACCTGCCTCAAATTGATGAGTCATACTTTCAACGATGCTTTTCGCCGCAACTACTGAGTCCCCCTTACCAGTGAAAAATACAGTTCCGTCATCTTCTATAGTTATCTCGGCACCAGTGCGTTCTTTTATTTCTTTTATAGTTTTTCCACCAGAACCGATAACCATTCCAATCTTGTCTGGATTTATTTTAGTTATCAAGATCTTTGGTGCGTTTGGAGAAATGTCTGCACGCGGAGTAGGAATGACACTTGTTATCTTCTCTAGGATTTTTGTCCGAGCAGCACGAGCAGCAATCATTGCCTCACCCAATATTTTTATTGGCACACCTTCAACCTTCACATCAAGTTGTATAGCAGTAATTCCACTTACAGTTCCAGCAACTTTAAAATCCATATCACCATGATGATCTTCCGGTCCTTGAATATCGGTCAGAACTTTATAGTGTGCATCATCTTCATACATGAGACCCATCGCAATACCAGCAACTGGTGCTTTGATTGGCACACCACCATCCATAAGTGCGAGAGTTGATGCACAGATAGAAGCCTGAGAAGTTGATCCGTTAGATGCCATTGACTCAGACACAACACGAATAGTGTATGGGAAATCCATTTCATTTGGCAGTACCATGAGCAATGCTTTCTCAGCTAATGCACCGTGACCTACTTCACGTCGATTAGTAAATCCTGCGCGACCCGTTTCACCGGATGAATATGGAGGAAAATTGTAGTGATGCATAAATCTTTTTTCTGTCTCAACATTCATACCATCAATCATGTGCCTGTCGTCTGGACCACCGAGAGTCAGCACAGATAAAACGTGAGTACCACCACGATAGAAAATTCCTGACCCATGAATCACTGATGATATACCTCCGGCTTGTGCATACAAATCACGCACAGCATCCATCGCCCGACCATCGGCTCGTTTGTCTTCGTAAATTGCTTTTTTGTGTAGAGTAGAATTTTCTGTCTCATCGAACAAATCATCTTCCGGAGAGAAATCGTCTCTTTCTGGGTACTTGTCTTTGACGAGTTGATTCCATACAGAATGCAAATCATCTACTTTCTCCTTCCCTGCTCCAGCAAATAATGCCTCCTCCATTTTCGGTAATATATTTTCATTGAATAGTTTTATTGATTCTTCGGATACTGGTTCGTGATTTATTACCTTCTTCTCTTTACCAATTTCTTTAGCAATATCTTTTTGGAAATTCTCAAGACGAGTAATTTCTTCGCTTGCCTTTTTAAGCGCCTCTTCGATTTCTGATTCTGCGACCTGACGAGCTGCTGCTTCTATCATGTTGATGTTACCTGCCTTACCACAGACAGTTAGATCAAATTTGTATTCTTTACTTTCACCACGCAAACTTTGTGGAGCGTTTAATAAATATTCTTCACCGTTGTATTTGCCAATACGGACACACCCTATCGGACCTGCCCACGGGATGTCTGATACAAGGATTGCGAGTGAGGCTGCATTTACCGCTAGTGTAACAGGATCGTTATCATCAACGGAAATCACAGTTACAATCACCTGCACAGCATGGCGCATTCGGTGGTCAAAGAGTGGACGCAAGGTTCGGTCTATAACTCGACTGGCTAATATTGCGTCTTCCGATGGCTTACCTTCACGTTTCACAAAGCGTGAGCCAGAGATTTTACCTGATGCATAGAACTTTTCAATATAATCTACAGTTAGATTGAAGAACCCAAGACCCTTTTGTCTATCTTTCGACATACAAGCAGTAGCTAACACAATTGTTTCACCATATTGCAGCATCACGCTACCATGCGCCTGCTCGGCAAGGTCAGTAAAAACGGCTTTTAGTGTTTTGCCGCCAATTTCTAAACTGTATTCCTTTTTATACATATGTTTCGCGCTTCATACGCGCTAGTTTGCGTCCAAACTACAGTATTGTTCCTGTAATCTACAGAACACTACTTTGTGTTTGAACACAAACTGATTAACTTACTAATTTTTTTAATATACCATTTAAAAAACCTAAATCAAATATTTTCGAGGGTTTTCGGACAGATCGACGAAGTCGTCTGCAGCTTCTTTGAGTTTTGTTGAAGTTGATTTACCAAATGAAACCACCTCTACCTGAGCACCCAGAGTCTGTAGATACTCTACAAGAGGTACATAATCCCCGTCTCCAGAAATAATAACCACAGAGTCGAGGCGAGTTGCCATCTTAATAGCATCAACTGTTAATCCCACATCCCAGTCGCCTTTCTTAACACCAGTGTGAAACACTTGTAAGTCTTTAGTTTTAGTTTCAATCCCGAGCTTGCCTAAAGCTTCAAAGAAATTCTTCTCGTCGCCGGCTTCGGTTGTGATCACATAGGCCACAGCCCGCACGAGCTTGCGCCCCGCTACTGCCTCCTTGAGCACATTGCCGAAATTAACTCGTCCTTTATACAGGTTACGAGCTGAGTGATATAGGTTTTGTGTGTCGATGAATACACCTACACGTTGTTCTTTATGTTTTATAACTGCCATTACTTAATTTTATACTTTAATAATTATTAGACAAGAAAAAACCTCGCTTTAGGCGAGGTCCATTTTCTTCTTGAGAGTGTCGTGTCGAGCCTTGTCTTTGCGTTCTAGATACTTCAAGTGTTTGCGACGGTCGGCTACCATTTTGATAAGGCCGCGTCGTGAGTGGTTGTCCTTTTTGTGTTTCTTCAAATGCTTTGCCAACTCATCAATTTGAGTAGAAAGCACAGCTACCTGCACCTCAGGAGAACCAGTATCCTTTTCGTGGATTTGGTTTTTCTTGATAATTTTCTGCTTTTTTGCGGTTGCTAACATGTCTAGAATAATAGCATAAAAGCTCAAGGATTGCAAGTGTATTCTAATTGTGCGACACTATGCACATGGCTACAGAATTAGATAATTTGAAAACAAAATTCTTGGAATACTTAGAGGTAGAAAAAGGTATGGCTCAAAAAACTCTAGAAAATTACGACCAATATCTCGGTCGTTATTTGGATTTTGCGAAAAAAAACCACAATATTATCGAGCCAGATCAAATAACCCCCGACTCAGTACGCGAATTCCGCCTTTGGCTGAACCGCCAACCAGTAAAAAAGAAAAAGGATAGGATAGAGACAATTTCTAGAAGAACCCAAAACTACTACATGACTGCGCTCCGCATGTTCCTACGTTTTCTATCAAGAAGGGATATCACCACCATGAATTCTGATAAAATAGAATTAGCCAAACTCGGCGAACGCTCACTCGAACTTATTACCGAAGCAGAACTCGACAGGTTGTTCAAAGCCACCGAGGGTACAGATCTAAAATCCCTGCGTGATCGAGCAATTTTAGAAATGCTTTTCTCCACCGGACTCCGAGTCGGAGAATTATGTTCCCTTTCTAGAGATATTAACGAGAATTCTGAAGAACTTTCAGTACGCGGTAAAGGTGGTAAAGTGCGAGTGGTTTTCATCTCCAACCGTGCACGCGAAGCATTGAAAAAATATCTAGCTGCCAGAAAAGATATGGCAGAGGGATTGTTCGTGAGCCTTGAACCAGACAGACTACAAAAGAACAAAACTGAGGCTAAAAAAAGCAATAAATATGCAGGCAAAGAGTACGGCAGCCTAGACAGACGCTCAGTGGAAAGAATTGTGAAATATTATGCCACTAAAGCCGGAATTGCAAAAAGGGTTACCCCGCATACAATGCGCCATCTATTTGCTACAGACCTACTCAGTAACGGTGCTGACCTCCGCAGCGTCCAGGTCATGCTCGGCCATTCTAGCATTTCTACCACACAAATATATACACACGTTACAGACAAAGCCCTCAGGGAAATTCATAAAAAATTTCACAGCAGAGATAAATAAATTCCTTCCAAAAACAAAAACAACCAGAAACATCCGCTTCAGGTTGTTTCTGGTTTTAATTTAGTTTTTAAAAACTATTAGTTTATTCTTTTTTAAACTTAATCATCGTTGCGCCCGTATTTCCGTATGCAACATTAGTAAAAAAATCACCAATCAGTTGATCACCATAAAATACCTGAACAGCGAACGGCGTAACATCAGTCTGAATACTGCTTATCTGTGCATCATAGTTAAAAATAATGTTACCATCTTCCAAGCACCACCATGAGACAGTCACCGTCCCTTTTCTATCTTCACAATGCGCTTCTACAGACAACTGTTTGTTTTTGAATTTAATACAGCCATCATTTTTTTCAACGTAGGGAACTTCTGCAAGGATGCGGTCATAAAAAAAACTCAGTTCTGCCTCCTTAGGGAGTGTTTGTGTATCCTTTAAAAGGAATACTAAATCAGGTAATACTACCGTCCGGTTCTCTCCGTTCCATACATGATCTAGCACTACTTTTTTACCTTCAATCTTAAAAAACCAGGTGATCATTTTACCGCCTTTTGGTAGATAAGATAAATCGCCCAGCCACAAACTGTCCGGGTGTGTTTTAGAAGGATACCATTGGGCTGTGCAGGTATTAGCAGTCATATTATAACTACCGGCTGAATGATCAAACAGGAAATTACCAACATAAATTACCCCGCCGGCAGTGTTGATTGGATCGGTCATGGCCAATAATTCGATAAAAATGTTCTGCGCCAGAATATCAACAGTTCCTGTGTCGGCGGCTGGTTCAGATTTTTTTTCTACATCCCAAATCGAAATCATTATCGGTCCACCAATTTTTGGTTTGTTTAGAATCATTCCAGTTTTTAGATCTATGTACTGATCTGTTTGAGAAAAAAGTTGGGACGCAAATATAAAAAATGCGACGAAAAGCGGGAGAAAATTTTTACTGTAAATCATGATTGAATGATAGGTAAAGAGGTGAATGTTATGAGCACGAAGGTCGTGCCCGTTTGTGAATGTCGATTTTTAAGCACGGAAATGCACAAAAATCGACATTCTTTCACCAAAATCCATATGTCAAAGACCGAATTTTACATCGGTAAACTACCACATTTTAAATATTTTGTCAAATAAATTTAACATGTCACATATACAATCACTTCAGATGATATAATTGATGCAGAAAATGAAATTACTTATTATCAATAATGCAACAAAACATTTAGGTGAAATAGAAAAACTCCTGGGAAGCCATACACATATATATGACATAGCAGAGTATGGTGATATACCTGAAAGTGATTTAGATAAATATGATGCATTCATTCTCTCTGGGGGTAGTCTTTTTAGTGTGGAGGGTAACGGCGAAATTTTACATAAAGAAATCAAGCTCATACAAAACTCCACGAAACCAATCTTTGGTATTTGTTTTGGATTTGAACTTATTGCACATGTATTTGGGGCTAAACTTGAATATATGGAAGCTAAAGAAAATGGTGTCTTAGATATAGATGTTTTGGTGCCAGATGATCTATTTCTTGGCATTGATAAATTTTCTGTATATGAAGCGCACAGATTTGTGGTCCGAGAATCCCCACCAGAATTAATGATTCTGGCAAAGTCTAAAGATGGTGTTGAAGCTGTAAAGCACACTTCCCTACCAATATACGGAGTTCAATTTCATCCAGAAGTTTTTATCGACCAAGTCGCCGGTAAAGAAATTTTTGAAAATTTTCTGAAAATTGCCCAGAAATAGTAAAAGCCCGATATGCACATGTAGCATAAAGGGCCGTTAAAATTTTAAAACAAAAAAATTGTAGGAAGAAGTTTTCATGGTTCTGTTTTATCAGAACCTATTTTTCAAGTAGTTGTTCCACAACTTTCTTTTTAGCCATCCTTTTGGTTCAATTTCCCCTGGTTCTGGATAATACCACTTTGTCTTTGTCCTTTCGACAGTTGTTGGTTTTTGGTATAAAACACCCTGTGATGGTATCAAAGATTGATCAGGTGTTGGTTCTTTATCTTTTTCATAAGGATTTTTTTCCAGTTCTTGTAATTGTGCAATCAAATCTTTTAGCTCCTGGATTGTTAGGTATGGTAAATCATCAACAGCTAAATTGTAAAAAGGATTACGCCAAGTCAGATTGAATGAATCTACAACACTAATAAGTGAATCTTGTAGAATCTTCTGTTCTGTGTACATTAAAACTCCTATGAGGTGCTCTCTTAAAACCGTATTTCTTTGGTCTTTCGCGATATCCATTCCACTGTACGTGTTGTACATCATTATAGTATCAAACACATATTTGTCTTTTAATCTAACCCCGTCTATCATCAGACCTGTTTTTGGGAAAAAGATCCTTCGACCATATCTGGTCGGCTCTCCACAGACAATTAATGCTGTTTCAGTTGAGTCTTTTAGTGTTGTTTTTTGAGATGTTTGAGGTTTTTTAGCAACAGTTTTTTGAGCCTGCGCAGTTGCAAAAAATGAGAGTGATAAGAGAAATAAACAAATTAACTTCTTCATTGTGTATGAATAGTTTATGGTTAAAGATAGGCCGAAGCCGTGAATATAGAACTTCTAAGCACGAAAATGCACAGAAGTCCTACATTCACTCACCAAAACTATCTTGTCGAAGTACAAATTTATACCTGCACAAACTAACATATTTAGGTATTTTTGTCAATATTACCCTGTCACCAGACAAAAGCTAGAATAGATACATGCGAATTATATCTTGGAATGTAAACGGTATACGGGCAGTGCATCGGAAGGGCCTATTTGTGCCTTTTATCGAAAAGCATCAACCGGATATATTGTGTTTGAATGAGACCAAGGCCGAGCAGCATCAGAGTGAGATAGACCTGCCTGAATATGAAGAATATTGGAACAGCGCCGAGAAAAAGGGCTACGCCGGTACAGCTATTTTTACCAAAGATAAACCTACTTCGGTTATTTTAGATTTCCCAGAAAAAATTGCTAAGAAATATAAATTAAAAGATGAGTATGGAGACTTAAATAAAGAAGGGCGCGTAATTGCTGCGGAGTTTAAATCTTTTTATGTGGTAGCTGTTTATACACCGAACGCCAAGCCTGATCTTTCTAGACTAGAGATGCGCTACAAACATTGGGACAAAGCTTTCCTGGAATACATGCAGTTTCTAGAAAAATCCAAACCAGTAATTTTCTGTGGCGACCTAAACGTCGCCCACACACCACTTGATCTAACCAACCCAAAGGCTAACGAAGGTGAGCACGGATATACAACAGAAGAACGCAAAGGTATAGACAATATTATAGAGGCTGGATTCGTAGACACTTTCCGTATGTTTGATAAGGAGGGGGGTAAATATACATGGTGGAGTAATTGGAGTAATGCCCGTGCGCGCAACGTCGGTTGGCGGATAGACTACTTTTTTGTAAGCGATAAACTTAAATCAAAAATTAAAAAAGCAGAAATACTCCCAGAAGTAATGGGTTCTGATCATTGCCCAGTGATGATTGAAATATAGGAAAACAAAAAACGCATATATGTATTGTTGGGGGTTGCGAGCGCGACTGGCGCGAGCACTTCAGGGAATTTTCTAACAAGAAAATTCCCGTACCCAAGAATATATGTATGCGTTTTTAGATTACTCCTTCGGAGGTGTGTCCATACCAGCCCATAGGTTCATGGTATTCAATTGGGTCATACCGGTTTGCTTCATATATAAGAACAATTGCATTTTGTATGCAGATGCAATATTGAGTAGCCCAAGCAAATGCATTGCTCGTGATTGAGTCATACCCCACATAGCTATCTCAACTTTCAAATCTTCATCACTTAGCGGATTTATAAATCCAAAGAATTTTTCCCATTCAGCATCCATCATTTTGGTAAAGTTCTCACGGGTTGGCACTTCGGTATTTATATATTTCTTGTACGCTTCACCGTCACCACTGGCTACGCTATCACCTGCCATTAGGAATATGTAGGTTAAATAATGCATCAATTCAAGGGTTGTCCTCTGTCCTTCTGTTGGCTTCCAGGCCACTTGTTCGTCGGTCACCTTCTCTCCTAAATGTTTGATAATTTCGAATTCCTTTTTAATAGATGCTATATATTGTTCTTTAGTTATCATAAATTTTTGTTACTTAATAAGTACGCACATTATACATTATTTTAAATTTCTACATACTGAGGTTTAATTTCTTTGCCAAACCATTTCTTTGTTAAGCCTTCTACTGTCGGAGTAATGTCAGTAAATAATATTTTTACTTTTTTACTTTTCTTAAGATTTTTATTTATTTCTGGATGACGTGTTAAATAATCTTTAAGTTTTTTTGGAATTATTTCATCTTGTGAAATAATTTTCACATTGCTTGGAACAATTTTCTTAATTTCATTTTTCAGAATTGGATAGTGTGTGCAGCCCAAAATTAGTGCTTCAACTTTTTTTACTAGAAGTGGCTTCAAATATTTGTCCAAGAAAACTTTTGTATTGTTTGTCTCCCCTGCTTCAATTAGCGGCACCAGCATCGGTGCAGCATTCTGATAAACTTTTGTTTTATTATTTATCTTTTTCCCGCCTTCGCTAAAGCTACTGCGGGCAAGTATTTCTTTAACAAAACTTTCTGATGCAACTGTGCCGACGGTTGCCAGCACTCCCACTTTTTTGTATTTCGCTGCTTCTTCGGCAGCTGGAATAAGTACACCCAAAATTCTTCTGCTTAACGTAGCTGAGCCTGTGTGCTTCTGCGAATGGTCTGGCCGAGTGTAATCACGAGAAGATCCGAGGACCTGAGTAGAAGCACCAGGTGAAGCAATATCATACTTTGGTAAAAATTCCTGCTGAAGCCTGCGTAATGCACGAGCACTAGCAGTATTGCAAGCAATAATCACGAGTCCACAATTTTCTTTTTCGAATAAATATTCAACTGCTTCTTTGGTAAACTCATACACAGTCTCATGTGACCTATTGCCATAAGGCACCCTTTTTGTGTCTCCTAAATATACATAGTCATATTCTGGCATGGCCTTTATTATAGACTTTGCTATTAGTAGCCCTCCGAGCCCTGAGTCAAAAATACCAATTTTCATGTTATTATATTAGCATGAACCATTCAAGATTAGACCAATTATCAGACGGCATATTTGCCATCGTTATGACCATTCTTGTTTTTGAGATAAAAATCCCCACTTATGTGAGTCAGTTTGGAACTATTAGTAATACAGAATTATGGTCAGAAATAGAGTACCTGCTTCCCTCTTTTTTAACTTATCTACTTACATTCTCGCTACTTTTTACCTACTGGAAAGCTCATCATTTCTTTAATTCTGTTTATGCCAAGAATATTGACGCAACCCTAACCAATATAAACGGTCTTTTCTTTATGTTTGTATCTCTTGTACCCTTCTCAGCCAGCCTCCTTGGACACTTCAGCACCAATGAATTAGCTATAAGCATTTTCGGACTACACATTGTAGCTATTGGTTTGTGTCTATACTGGATGCGTAAATATGTATTATTTTCACCACACATCAAGAATCCAGAAATAAGCGACCACGAAATCAAAGGCAGCACCATTCGAATACTTGTACCAATGATCTTTGCTGTAATTGCAATATTCCTTTCTTTCTATAATACAACTCTCTCCCTAACCCTTTTCACATTCGCTGTAATATTCAACCTTTTCCCTTCTAGCACAAGAATCTTAGATAAGGTTTTTAAATAAACTTACTTTAATTCTAAAATACCGTGTAACCTACTTGGTTATACGGTATTTTATTTCCTCGTGCTCACTCCATGTTTCGCGTGTAACGCGCCGATGGCTTCTTCCTCCAGTTCTTCTTTTTTATCCCTACCTTTTTCACCGAGTTCACGCAAAGCATTGTCCTTTAGGACATCCATTTCTTTAACCATTAAGGACAGTGTTTCAATCGTGTTCTTTGAAGAATCTTCCAGGACTTCTTCAAGTAGTGCGTTTAACATCCACCCCATCCTAGGTCCTGGTTTCATATGTAACTCTTTCATAAGGTAATTACCATCAATTTTTAGCTGTTTCACGGATATCGGATCATGCAGGGCCTCCTCAATCATGGCAAAATACTTGCGTAACCTATACGGAGCTTCCTTTTTCTTCATGCCCACCCGGTCACACTCACGAATATTCATCAAATCCCAAATATGTTCCACACTAACCTTGGCTATTATCCTGCGTACTGCTGAAAGGGTTATTTGCTCAGTATCCGAGAAAAACATATGGTTTCGCACCAATGTTTCTACCAAATCAGTCTCTTTTTTAGTAAATTTGAGCCGATCCATTATTTTTCTAGCCATTTTTGCACCCACTACCTCGTGGCCGTAAAATGTTGGCTTTTTTACACCAGGTCTTTTTGTTCTAGGCTTACCTATATCGTGAAACAGTGCAGCAATCCTTATTTCTAAGCCCCATTTCTTGTCAGCAGCATGCTGCAGAGCGTGTAACAAGTGGTTCCACACATCATATATATGCTCACCACCCTGCTCACACCCAACACCCTCAATCAATTCTGGTACTATATGCTTCAATAGCCCAAGCTTCTCGAGCATCATCATACCCATCGCAGGGTTATCAGATAGTATTATTTTGGCAAACTCGTCCCTAATTCTCTCGCTGGAGATGTTTTTTATGAGGTCTGAGTTTTTGGCAATGCTCTCCATTGTTTCATGCGAAACAGTGAAATCTAGCTGGCAAGCAAATCTGACCGCCCTGAGCATTCGCAAAGCATCTTCATTGAACCTTTCATCTGGGTTCCCTACAGTTCTCAGGACCTTGTCCTTTATATCTTGTATCCCATTATACATGTCCTTTATATCGGACACATTGTTCATTGCCATAGCGTTCACAGTAAAATCCCGTCTTTTAAGATCATCTTCGAGTCTTTTACTGAACTTAACCTCGTCTGGATGCCTAAAATCACTATATTTTGCCTCTAAACGGTACGGAGTTACCTCAACTATGTCATATTTGTTGTTTTTTTGACCTTCTTGTGTTTCATGCGGAACATCAATTCCTGTTTTTTGACTCTCTTCAGATGTTTCATCTGAAACATCGAACTGGATAGTTTCATGCGGAACATCTTTTCTATGTGTTTCACGTGAAACGTTATTACTTGAATGTCCAATAGAAACACTACTTTGCTTACTATCTGCCTCTGGAGCGTTGCCGGTTGGTATACATACAGCCACTGTACCGAAATTGTTCTCATATACAGTCTTTTCGAAAAGACTGATAATATCATCGGGGGTAGCATTGGTTGTTACATCCCAATCCTTAGGCTCACGTGCTAGTAGTAGATCTCTAACACACCCACCGACCATGTACGCTTCAAAACCAGCACCCTGTAGAACAGAAAGCACTTGTGTAACGTAACTTGGCACTTTATCTATGAAATTTTTTGAGCTTTTTTCCATTAGGAAAATGTGCGGCTAGGGAGAATCGAACTCCCGTCTCATCCTTGGCAAGGACGTGTTCTACCACTAAACCATAACCGCATAAGGTATAAAACAAATTGGATTATACTATTACTCGTGAATTATTGCAACGACATTGAGAAAATATATTAAAAGTGTATAATCAAATCGTTTGCTGTTATCTGCACCCGTGGTGAAATGGATATCACAGCGGTCTTCGGAACCGTCGTTGGGGGTTCGAATCCCTCCGGGTGCACATTTTTTTGTATAGAGTCTATTATATTACTGGACAGTCTTTAATTACGGTCTTTTTTAGAAAACTGTGGATAACTATGTGTGTATTGTGTATAAAGGACACTAATAACATGTCTTATAATTTACCTGGCAAATATGAAATAACCTTGTGGAATATAGATATTTCACTAAAAAGACGCCTTGGTGTTACAATTAGACAGTATGCCCAAGATATTCACATCTGAAACTCAAAAGGTGGGGGAAATAGGGGAGAACGTGGCCGTAAAATACCTTCTAAAACATGGTTTCATTGTATTAGATCGTAACTATACCCGCAAATGGGGAGAAATAGACATAGTCGCAGAAAAAGATAAGAAGCTATATTTTATTGAAGTTAAGAGTGCTACACGCAAACTAGACAGCTTGGACAGGGTAGGTGGCCCTGTTTCACAAAGTAAAAATGATGCGTACCGGGCAGAAGACAACATGCACCCTTGGAAGCTCAAAAGGCTATCAAGGACAATCCAAACATATCTATTGTCTGAGAAGGTACCTGAAGACACAGAATGGCAACTAGACCTATTGGTTGTATATTTAGACATGAACAAACATCAAGCTCGGGTTAAGGTGCTGCCTGATATTGTTATTTAGAGTATAATATTCCCATGGGAGAAGGGTTTGACACAAAACAAGAGAAATCGGTTGAGTATAAGAAAAAACTCGAATCTGCTTTAGCAAAGATTGCTAAAGATAAAAATTTACGAATTAAAAACGAGTATGGTAAAGAAAACTTAATCAATTCAGATGGATCATTGAATCCGGAAGCTTTTTTGGTAGAAAACGGTGGTATATATACAAAAAAAGAATTTGAAGAACATAACAACAAAATATTAAAAGCTGAATTACGCTTTGCTGAGGCTGACAAAATATTAGACCCTGACGCACAAGAGCGTAAACATGCTGCCTGGAAACGCAGAAAAATGTATCGAGAGGGTAGAAATGTAGAACTAGCAACAACCCTATTGATAACTAAAATACTCGGGGATGACTTTATAGTAGTTCGTACCGCAGATTACGATGATTATTTTGCTGGGACAGACCTGATAATAGTCAACAAGAAAACAGGTAAAACTCTCTGCGCGATAGACAACGTAGCTCAGAGTGAATCGAAAACAAAGGAAGGCGAGACGATGATGTCTATAAAAAAATTAGAGAAGACACTGTCAGCGGTAGACCAGGGTGGGGTAGAACTGAAGTATGGAATAAAAATAAAGAATGAAAAAATGACCTTAGAACCCTTGCAAAACATGCCTGTGTTTTACTTTGATATCTCAGATAAAGATTGGTCTGACCTATCGAGTAATGATGTTAATTCAGAAAAAATAAACAAAACAGAACTTAGAATATTCGCATCGTTTATAAAATCCCTAGACCAACAAAGAAAAGACCTACTTGTTGCAACCAATCTAAAACCCACAGATCCAGCCTTTCAAAAAATAAACAGTTTTGATCATGATACACTCGCTGTTTTTGTTGATATATACAATAAAAGGAGAACGGAACTAGCCAGCAACTAAACTAGTAAAAGTTAAATTCAATACTTGGTGCGGGATAGCGGAGTCGAACCGCTCACCACAGTTTGGAAAACTGTTGTTATACCGATTAACTAATCCCGCATATTTTCAAATACTACCTTCGGGCAGCTGGGAATCGAACCCAGTCTAAATGGTCCCAAACCACTCGTACTACCGGTATACTACTGCCCGTCAAACAATGGGGAGATTATAGCATCTTTTTGTTTTTTTGCCACTAGTAAAATACTTGTTTAATAAAACCCTTAAAACCCGAAGGATCTTTTTTGTATAAAAAGTAAAAATCGCCCTAAAAACAGAACGACCCCAACATAAATGTTGAGGTGCGTGGATTAAATAAAATAAATAAAAAAAATATGTTGCTGATTTCTCTGAAATCAGCAGAAGGAACTTTTCTCAGAACATTCCGAGAAATGATGTAAGATTTGAAAGAGATCTTAAACTCTGTAAGTTATGCCACACAAAAGGTGTAGCGGCACTTTCACAGAGAAAGCCTCTGCAGCTGGTTTAAAGTCGAAGCTAGACTAATCGCCAGTATTCTTACTGGCAATTTTTTGCTGAGAGAAAGTCCAGCACTTTTTTTGCTAGCTTTCTAGCAAAGGGCACGGTTCCCAGGTGATACCTGGAAACCGTGCAAAGTTTATTACGCCCGTGCTTGACTGTGGACGTAATAAACACATTTATTCATATTCATATAAGGGCCCTCCTTCGACCCATTTAAAAATTAATTGGTGTTTTTTTTAACTGTCTACACCAGAAGACAGTTAAACAATAATGGAGTTTACACTCCATTATTAGCGGTTTTACCCGCTTAGCACACGCACCCCCAGGGTGTCTTATAGTGCTATATTTCTAACGAGACTTAAATTAAATAAAAGTCTCGATTATTTGTTTTTTAAGGGAGATTCATATTGCTACGAACCTCCCTACCTATTAACCCACCGTATATGCAAAACTCTACATACCTCAGCAAACACCTTGAGTACTTGGAGTTTTGCAGGGTTTTGCATAGAAAATAGGCGCAACATAACAACAACATATTATTTTTACACAGCTATTCGGTTTTCAAAAAGATACTTATACATGTATATCGTGTCATAAATTAAATCGAATGTCAAAAGATTTAGGGGGAAATTGGGGAAAACGTTAGGGAAGCTAACGCCCCGCTCGGCCAGGGGCCGAGCGGGGCGTTATGTTTTATTACAAAAAAATTTCTTCTAGTATCCACTCCAAGGCTTCCAAGAATTGTCGAAGCCTGGATTTTTCGCACCACGAACCTCAAAGTGCAAGTGCGGTCCGGTAGATCGTCCAGTATTACCTACATAGCCAATAACATCGCCCTGGTTCACGTGGTCACCCTTTGAAACAGCGATTTTAGACTGGTGAGCATAGAATGTCTGGGTTCCGTTTGGATGGCGGATAATAACAAGGTTACCAAAGGCACCATTCCATCCAACCTTGGCAAAGATAACCTCACCCTCAGCTGCAGCATGAATAGGGGTTCCAGAAGTACGACAACCCATATCCACAGCGTATCTGTCGTGTCTACCTTGGGTTAGCCTGCAAGGAATAGGTTTGATGAAGTATCCATTAGTATTAGTAGATGTGTTTTCAACATACAGAGGGATACTGCCGCCTGAACTCTTGCCGGTTGTCTTTTTAGCAACCTTCTTAACTTCAGTCTGAATCTCTCCACCAGGTATCATGAGCTTTTGTCCAACGGTAATTTTGCTACCATTTATATCATTAAATCCAAGTATGTCCCCAGATGGAACTTTGAATTTATTAGCTATTCCTTTCAATGTATCACCTTTTTTAACAGTATATTCAACCCCTGAGAATGGAAGGATAATCAATATATCTCCTTCTTTCACCTTGGAACCTTTAGGTAAATCATTGGCAGAATACACAGTATCAGCAGTAATGCCGAACATATCCGCAATAGCAGCCACAGAATCACCCTTACGAACTACGTATACATCAATATTGTATTCACCATCACTATAATTAGCGTCTTCATCTGGAGTAGCAGCTGTAGCCGCAGGCAGAAGTGCGTTATCTGAGGAAATGTTAACTGTAGAATTCGGATCTACTTCGGTTTCTTCTGTTTTTGATTCATCTTTCTTTGTGTTTTTGGTATCTGACTTATCAAACGAAGGAGAAACGGAATTAGGGTCAAGGAGGGCAAGGGTTTGGGAATTTTGGGTACTATAGGTAGAGCTCATGGTTTCACCCCCAGCCTCTGCCCGGATACCAAACATATCTGCAAGCACACTTGCCTGTGCAACAGGAGCAAAAGCCACCACAGCACACATTGGTAGCCACAAGAATAATCTGGATATTTGATAGTTAAACTTAATAAAACAATTATATTACCAAGAGAACGCACTACAGCCTTATAAATAAAGCTAATTTGCAGGACGACCAACGTACTACAAAAATAATGAATACTCTCAGTGGTTACAGTCTAACTGTCATTCAACCATAAAATCGTACTTCTGTATCAGGAACCCACCCCCAGGGTCATACCCAAAGGTCGGCTACTTATAAGGGTAGCCCAATCAGGACCCCCTGGCAACCCCAGTTATCCACTCCATGTGGAAAACCAAAAGTGACAAGACAAATGTTATGGCAACAGATCTTCTTCCTCAAGTGGCACCAACCCACGTTCTTCTCTTATTTGCGCCACAACCTCCAGAGCTTCTTTTTTAAGATTCTCTTTTCCGCCATATAAATCAAGCACTTTTTGTGCTTCATCTTTAGAGACCAAGTTAAAATTGTCGTCTTCATACTCTTTTTCACTCGATAAAACTAGAAATTTTTTGTCTTCTGGTATGTCATGCAACATATAATTGAGATGTACATAAGGCCTAATCCGCAACAAATACGCATCATTGTCAATGAGTTTTGACTTAAACCGTCCTTGGAAGAGTGCCCCACTTCTTTTGTTTTTTAAATTAAAATAAGTTGTATACCCTCCAGAGAGACGTTTCATAAATTCAGAAATACCTCCGTCAATTTCTTGTTTTAGAATAAAATGAAAGTGATTTGGATTAAGACAGTAAAACACCACAGACACTAGCACTTTCGGGGGTTCAACCCCCGATGAGTCTTTGTTTTCAATAGCTTTATCTTTCAAGCTACGAATTGGTTGATGCTGATTAAATTCCTTAATGCTTAAAGAAAATCTGTCTACGTCTTTTCTACTCATGAAAATATCACGCTTATCCACCCCTCTGTTATATACATGGTAATATTCACCCGTCACAAAAGGTTCTCGATTCATAAAACCATTGTATCACAGCCCTTTCGGGGGTTCAACCCCCGAAAGGGCTTATATTTTAAGGCTTGGTTATATAAGGTAGGAATATTGGGGGGTTATCTATTGACTTTTTAGGTCTTTTATGCTAGAATTATAAGGAATAAAGTGCCTTGAAAAATAGTTTTTCTGGTTAAATAGTTCGCCTTTTTGTGTGGCCGCAACCTCGACCCTACAAAAAGGCTGAGCTATTTCGCCGAGAAAAATTTAAACAACAACTCAACACAATGGCACACGACACTCAAGCAAAAATGCCCCGAGCCAAGGGGCACATTCCGATTTTTTTTCTGGTCGTGTTCGTATTTTTGGGTTTGATCACCCTAATACTGAGCATAACTATAACGCTCGCAGTGGCATTGTGGGCGGACTTTATTGTTGTGGTCATTTTGGCTGCAACATACGACAAGTACACGTGGAATGCGACACCTCTTTTCCATGGACAAATCACAAGAGGCCTGTCAGGTGGAATTGGCGTATGGTTTCCTGGGCTCACTTTTCGGTGGCCTTGGGTAAAGCCGGAAGGAAAGCCCTTCGACCTCAGGACCGAATTGCACGCGGTTATAACGAGTACGTTTACTACGCAGATTGATGGTTTAGCAATGGTGACGTTTATCTTTTCTTTGAGAATAGACATCCGACACGCATCGAAAAGCATCATCCTTTTTGCTGGGAACGAAGCAATCTTAGTCCAAGAAGCAGGGAATGCTATAATTAGCCAACTCTTGTCGGATTGGTTCTTGAAGAACCGAAGAGTGTTCAAGATTGCAAAATCTGAAATTCAGAAGCAAGCCCTTGAAATGGGTGAGGGGTTACAAAAAATACAAGCCTTTGAAAGGCAGTATGGTGTTGTAATTCACGCTATTCTCAAGGACGTGGACCCTGACGCAAAGGTTCAAGAAGCGAGAGACCTTATTGCTCGCACAAAATCTGTGGGAGAAGCAACTAAAGCCTTAGTACGCAAAGACTGGAGTCAGGTTGAAGCAGAAAAGTTTGTAAAATTGGCACAGTTGCCGAACGCGGAAGAACAAATCTACACCGTCAACGTTGAAGGACTGCAAAATTTGCAGAATATAACGATGTTGGCTCCTCCGTCATCAAACAAAAAACGTAATTAATCATGAGTGACCATCATGCACCAACCGGCCACGAAGCCCCAGCTGCAGCTGCACCTGCGGCCGAAGGCTCGAAAATTGTGCAGCAGGTCCTCTGGGTCCTAGCTGTTTTATTTCTAATCCTTGCGATTGTTACCGAACTAAGTAGTGATGTACCAAAAACAGGTAACATAACTGAATGGTTCCAAAATATTGATTTTGGTTTCGGCGCACCTAAATTAGGTGAACCAAGCGACAAAACAATTATCGCTGAACACACCTTAAAAGTCGGTGAAGTTTGGGCAACTGACAAATTAACTGGAAAAATGACTATCGACGCAGATGGTCATAAATTTTCAGTTCAGTTTACTGGATGTGACGAATTCACTGAGTTTAATTTTAATGGGAAACAAACAAGTTTTCCATCGTGTGCAGAGGCTGGCCCAGCCTTGATAAAAATGGGTAACGGCGAAAAAAAGCCGTTTACGATAAGAATAATCCAAAAAAAGTCGCGCTAAAGCGCAATAATATAAAAGGGTTGGCTACAACAGGTAGCTAACCCTTTTTTAATTTCTGCTTTATAAAATAAAAGTATTCGGATGTCCAACGTCCGAAAGCCTTTGTTTTATAGATTTATAATGATTTTTAGAAGATTTATTGTTTGTGTGGCTTGTTAAGCCTTGACATTTTATGATAGATATGCTATACTATGTTGGTAAAGTGATCAGCAAATTCAACCCTGTACTAGGACACCCCTGTTAATAACTCCACTAGCCACTG
>CAYOLW010000004.1:0-81551 GCA_964404925.1 uncultured Candidatus Saccharibacteria bacterium
AAAACACCATTAGAAGCCTTTAATGAAAGTGTTGCACTTCTAGGTTGAATGTACCGTCGTAATGTTTGCTATTTTATTGCCTATGTGTCATAATTACGCTTAGTAGGTTTCGGGAGCTTTTGCGTTTCGTTTTCTACGTTCCGTCGAACGGGACATTATAAAATATGTTTTGCCCGGTTTTTCTAAAAAACGGGAGAAGTTTTTAAATGGCTACAAAGCTATATGTAGGGGGACTCCCTTACTCAACAACTGAAGATGCACTACGTGCACACTTCGCACAAGCCGGAAACGTTGTTTCTGCTGTGATTATCATGGATAAGATGACCGGCCGATCAAAAGGTTTCGGTTTTGTCGAAATGGCAAGTGAAGGAGAAGCTGATAAAGCTATCTCTATGTTCCACGACCAAGATTTCGACGGACGCAAGCTCACCGTTAACGTGGCTCGCCCAATGGAAGCTCGCCCACCACGATCTGGTGGCAATTTCGGAGGAGGCCGACGAGAATACTAATCTATATATTAGATATTCAATTAAAAACACCCCAGGGAAACCTAGGGTGTTTTTAATTTGTTTGCCTAAAATGATTATTTCTGATATATTTTCCTGACATGAGCGTGTAGTTCAGTGGTAGAACGCTGTCCTGATAAGACAGAGGTCGATGGTCCGATTCCATCCACGCTCACAAAGTTTGATTTGCATCTAGTTAAAATTTACTCTATACTGCTAACAAGCCTTTATTGGCTGTATTTTTGTGGCAGAAGAACAGAAAAAATCAGAAAATTGGTATCGTCCGGCCTTGGTTTTTTATGCTAAAACAACAGGTTGGATAATAGTACCATTAGTAGTAGCAATAATACTGTTAAAGTATATTCAGTTATCAGTAGGAAGTCAGATTTGGTTTTTTATTGCAGTAATTATTGCTTTTATTGTTACATGTTTTGGAATATACCGCGAAGTAAAAATATACAAACAAGAAGTTGAAAATACACCATTAGAAAATTCTGAAAATAAAATCAATGGCAACTAATCATAATCAAGAGACAAATACAAATATAGAAATAAAACAAACTGCTCAAACTTCTCATGTAGAGGTTGTTCATGAGCCCACTATTTACGCAGAGCCCATTTTCCATGTTGGAAGTCTTCAGATAACGAATGCACTTTTAACTTCTTGGTTAGCTGTTTTTGTAATAATACTTATTTCACTTCTACTTAGATTTAGGCTAAAAAAAATCCCCGGTAAGTTCCAACATTTTTTTGAAATAATAATAGATGGAGGGCTTTCTTTGGTTGACCAGGTTACAAATGACCGTAAAATATCCAATAAGATTTTCCCTTTTGTTTTTAGTGTCTTTATATTTATTATTGTTAATAACTGGTTGGGTATAATGCCTTTTATTGGATCAATAGGATTCTATATGATGCACGATGGACATAATGTTTTTGTGCCTATGTTTAGAGGTGGAACAGCTGATATAAATATGACCTTAACCCTTGGAATACTTTCTGTGGTTGGATCTAATATTTTTGGCATATTCATTCTAGGTGTATGGAAAACTATCAATAAATATGTTAAGATACAGGAACTTGGTTCTATTTTTACAAAAATAAAGAAAGACCCAAGTATTGTTGTGGTTGCTCCAATTTCGTTCTTTGTTGGTATTGTAGAATTAATAGGCGAAATGGCGAAAATTGCTTCGCTTTCTTTTCGTTTGTTTGGTAATATTTTTGCTGGAGAAGTGCTACTTTCTTCTATGGCAGCAATATTTGCCTTCGGTATTCCAATGCCTTTTTTATTCTTAGAAGTGTTCGTTGGACTTATCCAGGCATTAATATTTAGTTTATTAACTACAGTTTACTTTACCATAGCTGCCCAAGACCATGATGACCATCGACACGAAGAGCATCCCAAACACCGTACTAACAAAGAAGAAAGGTTAGTACAAGTTTAAAGTGGTTTCAATTATTAAAAGTTAGTCGAAAATATTATTAAAATAATTAATTCCCGAATATCGGGTAAAACAAAAATATGGAAACAGAAGTAGTAAGTCAAGTTGCAAATCTAACACCATTCGCTAAAGCTTTGGCAATTAGTCTTCCAGCGGTAGGTGCTGCATTTGGTATAGGTATGATTGGTAGTAAGGCTATGGAGTCTATTGGACGTAACCCAGAAGCTGCGGGTAAAATTCTTGTTCCTATGCTTTTAGCATCTGCTTTTACAGAAGCTGTGGCTATTTATGGTCTCGTTATTGCTTTCTCAATTAAATAATTAACTAATAATGGAAGGTCTAATTTCAACATTTCATATAGATTGGAAGTTAATGGTTGCACAGTTCATCAACTTTGGCTTGGTCTTTTGTGCTTTTTATTTATTAGCAGCAAAACCTTTAAAAAAGTTAATTGCTGAGCGAACAGATGAAATAACTAGTGGGCTAGAAAACGGTAAAAAGAATAAAGAACTTTTAGCTAATACTGAAAAGGAATACCAAAAAGTAATCACTAAAGCCAAAGAAGAAGCTAATATAATTTTTCGATCAGGCAAAGCAGATGCTGAAGCAAAGAAAAATGAAATGTTAGCAAGTGCTAAGGCTGAAGTAGAACAAATGATTACAAAAGGTAAACAATCCCTAGAAGCTGAAAAAGCCAAAATGTTGAATGATGCAAAAAAAGAGATTGTTTCTTTGTTGGTTCAAACCACAGAGAAGGTTCTTTCCAAGAAAGTACCGGCTGGTTTTGAAGCAGAGGCCGTAAAAGAATTGAATAGTTTGTAATGAAAAACTACAATAACAAAAATATAGCACAAGCAATTTGGGAAATAATGTCTGGTAAAAGTGGACATGACTTAGAAGATGCTTCAAAAAAAGTTGCTTTATTTTTGGCTCGAAAACGTTTATTATCTAAAGCTAATAATATTCTTTCTCTTGTTAAAAAAATAGAAGACGAGAGTAATGGTGTAATGAACGTTATTTTAAAAAGTGCAACTCTTGTCGCACCTAACGTTCAAAAGGACATAGCTGGTTTTCTAAAGACAAAATACAAAAAAGAAAAAATTATTATAGAAGAAAAAATTATACCTAACACTTTAGGAGGTTTTCGGGTAGAAATTGGCGATGAAGTTATTGATATGACTTTGCGCCGACGTCTTGCCAACTTACAGGCAGAATTATCAAGATAATCATTATAATTATGAGCAACAATCACATTATTGAAAATTTAAAAAAAGAAATTGAGAATCTAAGCTTCAAAAGTAGTATCGAAAAAATAGGTACTGTTGTTGAAGTTTTCGATGGTATCGCTAGAGTATCTGGATTGTCTGAAGTTAAGTCTTCAGAAATGGTTACTTTTGCACAAGGTGAGGTTGGTGTTGCTCTCAACCTAGAAGACGATACTGTGGGTGTGATTATCTTGGGTGATTTCTCTAAGATTAAAGAAGGCGATGAAGTAAAAGCCACTGGACGTATTTTGGAAATACCTGTAAGTGATATGCAAATAGGCCGTGTGTTAAACGCACTCGGTGAACCTATTGATGGTAAAGGTGCAATAAAATCTAATAAAACAAATCCAATAGAAAAAGTAGCACCAGGCGTGGTTACCCGGGAAGGAGTTTCTCAACCTATGACTACCGGCATCAAGGCAGTGGATGCATTGATTCCTGTTGGTCGAGGACAGCGAGAGCTTATAATTGGTGATCGTCAGACAGGTAAGACTGCTATTGCTATTGATACAATTCTAAACCAGAAAGGTCAGGACATGATTTGTATTTATGTATCTATTGGTCAAAAGGATTCAAAGCTAAGAAAAATCCAAACTCGCCTAGAAGAAGGTGGTGCAATGGATTATACAATTATCGTTTCTGCTGGTTCTTCTGAGTCTGCAGCGCTGTCATACATTGCCCCTTATGCAGGTGTGGCTATTGCTGAATACTTCATGGATCAAGGAAAAGATGTGCTGATTATTTACGATGATCTTTCCAAGCACGCTGTTGCGTATCGAGAAATCTCTTTGCTTTTGCGTCGACCACCAGGCCGTGAAGCATACCCGGGCGATGTGTTCTATCTGCACTCAAGACTTTTAGAACGTGCATGTCGTCGCAATAAAGAATACGGAGGTGGTTCTATTACAGCGCTACCAATCATCGAAACTCAAGCTGGAGACTTGTCAGCGTATATCCCAACGAACGTTATTTCTATTACAGACGGTCAGATTTTCTTGGAAACAGATTTGTTTTATAAAGGTGTACGCCCTGCAGTGAACGTTGGTTTTTCTGTATCACGTGTGGGTGGTAATGCTCAAATTAAAGCAATGAAGAAAGTAGCAGGTACATTAAAACTAGACCTTGCTCAATTTCGTGAATTAGAAGCTTTTGCTCAGTTCGGTTCTGATTTAGATGATGCAACCAAAAGACAAATCGAGCGTGGTAAAAGAGCTGTTGAATTGCTAAAACAACCTCAATACTCACCGATGATAACAGTGTATCAAGTAATAGTACTGTATGCGCTCACTCGAGGATACGTTGATGATATTGCATTGGATAAAATAAACTTATTCCAGAACGGCTTGATTCAATACACAGAAATCCATGCAAAATCTTTCATCAAAGAAGTTACTGAAAGTAAAATGTGGACAGATGCTGGTGAAGAAGAATTAAAGAAAGCAATTGAAGACTTTAAAACTAATTTTTTAGCCAATAACTAGTCTTATAGAAAATAGCTTAAAATAAAAATGGCCGGAACTAAAGAAATAAAAAGACGAATAAAATCCGTCAAAAATACAAAGAAGATAACCAAAGCAATGGAACTTGTCGCTGCCTCTAAAATGAAGCGGGCTGTTTCTCGTGCTTTAGCTTCACGTCTGTATGCTGGATATTCTTGGGAGCTATTAACCTCTATTTCTGGTAAACTAGAAGAGGGAATTGAGCATCCATTTCTAACAGAGAAAAAGGAAGGCAAGGTTTTGATTCTACTGATTACTTCTAATCGTGGACTCTGTGGTGGCTACAATGCTCAAGCAACTAAGAAAACAATATCTACCTTAAAACACTTCTCAGGTGTTGATATTGTAGACATGATAACAATTGGTAAAAAAGGCGATGCAGCAATGCGTAGAATCGGGCAGAATGTGGTTGCTTCTTTTGCTGACTTGCCAGATATCCTAAATTTGTCTCATATCAATGCAATATCAAATTTAATTAATACTGAATACAAAGCGAATATTTACAAACAAGTTTATGTAGTTTATACAGATTTTGTCTCAGCACTTTCACAGAAACCAAATCTGCGTAAATTACTTCCTGTTTCCAAACAGGAACTCAAAGAAGCATTGGAAAGTATTGGTGAAGAAAAGGATAGAGTATTGATGAAAAAAGATACCGGTGCGCCGTATGTATTTGAAGGAGATGTAAATGTTCTGTTGACTAATTTATCTGAAAAACTTGTAAAGATGCAGATATATCAGATGTTATTGGAATCAAATGCTTCTGAACAGTCAGCCAGAATGCTTTCAATGAAGAATGCTGGAGATGCTGCCGGAGAAATGATTGATGACTTAACCTTAATTTTTAACAAAGCTAGACAGGCAAACATTACCAGAGAAATCAGCGAAATTAGTGCAGGTATGGCAAGTGTTAGTTAAGTAAAATTTCCGCCTCATCGGCGGGTCAGCCGAAGAGGCTGAATTATCAGTATTACCAATAAAAAATTTATGAATCAAGTAGGAAAAATAAAAAGAATAATCGGTCCAGTTGTCGACGTAGAATTCGAAGGGTATATGCCCGAAGTTTACAGCGCGTTGTCAGTAGACAATAACGGAAAGAAATTAATCCTGGAAGTAGAACAACACATTGGTGCTGGTGTGGTGCGAACCGTGGCTATGGATACCACCGATGGTTTGTCTCGTGGTATGGATGTTGCTGATACTGGAGCCCCAATTTCTGTACCAGTTGGTAAGGGTACATTAGGTAGAATTTTCAATGTTTTAGGTGAGGCTATTGATGATGCAGGTGGAGTAAATACTCAAAAAGTTTCTCCAATCCATCGTAAAGCTCCAGCATACGTTTCTCAATCAACCAAAATAGAAATACTTGAAACTGGTATTAAGGTTATTGACCTGATCTGTCCTGTTTTGAAAGGTGGTAAGGTGGGACTCTTTGGTGGTGCAGGTGTGGGTAAGACTGTGGTGATTCAAGAATTGATTCACAATATTGCTGCTAATCACGGAGGATACTCAGTATTCGCTGGTGTAGGAGAGCGTACTCGTGAAGGTAACGACCTGTATCACGAAATGAAAGATTCTAAGGTTTTGGATAAAGTGGCTATGGTTTTTGGACAAATGAATGAACCACCAGGTGCTCGTCTACGTGTAGCATTATCAGGACTCACTATGGCTGAACACTTCCGTGATGCTGAAGGCAAAGATGTGCTTCTTTTCATCGATAATATTTTCCGTTTTACCCAAGCTGGATCTGAGGTGTCAGCATTGCTTGGACGTATTCCTTCAGCTGTGGGTTATCAGCCAACATTGGCAACAGAAATGGGTAACCTGCAGGAACGTATTACTTCTACTGAAAAAGGTTCTGTTACCTCAGTTCAGGCTGTGTATGTGCCAGCAGACGACCTGACCGACCCAGCCCCAGCAACCACATTCTCACACCTTGACTCAACTGTGGTTTTAAATCGATCACTTTCTGAGCTGGGTATTTACCCAGCAGTTGACCCGCTTGATTCATCTTCAACAATTCTTGATCCAAACATTGTAGGAGAAGACCACTACTATGTTGCTCGTGAAGTACAGCGTATATTGCAACGATACAAAGACTTGCAAGACATTATTGCAATCTTGGGTATGGAAGAACTTTCAGAGGGAGATAAAGAGCTAGTAGCACGTGCACGTAAGATTCAGAAATTCCTTTCTCAACCGTTCTTCGTGGCTGAACAATTCACTGGTGCACCTGGTGTGTATGTTCCTCTTGCGGACACAATCCGTTCTTTTAAAGAAATATTAGAAGGTAAGCATGATAGTAAGCCAGAAGGAGAGTTTTATATGAAGGGTGCTATATAAACAATGAGTAAAAAAATACAATTAAAAGTTGTAACTCCAGAAAGATTAGTCCTCGAAGAAATCGTGGATGAGGTTATATTGCCAACTACCGAAGGTGAGATTACAATTCTTCCTGACCACATTCCGCTCATTGCTGGACTTGCCTCGGGCGACGTTGTAGGTGTTGTTGGTGGTGAGCAGATTCCTATGGCTGTAACTGGAGGATTTGTGGAAGTGAATAAAATTGATGGAGTAACCACTGTGGCGGTGCTTGCTGACTTTGCAGAGCATGTATCTGAACTCACTGATGAAGAAATAGAAAAAGCCAAAGCACGTGCAACAGAATTAATAAAGCAAAAAGAAAATTCTGAAGTTGTAGATTTTGAACACTTCGAAGCAGAACTAGAACGATCGCTCAACCGCGTAAAAATAGCGGATAAATGGCGCAGTAAGAAGTATCGTAAATAAAATGTCTAATTTTTATATAGTAGCCACACCTATTGGGAATATGCAGGACATAACCCTGCGGGCTTTGGAGGTGCTCAAAACAGTTGATTTTATCCTTTGTGAGGATACACGCACCACCGGTAGACTACTAGAGCGACATGGAATCAAAAACAATTTGATGAGTTTTCATGCCCAAAGTAAATTAACCAAGGTTGATAAAATTTTCGAGCTTCTAGAAGAAGGTAAGAATTTGGCCTTAGTGTCGGATGCTGGTACTCCAACCATTTCTGATCCTGGGGCATTACTGATTTCAAAGATAAAAGACAAATTTACCGATGCTGTAAAAGTAATACCGATACCCGGTGCAAGCGCGCTCGTCACAGCGCTATCGGCATCCGGATTACCAACCCACGAATTTGTATTCTTGGGATTTTTACCACATAAAAAGGGCAGAGAAACTTTGTTTAAAGAAATAGCGGAAGCAAAGAGGACGGTCATTTTCTACGAATCCACTCACCGCATGCTCAAAACCTTGGAAGCATTGATAAAGTTTTGTCCAGATAAAAAAGTCTGTATTGCTCGCGAGCTGACTAAAATATATGAAGAAATAAAGACCGACACCGCAGCCGGACTTTTGGAATATCTAACCCAAAAACCAGAAAAACAAAAAGGGGAGTTTGTGGTGCTAGTATCTAACTAGAGTACATCCTCAGGATCGATATGAATAGAAACACTGTCTGGTATTTGAGATAAATGTTTTTTGATTTCAAGGTCAAGGTATCCGCCGGGGAGTAATTCAGGCGGTGACCATTTTTGTGGTTCAATGCGGAGCAAAATATTGTTACCGAACACAACTGGCTCGTAGGGCGCTAATATTTCTTGTAATTGTTTCTTGGCTGTTTTGTCTCCCGGCAGCCAGCTTAATTTAATAAACCTTTTGTATGGAGGATAGCCTAATTGTTCTCGGTCATTTAATTCGTTTTTAACATAGGCAGATAGGTTCCCATTTAGAAATGATGTTATTGCTTCATCGGTAGTATTCCTGGTTTCAATGAGTAGTGTTTTGTCTGTTTTTTCTAAGGTGCGTAATATGAGTGATAGTACTTTCTCGCTAATTTTAAAATTAGGAATACTCCACAGAGAATCAAAAGAAGCCATGAGTGACAAAGATACATTTTTCGTCATATAAAACAGTGCCATTTCTGTACCTAATAATATACTGCCTCTGGAGGATTCAAACTCTTTAATCAATTTTTCAGCACCAGATTTATTTTTTACCAATTCTTTATTCAACTCGTAAATTGTATTTCCTGGGAAATGTTTCTGCAGTTCTTCATAGACCATTTCTGTACCGATGCCAAGAGTCACCAGATTCCAACTGCCACAATTAGAACACACTGTGTCTGGGCTTTTCTCGTGTTTGCATTTGTTGCAGACAAACATGCGCTTTTTCTTATCTTTGGTTGTGTACAATACTAAGGGTGCTTTACATTCGGGGCAGAATATTGGTGTCTCGCAGTGTTTGCACACTGTATACGTGGCTACACCCTTGCGTAGGGTAAAGACAAATACATTCTGGCCCTTATCCAGGGTGTTTTTTATTTTGTCTAAACTGACAACTGTAATAGGATGCCATTTGCTGTCATTCTCAGTCTTGGCACCCTTCTCAATAACTGAGATTTCTACATCAGTATTAACTCTGTAGGATAGAGACCTTACTTCACTAAGCATAGATAAATCCTTTCTACCAATTGTTTCAAATCGCAGCAGGGTGTCCGCCATGATTAACTTTGTCTTGATTCTGGTTGCATAAATTTCAACGAATGGACGAAGATCTAGGTTTGATTGAGCTATATTTCTGTATGCACCACTGCCTTCTTGTTCCATAATTATTGCTCGCATGTCATCTCTCTTGATGGCCAGGTAGGGCGCAGTCGCCAACACTAATATGGCATGCTCGCAGGTGTATATATTGCGTATTGTTTCCAGTGCTTTATTTTTAGCTAGTCCTCCGTGTAAGGTGAAAACAAAGTTTTCTATGCCGCGGCCTAGTTCGCTTGCGAGTAAGTTTATCTCATGTTCACGTGGTAGAACTATGAAGATAGATTTATGAGCAGCAAAAGATTCACGAATGAGTGTCTTGTAGTAAGATATTCTTTCGTCTGCACTTGCTTGAAAAAGTAGTTTCTCTGGTTTTAAATTATCGTCTTTCGGGTTTTGTTTTTCTTTAGAATTATCACTGACAATACCCTCGAGCTCATCATAATTTTCTTTGAGCACTGATGGTAATAAATAAGATAAAACTGAATTTTTACTTAAATTAATATAGTCAGCAAACTCTGTAGCCGCCAATAAAAATTCTTCATTTAAAATAGATTTGCCTTTTACAGATTCAATTTTACGTAGGTTAAAATCAGCGTTTTTTATCTCAATTTTACTATCCCGAGCATCAGCTGCACTGGTGACAATGCCCAGAAGCTTTTTTTTACGAATTGATACCTCTACGACATCATTCACGGCAACTGGCAGAGAAGAAAAATATGTTAGTTCTTCGTCGAAATTGACTTTAGAAAGGGGAATAACCGTAATAACTTTCATGGTTTAATATTAGCATACTCTATGCTATATTACCCTTAATGTCCATATTTTCCAGAAAACTAGGTATAGACTTGGGAACTGCCAATACTTTGGTGTATTTGCCTGGTAAGGGGGTGGTTTTAAACGAGCCTTCGGTAGTAGCTGTATCAGAGCAGGATAACAAGGTTCTGGCCATAGGCATGGAAGCTAAAGAAATGGTAGGCAAGACCCCGGACTCAATAATTGCCTACAAACCGATGAAGGATGGGGTGATAGCAGATTACCGTATCACCGAGGCAATGCTCAGATATTTCATAAACAAAGCACTAGGTAAATTTAATTTCTGGAAGCCAGATGTGATGGTCTCTGTACCAGCTGGTGTGACCTCTACTCAGCGTCGGGCTGTAGTTGAAGCAGCTATCAAAGCTGGTGCTAAAAATGCGTATGTGGTCAAGGAGCCTATCTTGGCTGCTATTGGTGCTGGTATACCTATTTATGAATCGAAAGGTCACATGATAGTAGATATTGGTGGAGGTACCACAGACGTGGCTGTTATATCACTCGGTGGAATAGTGGCCTCAACTTCAGTTAAGTGTGCAGGTAACAAAATAGATGCAGCAATTGCTGACTATATCAAAAAGACCTTTAACCTGGCTATTGGTGACAGAACTGCTGAAGAAGTAAAAATTAAAATTGGCGCAGCTGTATTACTTGAAGAAGAATTAAGAGTCACAATTAAAGGACGGGATTATATTCAAGGATTACCTCGTAGTGCTCAGGTTGGTACTAATGAAATAGTGAAGGCTATAGACAACGAGCTGAAGCAAATAATTAAAGCTATCAAAGAAGTACTGGCTGAAACTCCACCTGAGCTAGCTTCTGATATTATTGACCACGGCATAATCATGACTGGAGGTTCTTCGTTGTTGCGCAATCTACCAGATTTGGTTTACCGCAAGACTGGCGTTAAGGCCCAAGTAGCTGAAGATGCGCTGTATTGCGTGGCTAAAGGCACAGGTATAGCGCTGGAACACTTAGACACATATAAACGTGCAATTTTAAGTAAAAAATAATGGACAAATTAAGCAAAGATAATTTGCACCATGCTTATTTACTGCTCGGTAATCGAGAAGAAATTTTACCTGCAGTTTTTAATTTTGTTAAAGACATAGGAGAATCTACTACCAATAATCCGGATTTTGTGGTGAGTGATTTTGATGTTTTTAAAATTGAAGACGCACGTAACTTTAAAGCACAAACTAGTGAAAAGAAGTTTAGCCAAGGACGTAGAATATTTATTATTTCTGCTAATCAGTTCCTAGTAGAGGCACAGAATTCTCTGTTAAAAGTTTTCGAAGAGCCCAAAGAAGATACTCATATTTTTGTAATTAGTCCTAGTATTCAGACATTTTTGCCGACCCTGCTGTCTAGACTTTATACTATAGAATTAGGCAGTCACTCAAAAACAGACGATCAGACTGCATTAAAATTTATAAAAATGAATTTAACAGATAGAATTAATTTTATTAAAGACCTGCTAGCTATCGCAAAAGATGAAGAAGGGGATGAATCTCCAAGGACGGTGGCTCAGAACTTTCTAAATAATTTAGAAATAACCTTGCATGCTAACAGGTCAAAGGCGTCCTTTGACGCTAGTATTTTTGAACATATTTTTAAGGTCAGGGAAAACCTACGCCAACCTGGTGCTGCTCCGAAGATGCTTTTAGAGTCTATTGCTTTGGTACTTGGATAGTATGTGTTAAAATAGCGTTTATGAGTTACAATTTTGCAAATTTCAAAAATGAATTAAAGAAGGTAGAAGACTTTTTATCCAAGGAATACTCCCAGTTGAACATTGGGCGTGCTTCACCGATCGTTCTAGACTCGGTTATGGTTGAATCATATGGTCAAAAACAACCTGTTAAAAACGTAGCCAGCGTTGGTATTGAAGATCCTAAGACCCTACGCATCAACCCTTGGGATAAAAACAATATCAAAGAAATAGAAAAGGCGATAATGGCCGCTAATTTAGGCCTTTCCACAGCCGTAGATGAATCTGGTATTCGGGTTGTTTTTCCACAACTTACGGGTGAAACTCGTCAGAAATTGGTAAAAGTTTTAAAAGATAAACTCGAAGAATCTCGTATCTCTGTACGCAAGGTCCGTCAAGATCAAATGGATGCATTAGCCGCTGCTGAATTAAACGAGGATGATTTAAAAAGAGGCAAAGACGAGCTACAAAAACTTGTTGATGAAGCTAACAAAAACTTAGAAGGAATTTTTAGTAAAAAGGAGAGCGAAGTTTTAAATTAATTATTGCATGAACACCATAATATTTATCGTTATTTTGTTGGTATTAGTTTTGGTGCACGAGCTAGGACATTTTGCGACCGCAAAATGGTTCAAGGTTCGCGTTGATGAATTCGGCTTTGGTTTTCCACCCAAGGCGATGACTTTATTTAAAAGAGGAGAAACAGAATACACTTTAAACTGGCTACCAATAGGCGGCTTTGTAAAAATTTTTGGTGAAGAAGTTAGTGATGATGCTACAAATGGACCCGAAGCTAGCCGAAGCTTTATTAACAAACCAAAATGGCAACAAGCAATTATCCTGGTGGCTGGTATAGCGGCAAACTTCCTACTTGCCTGGCTTTTGTTTTCTGTTAGCTTTATGTCCGGACTGCCTTCGTCTGTACAGGGCGCCCCAGCTAATGCAAAACTTACCAATGTACAGCTAACAGTCGTATCTGTTTTAAAAGATTCTCCAGCTTACGAAGGCGGGGTAAAAGCAGGTGATCAAATAATAAGCATTCAAAGTGGTAAAGATATTGAATATAACTTAAACCCAGAATCGTTAAAGAAATTTATCGTAGCACACGGAGAATCAGAAATTCTTGTTCAATACATGCGCAAGAATTACATAGACCCTGGAACCCATACAGTAAAACCTGAATTGAATGATGCTGGTGTGCCGAGTATTGGTATAGCTATGGACGAGATAGGTACAATGCGCCTTCCTTTCTTTGGTGCATTTGTGGCTGGAGCAGAGCTTACTTGGAATGTAACCAAAGGCACTGTGACGGGTTTATATGGGATAATAAAAAGTGCTGTTACCGGAGCTGGCGGAATTAGAGATTCCATAACCGGACCTGTTGGTATGGTGAAAGTAGTAGGTGATGCCTCACAATTTGGTTTTGCTTATTTACTGTCCTTTGCTGCTCTTATTTCAGTCAATTTAGCGGTCATAAATTTCATACCATTCCCAGCGCTTGATGGAGGTCGCTTACTCTTTGTACTAATAGAAAAAATAAAAGGTTCACGCATTAGCCCAAACGTAGCCAACGTAGCCAACATGGTTGGATTCTGGTTATTGATATTACTTATGGTTTTCGTTACTTATAACGATATAGCGAAATTAATCTAGTATAGAAATTTTTTGTCCTTCTCCGGTATCTTTTACTTCGTACCCCAGAGAGTTAATTTGTTTTCTTATTTCGTCAGACTTTAGGAAGTCTTTATTTTTGCGAGCTTCCTCACGAGCGTTTAATAGATTTAAAATTTCTTCCGGTACTTCAACCTCTTTTAAATCAGCAAAACCCAATGATAATACTTTATCAAAATCCAATATTGTTGCTTTCTTGTCTTGGTTAGGCACGCCTTCATCTTTTATTAAATCCCACAGTAGTGCCAGCGCGCGGGGTGTATCAAGGTCATCCTCCAACCTTTCTTTAAACTTTTGTTGATATTCTGAGTTGATAACACCCACTGCCTCACCCAGCCCTAAATACAGTGAATTTAAGCGTTTTAAGGCTATGGCAGCGGCTTCTAGAGCTTCCCAGTTGAAGTTTACCTTTGTCCTGTAGTTTGCCATCAAAAGCCAAAATCGGTAGGCAACAGGGCTTATTTTGCGTTCAGTAACCCTCTCCAGTGTTAGGAAGTTATCTCCAGATTTAGCCATTTTCTCACCGGCCGTGTCTACGAATTCATTATGTAGCCAAAAATTAACAAAAGGCTTTTTACCTGTGGCGCATTCAGACTGAGCGATTTCGTTTGTATGGTGGATAGATATATGATCAATTCCACCAGTATGAATGTCGAACTGTTCGCCCAGGAATTTCATTCCCATAGCTGAACATTCAATATGCCAGCCAGGAAAACCTTGGCCCCATTTTGAAGGGTAGCCTATTTTGTTATTGAATTTCCAAAGAGCGAAATCTGCAGGATTGTGTTTTTCTGAGTTTTCATCAATACGCGCATGTTCTTTGTCAGTTGTTCTTTTGCCGCCCCACAGTGCACCATAGTCGGGCATTTTTTCTGTATCAAAATACACACCATCTGTTGTGATATAGGTGAATCCTTTTTCTTCTAGTCTTTCAACTAATTCCGCGTCTTCTGGGACATAATCAGACGCATAGTATTGCCCAGAAGGGAATTTGATATTTAATTTAGCCAAGTCTTCATTAAAGCGCGCAGTATAGAATTCTGCCAATGTGCGCATATTGGCAAGTGTTAATTCTTTGCCTTCACGCAGAAGTCCTTTGGTCATTTTGTCTTCGCCAGAATCAGCATCAGAGGCTAGGTGCCCTATATCAGTTATATTCATTACTTGCTTTACCTCATAGCCAGAATATTCTAAGACCTTTCTTAGGACGTCCGCACAAACATAAGCTCGCAAATTACCAATATGAGCAAAGTTATAAACAGTTGGACCGCAGGTATACATGAGTACCTGACCTTCATTAATTGTTTTGAAGTTATCTTTTGTTCGAGTTAGGGTGTTATAGATTTTCATGTCTATTTTGCTGTTTGTTCTGTGCCTTCATACTCATCTCGATAGATAGTGATTAAAGCATAAAGAAGGGAAACGATAAGCGGACCAAAAAGGAAACCAACTGGACCCATAAGTACTAAACCGCCTAATACGGAGAATAATACTAATATCTGAGGTATTTTAATTTTTGAAGATATAACTATTGGGTTTAATAGATTGTCTACCCAACCAACTATTAAAAATGCCCAAATACCAATACCGATAGCTTGGGGTACATGTCCAGTAGCTACTAGGAAAATAACAGAAGGGATGGAAACAAGCGCTGTACCAACCGTAGGCAATAGGGATCCTATACCAGCCACTACTCCCCAAAGTGCAGCAGAGGGTACTCCAGCCACTGCTAGGCCTATGCCCATAAGCGTTCCTTGTATTACTGCGATAAGCAAATAGCCTTTCACAATACCGTTGATTGATTGTGTAAGCCTGTTTAATATTTTGCTATCGTCTTTATCAGATAGAGGGCTTATTAAAATTAATTCTTTTTTCCAATTGGCACCATCTTTTAAGAAGAAGAACAAGGATACTAGCGTTAAGAAAAATCCAAATAAGGTTGTAAGGGTGGAGGTAAATATAGCAGCAATATTCTGAGTCATAAAAACAATAAATTCAGAAATTTTATCGTCTAGATTCAATGCTATTCCTTGAGGTAATAAACCATTTATGCTTGCTTCAAGCTTTTGGAGTATTGGGCCGGCGCCACCGTTTTGGACTATTGAATAGTATAAATCTTGAGTTTGGTTAAAAGCCAAAACGCCCAATCCAAATAAAGGTCCACATATAATAAGGATGAAAAAGAACACAGTTAATAGAGCTGCCAATCCACCTGGCATTTTTTTCTTGAGTTTACTGTTTATTGGGGATAAAACCACTGCAAAAGCAGCCGAAATAATGATAATCGGCAAAAAGGGACGGAATACCATGAAAGACAGGAACAATGTTATAAGTAATAGTCCAAAAAAGAAGTAACGCTCAATAATCTTTGTTTGCATAGGGAAATTATAGCACCCGCACTTGCATTTTTGCAAAACATGGTATAGAATAGAACCCATGGAATTTGCAGTAATACAAACAGGGGGCAAGCAATACAAGGTTGAAAAAGGCACAGTTTTGTCTATAGAAAAACTCGTTGGAAAATACGAGAAAGGGGACAAGGTCTCTTTTGATAAAGTTTTGCTTGTAGACAACGGATCTGACACAACTATTGGCACACCATATATCACTGGAGCCAAAGTTGATGGAGAAATAACTGAAATCGGACGTGGAAGCAAAGTGCTAGTTATGAAATACAAACAGAAATCCAGATACCTACGCAGAAACGGTCACCGACAACCATACTTCAAGATCAAGATAACTTCAATTAAATAATTAAAAAAACCCCGTCGCTCGCGAGCGACGGGGTTTTTCGTTGAAGACTCTAGCTTCTGTTTTTCAAAGCATTTTTCAGAGTATCGTTATCTGAATATTCTAATTCCGTACCAGTTGAAAGCCCTCGTCCTAGAGACGAAATTTTAATATTTTTATTTTTTATAATATTTTGTAATTCATTGCGAACATAGAAATCTGTATGGTCTCCTTGGGGAGAAATAGAAAAGGCAAGTATGACTTCTTTTAAATCTTTTTCTTGTTGTATGCGTTTAGATAGTTCATCAATACGAACCCTGGATTTAGTACTTTTTTCTACTATTGGCACCAATCCTCCTAAGATAAAATATTTACCATTGTAGACTCGACTCTTCTCAATACTTTCTAAGTCAGAGTCTTTTTCTATTACTATGAGCATGCTGCTGTCTGTGTTAACGGAGCTGCAATTGTGGCATAAACTATCTATGTGTCCGTCGTCTACGTAGTATCTAAAGCATTCTTTGCATTGATTTATTTCCTTCTTTAGTTGAGAAACTAGGTTAGATAGGTTGTTAGCATATTCACCATTTCGAGACATCAAAAAGTAGACAAAACGGCGTGCTTGTCTTTCGCCAATACCTGGAAATTCTTTGAAAACCTCAGTTAATTTATCAACTATATCCATATTAGAAGTCTTCTAATCCGCCGCTGCCTTCGGGAACTTTAGCGGAAAAGTCACTAAGGCTGCTTTTCTCGAGAGATAGGAATGTGGTCGTCTTTTCATCAAAGAATAGGTCAACCTTTCCCACGGGTCCATTTCGGTGTTTTTCAATTAATATTTCAGCGATGTTGGTGCGCTCGGATTCATCTTTACCTTTATCTTCACGGTGGATAAACATAACCACGTCTGCATCCTGCTCGATAGATCCAGAGTCTCGGAGGTCAGACAGGCGAGGCTTGCCACCACGAGATTCAACTGCACGAGAAAGCTGTGACAGAGCAATAACAGGCACGTCTAACTCTTTGGCTAATGCCTTGAGCGATCGGGAAATCTCAGTAACTTGGTTCACCATGGAATCATGTGCCTTGCTGGTGGTCATAAGCTGCAAGTAGTCAACAACAATCATATCTAGACCCTTTTCAGATTTAATACGTCGGGCTAGAGACTTCATGCGTACTATGGAGTTGCCAGCTTGGTCATCGATGTATATCTTTGCTTTAGCGAGCTTGTCGAGTGAATCACGCAGGTGAGTGAATTCTCGATCTGACGAAAGTCTTCCGGTGCGTAGATTCCAAGCATTCACTCGGGATTCTGCAGAGAGCATACGGTCTACTAATTGTTGGGAAGACATTTCAAGTGAGAATATCAAGATTGATTTATCATGATTCGTGGCAGACATACGGGCCATATCAAGGGCGAGAGTTGTCTTACCCATAGAAGGTCGGGCTGCTAGAATGATTAAATCAGAATTTTGAAATCCAGATAACATATTATCCAAATCTCGGAATCCAGTAGACACGCCCCGCAATTCTCCTTTTCTTTCATGTAGTTTTTCTAAACGTTCCCATGCTTCAGGAAGAGAGTCTTTTAGACTTATGAATTTTTGACTTTTTGGAGATGATACAACAGAAAAGATTTTTTTCTCTGCTAGGTCGAGTATATCGTCCATATGATCGTCTCCTTCGTTCATTGCTATTTCAGATACATAATCTGCCGCATCAATTAAACTACGTAGAACAAACTTTTTCTGTACTATGTAGGCATAGTGTTTAGCATTAGTAGAAGATGGAACAGTATTTACTATATCAGCCAAATATTTGTTGCCACCTACTAGATCTAGACGTTTTTGGTCTTTTAATTTAGTAGACAGAGAAAGCATATCAATCGGTTCGTTTTGCATGGCCAGGTCCAGCATGGCTTGGAATATCATTTTATGTTTTTCAGCATAAAATGAATCAGGCGAAAGAATATCTTCAACTTCTTGCATTGCGTCTTTGCGAAGCATGATGGAACCAAGTACTGCCATCTCAGATTCTAAGCTTTGAGGAGGAATCCTGATTTTGTTCTTTGGAGTGTTGGATTGGTGAGAATCGTATTTTTTGTAATTTTCTTTTTTATAATTTTCGGACATGAGGTAATTTTAACATATATGTAAAACTCACCAAGTAAGGTAAAAGAATAAACCTGTGACTTCCATGTGGATTCGTGATATTATCTATACATGACAAGGAAAATAATGCTTTCAGGAGTCAAACCAACCGGCGCACCACACATTGGTAACTATTTTGGCGCTATGCGTCAGTTCGTAGAAATGCAAAAAGATTTTGAATCTTATGTGATGATTGCTGATTATCACGCGCTAAATTTTATTCAGAACAAGGAAGAAATGCATGATAATATCATTGGCGTTTTACTTGATTATTTGGCTATCGGACTTGATCCTAAGAACGTTACAATTTTTAAACAAAGTGATATATCTGAACATACAGAATTAGCTTGGATTTTTGATACACTTGTCACCATGCCGTACTTGATGCGGGCTCATGCTTTTAAAGATGCTGAGGCAAAAAACAAAGAAATAAATGTTGGCACTTTTAATTACCCAGTGCTGATGGCAGCAGATATATTACTTTATGATGCAGATGTAGTGCCTGTGGGTAAAGACCAACAGCAACATGTAGAAATAGCTCGTGACCTAGCGCAAAAATTTAATAACACTTTCGGTGATACATTTAAAATGCCAGTACACAAAATAGTTGAAGATGTAGCCACCGTACCTGGCACTGATGGGCAGAAAATGTCCAAGAGTTATAAAAATACCATACCGCTTTTTGCAGAATATGAAGAAATAAAAAAATGTGTAATGAGTATTGTGACTGATTCAGGAGGGGATGTGCCACAGAATGTTTATGCTATTCATAAACTCCTTAGAAGCGAAGAAGAATTGAAAGCAATTTATGAAGAGCACAAAGGCAAGTACAAAATCTTAAAAGAAATATTAATTGAAGATTTAGAAAAATTCATTGCCCCTATGCGTGAACGCAGAAAAGAACTGGCTAGTGATTTGTTTAAGGCTATTAAGATATTGGAGGAAGGTAGCGCAAAAGCTAAATCCAAAGCAAGTATTAAAATGAAACAAATTAAAGATAATTTAGGAGTTAATATATAAAAATATGTGGCTTGCAATCGTCGTAATTTTCTTTGGTTTACCGGCTTTCTTTTTACAAGTACTAGATAAAAAAGAAAAATGGTACTGGGTGGAGAATATACTCATAACCCTCATTATCGTTTCGGCTATATACTATTTGACGCAAATGTAATAGCCTGTGTAAAAATCCTTGACTTTTACCTATAAAATTGGTAATAATAAATTCAGTATGAAGTTAAACATTAACCAAATAAAGGCAAATTTTCTAAACCTCGTCGGTTACGTCTTTATTATGTGGCTGGTCTATCCGGCTACGTCGAGGGTTGGTGTTTGATTTTTTCTCTAATTAGGTGAAGAAACTAAGCAGGAACCCTTGATGATTCAAGGGTTTTTGTTCTTTTGGGTGTATCCGCGTTAACCAGACCGACACTCAGCTCTTTCAAAAAAAATAAAATAAATCATGAAAAAGCTTAACCGTCTTCAATTGCTTTACCCGCAAAAGCCTACAAAAAACAATTTGAATCCCGAACCGGTGACTTACGAAAGTTTGCATGGTCAACCTACAAATTTTTTCATCATTGGCGTTGATGCCAAAAATCCCTGGGGTGGACAGTCTCATAAACTAACACCATCAGACGTGCTTACTTTAACACAAGCAGGTATTGAAATTAGGGCAACCCCACACATAGGGTTGCACTGGCCTTCGAATTCGATGTATCCCCATATGGGAGTCACAATATGTGACTACATGGGGAATATGTCCGTAGTGGATACTGCGGACGAACCACAGAACATAAAGGAAAATGGTGTGACTCACCACTGTGCGATTCAAACAGAACCCGTGCTTTCACCATATTTGAAAGTTAATCCGAGTGTTATCCAAAGCAATGGTTATTTATCCGCCAAAAATTTTGCTAGCAAAACAAACCTTGGATACGTTCACCATGAAGCAAAAAGAATGGCTTTGGGTCGAGAGAATGTAATGTTAGATGCAGATTTACTTACTTTTCCCTGGATTCACGATTTTTTCCAAGTCATTGTTGAAAATGAAGTTTTCATTTTACAGGGATATGATCAGCGCAAGGGTATTTTCGACCGCTACATCTCTACGGAAGGAATCGTGACTCGAGTAGATTCACCCGGAAAGGTTTGTAATATTGAGCAGTTTTTGATTATGAAAAGTCAGCACGCAGAAATGATCAGAAATGATTGTTTGTTGCCTGCAGCAGGATTTTTCCCAATCAAAGAAGCAGTCATTTTGCTTGATTCATTAATTTGTTATTTTCAACAAATTAAACCAGGACTTGCACAAGAAGAAATTGGCGACACTTACACCGTAAGTGGGATTGACATGATTAACTATACAAAATCTCAACCACTCCGAGATGTGCTTGATAGAATGTATAAATGTCTACTTGCTTCTGGAAAGTTTGAATGGTTGCCTCAATTCATGGGACATACCATACTTCCTGGTGGAACCTTTAGGTTTCTTCCATGTAGTGCAGAACAGGGTTTGTTGGAAAGCGTATTAAAATTGATTGATCTGCATAAACAGAGAGCAGAATTAAATTTTGGACTCGCCAATGTGGGAGATGACCACAATGAACGCGCTCATTTATTGTTATGGAGTAAAGAAATCATTAACCCAAGTTTTGTAATTGAAAGGAAAAACTTCCGTAGATTGCTTTCTGAGCGTAGAGGATTCAGTCAGTTTGACCTGTTAAACGGTGATTTCGTTCCTGAAGAAGTTGTTAGGCCTTTAATGTCTTTGAGTTTTGAACAAATTAACAATCTTGTTAAAGTCGAAGACAAAGAGGAACAGGCAGCATAAGTTTTATTTTTTTAATCCAACATTAAGGGATACTGAGCTTTCGAGCTATCAAAACAGTATCCCTTTATTTTTTTATAATTTACAGTAAGATACATATTATGAATAAATATCGCATTATCGACGGACATCAAGACATATCTTTCAACTCTTTGCATGTCACGGGCAAGGATTTTTTGGCGAAAAATAGCTTTGATGAATCACACCTTTTGTCTGCACCACGGCTCAACCAGTCGGACTATGTACGGCTCACGCAGAGCGGGGTAAAGGTGGTATTTGGGGTTTGTTTTCCATATAAATTTGATGGAAAAAGTATAATTTCGAGCACAGACATCTGCCAAGAGGAGATGGAGCGTCAGTTGGATTATTACAATGATCTAGAGGTGAGAAGTGAAGGCAGAGTTAAAATAATACGTACGAAAGCAGATCTAGAGACAGTGCTTGATACAGACGGCATGCTAGGCATAGTCTTGCTTGCCGAGGATGCAATTGGCATTAATATAAATAATATTGAGGGTTTTTATAATAAAGGATTACGTATGATTGGCCCTGTATGGAATCGCGACAATCAGTACGGTGGAGGCACAGACAGTAATAACGGCATAACAGAGGACGGTAAAGGTCTACTTAAAAAAATGGAAGAGCTTGGTATTATGCTTGATACAGCTCACATGAATTCAAAACTTTTTTGGGACGCAATGAATTGTTTCAATGGTAGGGTATTCAATTCTCACACATGCACACTATCGCTTAATCCACATCGCAGGAATCTGGATGATGCACAAATTAAAGAAATAGCAGATCGGGGTGGAGTGTTGGGTATTGCTTTTGTACCTGAATTTTTAAACAAAAATACAGAGGATGCAACAATTCATGATGTGGTAGCGCACATCAATCACGCGGTGGATGTGTGCGACATAGATCATATCGCATTCGGCTCAGACTTTGATGGCATGTCTTGGCCTAAATATGTACCTAGTCTTAAAGATACGAGTGAGTATATAAATCTAGTTAAAGGGTTAGAAAAAGTATATTCACCAGAAGATGTAGAGAAAATTATCTATAATAATTGGAAAAATTTCTTACTTTCGGCACTGGCTTAAAATGCCGGTTTGCGTTAGTATATCTATATGCAAAATAGAATTTTAATTAAAGATTTAAACACTAAAGTAGGCGGAGAGGTGACTATTGCTGGGTGGGTCAATGTACGCAGAGACCAAGGGAAAATGATATTTATGGATTTCCGAGATATGACCGGCTTGGTGCAGGGGGTTATTTTGCCTGGTAGTGAAGCTATGGAGACAGGTAAAGAAGTCCGCCCAGAATGGGTCGTGCAGGTTCGTGGCAAGGTCAACGAACGTCCAGAAAGGAACAAAAAAGCAGATGTGTTAAATGGTGATATAGAACTTGAAATACTGGGCATAGAAGTATTAAACAAAGCAGAGACCCTACCATACCCAATAGATGGTGATACTCGGGAGGTGAATGAAGATGCTCGTTTGAAATACCGATATTTAGATCTACGCAATGACAGGATGCAGCACAATATGCGAATGCGTTCCAAGGTACAGAATTTGGTGAGGAACCACCTTGCAGAAGAAGGATTTACTGAAGTTGAAACCCCACTCATGTCCGCGCCAACACCCGAGGGTTCTAGATCTTTTGTGGTACCAAGTCGTATATATCCAGGGAATTTTTACTCCCTACCGCAGTCTCCGCAGCAATACAAGCAGCTGTTAATGGTGGCTGGATTTGAGAAATATTTCCAATTTGCTAAATGCATGCGCGACGAAGATACTCGTGGGGACAGGCAGCCAGAATTCACGCAGCTTGATATGGAATTGTCTTTTGTTACCGAGGAAGACGTAATGGCACTGAATGAAAAGCTTCTTATTAAACTCGTTCAAGAACTCTATCCAGAAAAGAAAATTCAGCAGATACCTTTCCCACGGATTTCATACAATGAAGCCATGGAGAAATATGGCAATGATCGTCCAGACATCCGAGAAGATAAAAATGATCCCAACCTACTCGCATTCCTATGGGTGGTTGATTTCCCAATGTTTGAGAAGACCGGGGAGGATAACGTAGACGGTACTGGTGAATGGACTTTTACTCACAACCCTTTTTCCAAGCCTCGGGCAGAACATATGGATGATTTCATGAATAAAAAGAACATTGGTGAAATACTGACAACCCAGTATGATATTACATTAAACGGATATGAGATAGGTGGCGGTAGTATCAGAAACCACGAAGCCAGCGCGCTAAGGAATACTTTTGAAATAATGGGTTACAATGCAGATAGAATAGATTTAAACTTCAAACACATGCTTGAAGCGCTGGATTTCGGTGCGCCACCACACGGAGGTATTGCTTGGGGGTTTGATCGATTGATGATGATACTCCATAACGAGCCAAATATTCGAGAAGTTATTCCTTTCGCTAAAACAGGTGAAGGTAAAGACCTCATGATGAACGCCCCTGCTAAAATCGCAGAAAATCAGATGAAGGAATTGAAGTTAAAGTCTGTCTAATAGGTTTATGCAGAATAATTTATTGAAGAAAAAATGTGTACCGTGTGAGGGGAAAGTAGACCCATTTTTACCCGAAGAAGCACGTAATTACATGCCAGATGTCCCTGGATGGGTACTTGCTGATAATGCTAAGAGTGTTGAAAGGGAATTTAAATTCACTGATTTTATAGGTGCCATAAATTTCATCAACAATGTAGCCGATATTGCAGAAAGCGAAGGACACCACCCAGATATAGAAATACATTACAACAAGGTAAAACTAACCTTAACCACACATTCCATCGGCGGTTTGTCAGAAAACGACTTTATTGTTGCAGCAAAAATTAGTGAATTAAAACCTAGTTTTTAGTTCCAATAGCAATTAAGAAATCTTTCAGGATATCACTATAAGTTTTGAGGCTTTTTATATCTACCCATTCTTCATCGCTACCGATACCTCCACCAATAGGGCCAAATTCTACTCCGGGGCAGCCCACATCGGCAAAATGCCTTGCATCTGATGTTCCATTAGCACCACGTAGGATTGCCTTATTTTTTATATTTTTTGTAGTTGCTTTCGCAAGTTCTACTAAATATTTATTATCTTTCGCGGTAAACATCGGAGGTTCTTTCTCGACAACTTCTAACTTGAGTTTTAATTCTTTAGCTAGGTTTTTGATTTGAGCCTCGATGGTTTTCTTATCTTCTTCAACAAAGCGTATATCTAAACTAGCAGCACAGTCACTCGGTATTTTATTTATTGAATTATTGGTTGTCTCAACTTTACTTAGGTTCACAGTTGTAGCCCAAACTTCCTTTTTTGGAATAGGGAATTTCTTTTTTAGATTATTTAAAAATGTGTTAATTTTCCAAATTGCATTATCTCCACGCCATGGGTAGGCTCCGTGAGCTGTAACACCATTTGCTAAAATTTTAACCCAGAATACGCCCTTGGCTTTGTGCACAATGTCGAAATTTGTTGGTTCAGTGGCAATTACAAAGTCAGCTCGAGCGCCTTTCTCAACTTGCAATTTCGTACCATTGAATCCGCCCACTTCTTCGTCTGTTACAAGCTGAACAGCGACAGGGTAGTTGAGGTCTTTTGCCAATTCTTTAAAAAGTAATATCGCAGCAGCAGCATTACCTTTCATATCCATTGATCCCACACCGTACAGACGCCCATTTTTTATTTTTGGTATGTAGTTTTCTTCTAGTCCTGGCACAACGTCTAAGTGAACATTAAAAAGAACCTTAAATTTTTTTGGTCTTGTTGCTGTGTTGTATACGAGCGCGCTTGGAATTCCTTCTCGTTCGAATCTTTCAATTTTATAATCTTGTAAATACGATAGGGCTAAATCTAGTACCTCATTTAATCCGGTACTATTGCCGTCAAACGACTTTATTGAAACAAATTTCTTAGTTAATTCTAGTATTTCTTTTTCCATATAAATTTTAAACCGGGTAGGCGAATTATCTCGCTTACCCGGTTTGGATTATAACACAAAACTTAAAACTTTCTGTAGTTGCATTTTGATGCCCTCATCTGTGCCTCGTGGCATGGGACGTACCTCGATGCACAGTGAATCACCGTAACGTTTTAACCTGAAATACCACCAAATGCTTCGTATGAATAATGGTACGTCTAAATCAATTACATTCTTAAATGATACTAAGTTTGTACCTTGTACAACATTGTGCTGACTCAGCTGCCAGCAGTAATTTTCCAACGATTCAAACAGCAGGGGTCCGCCATAACGATCCTCCTTGTATGCAGCTTTTGATTGAGTAATGTACTTCCTCCAAATTTTTTCCTGTGGATAGGCTGCAAGAAAAGTGCTGATGTTTTTGCCAAACTTGTTTAGAATCGGCACAGCATCAATCAACGATACGCTGAATGTGAACTGAACACTGGAAGTCGTCGCCATAGGTAATAATGCTTCCTTGCCATCTAGTTGCAACCATACAGCATCGCGTTCATCCGGTATGGCAAGTAGATTTTCGTTTGATTGTAAGACTGGTCCAAAAAAAGGGAAAGCGTCAAAGTTTCGAGCTGCACGGTACAAAATTTGTAGCGAATTAAGGGTAACATCAAGAATCGATTCCTTGTTAGTGACAAAACTACCAAATTCGATGTTATGACGCCCTAACTCATAGGTGAAGGTGTTACCATAGCAGTCTGTAATTCCTGTGATTAGGTTTGCTTTTTGTTGGGTAATCTTCCATCCATGTTGGGATAAGTATCTGAAAATACATTGAGAAGTTTCAAGAGTGATTGGCGAACCATTAGGTGTAGTAAATTGGGTTTCAACTTCTGAACCAATGGTCTGAAGAGTTTCGGAATTAATTCCTTGGCTTAAAAATTCGATGAGATTTTCCATGTTATTTTATTGTTTTTGAATGAACAGTGTTTAAAGAAAAAACCTTCTCACTTGAGAAGGGATTAGTTTCGAGTATTTTGATTACTTCAAATTCAATCCTTTCCCAGGTTTACTTTTATTGCTATGGATTCGATGGAGGACTAATTGGTATCCACCCAACGATCCTTTCAAGAATTTAGCGACTCGTGCAATTGTGGCGGTAGACAATCCTGTGGATTCGGCAATTGCATTGTATTGTGTGTTTTGTGAAAGCAGGGAAGCAGCCTCAAGCCTGCGGGCAAACTCCTCTATTTCACCAATGGTCATAAGGTCACGCAGGAACCTTTCAACTTCATCCTCATTTTTCAAAGATAAAAATACCTGCACTAATTGTGCATTTTTCTTGTCTTGCCAGTCTGCATCTTGTCCCACAGACTTCACTGTCGAAATCTTGGTATTTTTATTCATTCCTCTGCTCATATTGTCCACTTTATCAAAGTGAATTACTTTAGTCAAGTAAAGTAATTATTAAGGTCAATTTTTTTTATTTAAATTAAGTTAACTTGATTCTTTTACCTAATATAAAAGCCTCTTCATTTTGTCCATGAGTGTCGTGTGCAAAAACAATTACACCATTTCTATCTGAATTCACTGGGTGCAAACCATCAAATCCTATCAAGGCGCCTTTTTTAATTGGAGAGAAATCAACAAACTTCTTTTTGAGTTTAAAGCTTGCAGATTTGTTTTTATATATTCTCTGCATTTGAAATACCGGCCGTTTATTTTGTTTATTTTTTACTTTATTTTCGTTATGTCCTCTAATAATTAGAAAGGAAAGTATTGTTTCTTTTGCTAAATTTACGGCTTTTATATCATCGTGCTGACCGCACTCTACAGTAATGCCTATTTTACCTTTACTATCCATAAAATCATCGGTGGCCCCTGGTTCTATGTCACCAAATCCCCATACTTCACGTATAAACATCTTGGGTAAAAATGTTGCTATTTTGTGCCCCTTTTTACTACATATTATAAAAGGTTTGCTGCCGGGATTGGTGGTAGAGTGAATATCAAGCAGGGTATCAGCTTTCGTGAGTATCTTCTTTAGATACTGAGCCCTCTGGTATTCATAGGTTTTTTTAATTTCTTTTGTATAAAAATTTGCTGTTCGAAAAGTTCTATTTAAATTAAATTCAGTTAGACGGACTTTTTGTTCAATCGCTCTAGGATTACCGAATACAAAATATACCTTACCTTTTTCAATATTAAGCGTAGGTACAATCTGATAAAAAGCTTTAACTCCACATATTTCATTACCGTGTGTTCCAGCCATGATGACACTAGTTGGTCCAGGTTTGCCTGAATCAAGCAGGTATCCGTCTGAGAATTTTTGAAACCATTCTTCTTTATCCATTAAACGGGATTATAACAAAAAAACCGCAAAGTGGATATTGCTTCCAAATTGCGGTTCCTTAAAATTTTTTATCAAAAAACTAATAGATTAAACCTTCAACTTTCTCCATGAGCGGATTTGTCGCGTTTTTACTGCGACAAACACACGTGACATCCAGGTAGCCATACTCAATAGCTCCGGGGTTCGTGATAAGAACAAAATTACCGTTTGCTGGGTTCAACAAATCACCCAAGACTTCCTGAACTTGTTCAAATGAACGAATTTTCGTCTCAGAAAAATGTTTGTGTAAGATAGATACCTTTCCTAAACGACGTGCTTGTCTCAGTCTTCGAATTGCATCGAAAATAAAAAGAATCGCACCTTTTCTGGGGTTAAGATCACTCCAGAAAATATTGCCACCTTCATCAACGAGGACATCGCAGCACATGTAACCAAGGCCACCTAGTGCTAAAATCTCAGAAGTAAGACGTTTAAAACCATCGTCTAACTTTTTGCGCAAATTTCGATCAAAAGAAACAGGGAACTCTGTACCCACGTAAGATAAATTTTCACCAATCTGGCCAAAGTAGCCAATGAAGCGCACCTGGCCATCGGTAAGAATTTCCCAGTGGACTGCAATCTCACGTTTAACTTGGATTTGTGGCTCTATGATATAGCCCTCATTCAAATCAAGTTCTAAAAAATCCGCTTCGCAATTAAGTGGAGTTATCATTCCTAAAGACTTGCCACCACTGCCGTAAACCTTTTTGGCGATCAACTGATCTGAATCTAATTCGTTTACCAAATCATTCCAAGATAGGTCACTTGCTAATGTCATGTCTATAAATGGTAGGGTCGGTATTCCAACTTTGATGAATAGTTCTTTGAAACTGTTTTTCTTTTGATATTCAGTTGCAAAATCAAAATTCATATAGGCAGGAATGCCAATCGCATTGGCTAACTGTGCTTCACGATCTGATGGATGGAAAAACTCTAGCCTACCATTGTGTCCATTGAGTTTCGCTTTAATCTGTTTTTGTATTTCTGGTTTTCCGTATATCAAATCAGACAACGCTTTGTCTGACTCAAAGGGCCCAGCATTTAAAAATTTAGGGATCGGGTAACCTAAGTTTCTCCAGTAGTTAATATAACTTTGATTAATTGGGTCAGTGGTCACAACAATGTCACAACCACGTGCTTGAGGCAAGGTGCCTCTTTGATCAAAGGCTTGTTCGCTGGGAACTCCAATGAAATTTGGGAGACTTTGACTGTCGATGAAAATGCGTATCATGTGATTTGTATTTTGTTGTGAAAGAACGAGTGAAAAACAAAACGACTCCATCGTGAAGTCGTTTTGTGAGGGTTTGTAGTAAAATAGTAGGTGATATTACAAGCACTCGAAAGCGACTCCACGGGTGTGCGGAGTACGGCGACGAAGTGCGACTGCGTTAACTGTAATATCAAAACTCATGTAGAGCATGTTACTTCTTATTTAGGAACTTGTCAAGTGCTTTAGCATCTCTTTTTGCCCACAGCATATTGCCTTCAATTTTTTCTTTCGTCTGTTCTATGGCTCGGGCAGCACCAGGGGCAGGGTGGTTTTTAAAGAATTTATTAAAGAATTCCAAGTGTTTCTTTTCAGAAGAATTAGAAATAGCGCTTAGCATTCGGCCCAGGGTATGTCCACCTTCACCGTAGCGGGATACGAGTGTGTCCCAATTATCACGTAGAATATTAACCCACACATCACGACCGATAGGATTAATAGCAACGTAGCTTAGTATGCCTACGGTGTCTTGCGGACGAACATTTTTAGACAAGGCAAATTCTGCGACATGTTTCAGTATTTTTTCATCCTTGAAATTTCCAAGTGAATATCCAATACGATTCTTTTCTTCGTGCAGAATTTCATTTTTATACATTTCAGTTAAAGTTTTGAATTCTTTTTGTCCACCATTTCCTGCAACTAACCCATAGATTACACCACGTAAATCTGGATCTATTTGTTCACCTTTTTCTATGTTCTTAAATAAAAATTGAGCTTGTTTAATTATCTGTTTGTCGCCAGAGGAACCAAGTCGGCCAATCACAAGAGGACGAAGTAGTGTATCAGTATATTTCTCTCCTGGCTTTTTCTCCCAACCAAGTTTAGTAAAGATAGGGGAGAATAGATTAATAATAAATGTATTCAGTGGTGCTTCTGTTTTTGTCTTAGCTGCCAATTGTTTTAGTCTGCCAAGGCCGGTAGCTATCTCGGACCACACAACATAGCTGTCTTCGTTTTTATATGCATCAAGGAATTCTAGGGCATAATTAGTAGGGATCATTCCTGCTTCAGATGAGGCAAACAGGTCTCGAATTATACCCAATCTGTCTGGTTCACTGAGTGTTTTCTCTGTAACTGGATTTCGAAGTAGGGTTAAAAGCTCGTGTGAGTATACAGTACGATGGAAACTAGTTTCCATTAGGTTTACCTTGATTGGTTCATTCATTCCGCTGCACAGCGCTGCAGTTTCTTTTTTCTTTGTGAGTAAAAATTTACTTTCGTTTGCTGAAATAGGTATCTGCCATACTGTATTGTCTTTTGATTTTAATTTTGCCTCGCCCACAAGGCTACGGACGCGGGAATTTGGATTAGCAAAAAATCTACTTTGTGTAAAAGATAGCTCGCCCTTGTTTTGGGTTACTTCAACTACTGGATAGCCACTTTGGCTGGTCCAGTTATGCATAATTTTTTCGACAGGTTGTTTAGACACTTTTTCAAAAGCTTCCCAAAGGTGAACAGTCGAAGTATTCTTGTAGCTATGTTTTTTGAGATAGTAGCGTAATCCATCTCTGAATTTCACAGGGCCCAAATAGTCTGCGAGCATGCGGATAACTGAGGCACCCTTAGAGTAAGATACTGCATCGAATATCTCACCAATTTCGTCTGGGTGATGAACTGCGACCTCAATAGGATGAGTGCTAGCTAGTCCATCAAGCCTCATGGCGATGTTGGTTGTTTCGGTGGTAAATCGTGTCCATACGTCCCACTCTGGGAAAAGTTCATGAAGTACAACGTACGGAATATAAGAAGCAAAACCTTCATTGAGCCACAAGTGCGTCCACCACTCCATGGTTACTAAATTACCAAACCACTGGTGCGCTAATTCATGGGCAATAACTTCAGCAATTAATTCTTTTGATGCAGTGGATGTTTTACCTTCATCAACGAGAAGTCCTATCTCGCGGAATGTGATCGCACCCCAGTTCTCCATGGCTAGAGATGTAAAGTCTGGTATTGCTATCATGTCTAGCGTATTGAGTGGGTATTTAATATTGAAATAATCTTCGTAAAAGTCTAATACTCGTACGGTTGTATCAAGGGCAAATTCGGACTGATGCTTTTTGCCGGGTGTAGTGTACACGCGCACTAGGACACCATTTTTCGATTTTCTCTCTAAGTATTCAAACTCACCAACAAGGAACGCCAACAAGTAAGTAGACATTTTCGGCGTTGGAGCGAAGCGCACAACTTCAAACCCGGATTCATGAGGCGTTCGTTCAACGGGTAGGGTATTTGAAATGGCAGTTTTACCTTTTGGTATTACCAAAGACACGTTAAATACAGCCTTCTGGGCTGGTTCGTCAAAACATGGGAAAGCGCGTCTTGCATCGGTAGCTTCAAATTGAGTAGTTGCAAGGTGGTTGACCTTGCCTTCGTAAACATAAGAACTCTTGTAGAAGCCTCTCATTTTGTCATTTAGTATTCCTCGGAACACTAAACCCAGAGTATTCTTACCAGATTTTATTTTTGTTGGAAAAGTAAATGTAGCAGTTTCGTTTTTTTCATTATAAGAAATTTCTGCAAAAATTTTCTTTGTTTTTGAGATAGCTATGTGGGCAGTCTCAATATCGATATCTTTTGAATGGAGGGTTATTTGGTTTGTGGGTTTAGTTGACTTAAAAGTGATATTTTCTACTCCACTGAAAGTGAAATTCTCTAAATCTGGGTGCAATTTTATATCATACGTAATAGGGGTTATCCAATCTGGAAGCCTGACTTCATTTTTTGTTTTTTTCATCCGTGCTTTTATTTTAAATAATAATATTACGTGATTATAGCATGTTTTAATGCATGGTAACTAAAAAAATGCTAGCATATCCTCTATGGAACAGGATAATAATAAGTCCATTTACACGATTAAAACTTCGAATTTTGAAGGACCTTTTGGTTTGCTACTCTCATTGGTTGAAGACAGAAAGTTATTTATTAATGACCTTTCTTTGGCAGAAGTGACTGAGGATTATGTAAATTACATAAACAGCCTGCCTAAAGAAGACAAAGAAGAAATAGCTAGCTTTATTCTAGTAGCAGCTACCCTGATACTCATAAAGTCTAAATCCTTGTTGCCAAATTTGTCATTGTCCGCCGAAGAAGAATCAGATATAGCAAATCTAGAAAACAGATTAAAACTATTTGAACTGTACAGTAATTTATCGGCTCACGTAAAGTCTAATTTTGGGAAGAAAATAATTTTTCCAGCTGAAGATAGAAATACTGAGATTAAAATTTTTCTACCAGATAGTCAGATAACCAAAGAAAGCATGTTGGGCACAGCGATGTCTTTGCTTAATAAAATTCCTAGCAAAGCCCAATTACCTGAAGTTGAAATTAAAAAGGTAATAAGTATCGAAGAAATGATTGATAGGTTAGCTGATCGGATTGAATCTACCCTAAAACTTAATTTTAAAGAATTTGCCGGAGGTGCTAAAACCAAAGACGAGAAGGTCTATGTAATTGTAAGCTTCTTGGCGATGTTGGAATTAATTAGGACGGGTATATTAGAAGCCGTGCAAGAAAACAACTTTTCAGATATTATTGTTGAGAAGCAAATAAATCAAAACTATGAACACATTAGCGAATAAAATTGAAGCGATACTTTTCTTTAAAGGAGAATCTTTGTCTTTAAAGAAAATTTCCGAAATCTGCCAAGCAGATATAGATGAAGTTAAATTAGCGTTAGCTGAACTCGAGAACAAACTCACTGGAGGCATTGTTCTGCTTGTAAAAGATGATGAATATACATTGGGTACTGCACCAGATTTTGCTCAGATGATTGAAGATTTGCAGAAAGAAGAATTGAACAAGACTCTTACTAAATCAAGTCTCGAAACTCTGTCTATTATTCTATACAAAAATGGTGCTAGTCGAGCAGAAATAGACTATATTCGTGGAGTTAATTCAAGTTTTACTTTACGAGCTTTGTCTGTGCGTGGTTTAGTAGAGAAGATTCCAGATCCTAGTGATGCCAGGAAATATGTTTATAAACCAACCTTTGAACTCCTTTCCTATATGGGGGTAACTAAGGTAGAATATTTGCCAGAGTATGGTGATGTAGAACAAAAGATGAATCAAATTAAAGAGCCTGTAACTGAAAAAGAGGAAAATGCCGACTAGGAGAGAAAGACTCGCTATTTTTATATTGGTACTATTCTCAATTTTTGGAGCACTTATTTGGCATTCCTACAAATTAGAACAAAAAGCTCAAGAGAAAAAAGAAGCTGAGTTGCAAAAATATCTGACAGACGTAGAGAAAGGTTTAGGGGACTTAGACATAGAAGCAAAATCTGTTTCAGTTTATAACTTCACACTAAACAGAAAAATATTTGCTAAAAATGATACAGCAATACTTCCTTTAGCTTCAATAACTAAATTAGTTTCTGTGCCTCTTTCTATTAAAATAGATAATTCTCCTGTCAGAATATCACAAAATGCAATCAGAACACCTCAAGATGATAAATTAATACCAGGGGATATTTGGGAAAAGAAAGATTTAGGCAAGCTTGCTTTAGTTGTATCATCGAATGATGCCACTATGGCTTTAAGTGAAAATATTCCTTTTTTTGTTCAATTAATGAACAAGCGTGCGCAGTACTTGCGTGCTAAAAATACAACTTTTTATAATCCCACGGGGCTCGATATCGATGAACAGCATGCTGGAGCCTTAGGTACAGCCGAAGATGTGAATTGGCTTGCGTATTTTGCATTACACATGGAACCTGAAATTATAAAAGCTACAACTTACCCTAGACTGCTGGTTGATTCAAAAGGTGGTCATACTTACGATGTTTCAAACACAAATACAGTAATACGCGAACTGCCTCCATTACTTTTATCAAAAACGGGCTACACCAATATAGCTGGAGGTAATTTAGTGGTAATGTTTAAAGATGGTAATTACAATGAAATCGCAGTAACTATACTTGGCTCATCGTATAACGGCAGGTTTACCGACATGGTAAAAATAGTTAATTTCTTGTACAATTATTAGCATGAGATTTAAACTGTTTGCACTATTGTTCTTAATTTTATCTTGTCTGTTTTTTTCTTTTACATATGCGGCTTCCGAGAACACTGGTTTCGTAGATTCAAGTATTTGGTATTCAAAAGATAATTTTGTTGAAGGTGAAAAGATTAAAATCTACACTTTTGTATTTAACCCTAATGCTAATACATTAAAAGGAAGCGTTAGTTTTTATGACGAAGCCACCTTGTTAGGTAAAAAAGATTTTAGTATATCGGGTACTGAAGGTAAGGCTATTTCTATTGATTGGAATGCTACGGTTGGCTCACACCGTATTTTTGCTCGAATCGAAAATGCCAAACTTGAAACTACACCTGGTAAATACGAAGAAATTGATTTAAATAATAAAGAAACTGAAAAAGATACAAAAGTAGTCGCAAAAAAATTACCTGATGTTAGTAGTATAAAAAACAAAATTAACGAGGCAATTGATTCAAGTACAGAACCTCTTTTGACAGTAGGGAATAATATAGTAGAAAAAACCCCAGAATCTATTACTAACCCTATTGCAAAAGTAATAAATTCAATTGAATCAACTCGGGTTTCAGTGAGTAACACGATTGAAGCAGAGAAGACAAAAGTAGAATCTGAAATAGATAAACTAACAAAAGTAAAACCGGCAATATCTGATAAATCAAATGAAGATCAAGACGCAAAAGAAATAGAAGATTTAGAAAAAATAAAAAATAATCAAAACGAGCAGGGTGTTTCTAATATGGAAAAACCGTTCAAATACGTAAAATTATTTCTCCTCACTATTTTAAGTTTTATCCTCCTAAACCCAGCATTACTTTATTTGATTGTATTAGTTCTAGTTTTTTTATTCTTACGTTTTATCTATAAAAGACTTTTTTAGACCTGTTTCTTTTTGTTCATAAATCTTGTAACATACAGTTAATGTTCCCAAGAATATGTACAACCATTTTGCTGTGTCTTGTGTTGTTTTCCGGTCCATTTTGGCTTTTGTACCTAGGGGTATTGGCTGGTATTTTGTTTTTCTCAAACTACTGGGAAGGACTTGTCTTGTTATTATTTTGTGACCTTTTATTCGGTATTCCACTAGAACATTTCGAAGGTTTCCGTTTTGTATTTTTTATGCTGGGTTTAATTACACTATCAATTGCGGAAATTTTGAAAAAGAGAACTAGATTTAATGATAATTATGCGAAATAGAAGAAAAATTAAATTATCCCAATTCGATCCTGATGAAATTTTCCTTGATTCAAAAAACTTGGCGAATTTTAACCAACAGCAGTTCGAGGGTCGAATCGAAAAGCCCATTACCCGAGGGTCTATATTTACAGTTGGTATTTTCTTTACTTTTTTTGTCTTAATTTTTTTAGGACAATTAATTAGGTTACAAATAGTACAAGGGGAGAGTTATTTTAAAAGGAGTGAAAACAATACTCTTGATAAAACAATAATTTTCGCTGAGAGGGGAATTATCTACGATAGAAATAAGCAAGAATTAGCTTGGAACAAGAAACTTGATCCAAAGCAAACCAATGACAGTCCTTTCCCTGAGAGGGTGTATAAGGTGCCCGGTTTTTCCCATGTACTAGGATATTTGAGCACACCAGCCAAAGACGAAAAAGGTATATATTGGCAAACTGATTATACCGGTAAAGACGGCATAGAGAAGGTTTACGACAAAAGACTCCAAGGAGAGAACGGGTCTAAAATAATTGAAGTTGATGCTCGTAATAAGGTTTATTCTGAAAACATTGTGAATACTCCAAAACGTGGCGCAGATCTAATAACAACCTTAGACAGCCGGCTTCAAGGAGAATTGTATACCTTAATAAAAAGTCACTCCGAACAACATAATTTTACAGGTGGTGCGGGTGTAATTATGGATATTGAAAATGGAGAAGTACTGGTATCAACTAGCTTCCCTGAATATGATTCTCAAGTATTAACAGATGGTAAAGATAAAGAAAAAATAAAAGGTTACTTAACAGACAAGCGCAAGGTTTTTCTAGATCGTACAATTTCCGGACTTTACACTCCAGGGTCTATAGTTAAACCCTTTTTTGCTTTTGGAGCATTAGCTGAAGGCATTATCGACCCTTATAAAGAAATATTATCCACTGGATCGATATCCATACCTAATCCATATGTTAAAGGACAGGATTCTGTTTTTAAAGACTGGAAAGTAAACGGATGGACAGATATGTCAGAAGCAATTGCTGTGTCCTCTGATGTGTATTTTTACGCTATAGGTGGTGGATACCAAGATCAAAAAGGACTCGGTATTGCTCGATTAGAGAAGTACGCCAGGTTGTTTAAAATTGGGGAGCCTACCGGGATTGATATACCAGATGAAAAAAAAGGTAATATACCTAGTATTGAATGGAAGGCCAAGGTTTTCCCAGGAGACCCATGGAGAATAGGTAACACATACCATACTTCAATCGGTCAGTATGGATTCCAAGTTACACCGGTTGAAATGGTGCGAGCTACAGCTGCGTTGGCTAACCGAGGGTTGGTAGTAACGCCGCATTTCCTTTTAGGTGAGGATAAAGAAATTATTGATATAAATAACGAACAAATAAAACCCGAATATTATGACCGGGTATTAGAGGGAATGCGTGAAGCAGTCACTATTGGTACAGCAGCTTCAATGAATGTGCCTTTTGTCTCAGTGGCTGCGAAAACTGGTACTGCTCAAGTGGGTATAAGTAAAAGTAAAGTAAATTCTTGGGTTATTGGATTTTTCCCTTACGAAAAGCCAAAATACGCCTTTACTATAATGATGGAATCTGGCCCAGCCGTTGGTACAGTGGGTGCTGCGCCAATTATGAAGCAGCTACTTGATTGGATGTCTATCTACACCCCTGAGTATTTTAAGTAGGGCTTTACAAATATAAATATATAGTGTATAATATAGGAAGCAAAAATGAAGGACTTTTTGAACAAATTTAGAAATCATTTCATACCTCATAAAGATAATAACTATGAGCCGCACTTGATGCGTAAGCGTACTGTACGACTTATTGCAAGTGTTTTAATAATCTTTGAATTAGTTTTTATCATTGAAACTCTGGTTATCTTCGACAAGACTCAGTTTTTGGCTGCAGTATTGCCAGGAGTACTCACAAGCGAAACTAATAAAGAAAGAGCTTTAAACAAACTAGAGCCTCTGACAGTAAACCCGGTTTTGGTAGAAGCTGCTCAGTTGAAGGCTAATGACATGGCTTCTAGGGGGTACTTTGCCCATAACACACCTGATGGTAAGACACCTTGGTATTGGCTAGATCAGGTAGGGTACACATACTCCTATGCAGGAGAAAATCTAGCTGTTAACTTTACAGAATCAAGTGAAGTAACATCAGGTTGGATGAATTCACCAACCCACAGAGCTAATATAGTGAAGCCAGGCTATACCGAAGTAGGTATTGCTGTTGCCCGAGGTATTTATAAGGGCCAAGAAAGCACCTATGTTGTACAATTTTTTGGTACACCCGTAAAAACTATTCCAACAATAAATGACATTTTGCCTAAAATTGAGAAGAAGGTTTCAGTGAGCACAACTACAAAAAAACCTGAACTAGTAAAAGCACCGGTTATTAAAGTAAAAGAACCAGTGAATACAGCCACAAAAAATGTTGTGAAAGGTGATAAAGTTGAACCAGAAAAAACCATAAAGAAAACAACAGTAGTTCTCGGAGAAGAAGTTGAAAAAATATTAGCTACACCAGGCCGCTCAGTAAACAAAGTTTACGTGACTATTGCAGGATTCTTTTCTTTGTTAGTTTTACTGGCCTTTATGTTTGGCAATACTAATGCTAGAGCAATATTAAGGAGCGTATTCTTAATAGCTGTAATTGCATCACTATTTTATATAAATCAAAAGGTTTTCCCAGTAGATACTATTATTCCACAAGGTGGAAACAATAGTGTTTCTGCAAGCAATAGCTAAAATTTGTCTTGTATTGAATAAGTTTGCTATAATACACCTCATGTATAAGGCAAAGTTGTTTTTGTTTTTCGGAATCTGGGTAGCAATACTACCATATTTAGGTCTGCCAATTATGTTGAAGAACATACTTTTTTCTGTAACCGGATTATTTTTAATTTATATTGGACTAGTCATCAGATCAAAAACCCCAAAGAATTTATCTGGCAATCAATTTGATAATTTTTCTGAAAATAATTGGAATTCAAACAAGAAAAATAAAGTCACAGACAAGGTTGTCCAAGAAGTATTTATTGAGACACGAGAATTAGTTGAAGAACAACAATAAAAATATATGCAAAATCCTTTTCAAGAAAAAAAATGGGTGGTAGGTGGAGTAGTCGTATTGATTTTTCTATTTTTTGTTTTTGGAACTTATATAGGTAGCAGATATTCAGCACAGGTTGAAAAATTTGTTCCATTGTCCACTCTTAGTTCTGACGCTAAAACAGATGTAGATTTCTCTTCGTTCTGGAAAGTTTGGAATGCCATCGACGAGAAATACCCAGGAGCTTCTGAAATATCAGACCAAGAGAGAGTTTATGGTGCGATTAAAGGACTTGTAGGTTCAATCAAAGACCCATACAGTACTTTCTTTGACCCATACGAAACTGAGATATTTGAAGATGATATTGCTGGTAATTTCAGTGGTGTCGGTATGGAAGTTGGAATCAAAGACGGAATACTGACCGTTATTGCGCCACTAAAAGATACTCCCGCATATAAAGCAGGCATAAAATCTGGAGACAAAATATTGAAAATTGATAGTGAAATCACCAGTGACATGACCATCGATGAAGCGATTAAAAAAATCAGAGGTGAGAAAGGAACCGTTGTAACATTAACAATATTTAACGAGAATTCAGTAGAGCCAGAGGAAATAAAAATAACTCGAGATACAATTAATGTACCTACCTTAGATACAGAATTGCGCAAAGATGGCATTTTCGTGATTAAACTCTATAGTTTCTCTGCTAATTCTGCTAATTTATTCCGTGAAGCAATTAAAGAATTCGTTGATTCCAAGAGTGATAAATTACTACTTGATTTACGAGGTAATCCGGGTGGATATCTAGACTCTGCTGTTGATATGGCGTCTTGGTTTTTGGATAACGGCAAGGCTGTGGTGATAGAAGATTATGGAGAGAATTCAGAGCAGCATAAATTTAGAAGTAGCGGATACGATATTTTTAATGAAAACCTAAAATTCGTTATATTGGTTGACGGTGGTTCAGCTTCGGCTTCAGAGATATTGGCGGGTGCAATGCAGGACTATAAGAAGGCCAAGGTAGTTGGTACTAAAACATACGGCAAAGGATCTGTTCAGGAAGTGTTAGATGTGACCAATGATACTATTTTTAAAGTGACTGTGGCTAAATGGCTCACCCCTAATGGTAACTCAATTTCAGAAAAAGGCCTGACCCCAGACTATGAGGTTAAACTAACCGCAGAAGACGTTAAGAACAAAAACGACAAGCAACTGGACAAAGCTGTAGAACTTCTGCTAAATTGGAAATAATATGAAGGTTATATTTTTAAAGGATGTGCCACGCGTGGGCAAACGACACGAAATTAAAGACGTAAATGACGGCTATGCTTTAAACTTCCTATTGCCTCGCAAACTGGTAGACATAGCTACACCAAAGGCCGTAGCAGAGCTTGAGACTAGAAAAAAAGAATTAATTGTTGAGAAAAAGGTGCAAGAAGATCTACTCAATAGAAACCTGGAAGAATTGAAAGGGAAGACCATTCACATGAAGGTTAAAGCCAACGACAAAGGAAGTCTATTCTCAGCTATACACAAAAAAGAAATCCTAGAAGCCATGCAGCGCGAGCACAAGGCTACCCTGTCAGCGGAATCAGTACTAATTGATAAACCCATAAAAGAAGTAGGAGAATTCGATGTCCCTGTTGAGGTAAATAAAAAGAAATCCTCTTTTAAGTTAATAATTGAGGCGCTATAGATTATTCTGTAACTGGTTGCGCATAAAAATAAAAACAAGGAAATCACTTAAAACAAAAAAAATCCCCGTTAAGGGGACTTTTATTTTTAACAATAAGCCTGCCTGCCAGTAGGCAAGGAATTTATGCTTTAACGTTTACTACTTTGTTTACCTTGTTTCGTCCGTTGAATGAAGTCTTGCGTCTTGAGCCGAATTTAACAGTACCAGATTTAAGCGCAAAGAGCGTGTGGTCCTTACCCATAGCTACATTTTCTCCAGCTAGTATCTTGGTACCACGTTGTCGAACGATTATAGATCCAGGCTGAGCTTTCTGGCCGTCAGCAAGTTTAGTACCTAGGTACTTTGGATTCGAGTCTCTTAAGTTTTTGGCGGTTCCGCCGGCTTTACGTGTTGCCATGTGTATTTATTGATATAATTAATTAGTGGGTAAAGTATACCCGAATATATGGAAAAAATCAAGCAATTCATACAAAGTGACACCGGCAAAGACATTCTAATAATATTAATAGTTATATTGGTTGGGCTGGCAGCTTTTATATTGGGCCGCATATCAGCGCAGAATACTGGAATAAACATACAGTATAATAATATACCTGCTTCTGCGGCCGCAGGAGGCCAAGAGGCGAGTAGGTTCCTAGAAATGAACCCAAGCCTCAATCGAACTACCAGTACCGCAGACAAGGCCTTTTTTGCCTCTAAAAAGGGTCAGAAATATTATCCGCTAGATTGCGGCGCTGGAAAGAATATTAAGCCAGAAAATAGGATTTATTTTAAAGATAATAATTCCGCAGAATCTGCTGGGTACGAACTATCGACGGCCTGTGATTAGGGTAGAAGTATTAATTAATATATTAAAATAATAATACAGGGCCTTGTGAGCCCTGCATCTTTATAAAGATATACGTCGCACAATATATCTTGGTACAACACCAATTAGGCTGGGGTCATAATATATAAGGTCTAATTACCAAACGCTCCAGAATAGGTTTTGTAGCCAATTCCAGATACCAGTAAACGTTAGTCCGTAATATTTCATTACTAATAAAACAATTACGATAACTACGATTAGTTCCAGAAATCCCCCTTGCTGATTTTTAAAATTTTTATTAATCATATTCATAATATTAAGCTAATTTTTATATGGTGGCAAATACAACATTGGGTCCAAGTATGCATTTGTAGCGGCCAAGGGTTGGGTCAAGGTCTTACCCGAGCATGACTTGCTAGGAAAAGTTTTAACTTCGGCTGCGTGTGGAGCGTATATTGTTAAGTGTAAGTGTGGACCCGTTACGTGACCTGTGGCACCAGAATACGCAATAATCTGACCTCTTGATACACGATCACCAACAGAAACCTTAGATAAAGATAAGTGCCCATAGGTACTAGCCAACCCATTGTTGTGTTCAATAAAAACCCATTTACCGAACGATGCTCCAGGACAAGTCTGATCTGTGTCACCAACACCAGATACCACTCCATCAGCAACAGATTTAATTGGTGTACCCACAGAAGCTCTAAAGTCGACACCGCTATGACTACCTGAAGCATATAAACGTTTGGCATCTACAGTTTTACCAAAGAGTTGAGTTATGTATACATCATCAACCGGCCAAGACAACACTCCAGGGCCCGGTAAACTTTTTGGATCTAGGATAAATTTTATTTTAGATTCATAGTTTCGTATATCTGCTTCTAATGCATTTTTTTTGGCGATCTGGTCTTTGACCAGTTTTTGATAATTAGCCTCATTATTTTTTGTTTTCTTTAGCAAATCATTTTTTTCTTTGGTGTTTTGTTCAACTATTTTTTTCTGGTCAGCTAATTCATTTTTAAGTTCACTCAATTCATTTCTGGCTATGGTCGCTGCGTCTCTTGAACCTACTAACTCGTTTTTTACCAACTTCAACTTCCCTATTTGGTTTATGATTTTTTCTCTAACAGAAGTTATGTTGTCTATGTCGTTCCAGATAGAAGTAAAATCCGTGTGGTTGATAATAGTACTAACCAATACTCCATCCGAATCCAGTTCATTTATTGAACGCAAGCTAATTGCAACCGCTTCCTTGTTGTTTAAAATAGATTTTTCTTTCTTGCCTATATCAACATTCAGATTAGAGATCTGAAAATTTGTCTTCTCTATTTTCTTTTGGGTCAGGTTAATATCAGCTGCAAGTTTCTTGCGGTTAATATCAAGCTGTTTTAGTTGATTTGCTAGGGTGTCTTTTTGTGCGCCAATACTGCTTAGTTCTTTTTGGTAAGCTTTGATTTCTTGTTCAATTTTGCTTATTTCGGAGCTATTCTGATCTATCTTTTGCTGTAATTCATCCAACGTTTGAGCTTGAACATAAAAAGCTACAAGCAAAAATACGCCCAAGAATGCAGCCTTGGCGAATTTATGCAATTGCTTTTTGTAATCTGCGGATTGTTTCATCTTTGCCTAAAACTGCAGCAATAATAAATGGGTCTGGTGATCGATCTTGTCCCGAAAGCGCAAAACGAATCGGGTGCAGACATTCTCCACGTGAAGGCAAAGTATCAGCATATTCCATTAATTTTTCTTTCACTACAACATAGATAAAATTATTGCTATCTACCGAACTTAGAATTTTAATAGATTCAGTCAGGTTAGCAATTATCTGCTTTGCGTCTGTGTTTTTGAAAAGTAACTTTTCTTTGTCATATACAGGTTCCTTAAGAACAAAATCAAATTCCCCTGCCCTTGACAACTCGGCAACTTGTATGCCTTTTGAAATACGTTCCGAAACCATAAGTGCCAGCCTTTTTAATCTATCAATTGGCAAATTTTTAAATTGATCGGGTAAATATTCAATAACAAAATATTCCAAATTTTGATGGGAAAGTTTCTTTAAATGTTCTTTATTCACCCAATCAAGCTTCTGTTCATTCCACTGAGAACCAGATTGTCCAATTCTTGCTATATCAAAAGCATTAACTAATTCTTCACGAGTAAATATTTCTTGTTCTGTACCATCTGCGTGGGCCTTAGGATGCCATCCCTGCAAAGCCAAGTAGTTAATCATACCTTCAGGCACATAACCTTCTTTTTCATAATCCAATAAATCCTTGGCACCATCACGTTTACTCAATTTCTTTTTACCATCTGGGCCCAGTATGGTTGGCAAGGTGGCAAAAACTGGTGGTGTGTATCCTAAAGCTTCATACAAAGCTAGGAATTTTGGTGTTGAAGAAATAAATTCTTGACCACGCATTATATGGGTCACTTTCATTTCTATATCATCTACAATGTGAGCAAAGTTATAAGTAGGATAACCATCACTTTTTATGATAATAAAATCATCCAATGCCTCAGGACCAGCTGAAAGGTCACCAAAAACAACATCATGCCAATGAGATGTTTTGATTTCAGGTATTCTAAAACGAAGAGGTTTCTTGCCATCCCATGCTTCAATACTTTCTTTACGATATTCTCTATATAAAAATGGACGCTTCTCTGCTTCTGCTTTTTGTCTCAATATTTCAACTTCGTCTTCAGTAAACGGATCTGGGTAAGCAAAACCTGATTCGATTAGTTTGAGCGCATACTTTTTATAGATATCAAGCCTTTCTGATTGTATATATGATCCATCTGGGCCACCAATGTCTGGACCGTAATCCCAATTAAGCCCCAACCATTTTAGAGATTTTTGAATATGTTCTATCGAACCAGCAACTTCCCTTTCTTTATCAGTGTCTTCAATACGAAGTATAAATTTACCATTATTTTTCCTAGCCCAAAGCCAAGAAAATAATGCAGTTCGCACACCCCCGACGTGCATGAATCCGGTTGGGCTTGGGGCAAAACGAGTAATTACTTCTTTTTTATCTCCTTGTTCCATAAGGAGAATTTTAGCATGCTTTTAGAAAAATATGAATTAGCGAACTTTACTACCAGGAGGTACTGCTTTACTAGGCGCTAGTATTACAGCATTGTCATCTAAATCAGATGCAGCCAAAATCATTCCGTTTGAAATTTCTCCTCGCATTGTACGTGGCTCTAGATTTAAGATAACTGGAATTTGTTTACCAACAAGTACACTTGGGTCTGGGTACACAGCAGCAATACCTGATAATACCTGACGTTCTTCGCCGCCGCCGATATCAAAAATAAGTTTCAGTAATTTATCTGAGTTCTCTAATTTATCTGCCTTGAGCACTGTACAAATGCGTATATCAATTTTAGCAAAATCATCAATGGTTATTTTTTCCATATTTGGTATAAGTAATTTTTAATTCTCGTGAGAGAGTGCTATATCAACGATAACTCGAGCTATTTTAGCGGCAGCGTTGGGGTGATAGAAAGCCTTAGCGGACTTTGCCATATATTGCCAGGTTTCTTTGTCGCGCATAATTCTTTCAATTTCAGCTATTAGAATATTGGCTGTTAGATTTTCTTCTTCTACTACACTCGCCGCACCAGCTCGAGCATAGGCAAAAGCATTTTTCTTGGCATGAATAGCTAGTGAACCTACTTTCTCTGGTGAGAAAGGAATAATTATAGACGGTATACCCCAAGCCGCAATTTCAAATATAGTTGACCCTGCTCTTGATATGATCAAGTCACAAGCTCCGGCCGCATTTTGCATTTGTAATGCATTTAGATAATCAATCGGCATGTAGCGAGATTTATTTTTATTTTCTGCCAATATTACATCTGCTCTGCCTTGTACCATTTTAAAGTTTTTTACTCCTGTTTGATGAATTATCTGATACTTTTCGAGTAAACGAGGTAATGCATCAACAATAGTATGGTTGATCTGTTCAGCTCCTTGTGAACCTCCTAAAATAAACAGCGTCGGCAATGAAGACTCAAGTTTAAAATATTCTAATGATTTATCTTTTGGGGCTGGGGTCTCTATTTCACTCCTGACTGGTTGACCTGTCCAAGCTACTTTGTCTTTAGGGAAAAATTCCGCAGCGTCTGGGTAAGATACAGCAATTTTTTTAGCAAATTTACCTGACCATAGATTCATCTTACCAGGTGATGAGTCTGACTCATGGATAACTACCGGAATATTTAGTAACCTAGCAGCAAAAACTGTGGGAAATGATGCATAGGCGCCCTTACTGAAAACAACATCTGGGTAAATAGAAAAAACTTTAATGATTGCTTTGAAGGTTCCAAAAGCTATTTTAAAAACATCAATAAAATTCTTGAAAGAAAAATACGTGCGTATCTTGCCTGTATTTATTTCCATGAATTTAAGTCCGTGTTCAAATAAAACTTCTCGATCATACGGATTATCGGAAGCATAATACAGCTCCACACCTACGATATTTTCTGCATCGATAATTTTATTCACTTGCTCAGCTACAGCCACAATTGGAGTAAAGTGACCACCAGTTCCACCACCCGTAAATATTATTTTCATAGTTTTTTTGTTTGAAATTTTGATATTTGTAGCACAATACCAACAGCAGCCAAATCAATCATTAACGAAGTTCCTCCGTGACTCATAAAAACAAGTGGTACTCCTGTCAGTGGGAAAACACCAATAACCGAAGCAATATGTAAAAACGACTGTGCTCCGATCAGTATAACAATTCCAAATACTAAAAGTCTACTGAAAGGATCTGGAGAATGGTTCGCTATTGATACACCTTTTAATATAAATGCCAGGTATAAAAGTATAATAATAATACTTCCAACAAAGCCAAGTTCCTCCCCCACCACAGCAAAAACCGAGTCTCCTTGGGGTTCAGGTAGGTAGCTGAATTTCTGAATACTTTGTCCGTAGCCACGACCGAACACTCCACCTGATCCAATGGCAATCATGGACTGTTGTATTTGATACGAGGCACCTCTGGCATCACCAGATGGGTCTATAAAAGTCTTAACTCTTTTCTGGAGGTATGGGGTTACTGAAACAACAATACCGAGCATTACAACAGCCAACACACCCATGCCTAATATATATTTCATCCGAACCCCTGAGGCAAAAAGCATACATAACCCCGTTATGCTTATTAGAATAAAGCTTTTAGTGTCAGGTTGTTTCAACAAAACAAAGGCAATTATAGAAAGTAAAATAGCAAAAGGTAGAATACCGAATTTAAAATCTTCAACTTTATGTTTGGCCCAAGATAACCAAGCTGCAAAATAAATAATGAAACCAAATTTAAGTATCTCAACTGGCTGAAACGAAACTGGACCCAAATCAATCCAACGCTGAGCACCGCCATGCGACATCCCTAACCCTGGAATAAAAACAGCTGCCGTCAGCAGAATAGAACCTAGCAATATCCAAAAAGCATTTTTACGCCAAAATTTAAAATCTATTTTGTAAGCCAAGTACATCCCTACCATACCCATGCCGAGACCCATCACTAGCTGACTGATTAAAACATTGTAAAAGGTTTTTTCACTTTTAGGTAATATACCCAAAGTAGCTGAAACAAAAACCGCCACCCCAGTAATAAGTAAAATTAATGTTAAGACAAGAAAAAATTTATCTACTTTTATTTTTTTTTGGGACATTACTTGCTAATAATAGATAAAATAATTCCTAAAATAGCGAATACAATGGATAAAATCCAATAACGCATTGTAATTTTGTAGGTAGGCCAACCGACTGCTTCAAAATGATGATGTAGTGGTGCTACACGAAATACTTTTCTACCAAAGCGTTTAGCGATCATTTGTGCAGCAGAAGAAAAAGACGTGGCTGCAAGTGGTAATGCAATAATTGGCAGTAGAAATACAGTATCTGTCAGAAAAGCAAAGGTTGCTAATACAATGGTAAGAGGCATCATACCAGTCTCTCCCATATAGAACCTGGCGGGTGGAATATTAAACCATAAGAATGCTAGAGTCGCCCCGCTAATAACCCCAGCTAAAGCGGCCAGATCAACTTGATGGTTAGTGTAGGCAATAACTGCATACGCGCTAAAAATAGAAGCGAGAACACCGCCTGAGAGTCCATCAATACCATCAATAACCCCACCTGAAAAAGTGGCCAGCATTATAAAAACAACAAAAGGAATAAATAAAATGCCTAAGTGCCAATAACCATCCCACGGTATAGAAACTTGTTCCATCCCCAGTTTTACATAGAACCAATAGCCAGCAATAGCACCTGTAACGATAATTAATCCTAATTTTAATTTTGTATACCACGGTGTATTGCGAGTGATGTAAGACCTACCAGTAATTTCAAGCACATCATCCAGTAAACCCAAAATAGCACCTAAAGCAAAAACACCTATTGGCACGTAGGTTTGAGCTCGACTTAAAAAATTAAGTTCACCAAAGAATAAATTGTCTTTCAAAACGATTGATAGTAAATAAAAGAAGAAAGTTGTTATCAAAACAGAGACCCAAACGATGATTCCACCTACACACGGTGTCGAAACCTCACTTAGTTCTTTGGCTTTGTGTATCTTACTGAATTCACTAGAACTAACCGATTCGGTTCTAGCCTTCTTTTTCCACATTTTGTATTTATAGAAATAGTGAGTGGCCAAAGGGGTTATAAAAATACCAAAGAAAAAGGCTACCGCGGTTGGTATCAGAATTTTCATTAAATCGAAAAGCATTCTACGTATTATATGCTTAATAAAATAGATTTCAAAGCAAGCTTTGGGGCAATAAAATCTAGTTTTAAAAAACTTCTAATAAAAAACTGTGGATAACCTACTATGCTCGTCCGGAAACCGTTGGGACACATAGATTTTTAGCTTCTTTGCATGGTTCTTTGGCACTATGGTAAGATTAATGCACAGAATATTTTTTTGTTGGTAGATTTATTATTAAAAGTTTAAAAAAACATGATTGAAAATAGCAATAGACTTGTTACCTGCATTAAAAAAAGAGATCAAACTATACAAGACTTTGATTTAAGGAAGATAGCTGATGCAATACACAAAGCCATGATTGCTGTAGGTAGTGGTTCACGAGAAGATGCTCAGAAAATTGCTGAAGAAGTTTCAGTAAGCTTAAATAATAAATTTGCTACTACTCTAGATGAAGCTGATAATCAAAAGCAGGTTAATATCTGCCCTGGAGTTGAGGAAGTACAAGACATTGTTGAGGAAAGGCTTATGGCTAATGACTTTTTCGACGTTGCTAAGTCTTATATTATATACCGTCAACAACGTGCCGAAGAGCGTAAGCGTGATATTTTTAAAAAAAGGTTGAACTTGAAACCTTATGAATACCCGGAACTCTATGAATACGTAGCCGCTATTCGTCATTCTTACTGGATTCATACAGAATTTAACTTTGTAGGAGATGTTCAAGACTTTAAAGTAAACGTTAACGAGAAAGAAAAAAATATTATCAAGAATGCCATGCTCGCTATTGCTCAAATTGAAGTAGCGGTTAAAACCTTCTGGGGTGATATATACAAAAAGATGCCCAAGCCCGAAATTGGCGCCGTTGGCTTTACTTTTGCTGAATCAGAAGTCCGACACATGGATGCATATTCTCACCTGCTTGAAATACTGGGTATCAACGATGAGTTCAAGAAAATACGCGATTTCCCTGCAATCATGGCTCGTATAAATTATCTAGAAAAATCTCTCAAGAATGCTCGCAGTGAAGATAATCGTGAGTACAGTTTATCTATTCTGCTGTTCTCTTTATTTATAGAACACGTATCTCTGTTCTCTCAATTCCTGGTGATAATGTCTTTCAATAAATACAAGAATCTGTTTAAAGGTATTTCAAACGCTGTTGAGGCTACTTCAAAAGAAGAACAAATACACGGACTTTTCGGCATTGATGTCATTAATACAATAAAAGAAGAGCATCCTGAATGGTTTGATAAAGATTTCGAGGACACAGTCATTGCCATGTGTCGTGAAGCATTCGAAGCAGAAATGCAGATTGTTGATTGGATATTTGAAAAGGGTGAACTAGAATTTATGCCCAAAGTAGTAGTAAATGAATTTATAAAACAACGCTTTAATAATTCATTACAGAGTATCGGACTCCAAAAGATATTTGATGTAGATGCTACTTTCCTAAAAGAATCAGATTGGTTCAACGACGAGGTTATTGCTACTAAACACGGTGATTTCTTTAATAAAAAATCAATTAACTACTCTAAAAAGAGTAAAAGTATTACAAGCGAGGATTTGTTCTAAATTATTAGTTTATATAAACACAAAACATGTATTGGCTCAACGAAAACAGTAAGAAATTCTTATCAAAAGGTTATCTATTGGAAGGCATGACTGCGGAAAATCGTATCCGCGAGATTGCCACTATTGCTGAAAAGTATTTAAACAAACCTGGTTTTGCGGATAAATTTTACGATTACATGTCTCGTGGTTTCTATTCACTTGCCTCCCCGGTCTGGTCCAACTATGGACTAACCAGAGGTCTGCCTATTAGCTGCTTCTCTAGCTATATTGGAGATGATATGGCTCGTATTTTATTCACTCACGCTGAAGTTGGAATGATGACAAAATACGGTGGTGGTACAGCTGGACACTTTGGTGACTTGCGCCCACGTGGAGCAGTAATTAAAGAAAACGGTTTCTCTTCTGGATCTGTGCATTTCATGGAACTATTCGACGGTCTTATAAATATCGTGAGTCAAGGTTCAGTGCGTCGTGGACACTTTGCACCTTATTTGCCTGTTGAGCACCCAGATATCGAAGAATTTCTAAACATTGGTAAAGAAGGTCACCCGATTCAAGAATCAACCTACGCAGTTACTGTAACCGATAAATGGCTCAAGGACATGGTAGGTGGAGATCAGGATAAACGCAGAATATGGGCCAGAATAATACAACGCCGCACAGAAATTGGTTACCCATATATTTTCTTTACAGATACTGTAAACAACAACACCGTAGACGTGTATAAAGACAAAAAGATGAAGATTCATGGCAGTAACCTCTGCTCAGAAATTTGCCTACCGACAAGTGATGAAATTTCTTTTGTTTGCTGTCTGTCATCAATCAACCTTCGTCACTATCATGAATGGAAAGATACCGATGCAGTTGAAACATTGGTTATGTTCTTGGACACTGTGATATCAAACTTCCTAGAAAGACTCGAGACATTGCGTGACAGTTCAGACCCACAGAAACAAACTGCTTTCTATTTTATGCAGCGTGCTTATAAATTCGCAAAAGAACACCGCGCATTAGGCCTCGGCGCACTTGGTTGGCACACTCTCCTACAAGAAAGCAATCTAGCATTTGAAAGCGACGAAGCAATGGAATTAAATCGAGAAATATTCAAAAAAATAAACGAACGTGCCTACAAAGCTTCCAAAGAATTAGCCCAAGAACTCGGTGAACCAGAGATACTTAAAGGTTATGGTCGTCGCAATACCACCCTACTAGCGATTGCTCCCAATACTTCTTCAGCTTTCATTTTGGGTCAAGTATCCCAAGGAGTAGAACCCGTAATGTCTAATTGTTTCGTTAAAGACGTAGACAAAATGAAGGTTACAATTAAAAACCCAATGCTCGAATCCCTACTGAATGAAAAAGGTATCAATACACCAGAGATTTGGAGTAGTATCAGAGACAACGATGGATCTGTGCAGCATCTAGAAGAACTAACTCTACATGAAAAGAAAGTTTTCCGTACCTTCAGTGAAATAGACCAGAAAGCAATCATTGATCAGGCAGCAGATCGACAGAAATACCTTGATCAATCACAATCTTTGAACCTGTTAATTGATCCAACTATCGCAACCAAAGATTTAAACGCACTGTATTTGTATGCTTGGGAAAGGGGTGTTAAGACTCTTTACTACCAACACAGCATGAGTGCTGCCCAACAATTTGGCCGCAAAAAACTCCAGGAAGCAGAAATAAAAAAGAAGCAGAATGCTGCTACTCCAAACATTCACACCTCCGACAATGTTTGCATTAGCTGTGAAGCATAGCTAATTATCGAAACTACATATTATATTTAAATTCGTTAGTGTTTTTAGACGGAGATACGTCAAAAATATCTATTGGTTTTAATATTACTAAACCTTTGACCGTTCGGTCTGGCAGAATTTCTTTTATCCAATCGCAAGCTGTTTGAAATTTATCCCCTTCTGTTAAATAGGTTGCCTCGCCTTTGATTTGATAACCGAACATCTTCTCCCAGCATACTAAAGAGGCTTCTTTGGTTTCAAGAATATTTATTAATGTTTTGTCCATGAAATAATTAATCAGCCATATTTCTCCATCAACTACCCTGATAGAAGATACTGGAACAACGTTAATACCATTCTCGCCTCTAGTTGCTAAAGCTTTCGAAGAAGCCTGCAGTATGAACTTTTCTATTTCTTGGTTCACTAGTGCCTATTCGTCTACTGACAAATTTAAATCTTGCAAGATGCTTTTTACTTCATCTTTTATTTTTTGTTCTTTGTCTTGCTTTTCATTAGACTCGTCTAGCTTATTTTTCGCATCTTTTTTCGTATTTTTTGTATCAGATTTTCTATCTTTTTCTTCTTTAATAGTTTCTTTTAAATCTTTTGGTTCTTTTTCTTCCTGAACTTTAGTATCAATATTAAATTGCTCAATTGAGGGCTCTGATTCTAGTGTTGAGGTAGCAACAGTGGGTGGAATATCAGTAATAGTTGTACCTGATTCATCAATATCAGTAATGTTTTCTGTCACTGAGCTTGTTTCTTCTGTTCGCACTTCATCCTTAACTTCTTCTTTAGTATCTTCTTGGGCGTCGGTGCTTTCTTCTTTTTCAGCCTCTATTTTGAGTTCGTTAATATGTGCATCTACCAGATCATTGATGTCTTTTATGTTTGCTTTGTCTTCATCGCTTACCTCGGTTATTTTCTCTACCTCATCATCTGTTGCTAATTTACCCAATACTACAGAGTGTGCTTCGAGTTTGCTCTCAAGTTCAGCTTTAACAGAAGCAGCATCTTCGGCGTCTCCGCTGGCAGCTATTTCGGCAGTAATTTCTTTAACTTTTTGAATATTTTTATCTATATTTTCTCTAACCTCAGCCTTCACCTCAGGAGAAATCTTCTTCTTTTGAACTGTTACCTTCTCCAGCTCTTTAAGTCTCCTCTCGGCCCTCACAGCTTCAAAGCGGGCTAGTGCATTCGGTGATAGTGCTCCCCAAGATTCCACTTTTTCATTAACATTTACTTTCATTGAGTATAACGCATCTCCAGGCAAAGCCTTGTTTGCGGCAAAAGCTGTACCACTGAAAACTACAACAATCAGTACCACAGCTACGGGCACAAAACGCTTCTCATGCCAAGTAAAACTAAAGCTAAATTTAGAGAAATATGGAGTTTCAATTTTACTAGTCATCATCACTGGTTCTACAGCAGGATTATCCATTCTTTGGCGTACAGCCTCGAGTATAGAAAACTTCTCTTCTTTAGTAAGAGATACTTGCTTTGCTTGACCTATTATTTTTTTCCATAAATCTGACATTATTCTTCTTTAAATATTTCTTTAATTTTTTTAAGTCCTCGATGCAACTTCACAGATACAGAATTCTCAGTCTCACCCAGCATTTCGGCTATTTCTGTGTTCGAAAAATCTTCAATATATTTCATATAGATAACTTCTCGGTACTTCTCCGGAATCCTCTGGAGTACCCCGATGGCTAATTGACCATCAATACGATCAGCAATCCGCCCTCCTTCATCACTCCGTGTTTCGAAACCATCTTCCATTAACATATCCAAGGAAATTGGTTTCTTCTTACGGTATTCATCAATAATGATATTCCCCAAGATCCGGTAGAAAAAAGCCTTGAAATTATCAACAGATCCCCCTCGGTCTACATGGTTCCAAGCCCGAAGGAAGGTCTCTTGAACAATATCTTTGGCTAAATCTCTATCCGATACCTTAAAAAATGAGTACCGAAAGAGGGCGTCTGCATACTGATCACAAGCCTCTATAAAATTTTCTCTAAGACTCTTCATAATATACAACGTTTGAAAGCACAAAATATTACAGTCGTATCTACCCCGATTCTAGCAAAAACTAGGCAATAAAGTAACTTATCTTAAATAATCCTTAATTTGGGCTTCTGGTATCAGTATTGATATAGCGCCAGCCGCACCAGGGGCTACTTCATATTCACTAAAATAGATTTTTAAACCATCCTTCGTCATAGCCCAGTTATTGAGGCTATCCATACTAATCACCCCTACCGCTTCAGGGAAAACACTTAGCCCAGAATCACCGAAATCATATTTCGACGTGGTTTCTTTAACCAACTTAACAAAATCATCCTGTTTTTCTGCCTGTATTACATCGTTCAGAGTTAGCAACTTGCCGGATTTATCAACTGTTATTGTGTAGTAATTCTCTGTGCCATTAGCCCCGCCGGTGTAGGTGTATATACTCAGCACTAGGGTCTGTGCTTTTGGGTGTTCTTCTTTCGTACCTTTGATTACTATGTTGTACTTGGCTGTAGGACTATCTGCGCCAAAATCAGCGCGCATTTGAGGCACGTCAGTGTTTGCTTCTAGGGCAAAATCATTTAGTACATTTTTAACCCAAGTATTACCAATGCTTACAATAGCATCACTTCCACTGAAGACCGGGTATTCAGCTGTATAGTTTTCATTTTTCTCTTGTTTAATTTCTTGATTAAAGGGCACATAAGCCGCAGACTTGTTTATTTCTGCATTTATTTTTTCATATTCGTCTAAGGCAGACTGGTTTTGCATGCCTAAATAAAAACCGAGATAAAAAACACCAACAAACAAAATCACCGCGAATAATTTTGAATACCAAGTCACCTTATGCAGTTCTATTTTCATTTATATATTATAACCCAACAATTCAAAATAACATGTATATATGTACAGTTATTATTTGATAATAATAACTATTTATTTTGACTGTCTAATAGCTTTTGCTCAATTTGAGTGACATCAAAAAATCCAGCGTTTAAGAGATCCGTCTGCAGCTTCTTGTCGAAGCCGGATACTATAGCTATGGCAACCAGTATAAATACAATACCGAATGTTTTCTTGAACCATCCTCTCGGGTCAGATACCTTCCCTACCTTGGATATTATTTTTTGACCCAGTACGGCCACACACAGCATCGCCAAAGATAAACCCAACACATAGGCTAGCAAGTATATTAATCCAAGTAGTAAAGATGCAGGCAATACAGTAGCCAATATAACAAAGTACGTAGGACTACAGGCTGAGAATATGGGTCCGAGCGATGCCCCAATAATCACATCACCCCAAATGCTATCTTTTTTGTATCCCTTAAACAAGACTTTATTTGATTGTGCTGATACGGTGCTCGCAAAAGAAAACCTGTCCCAAATGCTTGGGAACACCATCGTAATACCAAAGAAAAATATAATACCTCCTGAGATCCATTTCCAGAAATCTGGCGGTATATCAATCAGCAGTGAGCTTGCTTTCAAAAGCAAAGTAAACAATATCACTGACAAGGACAGAGAAGCGAGGACAAAGGCTAACCTCCTTTTGTTTAGAGTTGTATCACTAATAGAATGACCCACAATTACCGGCAGTAGAGGCAGAATGCATGGCGCCAGTATCGTGAGTACTCCACTAACAAATGATATAACAAAGAAAAGCATACTATTTTACCTCAGATACGAGGGATGCAAGGGTTGGGCTACCACTCCATTTTTTAATCAAACTGCCATCCTTGCTGACCTGCACAAATGTGTGCTGATAAGTAACGCCGTATTTTTTCTTAAGTTCTGAAGAATTATCATAGTTCACATCTAGGATCGTCAGATTGGCTGGAATTTTACTCAAATTAGCTTTGATGTCTTTGTCTACGGTAATACATGAAGGACACCAGCTAGCTCGGAAAAACAAGACAACATCGTGAGCATCAGAAGCCGTGGCTACTTTGTCTACACTGTATGCCTCATAAGATCCAGATTTCATAACTGATTCTTCTTTTTTATCCATCATAGATTCACTATCCTGCATCATTGCACTTTTTTCTTCTGTGGTATTCTTATCCATGGTTATTTTCTCGTCAGTAGCCTTTTGGTATTCAATGGCTTGTTGTTCCATCTTCTCCTTCTCTACCATTGCAGCATTTTTTTGTGACTGTTTTGAATTAACAAAATAGCCAAACATAATAACCACAGCAACAACAGCTGCGACTATCCCGATAACTGCAATTCCAGAAACACCCCTTTCCTTATTATTTTTATTCATATACTTGATTATAGGTTTTGCTGTTGCACTTTGTCAAAATGAGCATACTATTAAAAGAAAAGTTCTCTTATGAAAAAGACAAAATTAAGCAAAAAAGAAATTATGGATTTCTTTTTTGTAGAAGTAGGCTGGAAGGATATTCCGAGAATAATTATAGGCTGGGTACTGAGTGCCCTTATACTAATATTATTCTTCTGGCTAGTTTTTAAAATAGCCTTCTACTTTCACCTGTAAAGTCCTTCCCTGCCACAAAGCACCGAAGGACTTTTAAGCTAATGAATTTAATATACAAAATTAAAATAAAAACTTATTAGCAAAGATAGAGTGGTAAAAATTATCCCCGCATAGCCCAGAAACCTGCGGGATATTTTGCCTTGAGTCAACTTGTACGTATAGTAGCTGCTGTATTCAAATTCATAATTAAGCGAAGGGTTAATCTTCCTCCGTAGATCAAACTCCCATTTACTCAGTATGCAATAACTCCATATTACCTCAGACAACAAAGTCAGTACCAAGATACCCAGATAAAGCTCATATATAGGACGAAAAGCCCAACCGAATAAAATAACGAGCACTACCACAGCATGCACCAGCCAAATAATATCTGCCCCTATGCGGTATAGCGCTTTCATATAATGCTTTTCTACTTTCCTATTTATTTGGATTAAATTCCACAACCCATTCAATACCGTATTTATCTCTAAACATACTAAAGTACGTTCCCCATGGGCTGTCACTCATTGGCGCTTCTACTTGCCCTCCGACTGAAAGTCCGTTAAATATTTTGTCGGCTTCTTCTTTACTGTCTGTGTCTACATGGATTTTACTCCTGTTTTCATTTTCATTCACTTTTCCCATAAATTCAGGTACATCATTCCCTATCAACACATTAGCACTTCCAATAGGCAGAACAATCTGCATGATTTTATTCGCATCTTTATCTGCAACTGGGAATTCTGGACCGGCAAGATCTTTTAGACGAATCACTTGTGCAAACTCACCTCCAAAAACAGATTTATAAAAAGTAAATGCTTCTTCTGCATTACCATTAAAATTAATCCAAGGGTTTATTGTTTTCATACGGGTATTTTAGCATGATTAAATACAAAACGAGGAAAAGGCAAAAGGGCTGACCAACCTGAGCCAGAACCTTTTGATTCATTACCCTGCAAGGCTTTTGGGACTGATTCCAGTATACCATTTCGACGCATCTCGAGCGCCTGCATTAAACAGCAGAAAACATATTGGCAATTTCTGTACCTCTTTGAAGTAAATCAAAGTAAGTTATAACTTCAATTCCGTGCAATGAATGATTCATTTTTCTTAAAGCCTCTCTTTTTTCCTGAGACCATTTTTCTCGGTTGCCAATCAAAATAAAAGCTCTGGGTTTTATGATTGAAACATCTGCGTTGTACACTTTTTTAATTTTATCCTGTAATTCATATCTAAAATGTTCGAGGTCGCAAAGATAATTAACAACCTGTCCAAGGGCGGTGTTAGTTTCAGGTGTCCATTTGTAAGCTCCTGGGTGATGTGAATCAGGAACAATGACATCATCTTCTGGTAATTTTATTTCTAGAATATCAAGAAAACCATCAACGGTCGGAAAAAGATAATCTGGCATACTACCAGAAAGATTAATTCTTGTTTTCTCAAACGGGTCGCGATACTGAACACCAAAAATCCACGTATGCGCATATATCCATTTTTGCCAAGAATCTGGTCCAGTAGTTTCACTATATTTTTTCGTTAGTCTTTCTGAAAAATCAGACAGTACAGTTGCTCTTTCAGTTTGAATTTGTGATTGTGCAAGACGTAATGCCAATTCAGGATTTGCATCTCTTAGTAAGCTCCAGAATTCATCGGAATTATTATTGGCAATTAGTTGTGTTAAAATCTCGGACTTATTTGAATCACTGACAATAACAACCTGATTTGCAGGTGCCGTAATATATTCCTGAACACCTTTTTCAATACCAAGTTTAGCAATTTCTTCTCTATCACGAATTGCACTGAAGAGTTTTTTTGTTGACTCAGTATTGAGCTCAATTTTAACCCCCTCGTGAAGGTTTAATGATATAAAGCTACGCTCCGTTAGTTCTTCCCATTTTTGACCACGTTCCTTTTTAAATTTAACAAGGGAACCACGTACACCTCCTTCGTGAATCTGCGGTTTAAAAACAAGAGCAGTATCAGGCGTTTGAGTTAAAAGAACCCAGCTCGAATCAACAATACCCTTACCAACTAGCTGAGTTTTTATTTTTTCTTCCATAATTAATCTTTAGCAAAAATTTATTGCTGAAATAAAACAAATAATTATCCCAATAATCAACATATAGAAAGATAGATTAATACTGTTTTTTACAAAAGTAGGAGCTTTGTTGTCGTCCTGTTTACTCTCAACTTTCTTTGAGTTTTCCCTGTATGAATCCTGAAGACTCTCGTAGCTTTCTAAAAGTTGCTTCTCTTCAGTCTCTCCTCGACTAAATTGAGTGAGTTTACGACTAAATACCACCATGGGTTTTTCAAGATTCGCAACATACTCATAAAATGAGTGGTCGTTATCAATAGAAATTCGAAAAACATTAAGTGCCACAAGCAGAGAAGAAATTACAAGACCTACCCCAAATAATGCAAGGGTATAGTTCTGAACCAAGTCCGATGAAACAAAAAATACAGAAATAACACTAAGAGAACCTGGAAATTTTATAAACTTATCCAAATACTTCTCGATATTATCTGAGTGTTCTTTTTTAATAGGGGTCGATGTATCTTTAATGAAAGACACCACCCTATCTTGAAGCTCTCTCATGTTATCCAATTTTTTCTGATCGATTGCCATATTTTTATATTAACTAACTTACGAATCAATCGTACCGCATACTAGGCTAATTTCGCTCTATGCAAAACTCATGAAACGTAGCACTGACGCGTCCTGAGCGACGCTCTTGTTGGCTGGGGTACATGGATTCGAACCACGATTAAAGGCTTCAAAGGCCTCTGTCCTACCATTAGACGATACCCCAATACATAATATTCACAACCTAATACCGAAATACATTACCATATTTTGGCTGAATTTGCACATACTTTATTCAAAAATTAAGCTATCCCAGCCTTTTTAACACTCCTTTGTTTTTAACTATATTTTTATAATCCCATTGGATTTCTTTGGATTTTTTGAGCCACCTTTTAAGGCTAGGCAGTTTTATTTCGCTCACATCGGTATAGAAAGCTTCGGCTGCCTTGAACTTGCCTTCTGGTAGCAAATCCTTCTCGCTAAAATCCTGCCCACTGAAAAACATCACAGACACTCTGTCCCCCTTCCTCACTGAATACGCCACAACAGGATTACCCTCCAGGAACCACACTGGGCTCCCGTGCCAAATCTTGGATTCGCTTTTCTTGAGCGATGCATTGATAATTTCTTCTAAGACTTTACATATTTTTTTAATTTTTATCGGTTGCAGTTTATTGTATTCTGCAATTGTTTTCGCTGTGTTTTTCATACGTATTATTCTATATTAATTTTATATATATTCATACCTCACAACAAAACACCCTGGGTTTAACCAGGGTGTTTTTAGATAGTCGATTTATAGGATGCTAATTATTGTAGACTCACGTTTCTCACCACAGTGGCGTCGATAGTGTTGTCTGCGTTCACCATACCGTGTATTCGAACCTGATTGCCTACTTGAAAGCTATTCAAAGCTGCAGCTAACCATTTCTCGTTGTAGTCGCCACATTACATTGACGTAAATTGGTTTATGTCTTTTAAATTTATTCCCCTACCTGTTCACGCCACATAGCAGCGTAGAGTCCGCTCTTAGCTAGCAGTTCCTTGTGACTACCGGATTCAATTACTTTACCTTTTTCTAGTACATATATTCGGTCTGCATGCATCACGGTAGACAGCCTGTGTGCCACCAGGATAGTAATGAGGCTTTTCTCAGCTGATAACTCAGCCATAGTCTTGGTTATTTCCGCTTCGGTTATAGAGTCGAGCGCAGATGTAGCTTCGTCGAACACCAGCATGGTTGGCTTGCGCAGTAGCGCTCGAGCGATGGATAGCCGCTGTTTCTCTCCGCCAGAAATCTTCACCCCGCCTTCGCCGATGGTTGTATCAATTCCTTTTTCAGCTCGTTCGAGTAGACTACCGCAAGCACTTTTATCCAGCACTTCGTACATTTCTTTCTCTGTTGCATTTGGATTTACAAATAGCAGATTCTCTCGGATGGTACCTGCGAACAATTGAGTGTCTTGGGTGACGAATCCTATTTGTGATCGCAATTCATTGAGGTCTATATCACTACCGGATATGTCGTTGTAATACACTTCACCAGCATGTGGTTGGTACAGCCTCACCAATAGTTTAATCAAACTTGTTTTACCTGATCCTGATGGACCCACGAATGCCACAGTCTCGCCCTTTTTAACTTCAAACGAAACCTGACTCAAGGCTTCCTTGTCTGCGCTTTTATATTTGAAATCAACTTCTTTGAAAGATAATTTTTCCACCAATCCAAGCGGTTTTGGATTCTCAGGCTGTGCCTCGCCCGGGATTGATAGAATACTTTTGAATTTCTCCATAGAAGCTTCGGCTTCTCTATATGAAGTAATCACATCGCCAATCTGCTGCAACGGAGTAAAGATAAAGAATGAATATATGTACAAAGAGAAGAATTGACCAAAGGTGATCGTTTGTTTAAAAACTAAATACAACAGGAATAAAAGCACAACGTTGCGTAGTAAATTCACCAATGTTCCCTGTACAAAACTAATACTGCGGACATAGCGCAGTTTTTTTAATTCGAGTTTCAGTATTTTATCTGTTGTATTGCCGAGTCGTTTTATTTCTTGATTAGCGAGTCCCAAACTTTTTACAAGTTCAATATTCCTCAATGATTCAGTAGTAGATCCGGATAATGCTGTAGTTTCGGCCACTATTTGCTTTTGCACTTGTTTGACCTTTTTGGTCATGGCGTAGCTGGCTCCACCTAATATAGGAATGGTCAATCCGTACATAAGTGCCACACCCCAATACAATGTCGCCGCATAGATAGTGACGAACAAGAACCCAACCAAAGAAACAAATACAACATTAATAAGTAGGTTCAAATATTTCTCGGCGTCACTACGCGCTTTCTGAAGTAGGCTTAGGGTTTCTCCAGAACGCTGGTCTTCAAACACTTCATAAGGTAAAGACAGCGAATGCATCACACCCTCCTGATACATAACAGCCCCTGAACGCTGAGTGACAGTATTCAGATAATAATCTTGGAAGTTTTTGGCTACCCTCGATACAAAGACTATACCAATAGCCAGTAGTATAAGCCCGGCCACCCCAGTAAAAAACTCTTTACTGGTATAGTCTCCTGGTTTAGATGCATATTCGTCGATGATATGCTGGAAAATTATCGGATCGATTAAAGAGAAAATCTGGTTCACGACCGCAAGCCCAAGCACCAACGCACACAGTTTCCAGTACCTTTTTAAGTACGAATATAATATAGACATGAACCTATATTAGCATTATTTTTTGATTTCTTTCAAAGTTGGAATTGGGTATGATTCTATAACTCTAATCCGCAATCGGCCAATGGTGTGCCCTTTTAGGGTTTCAATGTTCACTCGCCATTTTCCTTTATCCAAATTGCTAATCTTGGAATACGTACGGAATCCTCCTTCACGCCCACCGATCACAGGCAGCTTCACTGTTGATTTGGTAACCCATGTTTTAATTACTGGGTCATACCATTGCCATTCGTGTACTATTTCAGTCATAAATCCAGGTGGAGAAAAAACAGCACTAAAAGCATAAACAGGATTATGAGTCAGGTGCATGGGCTCATAAAGTACGAAAGCATTCCACCAAGGCCTAGCCTCATCAATGATGCGGTAGTTTCCGTCTTCTGTGCGAGACACCTGATGATACACTCCGCCGGAATTCATAGCGAAAGGTATGGGCGGTATCAGGTTAGCAAAATACAATATGTTTATTATAGCGAAAATACTTAACAATATTGCAGATAAAGTCATTCTGAGTTTTTGGCTACCACGGACAACAAAACGAAACAAAACTTCAGTAAATATAGCCACAAAGGTCAGACTCACAACTCCTGCAAGTAGGAAAATCAAAGGACTAATTTTATGTGCAAGAACTGGCACAATAAAGATTGCAAATGTGTAAACAGACAGGAAAAACAAAGCAATCTGAAATCCCAAACGCGCTCTATGCTTTTTTAAATATTCATTAGCGATAAAGATAGCAAGTAATAAGACATAAAAAGGTAGCGAAGCAAAGAAGTCTCCACTCCGGAAATAGAAAACTAAATATGTAGAAAATATGCCTCCAAACAAGAACTGCAAAGCAGACAGATACCAGAAATGCATTCCGCTTTTTTCTTCACCACGTTTTTCCTCGTACTGGATTTGGAAAATCAATATACCCACTGCCACAATGTGCGCAATAATCCAGAAATTCTCCCAGAACAAATCCACCCTTCTTAGGGTTAGTATGTTAACGATAAAACCAGGCACCAAAAATATTGATGATATTTGCCTGTCATATTTAATATAGAAACGCTCAATTCTATGCCAGAAACTCATGATTAGTTATTCTGATCTGTCTTCTAGTATAGCTGTCAGAGTCGCACAATCCATTTGCCACATTGGGAATCCAGGTGTTACTTTCGTCTTGTCTTTATAGGCATAAGTGCCGTCGCCTTTATCCACCATTTCACCGAACAATGCCACCGCTGAGCCTTCCCCGAATTCAATCAATAATTCCTCTTTGTTTTCTGTTCCTTCAGCCATAGCAGTCCAAGTAACCTCAGCTACGCGCCCTGAAATATTAGAATCGAACGCTCCCACGGTACCCTCGAAATTACCAACCTTTGAATCCTTTTCAGCTGGCACATAATAGTGCTCGCCAGTTACCTTGCCACCGTCGATGTCCAATCGTACCCACTCTCGATCTTCTGTATCGTTCCTGGTTTTATCGGCATAGTAATAACACATAGACACTATACTTGATTCATCTGTTTTTACTTCTGTGGGTGTTGGCTGTTTATAGTATTTAAAATAAAACACGAGACCACCTGCAATTAAGATAATAAAAAATAGTGCAATAATATTTTTCTTCATACCTACATTATATATCTTTATTTGTTGCCTGTCGCTGCATTTGCCCCAGCCACAAACCCGCTCGTCCAGCATACCTGCAGAGAGTATCCACCGGAGGGTCTATTGATGTGCAACAAGTCCCCCGTAATATATAAATTTTGTACAACTTTAGATCGCATGGTCCGAGTGTCTATCTCCTCGAGCACCACGCCACCGTCGGCTACCACCGCATGATCGTATCCTTTTAGATTAGTGATATGTACTGGTAATGATTTAACGGTATCCACTATTTTCCTCCTTTGTGTTTTTGTAATACTGTGGACCTTGGTTTCTAGATCGATATCTGCCAAAAGCATACTTATACCAGGCAGCGAACCTTCGGGTAATATTTCCTTTAATACATTTTTTAAAATTTTATTTTTATTTTCGTCAAAGGTTTTTGTAATTGATTTATCGAGTGTACCGATATCCATATCTGGGTACAAGTCTATGCTGGCAGTTACCTCACTACTCTGTAGCCATCCGCCAATCTGGCTTGCGGTATTTAATATCGTTGGACCCGAAAGCCCGAAATGAGTACAGAGTATGTTTCCCTTTTTTGCTAACTGCTTTTTACCTTCAGCATAAAAAGTTATTTTTGCATCCAAGGCTCGCCCAGAAATAGCATGCACCCATTTATCAGACACCACCACCGGGACGATGGACGGCGTGGGAGGTTTAACCTTGTGACCTAAATCTCGCAACCAATTAAATCCGTCCCCGGTAGATCCGGTCTCAGGATGTGATACTCCGCCTGTGGCTAATATATAATTTCGTGCTGTATAAATATTTTTGCCACACTCTACGCCTGTGATTTTACCTTCTTTTATTAAAATTTTACTAACTGGTGAATTGGTCTTGACCTCTACTTTGTTTTTCTGCATATAGACGATGAGTTTGTTTAACACATCTGCTGCACGCTCAGTTTTAGGAAAAGCGCGATTCCGACCCTCCACAATCAATGGCAAACCTAAAGACTCAAAGAAAGAAAAAGTCTCTTTCACTCCGAATTCTGAAAAAGGAGAAAAAAGGAAGGGTGCCGCCGTTCCATAATTCTGCAACAATAGACGAGTATCGTACGTGGCGTTGGTGATGTTGCACCTGCCTCCTCCGGTGATCTTGAGCTTGTGGCCCAATGTCTTGTTCTTCTCAAGCAAAAGCACCTGTGCACCGAGTGCACCTGCCCGGCCAGCGGCCATCATGCCAGATGCACCGCCGCCGACTACTATTACATCGTATTCATTTTTTGAATTGTTATTTACTTTTTTCATTCAAATTTATCTGGCACCTGGAGGTAATTTAACACGAAAAATCATTAAAAACTATAAATTAGCAAAATAAAAAAGCCTCCTAGAGACTTCTTTATTTCAAAATACCATTAAGCTGTGTGTTCTTCTGTTGCTTCAGTTGCTTCGGTCGCTTCAGCTGCGTGCTCTGCAGGTACTGCTGCTTCTTCTACTGGCTTTACTTCTTGTTCGTTATCCATATAAATTTAAGCTAATTCGTGCTAATTGCGACTATGCCTGAGTTTAGCACAGATAACAGGATAAAGATACCGTATTAAACCCTCATACCCCAAGCATTGGCGCCTGGGTTCCTTTCTTGCCTAGATAGGGCAAACTGCCAACCCGAGAAAATCAGAAGTGCGACCAGTGTCCCTATCTTGTAATACACCCATCCAGCCGGGGTTAAATACATGAGGGCTAATTGGTTTGACCCAGATAGCATAAAAGCAAAGGCTGCCCATCGAAAAGACACCACCTTCCACCCATGTTCAGTAATATCAAATATAGAGATGAACCATTTTTTGAGGATGAGAGTACCCTGCATGTGATACCCGAGGATAATAAAACCAAATATCCCCCAGAACAATGTGTCTTTGAATATTATATAGTCTGGGTTACGCAGGAATACCGTTGCTAGACCAAATACAAGTATGGAACCCGAAGCAAAAAGTGAGAATACCGCTACCCTTTTTTCAATAAAGATAGACAGCAAGAAAGCAATCAACACAACCCCGACCAAAACCATCGTCGCCCGAATAAAATCAAAGAAATTAAATGCTACAAAAAACGCCAGTATCGGACCGAATTCAATAAACAGATTCAGTGCCAGCCGTCTGGTCAAAAATGGTATTTTTTTATTTTCCATTTTTGTTTTTTGGAAACCACGGAATGAACTTGCTGACCCGTGCTTTGTATTCTGGGAAATCTGGATGACTGGCCATTTTGGCCTCGAGCATGGGCACACCGGAAACCTTGAGTAATAGAAAAGTAATTAATATCGGGCCGATTATACTCACTGGTCCGTACTGTGTGTTGAGCGCAATAATCCAGATACCCCACCACATTGTAGCCTCACCGAAATAATTCGGATGCCTGGTATATGCCCAGAGACCAGACTGCATGAGCTTGCCTTTGTTCTCGGGATTTTTTAGAAATTTAGCTAATTGCGCATCACCTGTAACTTCAAAAATAAAACCAATAATCCAAACAGCAACCCCTACATAGTCTATCCAAGTAAAACCACTGCCACGATATATGCTTATGGCAATAATAGGTGACGCAATGACGAGTAATAATAATCCTTGAAACAAGAAAACTTGTAGATAACTCCGGATCAGAAACCATTTGCCCCACTGTTCCCGCCAAGCCTGATAACGATAGTCCTCTGTTTTATTTCTGTTGCGTATATATATATGAGCAGACAAACGAGTCGCCCAAATAGCAACCATCACCGCCACCAACAAACCACGATCAAAATCCAATCCACTTAGAAAATAAGAAACCAATGCGACGATTAGAAATCCGAGTCCCCAGGCTACGTCAGCCAGGTCGTTTCTTTTTTTTATTTGAGCAACTATGAACCACAGTGTTGCATGACAGAATATGATTAAACCAAGCAATGATATAGTCGCCATTATGCGAAGTATTTAGTTATATAAAAAGCAATGACTGCGGCAATTCCGGTTAGCAATGCACCCCAGAGCATATCAACCACGCTCACCACTGTAGGCCAAGATTTAAGCGTAGCCTGATTAGTCAGGTCATATGTGGCATAAGCAGAGAAACCAAACAATGCCCCAAACAGGAATACCTTTAATGCACTTGAACCATTGTCGACAGCCGGAGCCACCACCAACACAGATAATGCAAAGGTGTATATGATATAGAAAATTCCAGCAGGCAGTAGGTTAGGACTCTCTGCCATTAGATGCCCTATATGCCGCGAATAGAAAGTCTTGGCCATCGTGGATAGCCAGATTGCATCAATAGCGAGCATCGAAACCAAAGCCGAGACGAAACCAATTAAAATATTTTGCATGGTTATATTATAGCATTTTGATTGACGCAATTTTATAGAAAGTTACCAATTCCACCACCATCAGCAACAGCAGTAAAACCAGCAGCCTCAAGCATGCCTTTGGCCATCATGGACCTATTACCAGATTCACAATACAAAGTAATCTCTGCATCATGCGGCACCTCAGGGAAACGCCCATACATCATATCCATTATGTCGTGATTTAATGCGCCATCTACATGCCCTGAATCATATTCGCCTTTCGTTCTTACATCAATTAAAATCATATTTTTATACTACTTTATTAAAACAATACTGGTTAACGCCATGAGCAGAACCAGAATAGCGGGTAAAGCTCGAATAAAAGGATCCTTTACCTTAATGTGCATGGACACCGCACCTATCATAAGAAAAACCAAAAGTCCTGATGCTGGATAGACAAGCTCGGGTATCCAAAAGCCTGCAATCATCGATGCGGCAATCAGCATCTTGGCCCCACCAACTAAATACATGAACCATGTAGGCAAACCATAAGCTAGAAATTCTGCTTGCATACTATCCGCACCCATGCCCCGGTATTTCGTCGCCTTGCGGAAACGCACAAGCCATACATTAATCAAACCCAAAGCGATAACAATCTGCAGAACATATCCCACATACATTTGTATTGTTTCTGGCATAAATTTAAAAATAATTTTTAATATTAATATTATACACCCAGGACTGTATCTGCCTGTCCAAATGCACTTGTTCATGCAGAAGCATTGCGAGGTTGTGTTTATGAGGATCAGCCTTGTGTAAATCTATAAAAACACTTTCTGGAAAGTAGATAAATGGATACACAGTAGCAGCTACATCCACAGAAAAAAATGGTATGAATTTCCACCATTTTGGTATTTTCTTTATTATTGTCCAATCAATCTGCATTTTTATATATCATAACTCTAACATTCTGAAAAATACCAAAAATCTATTCTAGTTTTTTGCAAAATGCTAGTATAGATTCTGCTCGGGTTGTAATTTTGTGTCGAACATTATTTCCATCAGTACGCTTTAATACTAGCCCCGCAATAGCTAGCTTGCGCAGGTGGTCAGAAGCGTTCTCGTAACCAATATCCAGCTTCTCAGCAATTTCGTCTACAGAAAGCTCTGGCTCTTTTTTCAATAATTCCATTATCTGGATTCGCCGATGATTGGCAAATCCTTTCACAATTCGCTCCAGTTTTAGATAATTGTTAGTCACAATATAATTATAAATCTATTCTAGTTTTTTGCAAAATGCTTGGATGAATACTTTATTTTAGGGTCTTATATGTTTAGCTACTATGGTCCTATAGATTTGTATTATTAACTATTTTTATCTTTTAGGTAAGTATCAAAGTATATGGCGTGGCACGTATAGCCACCGGGGTTCTTTTGCAGATAATCCTGATGATATTCCTCGGCTTTGTAGAATTTAGTAAATGGTTCAAGCGTGGTGACCACAGGCGCCCCCCAGCGGCCGGAGTCATTTACTATTTTTATAAATTTTTCTGCTTGTTCTTTCTCCTCTTCGTTCTGATAAAATATTGCCGAGCGGTATGCGGTGCCCACGTCATTGCCCTGCCTATTTAGCGTGGTGGGATTATGAATCTGGAAAAAGAAATCCAGTAGGTGCCAGAAATCCGTCTGCGCCGTATCATATACCACCTCGATAGCCTCGGCATGCCCGGGATGGTGCTCATACGTTGGATTGTCTCCGTCAGCTGACGGATCCCCACCCGTATACCCCGCCACGATATCAACTACACCCTTCTGCGTGCGCATCAGGTCCTCAAGCCCCCAGAAACATCCCCCGGCTATGTATGCTTTTTTGTTCATATATTTATTTCAACATTTGCACAATTAAACCAACCATTAAATCTTTTTTATTTGGATTGCTTTCTGCAATTAGCAGAGTGAGTGCAGTTAAAGCATTTGGATTGATCTTTGAAGCAGTTTTAATTTTTGCTTTTTTCAAAAACCAAATAAAAGCAAAGGCACCTGAACGCTTGTTACCATCCACAAATGGATGATTTTTAACCATGAAATACAATACATGAGCTGCCTTCTCTTCAAGTGTTGGGTATACTTCTTTGTTGCCAAAAGACTGCATAACATTACCAATGATGCCATTTATGCTTCCAGACTGACGCTCTTGTGCAAAAATCTCTGATGCTTCACCGCGGGCTATTAGTTCTCCTCGCAACAACGCAATATCACGTAACAATTCTTCTGATCCTAGATTAATAGCTTTACGAGTAGACCCTATTGGTTTTAGCTTTTCTTTGTCGTATGCATCTAGCGAAATCCATGTACTAGAAAATTCTTTAATAAGCTCCAGAATAGCTTTTGGATCGAGTGCGACATGTTCTGGTAAAAGATTCTGTATGGATTCAATGTTTTTTAAAAATTCTTTATAGTTTTTCTGAATTTGTTTTTTATTCAATACAAATCCTTTCGTCAAAAATTCTTTCAAAACTTTTGTTGCCCAAATACGAAACTGCGTAGCATTTTTTGAATTAACACGATAGCCAACAGCAATAACCATGTCTAGATTATAGTGATTTACCAAACGCTCAACTTCTCTTTTACCTTCTTTTTGAACTATCCGGATTTTCCGGATAGTTGCTTTTTCTTGCAACTCTCTGGTTTTGTAAATATTTTTAATGTGTTCGTTTATCGTCCTAACATCCACACCAAAAACTCCAGCAATCTGAATTTGAGTTGCCCAGATAGTTTCCTGTTCTTTGTCACCACGCAACTCAATAGCACCACTTTTAGATTGATAAATAACAATATTTGATTTTGTTTCTAACTTCTTCACAAGTATATTTTAACACAACCCAGACTCTTATTAGTCTGTTGTAATTTAATTATTCTGAAGTTCCGCCGTCGAATTCTGGTGCGTCGGCCTCGGCTTCAGACTTGGTGGCGCGGATTACTCCGTCTTTGTGATGCGGTGGTGCATAGATGGTGTAGAGTTTCAATTTATGCTCCTTGGACGTATTGATAATGTTGTGCTTGGCCCCGGCCGGCACGATGACGACATCCCCACCGGCAACTGCATGATCCATCCCGTCTATTAACACCATGCCTTCCCCGCTTTCAAATCGGAAAAACTGATCCCCTTCATTATGAACCTCAAGCCCTATTTCTTCTCCGGGCAGAAGGGCCATCAAAACCAACTGCATATGCTTGCCAGTATAGAGAACGTGCCTAAAGTTACTATTTTCCTCTGTGATTTTCTCCAAGTTCTCTTTGTATCCTTTCATATTTTTATTTTGAGTTGATTAATAAGAACTTAATTATACACCTTATTAGGCTAACTTTTATATACCACAAAATGTGGTAATTCATTCAAGTTAATATAATTAAACATCCAATATTTTCTATCACGACTTTTTATATCTGCTAGGTATTTCTTTAGATTCTTTTTCGGCACAAAGGGATAGAACCTTATTTCTTGGCGATCAATACCCTTTTCCTTCCACTTGAAATTCGCGATGAGTGGAGGCATTAGGAAGCCAGACTTTAGGACCTTTTCAACTATTTCCCATCCGGCACCATGTATTTCTTTGACAGTAGGTTTAATCTTGTTTGTTTTAACCTGGGCACGGAAATTGCACCCAACACATTGCACATCATACAAAGGATATCCTGTAGGTAGACGCATTAATGCCTTGCCGCAATTAGGACATGGCACCAAGTCCACGACCTCTTGTTCACCCTTATCTCCATTTTGTTTGTTTTGAGACATGTTAATTTAAGTTTAAAAAATTCCAACTTTTTATATCATTTGGATTATATTCATATTTTTCAGAATTATTGTAGCGCCAACTTTTATTTTCTCTGATAACAATTCCACCGAACAACTCTTTACCTGTCTTATTTTGCTCTTTGATATACTTTGCCAATCCTTCAGCACGTTCTTTTGCAGTTTTAGCATAAATACCACCTTTTGTGTCAAAAAGTCCTATTGTGCCATCTTTCATTTGTACAACAAAATCAACATAGAATGGTAAATCAACACCATTTTCTACATACGGAACGGCAAAATACGTTGCGTCACTGGCACCGTTTTTAAACCACCAACTAACTTGTTTTACACCTTCAAGGAAATCTATGAAATCCAATTCAACACTACTATCTTCTTCAATAATTTTTTGCTGAGGTCCTTTTTCTGCTGTTTTGGCATAGTAAGGTTGTATTGCAGATTTTTTATAATCTTTTTTCTTGAAAGAAATACTGTAATTAATAACCTCTGGAACATTCCAGGGATCGTCATTTTCAACGAGTTTATTTTTACCTTTACCAATTTTTTCTTGATACAATTCTTTTGCACGATTTATAACATCAGTAACAGCTTGCCGATTATCTTCTGCTAAAACAACGGCTTGAATTTCAGGCCATCTATCCTCATCTCTAGAGGCACCAAAGAAAGAATACAGAGAACTGTTTATGCGCTTAATTGATCGTGTTTCTGGTGCAAAAGGATCAAGATTGTCGCGAACGAACATGTCGAAAGCATATTGCAATTCTGATTCATTTTTTGGTAGTGCCAAAGTTCCAGCTCTTTCAATGTCTTTTACTTCTTTATCCGTATCAACAATGCGACCACTCGCAATAAGTTTTGTATCAACAATACTATGTTTAAAAGAAACTCTTTTTGCCAAATCAAGCTCTTTAGCCGCTTGTTCGAAAATAGGGTAAAAGTCAGACGACAGTCGTGTTTCTTCACGAAAGCGTTTTGAGTGATGAGAAATAAGATTGATATCTTTGTATGATTCAATTCTTAAACCCTTGTGTACTTTAAAATCAGGCAAAATATCTTGATCAATTTTTGTATCAATGTCTGGCAAGCTAGTGTATAGATAAGCTCTGTTTAGCTCGTCATTACCATAATGCCTATGTTCTGGCATACGCATTACACGCCCTAGTGTTTGAATTGAGAAAGTGATATTTTCATCTGTCCACTGTCGAAATAAAACAAGAATTGTCGCACGAGGGCAATCCCAACCCAACGCAATCGCTTGTTTAAACAACATAACTTCAACTTCATTTTCAGGTTTTTCGATATTATCAAGATTTATTTTTTCATTACCTGTCAAGTAAATAGCAAGACGAGGATCATCTTTGACATAGCCAAATTTAGAAAGCATCCGTAATACTTCCTCTTTTTTATCTGGAATACCTTGCCTATTGTCTGGTAGCTGAATAAGTAAAAGTGGATTAACTGATGAATTTTCTTTTTTCTCAAGAATTTTTTGCAGCTCATCTCTTTTTTCAATAGCACTTCGCAAAATCAGCTCGTCGGCAGATTCATCGCTCTTTCTTTTGTCTATTACATAGTTCTCAAAGCCATCATTTACAACAACCTCTTTTTTAATCATTCCTTCTTTTCGAACATCTTCTATCTTTACGGGAATAATATAATCACTTTTAATTTGTGGTGTAGCAGAAACTTCAATCGTTACCTTTGGTCCAAGTTTACGAATGATTTCCTGTGATTTGTCACTATTTGCAGTGTGGTGGCTTTCATCAATTATCAAAATAATTATGCGTCCAGCTTCTTTTGTTCTTGCAACCACTATATCTAAATTGTTATCTCGCTCGTTAGCACGAACTAAAATATTGTCTTCTTTATTTATACTTGCCCAATTTAGAAAAAGAATTTCATTTTGTCTGATCTGACGATTCTCAAGATCGTGAAAATAAGAACAACGTAGTCCAACACCTTGTTGATCAAAATACTTTTTCAAACTGTTTCTACTCTGGTCATGAAGTTTATTTACAGCAATCCAAACAAAAGCAAATTTCTTGCCGTCTATACGAGCATCAATCAAACGACGCAAAAATTCTGCCGTCATCAAGGTTTTCCCCGATCCTGTTGGAGATTTGAAAATAATTACTTCATCGTTTTGAGATTCCAAAAGCTCGTTAACTTCTGATTTCAACTTGACGATAGCTTTTTCTTGATAGTCTTTAAATTGAATCATAATCATGATCTAAAAATTTCCTGATATACCTTCAAAATTATTTCGGGTATTGCTTGTAGTACGACTTTGTCCGCAACGTCAGCAAATTGCGCCGCGTGTGGATCATCCCCAAGCGAAAACACATAAGTATTTATTTTTGCATCAATTTTTTTGATTGCTTTCTTATATTCATCAATCGCATCTTCATAGAAGATAATTCCAAGATATCTTTCATCATAGCTTTTTAAAATTTTGTAGTCATCATTTTCAATGATATGATCATAGATACCTTCCTTAATACAAAGCATCTCGGTACATTTGTTGACCAACTTGTGTTTGTTTTTGTCTGACGGCTCTGATTCTACAAAATCATAAGCGGTAAAATATTTTAGGTTTCCTCCAAGGCCTTCAATTTTCTCGCCTTTACTATTTTTGTAACCCTTCATCACTTTCTGAAGTCGTGGTTGGCAAACTTCCGTTGCAATATTGTTTTCATTATTTGTACAAAGAATAAATTTGCGGTGCCCACCATCTTCCTTATTCAAATCTAGAACCGCATGTCCTGTTGTGCCCGATCCAGCCATAAAATCGAGAATTTTTATATCGTTACCTTGATTGGTTATTTTAATTAACCATTTTATTAGATTCTTGGGTTTAGCAAATTGAAAATCTATATCAAGTTCTTTCAATTCACGGGAGCTACTTCTGTTCTCAAATTCTGTCAGAAAATTAGTTGGTACACGCCCGTCATCTGCTCTATCTTCTAACCAAATTTTTGTATATATATTCCACTTAGATTTATTGCCCTTTTCATCAACAAGAGATGATGTTTTTGTTTTTTTGAATACAATATTTCCTTTTTCTAATTCGTCTTTATATCTTGGGAAAATCCATCTCCAAACCCCATCGTTTTTGTCTGGCTTTGTTTTCTCACCAGCAATATTTTTTTTGGGAAATGTTTCTCCAGGCGGAATAACAAATGAACCATCAGGGCATTCTATCCAATATCTTTGATTAGGTCTTGAGTCGAGTCCTGCTTGATATAAACCCATTTCTCGGTATCTTTGACCTTTACGTTCTCCCTCTTTCTCTATTCGAGAATAAATTTTATCAATATAGTCATCCTCAAGGGGTAATCTAAATTCCTTCAATTTTTCAATTTCTTTTGCATACACGAGCACATAGTCAATGTTTGGTGAAAAATATCTTCCTTTGTTTCCACCACTTTTCATCAATCTCGATACATTTGTTATAAAATTCTTTTCTTCAAAAATTTCATCGCAAAGAAGCTTGAGGGGGGCAAGTTCATTATGGTCAATGCTAATAAAAATAACGCCTGTATCTTTTAGTAAATTCCGTGCCAACAAAATTCGTTTCTCCATGAACGAAAGCCATTTACTGTGTTTAAATGGATCGTCTTTGTCTACATAATCACTTTTGAAAGAATCTGTATATTTAAAATCTTTATTCCCAGTATTATAAGGAGGATCAATATAAATAACATCAATGACTTCTTGGTGTGTGAAATTTAAGACCGCAAGCGAGTGATAATTATCACCCTCTATTAAAATATGTGTTTGATCTTTTTTACCTGAAACAACCTCTTTACTTTTAACCTCTTTCAAAACAGGAAAAGGTTTACCAGCAACTTCGTTTGCAAACATTTCTTCTGGCGTACGAGCATCAGAATTAATAAGTACATCAATTTTTTCTTGAGGGACATCTCTATGCCAAACAAGACCGTAAGTCGTTTCTTTAATTCTTTTTATTTCTTTAATTAATTCATCTTTTGACCAATTATCATAGTCAATCTTCTTTTTAGCACTCATACCCTCATCATCCCACAAAAATTGGGGGTTTACAATGCTTATTTTAGGAATGTTAAATCAGTAAATTAATCCAGCTAGTTATATATAAATCTTGGTGCCGGGGGTAGAATTTGACCGTCTTTGAAATCCTGGGCAATGGCCAGGGGCTTGAGGTGTACAGCTTGGTCCGGCTTGATCTATGGGCAAAAAAATTGCCAGGCCCTTTTGTAAGATTAAGTTTATTTATTCAAATAAGTCACCATTATCTGTAATACAGTAGCAAATGACACCCAGATTAAATACGGAATATTCATATACGCTACCCATTTAATATGCGGATAGATAGCAATGATAAGCCAGATTAATGTACCCAATACAAGCAATATGTCGATAGATGCCAGTAGATTATTCTTGAGGGTAAATTGAAAATAAGTAAAAGAAAAATTGAAAATTAAATTAAGTATAAAAGGCAAGACAACAATAAAAGGAATATCTCCCTTGTAAAAACGAAAAAATACGGTACCAAAAGAATACGCTATTAGCGCATACAGCACAGTCCACACCGGACCAAAAATCCATGAAGGCGGCGCCCAAGAAGGTTTGAGTAGTGTTGAATACCAATTATAAGAATTTCCCATGCATTAATTATAACATTAAAATGCTGTGATGTTGGTTATATCAATTCCAATCTATCATCAATGCGGATTTGAGATACAAAGTCCGGCACGTGAGACACCAATATCATCGCACCCTTGTATTCAGAAAGCGCCTTGGCGATGACCGGCAAGTGGCGGAAATTGATGTGGTTCGTCGGCTCGTCGAGGATGAGCAGACCCGGAGACTCGAGCACCAAGCTCGCAAATGCGACGAGGCCCTTCTGCCCTTCGGAGAGGCTGCCTATTTTTGTATTGACTATGTCGCCGGTTAGCAGGAAGCTCGCTGCTGTGGCGCGAACTTTCTCTTCGTTAATGCGTCCGGTGACTTGATGCATGATCTGTGAAAGGAATTGCAAAATAGTCTGATTGAAATCAAGAGTAGAGAAATCTTGTCGATAGTATCCGATGCGTATACCCGATGCGATCTCACAGCCGGGTGCCTTGCCGGTGGCTAGGGCCTCAAGCAAGGTGCTTTTCCCTGCACCGTTGGGACCAGACAATAGCAGGTGCATGTTGCGCCGTATTTTCAAATCAATTTTCTTTTGTACGATTTTATTTTTCTTAAAGAAAGAAACAGAAGTGAGCGTCAGCACTGTGCCGCTCGTGTCTTCTTGGGTTGGGATGGAAAATGGTCTGATTGTTTTGTCTTCTTTGCGGACATCTACCTTTTCTTCTTCTAATTCTTCAGCCAGGTCACGCATACGGCGGGCGACGAGGCGCAGGTTACCGCCCTTCATGGCGAATTTGTTGGCCTGATCTTTTTTCGCCTGGATGTCTTTGGACAGCAAAGCGTTTTTCCTGTTTTCCCTCTCCATACGGTCTTCGATCTGGGTGCGGACGTTGTTGTAGTTGCCGACATACTGCTCAACCTTCCTGGTATATACATCGAGGTACAGCACCGCATCGGTGAATGCATTTAGGAAATGAGCATCGTGGGAAATGACAAGGACGGTCTTTTTGTAATTAATCAGGAAGTCCGTCAGGTGGGCTATGCCGGCGGTGTCGAGGTTGTTCGTCGGCTCGTCGAGCAGCAGGATGTCTGGTTCTTGGATTAGCGCTGATGCAAGCAATAATCGTGCCTGCTGACCACCCGAGAACGAGCGCACTATCCTGTCGTGGACTTTCTCATGGCCTTTCAAATTCACTACTTCGAGCACATCATCAATGCGAGGATCTATATCGTATACTGTATCTGATGTTTTATTCTTGAGTGCTTTTTCAAAAAACTCTCGCACCGAAAGGTCGAGCTCGTCCCGAGGGATCACCTGGCGAGACAATGCAATGCTTGTTTTCTGAGCGAGGATTATCCGGCCGGACTCTGGCTCTAAGGTGCCTTTGATCAGGCCAAGCAAGGTGCTTTTCCCTGCACCGTTTTGACCCATGATGGTGACCTTCATCCCGCGACGCACAGAGAAATCCACCTCATCTAAAATGGGTTTGTTGTGTCCGTGCTCAAAAGATACTTTTTCAAATCGAATTACTACTTCACCGTGTGACATAGCCCCATACTACTTTAAAAATGAGAAAACCGCCAGCAGAGTGGTGGTTCCCTCTAAAGGCGGTTTGAAAAATTGTTAGATTAGTGGGATGCAATAGATGCAATCCCGAGAACAAGGGTTCCAAGCAAAACAATCAATGTTATCCATGCAAACACTTTGTGCAATAACATATATTTTTCATTCACCTTGTGGACCAAGTAGCCCAGCCGGATTGTTAAAAACAATGAGATGAAAAATAATGTGCCTACAAACAAATGCAAAGCATAGGTAGTGGTGAAAATTTCATTCTGCGCACCACGAATGGCTACACAAATGAAAATTATGGTTCCGGAAGCCATTGCCCAGTAGCCACGAATCCTGTGGGCAAGATCCCCTTTTTCTTTCGAAAAAATTTGGTAAAAAACAAGGGCCACGACAATGAGCGAGGAAATACGAAGTGTCCAATCAACGTAGAACATATTATGAGTTTTGGTGAAGTGAATAGAACGAATATCAACTCATTTCTACCACAAAAAGTAGGATTTGGCAATCTCTAAAATCTCGAGGAGGACTGTCCTTCCCAGAAATATTATTCTGTCGGGCAAGTGTTGCGGCCGATCAAGCTATAAAATCCACACCAGCTGAAAAGTGATTCAAAGATACAAAAACCAGAAAGGAAAATTATTACAGGGTTCCAAGTGGTATTGATAGCCAAGGCCAACAAACCAATACCGAGGACCAGCCTAATTATGCGATCCTTGCACCCGATGTTGTGAGGTGGATTATTTTGGGCAGGGCTCATCTTCTTAATCAAGAACTTGTTTATTAATTTCAAAGCAAGAAGCAGCACCCCAGATAAAATATACATAGCCACAATGAGCCCCCATCCAAACGGAGACTTGATAAAGCTAATCGGCCAACTGCCAAAGAAATCTTGTTTGAGTTTAGGTATCACAGTCAAAGCATTGATTCCCTCTTTGCCATCAAAGGCTTCTATTTTACCTATAGCCAGGGAATATTTGCTATCGTTATTAGAACTCCAAACACGGACCTCGTATGTGCCGGGGTCCACAGCAGCCTCGTACTCCGGACCTGCCAGGTAATTGTCTGCGCCAAAAGGCTCATAAAACTTCTGCCAGGTAAAATTCATACCATCGAGTAATACAATTTGATTGCCGTCTTTTAATACAACAGCCGATACATCTTGCTTTTGGTCCGGTGCATCAGGAACCAAAACATTTACATATAAGTTAAAAGTTTTATTTGATTCAATAATATACACATCCGGTTCGCCGGTTAGCTTGCTATAGTATGCCTTGGAAATTTCTGGATCTGTGACAATTGTTTTTCTACTCTCAGTAATCCTCGGCTGATGGGCCAACATGACCTGCGGAATACATATGATTGAAAGTAATATGAATGCGGAAGTTTTTAGTATTTGGTTATTCTTCATTTTCTAGTACATATTCTATCACACTTTAGATTTTAGAATTATGCTCTCTTGTATCTGTAGACGATAAACAATGCGAACAAAAGAACTAAAATTAGTATTATCCAGAACCAGATGTTTACACCTGTGTTAGTTATAGGGCTTGTTAGTGAATTGTCCAATAGGGGTGATTTTATGTTTTCATCTCCGTTCAAAGCAATTATTGTTGGCTCATCTGTCACAATAGTATTGTCTATTGGTGCAAGCACAGACACGGTGGACTTTGTTTTTTTAATGTCTCCACTAGAAAAAGTGTATTGTGGTTCAAGTCCGTTGTTATTTGGATTTGATTGGAAAGTTGAAGCACCCAACACCGCCGGATTGTTATTGACTACATTTGTATTACTGGCTGGTAGTAGTACGCTGCCTGGATTTACGAATCCACCACCTCCACCTCCTCCACCTCCTCCACCGCTACTAACCACTACTCCGCTTATGCTTCCACCACCTAAGGTTCCATCAACTTGTGATCCAGAAAAGACAGTACCTCCTATTGAGCCGCTAGTATTATTACCAACACTTTGAGCACCAGAAGAAGAAAGCGTACCAGTAACTTCTGAAGCAGAAACAAATGTAAACGATACAAAAGCCAATAGCAGAAACGACATCAATTTTATTTTATTTTTCATTTTTTTATATTAGTTTATTGGTAATTGATTATTGTGTTTTAACTCCGTAATTAGTAACGTAGTCACCGTTTACAGTATTGGTCGGAGTTGCTACTTCCACAACAATTTCTACTTGTATTCCATCTATGGCAGGGTCAAGGTCAGTTATCATATTTAATGTAGGAGTAGTATATGTGTTCGCATCTGTTACCAGAACCGTCGCACCAGCATTGTCAGCCTGAGCTGAAGATATACGCATGTTGTTAGCTACAGGAATTATTTCTGGACCAGTGCTCATGTGCCAATCTTCAAACTTAATTGAAAAATTAGTTTCATTGGTAGGAACAGTTATATTGAAAACATATTTCCAACCATGAGCGAACGTTCCATCGGCTATGGATATAGCATTGATAGTATCTATTGAATCTACTTTCAATACTCCAACTGTTGCCGTAGGTAGAGTAACAGGATTGGCATCTAGTGTTACTTCACTTTGCGCTAGCGCTCTGCCATTTAATACTGCGCCTGTTTGTAAATTAATAGCTTTTGCACTTAAGATATTTCCGTTAAATGTAGAATAAGTACCAAGTGTTGCCCCGGTAACTCCACCAACTTGCCAGAAAACATTTGCAGCACGAGCACCTCCGATCAACTGAACCTTAGCGCCGGTGGCAATGCTTCCAGCAGAAGACGTTGCTAAATTCCCTGCTATTTGAAATATCCAAACGTCATTTGCACTTCCAGACAAAGTCACATCAGAAGAAATCAAAACATCAGAACCCCACTTGTATAATCCCGGAGTGAAAGTATGTCCGCCAATATTCCCAGCATAAAGTTCTGTACCATCTGGGAGTGTCCTGCCTGCTAAGTCAGCATAGATCGTACCTACATCAAGTATGGCATTGTCTATTAGAGTCTTATTAGCACTTGGAGGATTGCCCTTCAGACAAGTAACATCTCCACTGCCTACATACGCTGCATCTACACTGTAGATATTCCCTGTTATTTCAGAACAAAAAATATTATCCATAGCTGCACCAGTAATAGGACTTGCCCCAATGTCGCCAGTAATATTCGACAAATGACTTCCTGTGTTGGTGATACCAGTTTTTGACAATATGGCAAAATTGGTTGTTGATAATAAATCCGCAGCAGCTGGACCAGCAGCGTCAGAAGAAACTGGGCTCAGCACAAACGCGAGCATTGAGAATACGAGAATTGTTGTTATTGATTTTTTCATGAGTTATTTTTACTAAATTTTTAATATATTAATTTCTGCGGGTAATTATTCCGCTATTAATTAGCCAAGTCTTACCACCTGTAGCCGCAACAGAAATGATATTGTTACAACAAACCCCATCGTTTTCGGGCGATGGGGTGAGTTGGTTGGTTTTTTTATTTTTTATAGAACGGTTGTATATAAATATTGTACATATCGTACGTAATAAAAAATTTACCGTTAAACTAGTTTGTCTGCACTCCGTAACTTGTAGTATACGCACCGTTTATAGTACCTGTTGGTACAGCTACTTCAACGATTATTTTTGTTTGTATTCCATCAAGCGCAGGATCAAGATCAACTATCATGTGAAGAGCTGGGATAGTGTATACATTCGCAGCTGTTACCAGAACCGTCGCACCAGCATTGTCAGCCTGAGCTGAAGATATACGCATGTTGTTAGCTGTTGCTATTGTTCCTGCACCCCCTGTTTGACTCCAATCAAAGAATTTCATTGCTAGATTAGATTCATTAGTTGGAATAGTAATGTTGAATACGTATTCCCACCCGTTAGCAAATGTTCCATCTGCTACAGCTGTAGAATCAGTAGTCTCAATTGATGTAACTGAAAGTGTTCCAGCAGAAGCACCACCAGTAACTGTGCCACCTATTTGGCCAGTAATTGTTGGTCCTGGAGTTGGGATGAGTACTGCCTGACCACTAACTGTGGAAAGCGCACCCTCTCTGACTCCACCTTGATAATTATCTGACCATGTACCTGATATTGTCCCATCAGGAGCTACAACGCCCATGACGTGCATTGTGGTAAGAGGTGTTACAGCATCAGCAGTAGCCGTGTAATCAGCTAGAAAGTCGATTGCGTCTCCGGCAACTGTCCCAGAAGTAAGTACCCATGTATATGTATTAGCAGCGGCAGGAGAACCACCGTTACCAGTAAGGTTTCCTAGACCATCTTGTACTAATACCAAATCATGTGGGTATTGAGTGCCCATATATTCCATATTGACGACGTAACTTCCGGTAGTGTTCCAGTTTGGTGCCACGGTAGCAAATGCGATATTAGCACCCGTGCCCAATGTGCCTGCAGCAGCAATAGCGACAAATGCCAGCATTGCTACTGATTTTTTAATTGTGTTTGTTTTAGTTTTCATATTTTTGTTTTTTGTTATTTTTTTAATAGTTCTTGTCGACCAATTCATACCGCTTACTGTGCCGTAACAAAAAACTTTCTATGACAAAGAATTTGTGTTCTAATACTTAAAATTAAAAAAAATTTCTTGCGATGAACAAGAAATTTTTTATCTAGAGGGTTTAAAATGTATTAAATACTTACTTACCTTCAATAAACTTTAACGAAATTGAATTAACACAGTGGCGAATGTCTTTTGGTGTTAAATGCTCACCATGGAAAACATGCCCCAGGTGTCCACCACAACGAGCGCAAGTGATCTCAGTCCGCATGCCGTCGGCATCAACATTGCGAGCAACGGCGCCAGGAATCTCGTCATCAAAGCTCGGCCACCCGCATGTGGACTCGAATTTATCTTTGGAATTGTACAGCGGTGCATTGCACTGCCGGCAGACATATACACCGTGGGCAGTATTGTTCACATACTCGCCAATAAAAGGCATCTCCGTCCCCTTGTCTATTATCACCCTCTTTTCTTCTTCAGTTAATTTGTTGAGTTCCATTATTTAATTATTATTCCTTTTTAATTGAATTGATTTAGTGATTATAAGGATGAGGGAGATTATGGAGTACAAAATAACAAGACTGAGTGCAACAGTTCCTTTGTATATAGGCAAAAATACGTCACCCCAATCCCATGGAACTAATATTATAAAAAATAAATAAATCAAAAAATAAATTATTGTAAATCTTTTCCAGAATACAAAAATATTTTCTTTTTTAATCAACAAAAATAGCGGTATAAAAAAAATCAAGGTTCCTAAAAATAGGGTAATGAAAAAAATAAAATTTACATAATCATAACAAGCATACCCACCAACCCCACAGAACAAATGTTTTATTTCTCTTTGATAAAGTAATACAGACAGAACAACTGAAATCAACCCTAGATTTAGAAGTTTTTTCAGTGTTAGAAACTTAATTATTTTTGCCATAGTAATATTTTACCTCTTAATTAATTTGCTTCCAAGCAATAAGGTTAATAATCCAATTACAACCAAAATAACTTTATAATTTAATCCCTCTAATTCCCCCACAGACGCAGCTAAATGGATTTCTGTTGAGATTTCTTCGTTTTTTGTTTTATTATTTGTTTCTAGTTGCTCTACTGGTTCTTCAGATTCTTCAGAAACCTCTGAACCTTCTTCTGTTGGTTGAATTAAAATATTTGTATCAAATGTTTCTGTCAAAGATGACTCAGATTCTATTACTAATTCATCATTACTTTCCACTATTGGCGTTGCATTTACTTTCGGTATTAAATTAGAAACTTGGTTAAATATCCAAATAGGCACAACTCCATTGGATACTACAGCTGGTATTACCGCTGATTCTTTGACTGGTTCTGTGTACATAACACTGCCATTAATAACAGCTTTCAGAGTTATATCTATAGTGCCGTCGTTTTCTTTATCAATCTTTAATATTGAGTCTCCTACTTTGAAATTATGCCCAATATTTATAGTAGCTACAGTATCCACACTAGATGGCAAACCTTCGAATACAGTATATTCCGTTATCTGATTACCACTTTGCTCATCAATATCAAGTGAGAAAGAACCGTCTTTGAGTCCATCGAGCTTTAAAGTGAACTCAATCCCTGTAGGGATAGATAAAAATTGCACTTCACCTATCTGCTCGTAATACACTCCCGGTATTTCATTTCTAACTTCCCCTGTTATTGGATCAAGCCCACTATAACGACCCTCACTGTCATACACACCGAGAGTTAATGGAGAATGAAGGT
>CAYOLW010000005.1:0-72947 GCA_964404925.1 uncultured Candidatus Saccharibacteria bacterium
GCCAGATTCAGTTTTTGCTGAATTGACATCTTGGTAATAATTTTATCTATATTTTATTTTTTTGTAAATACTAATAAGTAAAATTATTTACAAATAATGTGGTATGCAACCATAGCGAGTGATCCCCACCAGCCGAGGTCTGAGAAAATAAGGCTCACCATTATTTTGTTCTGCCAAGACTGTGGTAGAAGTTCGGCAGACTTGCCTTCTTTTTCTTTTTGCAATAAATACGGACTAACACTAAAGGAAAGAAAAATTCCATTTAAAATTAAAACGATTGCAATAATTGATAAATACATTGGTGTACCTAAAAAAGGCTCATTTCGGAAAAATATTGCCCCACCTACAGAAGCCAATATTATTCCAGTCCAAATCATTGGTTTCGTTACTTTATGTGTCCTGGTTGTCGCTTCAGTCCAGTAAGCAGATTTGCGTCCTAGAAATCCATGCAAATCAATAACCGTCACCGCACCAAGACCTATAATGTACCCAGCTAATAGAACAAATAATCCTATGAAATCTAACATATTTTTATTTTAATTTTTTAAACTCAAAGTATGAATAAATAATAGACACAAAAGCAGATAAAACAACCGATGTAATAAAAATCACAAATGTCACCATGCCACCAAAAAACATTGAAACAAGGGTCAATAAACCAGTGAGTTTAAATAGATTACCTGCCAGTTTGTGAGTTTTTTCCCACACAATATCAGATGACAAAGTCCACGGAGTACGTATACCAAAGAAGAAATTTCTTTTAGCTGATTGCATTAACCCACCAATAAAATAAAACATAATCCCGAGCGCCGGTGCTATAGCAAAAGCAAAATTAAAAAGAAATCCTAGATTCCATAAAATAATAATTCCAAAAACATATGAGAAAAAGGCAAAAAGTAAAACCCAGAATTTATTGAACACTGGGCGGAATTCTTCAATATTTTTTGACATTGGATCTATACGAGGTATTAATACGTAAATCAAAAACATAAATAGCATCAATATCGGGGTCAAGAAAATACCCCAGAATTTAGGCATGTAGCCATTTGCCTCACCATTTGCACCCCAATGTGAAGCAACCTCATCGGGAAATTGCGGATACAAATATGCACCGATTGCTGCACACACCAGAATCATGCTAATCAATAATATTTGTGTTTTTTTATTAGACATTAATCTTGGCTTAAGATTTTAATTAACGCTAGTTCAAGCGGCAATTCAGCCACAAATGAGTTGTTGAGATTTTGATACGATTCTAACAGAGTTGAAAGTGTCACTGAACGAAGCATGCCTTTTTTATCTTTTTCGATTAATTTTTTGAGATCCAAAACGTCTTGGTCTGATAAATCACCCTGCATAGTTCCGGCTGCCTTGGGGGCATAGCGTAGGAACATTGCCATCCGGAATTTAATAATTATTAATTTTAAATACAGACCCATGTCCAGGTTTTCATCTGCGGCTGTACGGATAGCCTGCATGCCGCTTTCTATGTCTTGGTCCACGATTGAATTCAAGAACTGGTCTACTAGCAAACTCTTGGGTGAGCCGGTAATATTTTCTACTTCTTCACGAGTAATTTTGCCTTTTTTCTTGCCAATGCCAAAGAAATTCAAAACTTTCTGCAAATAGCCTAGTCCGTCTCGGAATGATCCATCAGCTAATATAGACAGCAGTTCAGCCACGCCGTTTTCTAATTCAAATCCTTCTTCTCCAGCTACACGCTCAAACAATTTCTTGAGACCCACATCAGTCGCCTTTTTAAAAGTAAAAACCTGACAGCGGGATATGATAGTATCCGGCACTTTGTGTGCCTCGGTGGTGGCGAGAATAAATATCACATGTTTGGGTGGTTCTTCGAGGGTTTTGAGCAGTGCACCCCAGGCATCCTTGGACAGCATGTGAACCTCGTCGATAATATATATTTTGTACTTAGAATCAAATGGCAGTACCCGCACACCGTCACGCAATTCACGAATATCATCTATACCGCGGTTTGAGGCGGCGTCTATTTCATACAAATCATTACCAGAAACACCGAGCGCATCAGCGAATATCCTGGCGACTGTTGTTTTACCTAATCCACGTGAACCCACAAAAAGGTATGCATGGGAAACCTTGTCTTCTTTTACAGACTTTTCTAGTACATCTACGATGTGGTCTTGACCTACGACTTCTTTAAAATTCTTGGGTCGATATTTGCGATACAGGGCTATGTGTTCATTACTCATTACCCTATTTTACCCTAATTTATTTAAAAAATCATTCACTATATTCTCTACTTCAGTTGCGTCTTTAGCATCCATTAATTTGGTACGCAATTCTTTTGCCCCGTCCCATCCGTGAACATAGGCCTTGTAGTGCTTCTTCATAATAGCAAAGTTTTTTCCGCCAGCTGGCGGACTAACTAAAAGTTCTTCAAAGAGTTTAGTATGCTCAACCATTATCTGTAAACGAAATTGAATTTTTTCGAGCGACAAGTCGGTTGGCGCGAGAGGAGTCGAGAAAAAATTTGATTTCGTTTTGCTAAACAGGAACGGGTTCCCAAAAATTGCCCTCCCAAGCATTACCCCATCACACCCGCTTTCTTCTACTTTCTTTTTCGCATCTTCTAAATCAACTGCATCACCATTGCCGATCAGCACAATATTCGGATTAATTTTATTTCTTAATTCAACAATACCAGACATCAAATCCCAGTGGGCCGCAACCTTTGACATTTCTTTACGAGTACGCAGGTGCACTGTCAGGGCTGCAATATCTTCTGCAAGTATTACGGGTAGCCATGTTTCAATTTCGTTTTTATTGTAACCAATTCTAGTTTTCACTGACACAGGTATATCACCCGCGCCTTCTATGGCAGCACGGATTACCATTTTTGCTTGTTCTGGGTTTTTTATCATACAGGCACCAGCACCTTGCTTTTCGATAGAACGATCAGGGCAACCCATATTTATATCCACCCCATCAAAACCAAGCTCTCGGCACAGCCGGGCAGCCTCACGAATATTGTCAGGATTACTACCAAAAATTTGGGCCACTATCGGGTGCTCATCACCCGTGTACCTGAGGTCTATCAGAAGCTTCTCGCGGGCCTTCGGATGGGCCAGCCCATCAGCTGCCACGAACTCTGTCCAGAAAACATCCGGTTTGCCGTATTTTGCTATTATCTGCCTGAAAGCACAATCCGTCACATCCGCCATGGGGGCTAATACAAAAAATGGCTTTTTCAGTTGTAACCAGAAGTTTTTCATTACATTGTTATAGCACACCAGGGGTTGAACCCCAAAAGAATTCGAGGGTCCAACCCCCAAAAACTACCGAAATTTATAATAAACTTTATTTCCAAAACGTAGATCAATGTAGTTCAAATTATTGTAGTCTCCTTTCAGATCTTTCTTGAAGGATTCGGCTGATATTGCTGCTTGCAAATTTTCAGATAATTTCTGTATATCAGAATCAATTTTTAAAATTATTTTTGGTGCTTCTGGTGGAGTGCTAAAAGCAGACAAATAGACATTTACCTCACCCTTTTCATCTAGAACAATACTAGATGAGTCTAAACCAATCTGGTTAATTATGTTATAAAAATAAACTAACTTTTCAAAGTATGCGGGCGAGATTCGCTGACCAATAGGAGGAGTATTATTATCTAACCCTCCATAAAATTTTACATAAGTAGCTCCAGAAAAATAAGGCGCTTCATCAAATATATATCCGTATTCATCTAAGAAATAACATTTATCAGTCGAGCTTTCTACTACTACCGGAAGAAGGTACCCACACCAAGTGTATTTAGCACCACGTTCATTCACAACAATAGACAGAACCCTTTCGTTATTTATATTTACAGAGACATCCTCAGCGCGTTTGAATTCAGTAAGAATTGTTTTCTTTATGTCTTGGCGTGGCAGAATGAAAATATTGTTTTTTGGATATAACCAAAAATATCTCTCCGCTAATATTCCATTAACTATTTTTTCAAGCTCACTTGTTTCAATTAGATTATTGCCTGATATATTAACAGCACTAACACTGGTACTCGACGAACGAGCTACGAATCCAAGTGATATAAAAATTGCAATTAAAAGCACAAAAACAAGTATAGATTTATTCCGGATATTCCGTCTTCTTTTGCGACGCAGTTCTGATAGCTTGGCAGAGTCTAATACTCGTCTAGTGCGCATTAAAATTATCTAATTATTAAGGGTTGTTCTTAATAAATTCTCGTCCACCCATGTACGGACGCAAAGCTTCTGGGATTTTGATACTACCGTCTTCTTGCTGATAGTTCTCTACCACCATGATAAGCGGCCTGCCAGATAATGCAGTGTTATTAAGTGAATGTACAAAACGCATTCTACCTTCTTCGTCTCGGTAACGAATGTTTAATCTGCGAGTTTGGAAATCATGGAAATAAGAAGCTGAACCTGTCTCACGGTAAGTACCCTCTGAAGGTAACCACACTTCAATATCATATTTCTTTACCTGACCGAGGCCCAAATCCCCGCCACAGTTGGCCACCACGTGATAATGCAGACCCAAAGCTTGAGTTAATTCCTCTGTATTTTTATTTAATTCTTCATGGAATTTAACTGACTCTTCATGGTTAGCTTCACACAATACAACTTGCTCGAATTTATAGAATTCATGCACACGCAATATACCCCGGGTATCTTTACCATGACTACCCGCCTCTCTGCGGAAACATGGTGAGAAAGAAAAGAATTTAATCGGTAGATCTTTTTTATCTAAAACTTCACCCATATAGTAACCCATGGTTGCCACCTCAGCCGTACCCGCGAGGAAATCTCCATCTTGGGTTTTATACAAATCATCTTCACCTTGAGGCAAATACCCCGTGCCGGCAAAAACTTCTCTCTTAACCAAAGAAGGCACGATCATAGGAGTGAATCCTTTGTTAGCAAAAAAATCTTGGGTAAAACGCCATAGGGCGAATTGTAATTCTGCTCCAGCGCCTTTCAAGAAATATCCACGGAATCCTGCGACCTTTACCCCACGTTCTAGGTCGAGCATGCCGAGGTTGTTCATTAATTCTATGTGGTCTTTCGGAGTGAAAGAAAAATTAGGCTTGTCTCCCCAGACCTTGACCTCAACATTTGATTTATCATCTTCTCCTTCTGGCACAGACATATCCGGAACATTCGGAATAGTAACCATTATCTTCTGCCATTCTTCCATTATTTTCTTAAGCTTTTCTTCTTTGGTTTTGATGTCTTCTTTAACCAAACGCATTTCTTCGATGAGCTGAATTTTGAGATTAGTATCTTGGTTACGAGCTATATCATTGGAAACACGATTTATTTCGGCACGTAAATCTTCTACTTCTTTGAGTATTTTAAGTCTCTCATCATCGACGGATACAAGTCGGTCAATATCTACGTCTAAATGCTTTTTCTTGGCGCCGGCCTTTACTATTTCTTTGTTGTCACGAATGAATTTTATATCTAACATGGCAGTAAAATTTATGAATATATAATACTTAGGATTATACATCAATGTTGTTATAATACAAATGAATGGAAATCAAAAAACTGCCAAAAGAATATTGGCCAGAAGGACTATTTGAGATTCCCGAACCACCAGAACAATTGTGGACACTTGGAGATTTTCCGGACTTGGACGGGCTCACTCTGCTGTGCGTTGTTGGTTCTCGCAAATTTACAAGCTACGGAAAAGACGTCTGCGAAAAATTAATTGAAGGATTAAAGGGTCATCCTGTGGTTATCGTCTCGGGACTCGCCATGGGCATCGACGCTATCGCACACCAAACAGCACTTAAAGTTGGATTAAAAACACTGGTCTTCCCTGGATCTGGACTTTCTCGTAAAGCACTTTATCCGAAAACAAATTTGAGGTTAGCAGAAGATATTGTGAGAAATGGCGGATGTCTAGTGTCAGAATTTGAACCAGATTTCTTGGCCACACTGTGGGGATTCCCTAAAAGGAATCGTCTTATGGCCGGCATGTGCCAGGCAACGCTCGTGATAGAAGCTGAAGAAAAATCCGGCACATTAATAACCGCACGGCTCGCCACAGAATACAACCGCGATGTGCTCGCCGTGCCTGGATCAATATATTCACCGAATTCTAAAGGCACCAACAGGCTAATCCGCCAAGGCGCTACACCGATAACCTCGGTTGATGATTTGCTAGATGCTTTAGATTTAAAAAAGGATAACAATGCGAACATCCAGCAGAAACTTTTTGCTGAATTGTCACCGGAAGAATTGCGGGTCATAGACATACTCCGTGAACCCATGCCTCGGGATGAACTAATCCGTGCATTAGGTATAGGCACGTCAGAGGCTAATGCATTAATAACAGTAATGGAAATAAAAAAGATAATAAAAGAGGAACTCGGTGAAATTAGGTTAAGTAATTAAATTGGAACTACCTCTTCGACAGTCCGCTCTAATCGTCCTCGTATTCTTCCTCATCATCATCCCCATCATCTCCCCCTCTAGTTTTTAGGGATTCCATGTTTGCACTTGATTGTACTTTACTATTCACTGCGGCAGCGGCGGAGACTGTATTTATACTCTCCCCAACTTTACCAATATAAAAACCTGAAAGCAGATTCCAAGCAAAATTGGAGTGGATAGCGGTAAAAATTTTGGTAGCTTCTTTGCCACACATGTCGGTTATTTTCTTCACCCCTCCTGGATGCTGATCAATAAATCCTGCCACGCTGTATACAGAATCTTTCATAATTAAATAACAATCATCTCGTGTCTTGTGCTTAGCAATTTCAGCTAGGGTTAAGGTGACACTGCTTGTATTAGAGGATGGTACACCGGTCACATCCGGTAATGTGTTTAGAGTATTATCTGCTAAGTTGGTCGCACTTTGTGGCTGATATTTAGAGTACAAAGCAATTCCCGCAAGTGATGCTACGAAAATTACAAATACTCCCAGTGTTATCTTTTTTAATTTCATATATTCAAATTATTTTATAAACTAAATTCCTCTGAATATATAGACGTACCTGGTACACCTAAAGTTGCAAACTGTCTGCGTAGCGCTTGTATCATCGGCACAGGTGAACATATGAAAATACTGCGTCTGTCCAGGCTACCTGATTTGTCGTTGATTATCGTTGCATTAATATAGCCAGCTGTATCAGAATAGTGCGGAATTATATGAATTAGGTTGTTCCCGATTTTTTGTAATTCATTTAGGTATACTGCCTCAGATGGATTCTTCACACAATAATACAAATCCACCCGATAACCATCTTCTTCTTTGAGGGATTTAGCCATGGAGATAAAAGGCGTAACCCCGATGCCTCCGGCTATCCATATCTGCTTTTTGAATTCTGCTTCGCTGTATGTGAATTTACCAAAAGGACCTTCTACCAGTGCCTCAGAGCCTTCTGATAATTTATTTATATTTTGAGTCCAGTCACCCAAGTTTTTAATAGTGAAAGAAATTTTCTCATCACCTAATCCTGAAGAAATAGAGAATGGATGACTTTCGCTACTGACATGTTTATCCTTGAAAGTTATAAAAGCAAATTGCCCAGGCAAGAAATCAATTTTTTCTTTAACTGGTTTTAATATTACTTCAGTAATACCATCCCCAAGAATTTTTACTTTCGAGACACGATACTTTAATCCTCTTTTAATAAAAAGATCTAAAATAGTGTGATAAAAATATACACATAGTGCTACTCCGGAAACAACCAAAACATAAATCCTAAGTGGCAAATATGTGGAAGTGTCGCTCGGTATAAGGTAGGCATGCATACCGATGAGGAAAAATGCTATTCCCATGAATTTGTGAGTCCATTTCCAAATATGATACTTGGGCCTGAAATACAAAGTTAAGAATATAAGTACAATCAGTAGATAGAATCCCACCTGGCCGAAAGTAATAGCCTGCCCGAACTCATTAGGTGTAAAAAAAGATAAAATACTTCGGAAACTGAGATCTGTGTATTGATATATTAGGGATAACGGATGGAAAAGCATAAACATGAATCCAATCTGCCCTACTTGGCCATGCTTGATATACACCCTATTAAGTCCATAGAAAAATTCTTCCAGTACTTTAAACTTTGACGATAAGAGCAAAGATTCAGCAAAAAGCATCATACCAATAATGCCGAAAACACGTCCCAGCAGGGATGCTGTGTCTGCCCAAGTGGTAACATTAAAGCTCACCGACGGAGATAAAGCCCAAAACAATACCGCGATTAACGGAATTGCAATTAAGAAATAAACACCAGATCTATCTTTATCTGTTTGCATATACACCATTCTATCACAGCATGATTTTCCTGCCAAAAAATTAAACAGATGGCTGTTCTTGTCTTTCTAGGTCTAAAAGTTGCTTTTCGAGTTTAAGAATTTCTTCTTGGACTTTTTTGATTTGATCTTGTCCTTCACCCATTTTAATATCAATTTCTAGATTCTTACGTTCAGCTTCAAGTGCTTGTTTTGTAAATTCTATTTTATCATGTAAATTTAATTTATTATAACTATCTATTTCAAAAGCTTTTGCAGGGTTTATTCCCGGATATTTCTTCATATCAATCCCCCATTTAGGTTGAAAGTCATTAAAGAATTGCTGGTCCGCCGTACTGTTTGTCTGCGCTTCTACACCTTCTACAGCAGTTGTTATTGCAGCAGCAATTGTCATGCCCCTTCTAGCTTTTCCCCTTGTAAAAATTTTCTCAAATGGATTTTTCATATTTTTGTACTTAATTATTTTTAATATATACTATACACATTATAACACATATATTTGCCAAAAAAATCAAATTCGTGTAATACTGGGCTTATGCGATTATTAATTGTGGAGTCGCCTTCCAAGGCCAAAACAATAGAGAAGTACCTAGATGGCGCCTCCTCCTCATCGGCGGACAAGTACACCGTGCGTGCTTCTGTTGGTCATATCCGGGATTTACCTAAGTCAAACAAGAAAGCCATAGATATAGAAGGAGGCTTTATCCCCCACTATGAGATAAGTAAAGGCAAAGAAAAGGTAGTCCATGAATTACAACACCTAGCCGAGAAGGCCAGTGAAGTACTACTAGCCACTGACCCTGACCGTGAAGGCGAGGCTATCGCTTGGCACATAGAGGAATTACTGAAAGCTGACAAGAAAGTTAAAGCAAAAATAAAAAGAGTCACTTTTCATGAAATAACCAAAGAAGCTATTCTAGAAGCACTCAAAGAACCACGTGAAATAGACACAGATTTGCGTCGTGCCCAAGAAGCTCGCCGTGTGCTCGACCGACTTGTGGGATACGATCTATCTGGAGTTATTTGGAAGAAGGTCCGCTACGGTCTATCTGCTGGGCGAGTACAATCCCCGGCCCTACGCATAATCATGGAACGTGAAAGAGAAATCCGAGCTTTTATCCCAGAAAAATATTGGAGGATTTGGGGTGAGTTTGAAACTGCTAAAAAAGCTGCTATCAGATTAGAGTGTAGCGAAGAACCACGTGATGAAAAATTGGTAGATAAAATAATGCAAGTAGGCAATGCCGGCACTTGGGTTATTGATGGTGTCAAAGAATCCGAACAAAAGCGTGCACCCCGTGCACCGTTTACTACTTCCACATTGCAGCAGACAGCGAGTTCAAGACTCGGCTACTCACCTTCTCGTACCATGCAGATAGCGCAGAAATTGTATGAAGCTGGACATATAACATACATGCGTACCGATAGTACTAATCTAGCTAAAGTTGCCCAAGACCAAATACTTGCCTTGATCGATAAAAAGTTCGGTAAAGACTATGTTGTACCGAGAGTATATAAAACAAAATCCAAAAATGCTCAAGAAGCCCATGAAGCCATCCGACCAACTCATTTTAATGTAGAACATGCGGGTACAGATGAACAACAAAAATTGTATCGTCTAATCTGGGAGCGTACAGTATCCAGCCAAATGGCTGATGCCAAAGTTCTGCGAACTAAACTAACTGCAGTTATCGAAGGAGAAGAAGAAATTCCTCCGTTTAGCGCCAATGGTTCGAGGCTTCTTTTCCCAGGATGGCTAGCCGTAGATACCGCAGCCCGTGGTGAAGATGTAGAATTACCAGAATGCAAAGCTGGAGAAAAGTTGAAACTTTTGAAACTAGAAAACGAAGAGAAATTTACCGAACCGCCAGGCCGCTATAGCGAAGCTGGATTAGTGAAAGAACTTGAATCTCGTGGTATAGGGCGACCTAGTACCTACGCATCTATCATGCGTACCATAGAAGAACGTGGTTATGTAAGAAAAGAAAATAAAACACTTTTCCCCACCGATACAGGTGAAGTAGTCTCTGATTTCCTAGAGAATAATTTTGCTAACTATATTTCAGATACATTTACTGCCGAAATGGAAGACGAGCTTGATGAGATTTCTCGAGGTGAACGTGATTATGAGAAAACCTTAAGAGAGTTCTACACTCCTTTTATCAAAGAAGTAAAAGAAAAAGATAAATTAGCCAAAGCTACGGACCTGGGTGCTGCGCCGGAAAATATAAAATGTCCTAAATGTGGTAAAAGCATGATAATAAAGCTTGCTCGAGCTGGTAAATTCTATTCTTGTTCTGACTACCCTGATTGTACTGGTGCACTCATGCTAGACGGAACAGAACTCCAAGGTCCAAAAGAAATAGGAGAAATGTGTCCCCTATGTGGCGAGAAGAAAGGTAAATCCGGAGGTGGTAAACTCGTCATCCGAGAACGTCGCGACGGTACCGGCACATTTATATCTTGCTCACGTTATCCAAAATGTAAATTTATTAAAGAAGACGAGGAAGAGAAGAAAAGGAAAATGACAGATGTAGAATGCCCTACCTGCAAAAAGGGTTTTATGATGGAACGCCGAGGAAGATTCGGTATATTCTATTCTTGCTCAAACTATCCAGACTGCAAAAATGCCATTAAAGCCAAACCAACTGGTCGCATATGTGACATGTGTAGTTCATTAATGATGGAAGGCACCAAGACAATCCCAGAGAGATGCAGTAATAATAAATGCCCTAACCACCGACCAGATAAACTCAAAAAATAAATTCAATATTGAATTAAATACATAACTGCTATAATATACTTCATATGCCAGACATAGAAGAACTATTTAGTTTAAGTGTGCAAGAATTTAGTGAGGCTGATAAGCAACTCCTAAAGAAAGCTTTTTTATTTGCTTGGAAAGCCCACGAGCCTCAAAAACGTGATTCCGGCGAACCGTATTTCATACATGTGTTTGAGACTGCTAAAATATTAACTAAACTCGGAATGGACACCAACACCATTGCTGCAGGTTTTCTTCATGACACAATCGAAGACACACCCGTCACAGAGGCAGAACTTGAAAAAGAGTTCGGTAAAGAAATTTTGTTTCTAGTAAATGGAGTGACCAAATTAGGAACATTGAAATACCGCGGTCATGATAGACACGTGGAGAGTATGCGTAAATTCTTTATGGCTATGGCGAATGACCTGCGAGTCGTTACCATCAAACTTGCTGATCGGCTACACAATCTGCGCACACTAGAACACAAAAAACCTGAAAAGCAGAAGCGTATAGCCTTAGAATCTATCGAAGTGTATGCAGCGCTTGCGAACAGACTCGGTATGGGTAAACTAAAAAGTGAAATTGAAGAAGCTGCTTTTCCTTTTGCTTATCCAGAGGCCTACGCCGAAGTCACAGCTAAACTGAGTGAACGCGAAGAAAAATATAAAAAAGACACAGAATCAATAAAGACTGAGCTAGAAGAAACATTAAAGAAAGAAAACATTTCTTTTGATGAAGTTAGTTATCGAGTGAAGACCAAATACAGTCTGTGGCGCAAACTTGCAAGGTATGACATGGATATAGATAAAATCTACGATATCATTGCATTGCGTGTTGTTGTCGAAAGTGTCGAAGAATGCTACCAAATACTTGGAATAATTCACTCTATTTGGCGACCAATCCAAGGCCGAATAAAGGACTACATTTCAATACCTAAACCTAATGGTTACAGGTCTCTCCATACTACTGTATTCACCGGAGAAACAGGTGTAGCTGAAATTCAGATTCGTACCCGAGAAATGCACGCTGAAGCTGCCTACGGTATTGCAGCTCACTTTGCCTACAAAGAACAAGGAGGCAAAAAGAAACAAGATGATAGCAAGAAATTTGAATGGATTGAAGAACTTCAAGAGTTGAATTACAATCCAGATAAACCAAATACTTTTTTCGAGCACTTGAAAATGGATTTCTTTAATGACCGAATTTTCATCATGACACCCAAAGGTGATGTAGTTGATCTACCTGAACATTCAACAGCTATTGATTTTGCTTATTCTATCCACTCAGATGTTGGGAACCACACTTCGGGGGCCAAAATTAACGGTAAACTAAGCCAGATTTTTACTGTATTAAAAAATGGTGACATTGTAGAAATTTTAACTAAAAAAGACGCTAACCCTTCACGTAAATGGCTAGATCACACAAAAACAAACTTAGCAAAAAGACACATCAGAATATATCTCGATAAAAATGAAAGTTCTCTATTCGACAGATTGAAGAGTCTCGGTGGATATAAAAAGAATTAGAGACTGAAATTAGCAATATCGTACAGGGCTGCTTCATCGGCAGCTCGTTTGTTTTCTTCGGCAATCAATCGTAATTCTTCTTCTCGGCGAGCTATTTCATCGGGATGTTCTTTCTCTACCTCAACAGCATTAGGTACGAAATTTGAAGCAATGTGATTATCCAGCATATGGGTCAAACCCTTCATTTGTTCTGGGTGTTTAATAAGGCTCAGAATTGTCTGCAAATCATTCGGTGTGAAAAAGTCTATCTTTATGTGTCCCCCATTTTCTTTCATTTCAATCTGTACACGAGTACCTAGTTTTTCCCCCAATTCTTCTTCCATCTCAACTATAGCCGGATCTACTAAGTATTCCTTTTTACGTACACGATCATAGGCAATTTTGCGAGCTATTTTCTCAGCATCTCTGACGGTTAATCTCTTGTAGACTATTTCCTTGAATAAAACATTTTGTTCTTCTGGGTGGTCTGCCAACATAAGTAATGGACGAGTGTGACCTTCATTTATTTTACCCTCAGCAAGCCCGGTTAATATTTCTTCTGGAAGAGCCAGTATACGCAAAGAGTTGGAAACATATTCACGACTTTTACCAAGCTTCTTACCAATGTCTGCGTGAGTAAATTTAAATTCACTAGCTAATCGTTCAAAAGCTCGAGCCCGGTCAACAGAGTTCAGATCTTCTCTTTGTAAGTTCTCAAGTATAGCGAGCTCAAGCTTCATCATGCTTGAATCTCCCACACGAATAATAGCAGGCACTTGTGACACTCCAGCTAGCTTGGAAGCACGCAGTCTACGTTCTCCTGCAATAAGCTCATATTCAGTAACTAGGCCACCATCTTCTTTTTCTATTTCAACACGAGATACTGTTAAAGGCTGTAGTACTCCATACTGCTTGATTGAATCAGCCAAGTCCTGCAACCTAGCAGGATCAAACTCTCGTCTGGGTTGATATGGGTTTGGTTTTATTTTGTCGGTTTCGATCCAGAAAATTGAATTGGAATATAAGTTAGACATGAAGCTATTTTAGCACAAAAAATAATTTCGGGTAAACCTGCCTGCCGGCAGGCAGGAATTGATTTTCTGTACAAATCTGTGTAATATATGTGAATTGCTAAAAGCATGCCGGGATGGCGGAATTGGTATACGCATACGACTCAAAATCGTACGGGGCAACCCTTGAGAGTTCAAGTCTCTCTCCCGGCACAAATTATTTAACTATTTTACTTGTAAAAAGTAGTGTTTTACGTGCATCTCTTTCTAGCATGTGCCAGACAGACATCAATTTATAGTCATCTTTAAAATACTGAGATTCAAATTCTAAACATTTTTTCGCAATGAACAATGCCAGTACAGCTACCAAGATCCCAAACAAACTGTCTACCGCATAATGCTGAAAAGTTGTAACAGTTCCCAGTATATTGAAAAAAAGCCACGGCAGTAAAAAAATTGCATATGGCGTAAACAGCTCTATCCCAATAACCACAGCGATAACGCCCCAAGCCACGTGCATTGAAGGAAAAGTTGAAACCGCAAAAGACTTTAAAGTCGGATCAATCCAGGTTTCTAAAACATGCGGTAAATATTCATCAATATTTTTCTCTATTTTTGTATTTTTAATCTCGTAATTTATGTTCTCTGGCACAGGTCTGCCTAAAGTATTCACCACATACATCTCAGCTGGTGAAATTGCTGGAATCAATGTCCAAAATGGTAAACCTATAAAACCAGCTATTATGAAACTAATAATAAACTTCCTGAGAAGTTGTGAGTTAGTGAACAAAGCCGTCAAAACAACAACAGAAATAATGAAAAGAATTTGCCTATAAGCCAGCACCGACAGAAAACCAATAGAACCAATAGCAGCAAATTTCTGCAGAAAAAAAGGCGGATAAACGCCAAATATTAGATAGTCTAGATGCATCAGGTACTCTGATGTACTAGCCACAGCCCCCGGGTCAGCATTCCGATAAACAAACTCAAGTGCATAGCTATATATGACTATTAAAAAAACAATAAGTAAAGTCCAAAAAGCGAGTGAACGAATATAAATTAAAAGCTTCTTGCCAATGTTAATAAATATGCTTTTAGCATTGTCCTTGTTTTTTATTAAATTAAATACAACAAATAATATTTTGAAAAAACCATAAATAGACACAATACTAAGTATTGAAAATATTGCTGAACCAAACAATAACGAATGGTCTAGATGAAACGTAAGGTCACCAAAACCAAGATTATTAAATTTAATTATTAACAAAGAAAATAAACTGAACACAAAAAATAAAGCAAAGAGTACATGTACCTCAATAGGCATTCGTCTGAAAAATTTCATATATATATAATACCACAGAGTTTGGTGTATCGGCTTTGATATATTTACAATATATCACATATGATATATAATATTCTCCATGCAAAAAAATTCACAGAAACAAATAGCGGAATTCATCAAGAAATTACGAGAACATAAGGGTATGACCCAGGGTGATTTCGCTAAAGCTTTAAGTACATCTCAAAGTGCGGTTGCACGGATGGAGTCCGGTGGACAAAATTTCACCACTGAACTACTTGATAAAATTAGTAATGTATTAGAGAAAAGTGTAGTAGCAGTAGGGGGAAGCTCAATGGATTTTGAAGTAGAAGGCGGGCACAAACTCTCTGGCAGTATAAAGACAAATTTTTCTAAGAATGGTTCTGTTGGACTTCTGTGTGCTTCCCTATTAAATCAAGGTACAACCACCCTGCATGGTATTGCTCGAATTGAAGAGGTATATCGAGTGATCGAAATATTAGAAAGCATCGGGGTAAAAATAAAATGGCAAGGACCAAATACTGTAGTTATAAACCCCCCATCAAAATTTGAATTAAATAAAATAAATGTTGAATCTGCAATTAAGACACGTTCAATAATTATGATCATAGGACCGCTTATTCACCTATTACCTAAATTTGCTATTCCGCATGCATCTGGATGCAAACTGGGTAAAAGAACTATTGCCGCGCATACCTATGCGCTAAATGACCTTGGAGTGTCTATTGAGACAACTAACTCTGCTTACAACATAAGCACGAAAAAATTAAAACCCGCTGAAATAATTATGTACGAAGCTGGTGATACTGCTTGTGAAAACATCCTCATGGCCGCTGCCAGAATACCCGGTAAAACTGTTATAAAATTTGCTAGTGCTAATTATATGGTGCAGGAGATATGTTTTTTCCTTGAAACCCTGGGGGTAAGTATTGAGGGTATAGGAACCAGCACTCTGGTTGTGCATGGAATAAGTGAAATAAACAAAAACATTGAATACTCAAATAGCGAAGACCCAATTGAATCAATGATGTTCATCGCAGCAGCGCTGGTGACCGACTCAAATATAAAAATAGAACGATGCCCAATTGATTTCTTGTCGCTTGAATTAGACAAACTAAAGAGAATGGGGTTTAAATACAAAACAACTCCCGTCTATCAATCGTACAACAACAGAACAAATTTGGTTGATATTGAAATTTTACCATCTAAATTAACTGCGCTTGAAGACAAAATACATGCCCTACCCTATCCTGGAATCAACATGGACAATCTACCATTTTTTGTACCGATCGCGGTGAAAGCCAAGGGTCAAACAATGATTCATGATTGGGTGTACGAAAACCGAGCTATTTATTTTACTGAACTCAACCGACTCGGTGCGAACATCACACTAGCTGACCCTCATCGTGTATATATACAAGGAGGTACACCACTGAAATCCGCCCAATTAGTGTGTCCACCCGCACTGCGACCGGCAATGATAATATTGATTGCTATGCTAGGCGCACCAGGTAAATCCATACTCAGAAATGTGTATATGATTAACCGTGGGTATGAAGATATTGCTACTCGATTAAGCTCAATCGGAGCAAAAATAAAGGTCATTCAAAATTAATGGCAAAAAAGAAAGTATTAGTGATACTGGGCCAAACTGCTACTGGCAAAAGTAGTCTGGCAGTCGATGCAGCCATAAAATTTTATGGCGAGATTATTTCTGCTGATAGCCGACAAGTATACAAAGGATTAGATATAGGCACAGGTAAAATAACAAAAAAAGAAATGAGGGGTGTTCCACATTATTTAATCGACGTGGTAAGTCCTAAAAAAGTCTTTACCGTTACTCAATTTAAAGAATTAGCGGAAGAAAAAATCAAAGACATTATTCGTCGAGGTAAACTACCCATCATATGTGGTGGAACAGGATTCTATATCGATGCTATTATAAAAAATATAATTTTACCGGAGGTGCCGCCGAACAAGAAACTCCGCCAGAAGTTAGAAAAACTATCTACCGAAAATTTATTATCAACACTCCGCAAACTAGATAGAAAACGAGCCTCCAGTATTGTAAAGAAGAATGAACAAAATAACCGCGTACGAATAATTCGAGCAATTGAGATTGCTGAAGCATTGGGCCACGTACCCATGGTAAAGAAAAATAAATCAGAATATGAATTTATTCAAATAGGGTTATTGGTCCCAAAAAATATTCACGATGCAAAAATAGAAAAAAGAGTTGAGGCTATGTTTAAAAACGGCTTACTTAAAGAAATATTCAACCTAAAGAAAAATGGCATCAATTCTAAGCGCTTGCAAGAATTTGGTTTTGAATACAACGAACCTACCATCGACAAGGTAATCTCAGAAACTATAAAATATGCCAAAAGACAGATGACTTGGTTCAAACGATATCCAGAAATTACATGGTTGGAACCATCTCAGGTTATTTCTTTTTTAGAAAAGAACCTAAAATAGGCAGACAAGAAACAAAAATAACCACAAAGATAAGCCACTCCAAGTGATCTTTGAGTTCTGGGAAAATACTTCCAAGGAAGTATCCTACTGATATTACACCAACAGACCATATAGTAGATCCGATAAAGTTATAAAGAATATATTTTCTAAAATCCATATTAGCAACACCTGCGACTGTGGGCATAAATGTCCTTACGACTGGAACAAAACGTGCCAAAACAATAGCCAAGTGTCCATGTTTTTCTAAAAATAAATGTGCCTTGTCAATATATTCTTTTTTTAAAATACTTCTAAAGAATTTAAACTTTCTTAACCTTTCTAGATACACCCCTACGTAATAACCTAAAATACCACCAAAAAATGTGGCTATAAAAACAAGGGGTATAAGATAAAAAATATTTAGATGCCCAGTGACAGCTACCAGACCAGCTGTAAATAAAAGAGAGTCTCCAGGCAAAGCGAAGAAAATACCTGATTCTAAAAAGACGATAACAAATATGCCTGCGTAACCATATACGCTAATTAAATTTTGTATATCAAAAAGTAAATCCATTATTCTTCTATATCATCCTCAACCTCTGCGCGTAGAACACGATGATCACCATCAGCACAATGGCATGGGACCAGCTTTTCATTGTAGCGATTGCAATCGCTCGCTTGGCAGACTCCAGGATTATTAGAAACCCCCTCACACTCACCTAAGCATATGTAATGATTGTTTTCCATAATAGATATTATATCACGAAAAATAAGTAAGAGATTATATCTTTTCTATTTCTTTCAAATCTTTACCTGGTAAATACACTGTTCCTCCCCTTACCTACGATTAATCGTATGTGTCGGTGATTACCTTCACTAATTATTCCATCCAATGCGTGAGAGCATTCAAGTGTGGTATACCCATGAAAATCAACTACCAAATCAGGTACTTGTTCGTATTTATTACCAACACCTTTGTAGTAGGACATATATGTGTACCCACAATATTATTTGAGTGTAATACTTTTGATTATTACTGGCTCAAGTGGTCTGTCATTTGAATCGGTAGCTACATTATTGATTGCATCTGCTACACTCGCCCCAGACACAACCTTGCCGAAAACGGTATGTTTAGCATCTAGAAAGTTGTTGTCAGCTGCGTTGATAAAGAATTGGCTACCGTTTGTATTAGGACCAGAATTAGCCATAGATATTGTGTATTTGTTGTTTTTATTACCAGCTACTATCTCATCGTTAAATTTATATCCAGGACCACCGGTACCCCAGTACGCATCTTTACTGTCATCTTTAGACAAAGGATCTCCACCCTGACTCATAAACCCCTTGATCACGCGATGAAACTTGGTTCCATTGTAGAATCCTTCTTTTGACAACTTTATGAAATTCTCAGCGGTCTTAGGAGTTACAGCACTAAATTCTATAGTAATATTTCCTTTGGTTGTTTGTATGACTGCTTGAGTAATCTTTTTAGTATCGTTTACGCTGGTGTCTTTTGTATTATCACTCTCTGATGCTACTGGTTTTGATTCAGTTTCTGTTGCTAAGCCACCCTCTTTCTCCGCATCACCAACAACAGTCTGTGAGTCTTCTGCCTGATTTGTGGCCTGTTTATTAGGCTTAAACAAGAAATACATACCCACGAGTACCGCTACGAGTAACACTAAAATACCTATATACCCACCCTTAAATTTATTTTTCATACGCAATATTATATCACGATAATAAATACAAAATAGTATTCTTACTTTTTAATCTTTTTGTATTTTTACCAAACCTTTTTTGGTTGTACCGAGCATGTATCCATTATATTTTTCTAGTTCTGGAACTTCAATAGGGAGAGTAATTTCTGGCTTAGAGAATGCAATTTATGTACTAGATTTAATCTTTGGTAAATAGTTTTTAACTAAATCTTCTAAAATGGATCTAGGTGTATCTGTTGATTTTGAGTTTTCTGGTAATAATGTCCAAGGTGCAGGACCATCAAAATTATAGTTATTATATACAACAACAGGTGTACCTTCTGTTATCACTTCACCATTTTTCCACGTCCACTCCTCGGTCCATTTATACATCCAATAAGCATCAGCTTCAGTCATACGTACACAAGAGTGACTAGCAGGATATCCTGGCAAACTGTACTGATGCATTGATATGCCTGCCAAATTGTCTATATTCATATTCCACTTCAATATCCATTCATCGTCAAAGGTACTAATAGTTTCCTCTCCTTTCCAATTTACAAAGAAAAGACCGCTTGGTGTCTGGTTTAACTTTTTACCCGAACTAACAGGCCCGCTATGTACCAACAAACCATACTCATAAGCACCAAATGCTTGTATGGGCTGAGATACTATTATTAATTTTGGTATGCTCTTGGCAGTGCCAATTTTACCTGGCAAGTATTCCCATTTTTTAATAGTATTAATATCCTTTGGAACAACTATGGTCATTCCGGGTCTTATATTGCCACGGTCTATTCTATTTATTCCTAGCACTAAATCTACATTTGAATCTCCGACCAAAGTTATTAACTCATTTAAAGGTTGTTTTGATGATAACTCAACCTTAGTAAACATACCAACCGGTCTTGCTTGGGTGGGATATGATACAGACTCTACTGCTTTTCTTAGTTTACTTGATATTGGTTCATTCGCTGTATAAATAATATTGGCATTATCGTTTAGACGAGTACTTCTGATAAGAATAAAAGCAAGTATAAACAGTGAAACAATTATTAATACTAGAATTGAATTTTTTTTCACCAACTGATGACGTTTAAGAAACTAAAAAATTACATATACATACTAAATAAACATTGACATTGGGTACACGATTGCTACTATTAGGTCCCATGATACTAACACCGACATATGAAATGCCTTATAGTGTCCCATTATTTTCGCAGATCAGCGATATTTCATCTGTGGCTTGGAAGCAAAAAGGTTGCGGAGTTGCAGACGTTGCAATGATAGTTGAATTCTACAAACCAAACACAACTTCAGTGCAAGAAGTATTAGAAGAAGGCTTAAAGGCCGGTGCTTACGTGAAAAATGTCGGTTGGAGTCATAACGGTCTCGCGTCCTTAGCAGTAAAACACGGTTTAGTAGGCAAGACTGTTGATTTATCAAATTTTAAAAATGCAGCTGCACTAAAAGAGTTTCGAAGTACTGTAAAAGAAGGACCGGTTATAGCGTCTATACATCGAGGTTTTAACCCAAAAAGTCCGTACGGACATTTAATTGTTATAACTGGGTTTGACGATAAGTTAGTTTATTATAATGATCCAGGTAAACGCGACGGAATAAGGACAGTTGCAATTGAAGACTTTGTCAAAGGCTGGAAAAAAAGACTGATTGTTATAAGGGAACCTGATACAAAGATATCTCTGCGTTAAGTTTTACATCGTAATTATTTTTTAGATTTTATTCACAACCCCAGCCATCCCCGTCCCTGTCCAACCCATATTCATCATAACCAAGCACTTGAACTTTACCTGTATAATACGGACCATTACCTGAGCCACCAGCACAATCATAGTCACTGGCATTAGGTTCTAAGCAGCCCGAATAATTGGAATTACACTGAGGTAAAGCTTGCTTGGTTGTTGTGGTCGTAGTCTTCAAAATTGCAGGCTCTGTAATAATAGGTGTGGGCAAGGCCTTAGAACCATTGCATTTATCAGGACCCCACAGTCCTCTCTTGTTTAACTCTGCTTCTCGCTGAGCGGATTTGAATTGTTGTTGATATTTATAAGGCAAATCATAAGTATATTCGTAGGCATAACCGTCTTTAATCATTTTAAGATTAAAGTTAGTCCCATCTTCTAAAAAGACATATCGTAGTAGCCTGTCGTATTTATCGCGCTCTCCTTGGGTGCTGTCTATCTCAAGAGATACTTGCTTACCCGCAAGTGTTGCCTTGGCTTTATTAGAAGCCTCGATTCCAAAACATTCTACTGGTTTTCTGGGGTCTACTGTTTCGGGAGTATTTATACCAATTAACCTTAATCTTTCAACCTTGCCATCAATAGCAACATCTAGAGTATCTCCGTCTATAACTTTTATAACTTTATAAAGATCTGAATTAACATTAATTGTTGGGTTTAAATCATCAGAAACAACATTGATCTCAGCCTTGTCTTCTGCTGGTGTTTTTATCTCTGCAACTTGTGCTTGAGGTGCTGCAACTTTTCTTTTAAACACTTTCCAACTAAAAGGATTCCACCAAGAAGCCAAAGCTATGGATGGTATCAAAAACACAACTAAAAACAAAACAGGTGCATATTTTTTCATATAATTTTGATCCCTCTATGAGGGTTGCTAATAGAGGGCTTGATGTTTGGATTTCAGAACTTATGAGGAATCATGAGCTAATCAGAAATGGTATTAAATCAATTAATTCTATTTCCTATTAATAACAATTTCTGAAACTTCCATGTTTTTAGGTAGGTCCAAAATCTGTTTTAACAAAAGAGCTAAATCTTCTGGCTTCATCCATTCATCTCCATTCTCTGTATTATCTACACCAGTCGCTTTTTCAAAAAGCTTAGTTTTGAATCCTCCTGGGCAAAAGCTAATTACCCTATTTGGCTTACCTTTAAATTCTTCTTGTAAGTTTTTACTAAATCCTCTAACTGCCCATTTAGATGCACCGTAAACTGCCTGATTTACATAACCTTTTAACCCCACCGTAGAGGCTACATTTACGATATCAGTTTTATCATTAAGAATTCTTTCATACAGATTTGATATTAGCAAAATCTGAGATTTTACGTTAGTAGACATTAAACGCTTTATTTCATCTTCTGTGATTTCTCCCATTTTTTGCACAGACAAAACACCCGCACAATTAATTATTGCTTCTACAGGTTCTTTTAATTCTAATATTTGATCTGTAGCTTTTTTAATTTCTTCTCCTTCACGAAGAGATAAGCAAATATTCATATCAGCATATTCACATTCATTTCTAGAAATATTTAGAACTTTCTTACCTGCTTCTTTATATAATTTTGCGACTTGTTTTCCAAGTCCATCACTGGCTCCAGTTATTATTATCATAATTACATTATACCAAAAGTTCGCCTCGCTCGTAAGCTATGGCTGAGAGGAATTACACTACGCCTGCCCGTCCTCTGGCGGGGCATACAAACTTGGACCCATAAATATATAGGTTTTATGATGTGCGGGCTTGAGGTATGGATTTCAGAACTTTTGAAGCGCCACTCTTTGATTAAATTAAGTATTAATAGTTTTAATTAAAAAAAATTATTTAACTGTATCTTTAAAAAATTCAACGACCTTGTCTTTTAAAACACCTTTAACAATTTCAGGTCTATAACCGTAATTCTCTGCAAAGTCATTAATTGAGTATTTCTTTGGCATAAACCTGCCAGGAATATCCCCTCTCATAGCCCCAATTACAATCTTATTTATTCCTGCTTGAAGAATAGCACCAGAACACATAACACAAGGTTCGTTGGTAGTATACATTATACACTCCTTTAAACTTGTAGTCTTTAGTGTCTTACATGCTTTCTTTATTGCTTGAAGCTCTGCATGAGCAGTGACATCATGAGTGGCCACATCTTCAGCATGTGCGGTACTTATGACTTCACCATTCAAAACTACCATAGCACCAAATGGTAAATTGCCAGAAGCCTTTCCTTTGACCGCTTCAGCAATTGCTAAACTCATAAATTCTTCGTCTGTGATTAACGAGCTCATTTTTAGTCTTTATCTATTTTAACAATTCCACTTTGAGTTTTACCAAGCATGTATCCATTATATTTTTCTAGTTCTGGAACTTCAATAGGCAATGCAATTTCTGGTTTAGAGAATGCAATTATTGTGCTGTAATCTTTTTTACTTATTCTTTCTTTATCTGTGCATTCATCAATGTGTCCAGATAAAATAACCTTCTCAAGGTTTAAACAAACATCAAAAACCTTTTCACTAAAGACTTCTAAATTCTTTACCAAGACAACTCTATCTTGCAAATCGGGGAGCACTTTCACCACTTCATTAAACAAAGCTTCATTACCACTTTCAAGTATGATGACTTGAGAATCTTTTGCTTCCTCTAATTCTTCTAGCGAAGTTACGAAAGCAACTTTTGAGCTATCTTCACCCACTTGTTCCAAAAAGTTTTCTTTTGCCATTGTATAAGCAGTCAGGAATAATATTTTTGAACCAGACTTAAACAAGTCAGCAACAATAGTAATACTAAAATGTGAACCCCCCGTTTTCTCTGCATAAGTTACTAAACACGGTAAATCACTTTCAGTAAATTTATACAATTCCCCTTTCAATAATATATTGTTTTTCATACTAAAATTATACTATAGTTCACCTCGCTCGTAAGCTATGGCTGAGAGAAATTACACTACGGTCTGCAAACTTAGACCCATAATATATAGGTTTTATGATGTGCGGGCGATGAGGTGTGGATTTCAGAACTGGTGAGGGACCATACTGCGGTTGAAATAAGTCTTAATGAGATTAAAATATGTTACTAAAAGCAACTTCAAGGTTATAATATAACAATGTTTAACATTGATTGGCATATAATCGTCGGGAGTTTAGGTGGGTTGATTGCTTTTTTATCTATTGTTCCATACGTTATGGATATCTTGCGTGGCACAACTAGACCAAATATTGCTTCGTATTCTCTTTGGGCTTTTCTAATTTTTATTTCAATGATGGCACAAATAGAGGCAGGGGCCTCTTGGTCATTAATCTTATTGATCGGTGACCTGCTGGCTGTATTAATAGTACTATTGTTTTGTGTTACAGGATATGGATATAAAAAATATTCATGGATTGAATACATTTGCTTCACTCTTGGTATTCTGGCAATTATTTTATGGCAAATAACCAGTCAACCACTTTTAGCAATTGGTTTTGCAGTTCTAGCAGACTTGATAGCGTCCATACCAACTGTCGTAAAAACTTATCGTGACCCATGGTCTGAACTTCCTTTTGCTTGGTTTCTGGTAGCCTTTGGGGCAATGCTCGGTATAGTATCTACCACTATCTGGAATCTAGAAAATATTTTATTCCCGTTAAATATTCTAATAATAAATGGAACGGTGGCGGTTATTGCATTTTGGGGTAGGCGCACGCAAAGTTCTTAAAGGCACTCAAAATGAGCAAGGCAAGACCTTGCTCACTAAATATATAGGTTTTTGATTTGCGGGATTGAGGTATGGATTTCAGAACTTTTGAGAAACTCTAATTTCATAAAAACGAGTCTTCTAAGTTTAAAATTAGTTAAATTAATTTGAATCTAGCCTACCTAAAATAAAAGGATTGTGAGCAAACTTCTCAAACCACTTCAAATATTCCTCTAACACCATCATATTCCCACCAGCTTGAAAATCTATTCTAATGTCTTCAACAGCGTTTAATATGGTATGAGCAACTAAACGCTCTCTTGATAACTTATTTCCAGAATACTTTTCATAACTACTAAACACAATTTCAGCGTAATCAGGATAGTCCTGTATATAGCGAGTAAGTCCAGCATGAATGTCACCGTATTCTGTATCTCCAAAATCAACCATAGATACAAATTTACCTTTATTGACTAATATATTTTCATGATGACTGTCGTTATGTGATAAACCAAAGACTGCATCCTTCTTTGTTTTACTAAATATTTCAATAACCTGCTCGACAATGCTTTTGTAATTATTTGGAATATTGTCATCGGTCAGAAAAACATGAACACTCTCTTGTGTCTCTTTCTCAAAATCAGCATCTTGGTTTATTTTCAAATGAATTGTTTCTATTTCATTCGGGGTCAAGCTTTTTCCCAAATCAGCGTGGAATTTACCTAAATTCTCGCAAATTAATTTTCTATCTTCTTCAACTAGGTCTTCCCATGAATTCTGCATTGTGTCACCAGAAATAAAGTCATAACAATACATTTTTGGGTCTTCAGAAATATAAACTATCTTAGGGACTAAAAGTGATGGGTTGTTCTCATTTAACTTCTTAAGCAGTTCTGCTTCTACCAATAAATCATTTTGCTCATCAGTATCCTTGTTAAATTTTTCCTGTTTTACTAAATACTCTAACTCTTCGTCAGTTTTCACATACCAAGCGTTATTACACATACCTTGACCTATTAACGAAAACTTAACAATACTTTTACCTAGTTTTTTTGCAACAACTTGTTCTAGATATTTTTCTTCTATTTCTTTCATAACCAAAGTATATCAAAAGTTCGGAATTACACTACGGTATGCAAACTTAGGCCTATAAATATATAGGTTTTATGATGTGCGGGCGATGAGAGAATCGAACTCCCGCCAACGGTTTTGGAGACCGTTGTTCTGCCACTAAACTAATCGCCCGAAAACCCGCCTTGCGGCGGGGTTTCGCGGAACGCAAAATAAAAAAAATGCGTTCCATATATAAGGCCGAAGCCTCATAATAAAGAACACGCAACAGACGACCTGTTGCGCTATCAATTATACCAGAGTCAGAGAAAAAACAAAACTATTTCTTGAGTTCTTTATGTTTAGTTTTAACCTTGCACCACTTGCAATATTTCGCCAATTCAAGCTTGGTGGTAACGGTCTTTTTGTTCTTGCTGGACCAGTAATTAACCCTTTTGCACTTGCCGCAGGCGAACTTAATAAGTCTAACTTGTTTAGCCATGTGTCTAGATTAGCTCAAAATCGATAAAATTGCAATATCATATTACCACTCTTTTGATTTTTGGGTTCAAGCGATAAAAACGCTTAATAATAGGGTTAATTCTGGTAACAATCTCATAGTTAATAGTATCAGCATCTTGAGCCAGCATATCAGCCTCGGCATAATGTCCGTGTGATCCACCAATTATGTCTATTTCATCCCCTGGTTTAGCCCCAGTTCCGGTCAAATCTACCATAACCATATCCATACATACAGTACCAATAATTTTAACCTTTTTACCATGAACAATAAAAACACCTTTCCTCGAAAGCGCTCGCGGGTATCCATGCCAATACCCAACCGGCACAATACCTACTACAGAGTTTCTTTTTAATTCTTCGGTTAAGTCATAACCCACCTTGGCCCCCTTGGGTAATTGCTTTGTTTCAGTGATAATCGACTTCCAAGAAAGCACCGGATGAAGTTTGTATTTTTTATTCATGACATTTTTAAGTTCACGAGAAGACCATAGCCCATATGAACCAATACCCACCCGTACCATATCATAATGTAAGTCCGGAAAAAACATCGTCGAAGAAGAAGCACATAAATGTTTCAGGAATTTAAATCCAGCTCTTGAAAAAGCCTCGCTCCATACCTCAAGCTCACGTGCTTGCTGGTAAGTAAATTTTCTACCAGAGAGTGCTTCACCCACAGCCAAGTGGCTATACAAACCCTCTACACTGACAGAAGAAGACTGCTTTAAAATATCAACTACTAGTGCAAGGTCTTCTTTCAAGAATCCTTGTCGCCTTAACCCGGTATCAGATTTAATATGTACTTTTAATTTATTTTTTAATTTTAATTTTTTTAAACAAACCAATGACTCATGGCTAGAAATAGTTACAGATATATCAAGGTTAGACGCTTCTTTAAAATACTCTGGGGAAACATAACCGAACACCAATATGGGTGTTTTTATTTTTGCTTGTCTAATTTCTAAAGCTTCTTCAAAAGAATCCACTCCCAGAAATTGTGCACCCAGTGCCACTAATTCCTTGGTCATAGGTAAAAGCCCATGCCCGTAAGCATTAGATTTAACTACTGGCATTAGAATTGTTTTTTTATTTAGTAAACTTTTGAAAAGTTTGAAATTATGTTCAATAGCCTTGCGGTCAAGCTCTATCCAAGTTCGTAACTTGCTTTTTTCTTTTTTAGACAGAATTCTAGTACTCGGCATTTTGGATAATAGTTTCGAGTAATTCTTTTGGATAAAGAGGTTTCTTCTCAGCAAGACCCTGATGATACAGCACGGTTGATGGCGTCAACCCAGGCAATGTGTTCACTTCTATTACCAGCAATTCCCCGCTTTGAATATTCATAAAAGCATCAATTCTTGCATAGCCAGTAAGGCCAATCTTTTGCGCCAATTCTTCAATTAATTTTTTAGTTTTCTTGATTGCTTTTTGCTTAACCACACTACCCGGTGGTGGAGTGAGGTTAACCCCAGTACCGCCTTGGAACTTCTCCTCCAGAGAAAGCACTTCACCTTCGGCAATAGTGATACTTGGATTCAGCGCATGATATTTACCTTTGTGTTCAAATAAACCCACCGTTACTTCAACCCAACCTGTTACCTTTTTGTGTTTGATTTTATTATCAACCACTCTAACCTTGTCAGTATAAATAAACTTTTCAAACATTATATCGTTTAATTTTGTTGTAGGCATTTCAACGATAGCATCCTGACTGGTTAATGTTCCAACAGGTATGAAACTCGTCGCTTCAAACAGAAATTGCAAGTAGTTCATGAGGTCTCGTTCGTTGAATAAATGCGCCACACCCGTTGAGCATCCATCATCCTTGGGTTTAACTATCACAGTATTGGCTCCGAGTTGTGCCTTTAAAGCACGCCAAAACGCACTCACGTTTTGCAATTTCTCAAGCTCTTTGACTGTATACACTGCTTGCTCAGCAATACTCAGTCCTTTTATTTTAGCTTTTCTTATAAATTCACCAGTGTCCCATTTGTCCATACAAAGTCTAGAAACATGGGAATTAGAACCATTATGTTTTACTTTGTTTTTCTCCAAAATAGCCTGGATTGTGCCGTTTTCACCAGCACCACCGTGTAGACCTAAGAATATAAATTTAGATTTATCTATCAATTCTTCCATAGTTATTTGTTCAGGTCTGAAGAAATCTTCTGTTGCATCACCAGGCTCAAGCATCAACTCTTCTTTGATTGGTTTGACCATATTGACTACTTTATCGTAATTCTTTTTTGCTTCTTTTACGTTATCCAGGATTTCTTCGACGGTGTGATTTAGTATGAGCGCATAGGGTAGTTTCCATATTTCTCCTTTGAAACCAAGCAAGTGTGGGATTGGTTCGTAGATCTTAGATTTCTTGAGCTTGAGCCACACATTGGTACCACTCATCAGTGATACTTGTCGCTCGGATGTATCCCCGCCGAATAGTACGGATACAGGTTTTCTTTTAAGATTTTTCTTGGATTCAATATTTGTATTAAATTTTACCCCTTGCCTCTGTGCAGAATTTTTAATAACAAAACGCAAAAGCTCTCCGTGGCTCATTCCAATACGAGAAGACTGCTGGAACAAGAAACTATTTTGCTCCATTCCTGAGATCGTATTAAAGTCAGAGAACCATATGTTGCCATCCGGCATCAACCATCCATCAAAACGAGCAAAATCTTTCATTCCAAAAAGAGAAAAAATTTGAGATGCTTGCACACGAATATTATTAATCACTTCTTCGGAAAAACGTGGAGGGCAGTGGTATTTAACCTGGTTAGTTGGTAGATATTTCTTACGAAAGTCAAAAATCCTACCTTCATGGTAAGTCATTTCAATTTCGGATGGTAACAATGCTACCGGTAGACCAAGTTTGTTTTGTAAAACTATTACAGTAAACTCGCGTCCAGTTGCAAAAGGCTCTAACACAACGCGTGTGTCCATGCGTTTAGAAAAAATGATATTTGCCTTTTCTAATGCTTCTTTGGGATTGTGGACAGTGAAAACCCCAATACTTGATCCAGAGGTAGCTGGCTTTACTATTGCTTTATCTATTTTATTTTTCTTAAAGAATTCCTTGATAACCTTTTCATTATCTGATGAATAAATCTTCAATAGCGCAGAAGGCAAAGTATGGAATCCATTTTGACTTAATGTTTGGTTTGAATTGTGTTTATCAAAAGCTTCTTTGCAAGACTTAGATCCAGATCCAACAAACGGGACATTGTGTTTTTCTAAAAATTTCTGTATTTCTCCGTCTTCACCAAAGGCTCCATGCATAGCCGGGAAAACAATATCTACTGATTTCAACAATTTAACTAAGGATGTATTATTTAACTCCTTCGCATGATTAGCTAATTTAAAATCAAAATCTGATGGGGTATTAGAATAAAGTTGCGCTTTTGATATCTTGTAAGCTTTCTTTTTTATATCAAAATATATTGGTACTACTTCAATACTGTCAGCATCCAAGTGATCAAGCACACTCCGAGCCGAATTAAGCGATATGCCCCTCTCGAGTGATGGTCCACCGGTCAAAACTGCAACTTTGAATTTCTTTGTTTTTTCAGTCATTTTTTTGCAAAAAATTTAATCTAATATACCTTTATTTTACAAAACAAAATAGCAAAAAGCAAAGCTAAAGGCTCAAATTAGGTATTTGTTGCTAAATTATCTAATTTGTAAAATAGTACTTGCTAAACTCTTTGGCACACTGGTGAGGCTTAATGCGCCTTTTTTAGTTACAAGGACCATGTCCTCTATCCGGATACCACCCCAGCCTTTCAGGTATATGCCTGGCTCAATAGTCATCACTACACCTTCTGGTAATACGTCCTCGCTTTTTGGTTTAAAATTCGGCCACTCATGGATAACAGTACCTACACCATGACCCAATCCATGCTGGAAATTGTCTTTATATTTTTTTGCCAGAAATGCCCGAGCAGATTTATCTATGACCTTACATCTACGTTCTCCTTTATTAATAGCCACATAAGCCCTATCCATAGCTGACAGTACATCTGTATATACTTTTTTCTGCTTAGCAGAAGGCTCACCCCAGAAATAAGTGCGGGTCATGTCTGAACAGTAGTGCTTGATAGTAGTACCAAAATCAAACATTATAATAGCTCCCCCGCCTCCTCGGCGGGCAGGCTTTTTTAATCTAGTCTTGCCAGGTACATGATGAATATTCGCTGCATTTTTACCAAAAGCCACGATAGGATTAAAAGACAGAACAGGTGCGTTATATTTTATAAATTGCTTTTTAATGAAGTCCGCAACTTCTATTTCGGTGATACCATTTTTTAAAAAGTTTAAAGCATCTCCTAATACCCTCTCGGATATCCTCTGAGCTAGCACAATATTAGCAACCTCTTCTTTGGTTTTTACTGCACGGATTTCATGAACTAATTGTGTTTTGTTGCTAGACATTAACTTTATTTTTTAATGATAACAAGCAAAGTTTATACAGAACCCTGGCACCTACGTTGCCATCCCATTCATCTTCTCCTGGTGCAACTTCAGACAAATCAAACCCTATGATTTGTTTACCACTTTGTAAAACTTTTTCAAATAAAAATATTATCTCATCAAGAGAAAAACCACCAACTACTGGCGTGCCAGTATTTGGTGAAAGGTATGGTGAGAGTCCATCTATATCAAAAGATATATAAACCTTCTCAGGTAATTCATTTACAATATTCTCGCACACCTTCCCCCATGTCGAGCCAGTAAATAAAGCTTTTCTTAATTCATACTCAGTAAACATTTTAACCCGACCATCTTCGCGATCCACCAAATCTTGTTCACTTTTTGAAAAATCGCGAATACCTACTTGAACTAATTTATCTACTTGTTTTATTTTAAGTGCATTATAAAAAATAGAAGCATGTGAGTAGGTAAATCCTTCATATGCTTCACGTAAATCTGCGTGTGCATCAATATGCAAAATTCCAAAATTTTTATGCTTCTCAGCAAGCGCTTCCATGTATCCAAGCGGAGTACTGTGATCTCCACCCAATAATCCTACAAATTTGCCTTGGTTTAATAAATCAGTAGTTATCGCTTTTACTTTTGATTTAAAATCTTCGCAGGATTTATTGATTTGCGACAAAAGTTCATTATCAATCTTGCCTTCTGTATATTTGGTCAAATAATCATCTACTTTGGCACGAGTTTCTATGTTTGATTTCTCTATATTTACATCTTTTTGTAAAATTGCCACACCCTCTCGCCAAGCAGTTGGACATAGTGGATCATATAGATCTATCTGTTGTGATGCTTCAAGCACTGCATCTGAACCCTCAACTGTACCAGTGGCATATGATACTGTTGCTTCCCAGGGTAGTGGTACAATTACAAGTTCTGATTCAGCAACATCAAACGGTAGACCAAAAATACCATGGTCTCTTAACCCGTTTTCATTTTCATTAAAATTTCTTAACTTTTCTTCTCTAATTTCTTTTCTTTTTTGTTCTTCCATGCGTTTGTTTTATGTTAATAAACCTTACTTAAACTCTAGCACAATTTTTTGGAGATTCTCTATCTTGTCCTTACTGTCTATTTTTATACCTTCTTTTTTATAAAGTGCCATATAGATAATGCGATTTTTAGTACGCGTTCACTAAAGGTCATTTTTATGACAACCTCTCTTTGAAATCTTTGTAATCAAATTCACGGATAACTTTTATTTCTCTTTCTTCATTCATGAGCGCGATGGAGGGTAGATTTACACCGTTAAAAGTATTGTTTTTAACCATGGTATAAATTGCCATATTGAGGAAGACAACTTTCTGTCCAATTTCAAGCTTGGTCGGGAAAGAATAGTCCCCAATCACATCCCCAGTCAGGCATGTTGGGCCAACCAGACGATATATATTTTCATTTGAATCTTTGGCAAATTTAACACCCAGAATACGAGGTTGGTATGGAATTTCTAAAACATCCGGCATGTGGCAAGTCGGTGACACATCAAGCACTGCAATATCCATGCCGTTGTGCAAAATATCAACCACACTACCCACGAGTACACCAGCATTCAATGCTACAGCCTCCCCTGGCTCAAGGTATACAGTCAAATGAGGATAACGAGATTTGAAATCATTAAGCGTGTCTTTTAGAAGTTCAAGGTTGTAATCATCACGAGTGATATGGTGTCCGCCACCAAAGTTCACCCATTTCATTTCAGATAAAAATTCACCAAATTTAGATTCAAAAACTGCCAAACTACGGACGAATGCTTCAGCACTGGATTCACATAAATTATGAAAATGCAGTCCTTCTAATCCGTCTACACTGTTCGGCTCAAAATTATCCCGAGTTACACCAAAATGTGAATTGGATTTTGATGGATCGTACATCTCTACCTCAGCTTCCCTGTGTTCAAGATTTACCCTCATGCCACATGAAGCACCTTTTTCTAGAACAATATCTTTAAACTTTTTCCATTGAGAAAAAGAATTGAAAACAAGGTGGTCTGCGTATTTTAGATATTCATGTATATTTTCTTCTGTATATGAAGGAGAAAAAGCATGGGTTTCCTTGCCAAATTCTTCGTGGCCTAGACGTGCTTCAAAAACTGAGCTTGCCTCGCTGCCAGATAAATACTTCTTGGCAATATCAAAAGTCGAAAACATCGAGAACCCTTTGAGCGCTGCTAAAACCCGAACCCCAGTATCCTGCTCTAAAGTATTTAAAATATCTAAATTACTTTCTAGCTTTTCTTCTGAAACCACGTACGCTGGGGTTGCCACCTTGGCAAAGTCATCCGTCTGCCAACCCTCCTCACTCACCCACGGTTCGATAAATTTTTCTTCGTTCATAATAATTATAATTTTTAAAAAGAATCTTTTCGAATGGTCTGGTGAATTGATCCGAGGACCTGAGAAAAGATTACTTTTTAAAAATAACTAATAATTCTTCTTAAGTGCAGCTGGTAAATCCTTCAATTTCTTTACTACTGTTGTTAGTCCAGTTTTAGCCATTTCTTCTATGTATATTTTAGGGTCAAAAGATTTGTCTTCAGTATTTTTTACCCCCACTCCACCCCATTTACCTTGTAGTACAAGCTTGGCAGTAGTAACTGTTGGTATTGCAGTTGTATAGCCTATAGCATTACCATTGGTTTCCTTGAAGGCTTTCTGGTGGTCGCAAACGTTGTAGATGTACATGTATTGCTTCTTGCCTTTCTTGGTTCCAGAAACAATGTTTCCGATGTTAGTCTTGCCTTTGTATCCAGCATTGAAATCAGCACCTGTTGGGAGTATCTTTTTCAAGAATTTTACTGGCACGACTTTTTTACCATCATAATCAACCTCATCAATACGAGTCATACCTACTTCGTAAAGCACACGGAGGTAGGTCAGGTACGCTGGTGAAAATGTCATCCAGAAACGAATCTGCTTGAGTCCAGGAATATGTTTTGGAATAGTTTCTAATTCTTCATGGTACATGAGGTATGGAGTGAATTTGCCCGCTTCTGGGAAATCAAATTCAAAATACGCTGCATCTTCGTCAATCAGCCTGCCACGTTTTACCCACTTACCATTTTTCCAATATTCAATAGGAAGTATTAATTCACGTAGATTAATCTCTGGATCAAAATTAGGTGCGAATTTAATTTTCTTGTCCTTGCTGCCGCCATTACAATCCAAGATATCAATAGTTTCTATTTTATCAAAAAGGTAGTCTCTGGCATAAGCTGAATAAATATTGGATACTCCAGGATCAAAACCTGAACCTAAAATACCAAGTAGTCCCTTTTTCTTCCAATCATCGTTTTTTGCTAGTTGGAGTTTGTATGAAAATCCGTACTTTTCCGGATGTTCATAACACGCAGTATCAATATAATTAACCCCATATTCATAGCAAGCATCCATTACAACCAAGTTGTCATACGGTGCACCCCAGTTAATAACTAACGTAGGTTCAACCCGAGACAGCAAACCCATAAAAAATTCTTTATTACCTACATTACCTTCGTGGATATGCAGTTTCACTTTGTTTTTAGACTTTTTCAATATTGAATCTCGAACTTTTTCCATTTTAGAGAGTGTCCTCGACACTACATAGATCTCAGAGAAAATTTCTGGCGTCTGTGCCATTTTATGTAGACCAACTGAACCCACATTACCACAACCGATTACCAATATTTTGTTAATTGTATTCATTGCTTTTTCCTTTAATTATTATATATTTACAAGGTAAGTTTAACTTCATTTACTTAGCATGTCAAAGAAAATAATAGTCAACAAATTTGGTGGCGGCATACTCAAAATAGGTCTAATTCCTCATATTGAAAAAAGACTCAAAGAAGAAATGCGAAGTGGGTACACACCTGTATGTGTAGTTTCAGCACTGCCTGGAATTACCGACCACCTACTTTATATGTCTCATGGAGGAAATTCAGCAAAAGAAAAGAAACTCCTTGCCGCACGTCACCGAGAAACAATCAATGAAATTATTAAAAATCCTGATACAAGGGATGCCTGCTGGAAAGAAGTTACTCGCCTATTGGCTGAAGTTACAAATGAAATAGATAAACTCGCCGGCAAAAATATGAGCGCAAAAAACGAGGACAAAGTAGTGGCCTATGGCGAGAAGCTTTCTGCTATACTTTTCACCCACTATGTACGGTCTATTGGATATGATGCTTCTCCAATATTAGCCGAAGACATACCCATAGTGACAGATGATAATTTCAAAAATGCTAACATTGAATACAAAACATCAGCTAAAAACATTTCTAAGAAATTGTCTCAAAGTAATAAAATAATAGTTATACCTGGATTCACTGGCACTACCAAAGAAGGGTATACCACTACACTGGGCCGTGGCGGTACGGACACCACTGCTTGCTTTATCGGTGCGGCACTTAATGCAGAAAAAATAATATTATGGAAAGATGTGGGTGGTGTAATGTCTGCCGATCCACGTATTGTAAAAAATGCCAAGACCGTGCCTTTCATTAATTATCAAGAAGCAGAAGAAGCCGGCAAGATAATCCACGACAAAGCTATTCAGTATGTAAAAATCCATAATACGCAGATAGAAATAGCTTCACTAGTAAACCCAAAACAAAAGACCGTAATTGGTAAAGAAATAAAATCGAAAAAGGGCACAAAAATAGTGAGTTATAAAAAGAATCTAGTTTTCTTTATTGTGACCGATGAAGAGAAAAAAGAAACAGACATGCTGGCCGTGGTAAACCAAGCTTGTTCTAAAAACAACGTAGACATACTGCTCATCAGCAACACTCGATACAACCTGCAAATAGTAGCCGATAACCAAAATGGCAAAGCAGCAGAAGTCTTTAATGAGATAAAGAAACGAATTCCAAAAGTCACCATGTCTCCAGTATCCATGGTATTCCTAGTTGGTAATTTCGAAATGCAAGACGTGAATGAATTCAATACACTCCTAATTAAACAAAAAACAGATATGGAAATCAGTGCCTTCTTCTACAAGAATTGCACCAGACTAGAAGCAGTAATCAAAGACCAAAATATAGAGAAAATCGTTAACGCATTACATAATAAATTTATAAAATAAAATGGACAAAAAATTAAAAGTTGGAATATTGGGGGCAACAGGAATGGTTGGGCAGAATTATATTAGACTACTCGAGAATCATCCTTGGTTTGATGTGGTATATGTAGCTGCATCGGCAAATTCAGCTGGAGTAACTTTCAGCGAGTCAGTGAAAGGTCGCTGGCAAATGCACTCACCTATTCCAGTAAATGTTGCAGGACTCATTGTAGAAGATGTGGCAAGTGTAGAAAAAGCAAAAGAAGTTTGCGATTTTGTTTTCTCAGCTTTTGAAATGCCAGATAAAGAACTGATAAAAGAAACAGAAAAGAAATACGCTGAAGCTGGGCTACCTGTAGTATCCAATGCTTCTGCCAACAGATGGACCGAAGATGTGCCCATGCTCATCCCTGAGATAAATTCGGATCATGCAGATATAATAGAAACACAAAAGAAAAATCATGGCTGGGACCAAGGATTCATAGCGGTAAAGCCAAACTGTTCACTCCAGAGTTATCTAACTCCTATCTATGCACTTCTACAAGCAGGATATGAAATAGAAAAAATTATGATCACTACCATGCAGGCAGTTTCAGGTGCTGGCTACCCTGGAGTGCCTAGCCTCGACATGATAGATAATATTGTGCCATTTATCGGTGGCGAAGAAGAAAAGACAGAAAAAGAACCCTTAAAGATTTTGGGCAAGATTGTAGATGGAAAGTTTTTAAATCGAGAAGGTTTGAAAATCTCTGCTACTTGTACTCGTGTGCCAGTGACTGACGGACACACAGCAACTGTAAACATTTTATTTAAAGATAAAAAACCAACCAAGGAACAAATTTTAGAGATCTGGAAAAATTTCAAAAGTTTTCCGCAGGAACTTAATCTTCCTTTTGCCCCAGTACAACCAATACACTACACCACAGAAGACAATAGACCTCAACCAAGCAAAGACAGAGATACTGATAAAGGTATGGCCGTTACCGTCGGCCGCCTACGTGAATGCAATGTTTTCGACTACAAATTTGTAGCTCTTTCTCACAATACCGTCCGCGGTGCTGCTGGAGGCGGAATACTAAATGCAGAATTATTAGTCAAAAAAGGATATATCAAATAAATTTATGTTTGATTTCAATCAACCGCCAAAAAAAGAAAATCATGCAGTAAAGAAAATTACTGAGGAGGATTTGAATGAATTGCTTAGACCAATACCACCCCAAATACAACAAAGTGCTTTATTCCAAGCAGCACTTTCGTATTTAGCACACAACGCAGGGAGTTTAAAGGAAATCATGGGATCAATGAGCGGTATGATAAAAATAGAGGAACTTGCACGAACACTAAAGGAAAGCCCCCTTGATGGTACAACAAAAATGCTCATTGGTTACAACTTAGCAGAACTACAACAAAATCCAGTAATGATGGGCCATGTTGACCAGTATCTAACAGCAACAGCAGATTTTTACATACAGGATTAATTCGACAAATTAGAATATTGGTCAAATTTTTTAAATACAAAATTTGCTGAAGCTACAAAGTATTATATAATTCTATCGATGAGAAAACACAGTTTACCATTTATCATAACCTCTAATGTTTTTTTGTTTTTTCCTATTGTCGCGTCGCTATATGCCCAGGAATGGATATACTCTATATTTAGCTTTTTTCTACTTATAGCCTCTGTGGGGTTTCATTACACTCACTACTATAATCAAAAAAGTTTTTCTCTCACCCGTTTTTTGTTTGGAGGTAAAAAATATAAAAATGAAAAGACGTTTCGTCTATTAGATTGGTCCCTTGCTGCAATCGGTGCTTTATATGTATTTTATTTCATTTACGTTTCTCCTGCGGTTTATATTTTAAAACTAACTTCAGCCTTACTTTTCTTTGCCTCTTTTGTATTTTTTTTATTAAACTACAAAGTTGGTAACTACAAAAAATACCACCCATGGTTCCATGTATTTACTCAGACGCTCCTTGGGTTTATCGTATTGTTTCTATAAGTAGAAATTGATTCTTTTGTATTAGAATCCTTCTTTTTTTAACTGCTCAACGATATCTCTTTCTTTTTTAGAAAGTTTGTTTGGTATTTTAATATGAGTACGAATTAGTAGGTCACCACGTCTGCCTTTGTGTGGTACACCCTTGCCCTTAACTCGGAGAATTTCACCCACAGCAAGGCCCTCTGGTATAGTGACCTCAATTTTACCGTCCAGTGTATCTATGGTGTGCTTGGTACCGAGTAATGCATCGGTAAGCTTGATGTCCAGATTCATAATTAGATCAACACCCTCTCGATGCAAATGTGCGTGTGGAGTCACCCGGAGTTTGATATACAAATCTCCAGCTGTTCCATGGGACACTGCTTCACCCGCACCACTCATACGCAGGGTGTCGCCATTATTAATACCCTCTGGTATGTTAATAGTTATTTCTTCTTCTGTACGATGCACTCCTTTACCCTTACAATCATGACAAGGTTCTTTTGGTATTTCTCCTCTGCCGGCACAGACGTCACACACACGAGTACTTGATATGGTTCCCAGTATAGTACGTTTAGCTTCTTGAATTTTTCCTTTACCGTGACAGTTTTTGCAAGCATCCATTTTAGTGCCTGGTTTTGCACCCTTACCGCTACATGTTTTACAAGTTCCAGTTTTAGTTAAAAATACTTTTTTGGAAACACCAAAAACTGATTCTGCGAAAGTTATTTGAATTTCGGTAGAAATATCACGGCCTTTATTTTTCTGCGCCCGACCGCCACCAGCACCGAAGAAATCACTGAAAATATCGTTCAGATCAAAATCAGCATCCCCGCCAAATCCGCCCTGGAAGCCAGAAAAATCAAAACCCTCAAATCCACCGAATCCGCCACCGCTTTGGCCACCACCAAATCCGCCCATATTCTGATAATTTGAGCCAAATTGGTCATACTGAGCACGTTTCTGATCATCTGAAAGGGTCTGATATGCCTCATTAACCTCCTTGAACTTCTTCTCATCCCCCTCCTTTTTGTCAGGGTGATATTTGTGGGCCAACTTATAAAAAGCCTTCTTAATTTCTTCTTTAGAAGAACCTTTATTTACCCCTAATATTTCATAGTAGTCTTTGGACATAATTTATATTTTACTGACACCTCAGAAAAATGCAAGTTTTTCGCGAGCACAGAAAAAACGTTAAATCATCGGTTCGGCTTCTTCAGTTTTTTCTTCAGTTGAGCTATTTGATTTACCAGAAATTGCTTCTTTTTCTTCTTTACTGCGGATGATGGTAGCCTCTTCTTCTTCAATCAGTCTCTGAGCCGCGTCCTTGGTAATAGCAAATTGATGTCGGGAAGCAGCCTTGATCTCGTCGCGATAGGACGGATGAGTTGGCGGCAATACACGCAGTGTCTCTGCTGAGAATGGGTCATAGCTTTCGCCATCAATAGTCATTTTGATATAGAATTCACCGACGGCCAGGTTGATCATGTCCTTTACTCCGAACAGCGGATCGAATTCAGATTTAAGCCTCGTCGCATCTTCACCACCCACACGGAAACTAATTATACTTCCGGTATTACCAAGCACCGCCTGATAAATCTTGGGGTTAATTTGACCCACGTACTGATGTGCCATTGTTAGGTTCAATCCGTACTTACGCGCCTCTGACAGAATATTCTCAAATGTCTGAGTAACCACGTTTTGAAACTCGTCTACATATATATAAAAATCTTGTCGCATATGCTCGGGAATATTAGCCCGCTCCATACCCGCCTGTTTAATCTTGGTCAAGAACATTGAGCCAAAGAAAGATGAATTTTCTTCACCAATACGGCCTTTGGACAAATTGATTAACACAATTTTCTTTTCATTCATTAGTTGCGCAATGTCAATTTTGTTTTCCTTCTGTCCAAAAATATTACGAAGCAACGGATCAGAGAGGAATTGACCAAGCTTGTTCACCAACGGAATAATAGCGTCGGTGTCGAACTTCTCGGACCAATCGGCGAATTCGATAGCGAAGAATCTCTTCACCATGTCGTCTTGGATATATTCCACCACCTTCTGACGGTAGTTACGGTCGGTCAACATAGAAATCATTCCACGCATGGTAGCGTATGGATAGTCAAGTAGTGCCAAACAGGTAAAACGAAACACGTGCTCGAGTCTCGGGGTCCAGTTAGAACCGAACTGCTTTTGGAACACCTCAATCAAACCTTGGGTCAATTGAAATTTGAAACCAGGGTCAACATTAGAAAGCGGATTGAAAGATGCTGGGAATTCAGAATCCGAAGGGTCCAAGATGCAAACATCATTAATGCGTTCTTTGGGAATGTAGTCGAGCATCGAGTCTATCACATCACCGTGCGGGTCAATGAGACACAGTCCATGCCCATAAGTTATGTCTTGGCGAAGGAAAAGTTCTAGGAGTTTAGTCTTACCCACACCGGATTTACCAATGATATACAAGTGGCGACGACGGTCGACTCTTTTGATGCCAAAAATATACTTTTTCTCTTCAAGCGCAGCCACATAGTTGGTCCGTCCAATAAAAGACACATCCTCAGGGGCCACTTTACCATATGCTGGCAATTCTGGTGGTGGTGGACCGTATTTGATTATCTGAACTCGATTGGGTTTGGACGTCATATTTGATATTAGATGTTATAAGTGTATCATAATAAATATGAAAATTCATAGATTCATAGGCGATTTTGACTTTCGGAAAAACACCATAAATATTGAGGACCCAGAGATAATCAAACAGCTAAGGAACGTGCTACGCATGGAGCCTGGAGAGACTATTATCCTGTTTGATGGTAAAGGTATGGAGGCTGAAGTAGTAATAGAATCCATAAACAGTAAAAGCATTTTGGGGAATATAATAAGCAAAAAGGAGGTTTCAGGTGTAAGTAAATCTGTATCACTTTATTTAGCGATTTTAAAGAAAGAGAATTTCGAACTAGCGGTACAGAAATCCGTAGAATGCGGAGTGTCCAGAATAATCCCAGTTATAACAGAACGCACAGTAAAGACAGGACTCAATATAGAAAGGATTAATAAAATTATTCGCGAAGCAGCAGAACAATGCGGACAAAGTTTGTTACCAGATATTCTGCCCTCTATGCCCTTCAACGACGCACTAATACAAGGACGAGAAAGCGAGGACAAAATCCTATTTCATTTAGTACGAGAAGAATACACACCAGCCAAAGATACAAATTCTATAAGTATTTTTATTGGACCAGAGGGTGGATTTACTGATAAAGAAATTGAACTAGCAAAAAAATCCGACTACACTATAGCTTCTCTCGGTGCACTCACCCTCCGTGGCGAAACTGCTGCCATCATCGCCACCTACCGAGCCGTTCAAGGTATCTAGTAAACTTCCTGCTGATAACATTTTTCACAATACACTATCTCGGGGCGATCTGGGGCGTAGCTGGTTTTCATGCCGGTATTACACTTGGAACAATTGCGGTTGTATAGCCTCCATTTATTGATTCTATTTATTCTTCTTTCATGACGACAGTTAGGGCACTCTCTCGGCAACGGTAAAGTAAACCTACGCAGTAACTCCAATTCACCAAAAGCTATCCGGTAAGGCTTGGAACATTTTTTACAAGAAACGACTTCTTTGGTTATAGTATCTTCTACCTCAGAGATACTATCAGGTAAATCTTCGGGCTTTATCGTGGGTGTATGTTCTCCACTTTTAACTTCAGAATATATAAAACCACTTTTTGCTATTTCTTCTTTAGACATTGGGAAATACTGTATAGCATAAGACGCATTGTATGCAAAAGGAGATAAATCATAAGGAAAGAAATCACCATACCGAAAAACCCGGCCCTTGGTGTCTACATAAGGATCTTGATCCATACTAGCGATGATTTCATCTCTTAGTTTAAAATACTCTTCTTTAGAATATTGCTTGTTTAAAATACAATATTGCTTATTACGCAAACCAACACAACCAAAACAATCTTTGGAATTAACCACATACATTGAATACTCAACATTTCGAACATTATTCCATACACCAGAACAATATTTGATTTGATAGCCACCCTCTCCGGCAGTTATCGAATCGATACTTTGTTCAAGTCCATTACCCCATTCTCCAATATCATAATTATCTTTAAACGGGGGCAACGTTATAAATTGGCAATATCTAGAGTCTTCAGACATAACTGTCATATAGCAATCATGCACATTCTTAGAAGAATACACATATTCACCAGTCGAGTTAACATTCATGCGTCCATAGACTGCACGCTTTGGGAATTTGTTCCAAAAATTAAATATTTCTCCTTGAATAGCTTGATGGGCAGAATATCTATCAAGGTTCATTTCTTGTATTTTTTTCTTATATTCTTCTTTAGAATAAGGCTGATTAAATATGTGGTAACTTTTGTTTCTCAAATTCACACAGCCAAAACAATTTGTACAAGCAACACAATCCTTGGAATACCACACGTCCACTGATTCTGGGCAATTTTCCGAGAAAAAAATATGTGAACCATCTCCTCCGATACATTCATAAGCAAATTCTGTCTTATTGATCATCAAACAGTCCATTACCTCCTTGGAGTGGTTAATTACAGTAGAATAGTAAACATTCTCACAAAAATCAGCATTAAAAAGTAGGTAGCAATTTTTGCATGCACCAGCATGGTTGATGTATTCGCTATTAACTAAAGTCGTATAAGAAACTATTAGGTTCATCTTTGGTGTATTCAGCATCAAATCTTTAAGTTGGTTAAAGAAATTAATATTGGGATTATAGTCCAGTGCGTATTCCCCACCATCCCATTTATCGCCCCACCAACACGAACCACAATATATTGATTTATGTACTTCTGGATCAAAGATAGTAACTACGTTTTTACTACACAAACCACAAACGCTTTTATATAAAGTCCTTTCATTACGAAAAGACATCCTTTTTTGAATTCTGCATTCCGGGCAAAAAGTCGGTGCAGGAACTTTGATTTTCTCGTAGAAAGAAAAATCCTCGGGTTCAATATTGAAATCCTTTTTACAATTCTGACAATTTTTAGTTTCTTTATTCATTTCCTAGTATCTGGCGCAGGATTTCTTCTGGGACTTCCTTTACTTTTTGATTATTTTGAGGCTGTGCTGGTATTTCTTGTGATGCTTTTTCTTCGGGTTGTGGTTCTTCTTTTATTCCTGGTTTAGGTTCTTCCGTTACTGGCTCTTCGTATTTAACTGGTTCTGGTTCAATATCTGGAACACTAACTGGCTCAGGAACAAAAATATTTTCAGGTTCTTTTATAGGCTCTGGGGTGTAAATTGGCTCTGGCTCTTTTACCGGTTCTTCTAATTTTATTGGTTCTGCGATATAGGACACCTCTTCGACAATTTCAGGTTTTGATTCCTCAATATTTTTTTCTGGGATGACTTCTTCTATTTCTTTCGCTACTTGGGAAGCTGCGATGAGATTCTTTAGTGCATCCATGCGGTCACCGCTTGCACTGCGGTCTGCTGGATTATTCTGCTTTATTTCTTTTTCAATTGGTTTGAGCGCTGATAATGATATTGGGGCTGGTATCTCAACTTTTTCTTTTGGTGTTTCTTCTTTTATGTCACCTTTCTTTAAGGCCTGATCTAATGCGGATTTCAGAGAACTATTCTGTCCGGCTTCATACTGAGGCTTCTTGACCTTGGGGTCGCGGGGGGCAAAAGTTTTCTTGATGCCGGCGATAAATCCTGATTTAGGCGCATTGTTTTGATTTCTATCTTTCCAATTATTGTCTCTGTTTTGGTTAGGCGCGCCGGCTGGTTTATTGTCTTTAAAGGTCATATCCCTCTTCTGCATATCACCAGTTTTAGGTTTATCATCAACTGCGCCGTCACTGGCAAATTCAATACCGAGGTCAGACAAGGGCTTGTAATACACTGCTTTGTTTTTAGCGGTATCGGACTCATTCTTGAGAGGTTTCAATTCTCCGGCTTTTATCTTGGTTATACAATCCTTACAATACACCGGTCGGCCAGGCTGCGGCTCGAAAGGCACAAAGGTGTCATTGCCGCAGACAGAACATTTTGCTTTAAATTTATCCCCTCCGGAACCAGGTCCACCGGATTTGCTCGTACCCGTACCGCCTTCACTGGAAGCCACAGTGTTACTCCACTCGATTATTTCTACTTCGACTTCTTCACGGTTGCGGCAATACAAGGCGCGTGAACTTTCGATAACGGCCTTTTCTATTTCTTTGTTTACACTTTTAATAAGCGGGGGGATGGTCTTGGCAGAAAACGGGCGCGAGGTGATACCATCAATCATGAGTTTCAAATATACCTTGTAGTTCGGCAAGTTCACAATATCCGATGGAGTGAACTCTGGATCAAATTCTTTTTCTAAATATTTAGTATCTTCGGCACCGGTACGGAAAATAATCATCGTTCCTACGTTACCGAAAATAGAGTCACGCATGGATGAGCTTTCTTTGGTCACAAGCTGGGCTGTATACTGGTGCGCCACAGTGAGCGAGAGTCGATACTTACGAGCTTCAGAAAGAATGTTCGCAAAAGAATCTGTAACGAAGTTCTGGAACTCGTCGACATACAGATAAAAGTCTTTACGCAGGTCCTCGGGTATACGCACGCGCTCCATGGCAGCAAGCTGGATTTTCGTAATTAACATTCCACCAATCAATCGAGAGTTGTCCTCACCGATGCGACCCTTGGATACGTTCACGAGCAGAATCTTGCCTTGGTTCATGAGGTCGAAAATGTTGATGGTGCTTTTCTGCTGACCGACGATGTTACGGATAACGAAAGTAGAAAGGAATTGACCCACCTTGTTCTGAATCGGTGCGATAGCTTCGTTACGAAATTTGTCCTGCCAGGCTTCATATTCATGCACCCAGAATGCCTTAATAACCGGGTCCTTCAAATTACCAATAATCATCTGACGATAATCCTTGTCCACGAGCATACGGGTCACACCGAGGAGTGTTGTACCCGGAGTGTCGAGCAGCGCCAAGATGGTGTTGTTCAAAATATACTCCATACGAGCAGACCAAGCATTGGCCCAAATCTTGGTAAAAATACCCATGAGTCCGGATGCCACCAGGTGCTTGTGCTCAGGGTTTTCTATTTCGAGCACGTTGAATCCGATATGGAAGTCTGTATCTGCTGGGTTGAAATACACCACGTCTTTGATACGCTCTGGAGGAATAGAAGAAAGAATTGTCTCCACGAGCTCACCGTGCGGGTCCACCACGCAGACACCTTCACCGTTGACGATATTCTGATAGACCATGTTGGTCATGAGCCCTGATTTACCAGTACCGGATTTACCCAGGATGTACATGTGCTGACGGCGGTCCTTCCTCTTGATACCAAAGAGTTGGAATTGGTCACGATAGGTCGTGTATCCGATATATGTTATGTCCCGATTCTCCGGGAGACCTGGAATTGCCATAGGGAAATTATACCCTGTAGTAGATTTTAGCGAAAGGCCTTTATTAGGTATTCTATTTGTGATTAATAGACTCTACCGCTGACTCTACTATTTTGCCTTTTTTAACTTTCAAAAACTCATTAACCACTGAAGGTTCTTTCCCATCTGCGGTTCTTTTATATTGCATATTAATTTTATCTCCTACCACATCTAGACTGATAATTTCATAATACAGACCTGGAATATTATCAAAAGCACCCTGCCACCAGTCTCGCAAATCATTCTTTCCTTTAATTATGCCTTTAGTTTCAGGAAACTTTTCTTTGAAACTAGGACTAAAATGTACAGCATCATCATGATATAAATCTAGAAGTTTATTTATATCTTTTGCATTAAAAGCAACGAACCACTCTTGAGCGATAATTTTCAACTGCTCAACCCTCTTCTTTTCCTTTGCCTGATCTGCCCATTCTTTGGTTATTTGATCTAATCTTGTTTCTTTCATAGTAGTTAATTATAACATTTTGCAAAATGACAAAACGTTCTTGCCTTGCTTAGTTAAATAATGTAATACATAGCGACCTTTGTATTGCTTTTGAATTAGCCCAGCATCTGCAAGCTTCCTCGCATGATCAGAAATAGTCATAAAATTAATATTTAAATATTCAGCAATTTTATCTACTGGTAAACCTGGTTTACTATTTACAAGTTCCAATATTTGAATCCGGCGATGATTGGCAAAACTTTTTACAACTTTCTCAATCTTTTTATATTGCATACTCATATATAAATCATACTTAATATTTTGTAATTTTGCAAAATATCTTAATATTATTTTGTTAGTTTTTTATTAGACTTAGATTTTTTAGGTTTTGGTGGAGGCAGAGAGTCGGCGATGTTGCAGAGTATTTCTGCTAAGTTTTTAATGTGCGAAAGCTGGGATTCTTCTACCAGGTAATACGGCTTGGATCCGGGATAGGCTTCATCCTTCTCGCAAATCCCCTCCAACTCTGCGGATGCGGGGACAATCTTCACATACAATTGGTCGTCACAAATAAGGGCAACTACTTTGCCACTCGCATACAAAGCATATTCACCAAACATTTTCCGCACCGAAAAAACCTCGGGTTGTCCTAGTTTTTCTAAAATGAATTCTACGGTTCCTTTCTGGGTGGACATTGTTAATTTTCTTTTAATTGACTAATAACGTAGTCAATCCAACTCTGATACCAGTACCACGTTTTTACAACCATAACACCAAAACCCTTGGCGGAATTTTTACCATCATTATTTTTCCAAAAAAGTGTGTGTTGGTGCATTCCAAAATTTTTAAAACCGGCTTCGTTTACAAATTTAATAACTTGAGTTGCAGAGAATTTCTTTTTTTCAGTTTCTTCCTTAACCCAATATTGTCTTGAAATATTTTTTGCTAAATCTGATTTAGGGTCAATAAATTCTATAACTCTGTCTGCCTGCCCTTTTCTTTTTGCTTCAACTTTTGTAAACAACAACCTATATGCGAATCTTTCGCTTCCAACCTCTCTTTCAGACAATTCATTATCAAACTTTGCAATATAAGATATTACGTTTTGAGGTATATAGTTCTCTTTGTCTTTTATAACCTTAGACTGTGAATAATCTAACTCTGAAAATTGGAGACTTAGTGCAAGATTGTTGTCCAAACCATACTTCTCGCCATGTAATTTTTTAAGATAAAAATTAAAATTTAAAGCACAAGCTTGATATCGCGCTGATAAGTATGAGTCTAGCGAACTAGCTTTTCTGTGTTCAATTTGATTCCTTAATCCAATTAAAAATTTTAAATTATTTATAGTATCTTTATCAATAGGGCAACTAGGTTCTGATATACATTTACTTAAATCCCAATACCTGACACTTCCGTCTGTATTAATTTTATATTTCTTTAACCTACCAATTCTTTCAAAATGCTTATAATCTATACCATTTGCCCTATAGTAGGCATGTAAAAGATAAGTCCATGAGATTATAGAAAGAACAATAAAAGACTCAGTTTTGAAAGTAATTAACGGATTATTATAAATTTGAACAGCTGAAAGCATAGCTTCTCTAGCCTTTTTAATTAAATCTACTTTTTCCGAAAAAATCTTTCTTACCATATATTTATATATTATTTCAAAACCCCCTTGCGGGGGTTTTGTTATTACGCTTTATTTTCGTCGTTTACGTCTGTTGCTTCTGCATCGCGGACTTCGGCTGGTTGTTCCTCGGCTGCGGTGCCTGGGTTTGGTTGTTCCCCTCCGGCCTTGGCCATTACTTCACCAATCTTTTGCATTTCATTGGATAGTTCTTCTGTGGCCTTCTTGATAGCTTCCATATCGCCTCCGTCTTTGACAGACTTCAATGCATCGATTTTGCCTTGAACTCCACTTTTCACATCTTCAGGCAATTTAGCTTCATTGTCTTTCAAAGCTTTTTCCGCAGTATACATAATCATCTCTGCAGTATTCTTCACATCTACCAATTCTTTCTTCTTCTTGTCTTCTTCGGCATGCAGCTCGGCGTCGGCCTGCATTTTCTTGATATCTTCTTCTTTCAATCCTGATGAAGCTTCGATTTTGATTGATTGAGATTTGCCAGAAGCCTTGTCTTTCGCAGTTACATTCAATATTCCGTTCACGTCTACATCAAATGAAACTTCCACTTGCGGGATGCCGCGTGGGGCCGGTGGAATACCGTCAAGGATGAATCGGCCGAGGGGTTTGTTGTCACTCGCCATTGGGCGCTCACCCTGCACGATGTGGATTTCTACGCTGGTCTGGTTGTCGGCTGCTGTAGAGAATACTTGGGATTTGTTGGCTGGGATGGTGGTGTTCCTTTCGATCAATTTTGTCGCCACGCCGCCTAAGGTCTCGATACCGAGTGACAGCGGAATAACATCAAGCAGCAGCACATCGCGCACATCACCTTGTAATACTCCTGCCTGCACCGCAGCACCGAGGGCCACAACTTCGTCTGGATTGATAGACAGGTTCGGACTCTTGCCGAAAACTTTCTTCACCTCTTCGACGATTTTCGGCATACGGGTCTGGCCTCCCACCATGATGATTTCGTTGATATCGTTCATGGTGAATCCTGAAGCCTGCATTGCACGCTTGGTTATTTCGATAGCTCGGGTTACGTATTCATCAGCAATAGATTCGAGTTGGGCTCGGGTCATTTTGAGCAGCAAGTGCTGTGGACCTTCGGCAGTAGAGGTGATGAACGGGATGTTGATTTCTGTCTCAATAGCTGTTGAAAGCTCAATCTTGGCCTTCTCGGCAGCTTCATCAAGTCTCTGCAGTGCAAGCTTGTCATTGCGGACATCTACTCCAGAAGTCTTCTTGAACTCTTCGGCAATCCATCCGATTATCTTGTGATCAATGTCACGTCCTCCCAGATGACTGTCTCCGTCGGTAGACTTAACTTCGATAACGTCATCGCCGATTTCAAGTACTGACACATCGAATGTTCCACCACCAAAGTCGAACACCACAACTTTCTCATTCTTCTTTTTGTTGAAACCATAGGCCAAAGCTGCAGCTGTCGGCTCGTTGATGATACGCTTCACATCAAGTCCTGCGATAGCACCGGCGTCCTTGGTGGCCTTGCGTTGTGCATCGTTGAAATATGCCGGCACAGTGATGACAGCTTCGGTTATCTTTTCGCCAAGCTTGGCTTCTACGTCGGCCTTGATCTTGGACAATATCATTGCAGAGATTTCTTCTGGTCGCATCCATTTGTCTCCAATTTTTACTTCGGCACCACCGGTTGAACCTTTTTGAATTTTGAAAGAAACATTTTGCAAATCCTTCTGCACTTCTGGATCTTCGAAATTGTGACCCATGAATCGTTTAATACCATAGACAGTATTTTCTGGATTAGTCACAGCCTGACGCTTGGCCAAAAGCCCCACTAATCGGTCGCCGTTTTTAGCAATCGACACGATGGACGGAGTGGTACGAGCACCCTCGATGTTTTCAATAATTACCGGTGCACCACCCTGAATTACGGACACCGCTGAATTGGTTGTACCCAAATCGATACCTATTATTTTACTCATAATTTTATATTTTAAAGCCTTTTTGGCTTATTATTAATAATTAATTTAAAATTTGACTTGTTTTTCGCGTTCGCGAATTACTTGTCAAATAGAGTATATATGATAATATAGAAGCATGTCAAGCAAAATTGATTATTCCAAGAAAATATTGAAGTCTTTGTCCGAAAAACCGGCAATTTCAGTAGAGACATTGAAGTCCAATCAAGACAAAAAAGCCTGCTATGCCATAGCTCGAGCGCTCAAGAACCTGGCAGAAAACGGTCTAATTGAAATTCATAAATCAGAGAATCGCGATTTCGTAAAAATCACTAAAAAAGGTAAAAGCAAATTAAACAGTATCAAACTCGAAGGTACAGATGCCCTGGTCCCAGGCGGATGGGACGGACTGTGGAGGATAATAATCCTCGACCTAGACGAGTCTCGCAAAAATGAAAGAGAAAGCCTGCGCTATCTACTGAAAAAAGCTGGCTTTGTATGTGTGAAAAATACGGTCTGGGTTTCCCCTTACCCGTATGAAAATTTGTTTATGAATATCAAGAAAGACTTGGATCTATCTAATGAGATAATGATTATCGTCACAGATAAAATTGACCCAGAAACACAAAATATATTTTTTAGTGCGATGGTGAAATAACCTATTCAATCTGCTCCCCCATCCAGGCCTTGTAGGCCCGATTCATCCGGCGAATATCCACCCCTGCAATCAAAGGAATTGCATAGCTGTGATGCTGCGAAATTAATTCATTTACATCTTCTATTTTTGACTCCAGTGTTGTAATCATAATCATAGTCTGAGAAATTTCTTTAATCTCTCCTTCCCAACGATAGATAGAATGGACTGGCCAGAAATCAACACAGGCCCCCATCTTCTGCTCGATAATGAGTTTACCCAGAAGCTCTGCTTCTTCCTTTTTTTCACATGTAGTGTAAATAAATACCATATATTATTCTTGTACTTTATATTCAAACAAATTCACTCGAGCAGCACGGATAACGCGATCACCTAATTTATAACCTTTTTGAATTACCGCCGATATTGTGTGGTCATTTTCTTTTTTGTCAGTGCTCACCATGTCTACCGGTTCATGCAGATTATGGTCAAAAACATCTCCCACTTCACCAAAGGATTTAACTCCGTATTCTTCAAAAACATTTTGCATTTGAGAATAAATGTATTCCACCCCCGTGCGCCAACCAGCGTCCACCTTCTCCCAGGCCTCTTTGTTGGAAAAAGCCATGTTAAAGCTATCAGAGACGGTCAGAAAGCGTGATATGATGCGTTCTCGCAAAGATTCAGACATCATGGATTTTCTGTCTTCTTCCTGCTTCTTGTAATTCATAAATTCAGCCCGTTCCTTCTGCCATCCGGTCAAGTATTCTTCTTTTTCTTTTTTCGCCTGTTTTAGGTCTCCACGCAGCTTCTTTAAGGTTTTCTTCAAGTCTTCTTCGCCGTCTTCGTTGTACTCGAATTCAACCACCTCATCCTCTGTTTCAGGGCTTAAATCTAATATATTTTCTTGGTCTTTGTTATCTTGTTCGTCTTGCATGAGTGCATTCTAACAAAAAATCCCTTCTTGTGGAAGGGATTTTTTGTTTTTGTTTTTTAACGTTTTGACCACTTTGGTGCCTTTCGAGCTTTCTTGAGACCGAACTTTCTTCGTTCCTTGGCTCGTGGATCACGCTTTAGGAATCCAAGGTCTTTGAGTTCACCGCGTAGTCCAGCATTTGATAGCACTAATGCTCGGGATAGACCGTGTCTAACTGCTTCAGATTGAGAATGCATTCCACCACCCATAACATGAACTTCAACAGACCATTTTGATGATTTATCTTCGAGTTTAGTCAAAGGATCCATCACTAATGCTCGTTCTTCTTCTGTCTGGAAATACTCCTTAGAGTCTTTATCATTTACAGTAAAAGAGTTCTTGGAAGCAGGAGTAATTCGTACTCGTGCAGTTGATGTCTTACGGCGACCAACTCCTTCAAAATATTTTTCTTTATCGTCTTTTGCCATATTTATTATTCTTCAACTGTTAAATTTTTCATCATTTCTCTGCGTAATTTGTTGCCTGGTAGCATGTGGTATACAGAAAGCTTCAAAAGCTCAGGGAAACCTTTGGTCTGTACGGTTTCTTTTGCCTTGATAACTCGCAAGCCACCTGGGTGACCAGAATAACGAGTGTGGTAAATCTGTTCTAGCTTCTTAGCGGTTATCTTAATTTTACCAGCGTTCAAAACTTTAACTGGAAAACCAGAATATGCTTCACGCTTGTAGGCTGCACTATTTTTACCCATCAGCAATGTAGCTACTTCAGTTGCTACACGTCCTAATGTTCGTCCTTTGGCATCTACTGTTATTTCTTTTTTCATTTCGGTTTTTTTCATGGTTTTATACAAATTCAATTATTGCCATAGGAGCCCCGTCCGACTTGCGTGGGTTAAGCTTTAAAACTCGTGTGTATCCGCCTTTTCGGTCAGTATAATTAACAGCGATTTTTTCAAAAAGCTTTTTAGTTTCTTTTGCTTTGTTTCCAAGTCTACTTGATATTACACGTCGATTAGCAACTGAATCAACCTTAGCACGAGTAACCATTTTTTCGATAAATGGTCGTAGCTCTTTTGCTTTAGCTAAAGTGGTTTTTATTTTACCTCGCACTATCAAATTAAGTGCCAAGGACTCCATTAGAGCTTCACGTTGATTCTTGCTTCGACCAAATTTTCTTTTGTTGCTGTGGTGGTTCATCCCGATATATATTTACTACTAATTATTCTTTAAGCGAAAGGCCGAATTTAGTCAAACTTTTCTTAATTTCAGAAATTCCCTTTTCGCCGATACCCTCAAGGTCAAGCAAATCTTCACGCTTCTTGCGAGCAAGTCCGCCAAGTGTGCGGATGTTAGCTGCGGTCAAAGCATTTAGGGTTCGAGTTGAAAGGTCAAGAGCATCAATTCTGGTCTTTAGTACATCAGTTAAATCATCCTTAGAATCTTTATCTTCATCATCTGATTCTGATTCTTCTTTTCTGATTTTCTTCTCAGCAACTTCTTCGTGCATGTCAGATGTTTCTTTGAAGCCAACTACTGCCTTTAATTGCTCGATCATGGTTACGATTGAGTCAGTTAGGGCTTGACGTGGAGTCAATGTTCCATCAGTTTCGATCACTACTCGTAATCGGTTGTGGTTAGTATTGTCACCAACACGCATGTTTTCTACTTCGTATGATACTCGACGGATTGGGGTAAAAATAGCATCAACAGCAATAGTGCCGATATCAACCTTTTCTTTTTGCATAACTTCCTTTGGAATAAATCCAAGGCCTTTTTCAATACGCAATTCAATATTCAAATTAATCTTGCCGGTTACTTCAGCAATGTATAAATCAGGGTTTAGAACTTCTACTTGACCTGAGGTCTCAATATCAGCCGCTGTGACAGCCTTTGGTCCTTTTACATTAAGTGTTACAGTCTGAGGTTCATCAGTTAAAAGCTTGAAACGAACTTTCTTTAGGTTCAAAATCAAAACGATCACGTCTTCTTTCACACCTTCAATGGTCTGAAATTCGTGACTTACTCCATCGATTTTAATAGAAACAATGCTCGCGCCTGGAATTGAAGAAAGAATAATACGACGCAAACTGTTACCAAGCGTGTGTCCATAACCCGGATACAGGCCGTCGATTTCAAATACCCCCTTATTACCCTCCTCTGTAACTACTCGTGGTTTTGAAGGCAAGATGATTTTATACTCAGGCATACTTATTTAAAAAATTTATCTAATAATGTTCCGCTTTTTTATAGCGGAAATAAAATAATATATTAACGGCTATAAAACTCGAACACGGCATTTAGGTCTAAGAAACCGTCAGTCTGTTTCGGCTTACCAGTTACTTTACCTTCGAATTTATTAACATCAAAATTCACCCAAGATGGAAAATGGTATTCTTTCAATTTCTCTGCAGTATTGCTAAATATTTTCTTACTCTTAGATCCTTCTCGGACTACTACTGTGTCACCTACTTTCAATGCATAAGAAGGTACGGTTACTTTTTTACTGTGTACTATAAAATGACCATGAGAAACCATTTGTCTGGCTTCACGTCTAGATGCAGCAAGTCCCATGCGGTATACAACGTTATCAAGTCTTAGTTCTAGACTTTCAAAGAATTTCTCAACTGGAGATACTCCCTTAGTCTGAGAAGCTTTTTCTGCGTAATTTGAAAGCTGCTTTTCAGTGATTCCATAAGAGAATCGAACCTTTTGCTTTTCAAGCAACTGAGTTCCGTATTCAGACAATGCCTTTGGGCGTTTACCCATTTTTGGATTTCCTACTGAAGCAGAAAACTTCGGAGTCTGACATTTGTCATAAACTCCTGCGCCTAACCTTCTACCGATTTTATACTTTGGTTTCTTTATCATGGTTTTTCAAAAAATTATACTCGTCTTGGTTTCTTTGGCTTTGGGCCGTTGTGTGGTACTGGGGTTACATCTTTGATAGTACCTAGTTCAATACCATGCGCCATAAAAGCACGCACAGCTGGTTCGCGACCAGAACCCACACCTTTAATAACAACATCAGCGTCTTTCACTCCAATAGCAGCAGCCTTATCTCCAATTATATCTCCAACTTTAGAAGCAGCGAATGGTGTTCCTTTCTTAGCACCTCTGAATCCAAGGGAACCAGATGATGACCAGAAAAGAGTATTGCCTAGTTTATCAGCAAAAGTAACTTTGGTGTTATTGAAAGTTGCTTCAACTGACAAAATACCTGAGATAACTTTTTTCTTGCCTGATTTTTTAAGAGGAGCAGCTGATTCTGTAGCAGCACCTTCAACCTTTGCTTCTTCTGTTGTAACTTTTGTCTTTGCCATATTATTTTATGTCTTGCTTTCTTTGCGGCGTCCTGAGGCCATAGTTTTACGAACATTACCTCTCACTGTTCGTGAGTTGGTCTTTGTACGTTGGCCGCGAACGGGTAATCGTCTCATGTGACGAACACCTCGATAACTTTTAATGTCCTTCAGTCGTTTTATATTATTAGAAACTTCACGCTTCAAATTTCCTTCAATTGTCAAACCTTCTACCAAAGCACGGATCTTGTTTTCCTCTTCTTCAGATAGATCCTTTGATTTTTTACCTGCATCGATTCCAGCACTCTGTAGAATCTTATTTGCAGTAGAAAGGCCAATACCATAAATAGCAGTCAAACCGTATTCAAGACGCTTCTCATCTGGAATTGTAATACCAAGGATTCTCATAAATTATTGTTTCTGTTTATGCTTCGGGTTAGAGCAAATAACCAGCAGGTGTCTCTTGCGTTTCACCATTTTGCATTTAGCACAAATTTTTTTAACTGATGCTTTGATCTTCATTGCACTTAACGTTTAATTACTAAAAAAAATCGAGATAAAACCAAAATAAGGAAAATACCCTTATTTCTCAATCTAAAAATATCTTATCTAAATTTGATTGATATCATACACTATCTTTAATAAAATTACAACCTCTTTATTATCCTACCTTTTCCACCGTACGGATCTAGTACCACTTCCACTCTGTCTCCGATTAAAACTTTAATTCGATTGACTCGCATTTTACCTCCGAGGTAGGCCAGAATTTCCTTGCCACCTTCAAGCTCAACACGGAACAAAGTTGATGGTAATGCCTCTGTGACAAAACCTCTACCAGTCAATATTTTATCATCTTTTAAGTTGCTCATTTAGCCATTCGACTATAATATAATTATCTTGATAAGTCAAGATAATATTAATTAATTTGGATAATTAACTATAATTTTAATTTGTTTTATCTTTTCCGGGATGGTTGTTCTCCATACTGGACGCAAAATAAGCTCTGCGCTTTCAATATTATCTGAGTTAGCTAAGATACTTTTGAAAGCTGCTTTTTGTTTTCCGAGTAAGTCACGCATGATCTTAGCCTGATTGACTTGATATACAATTTTACCGCTACCAGATAATTTAAAGTTAAAACCCTTAATATCTTTGGACAAAGAATCTGCGCTGCCGTAATTCAAAGATAAATTTTCAATACCTGGTATATCTATTTCAGACCCCTCTTCAAAATCTTTAATGGCTAATTTAGCAATTATTGGAATAATATCTGATTTTTTAAATAAATAACCAAAGACAGATCCGGACACAGAAACCGGTGCTACTTTTTCAAACTGTGCTACGCTGTTATCCACACCTCCATCTACAAAAACTAAAGAATCTTTAAACAAGACATATTCCGGGGGTGTTTGTTCCAATACTTTTTTGGTTAATTGGTCTTTCAGTTTATTTCGTAAATCTGACACTACCTGCTTCTTGGCATCTTCTGCTACTATGTAGAATTTTCCGGACAAACCACCTGTTAAACTTTCCACACTGCGACCATAAAATTTATTATATTTAGTGGTGCCACGAAATCCAAGAATCTTAAAATCAAGAGGCTCACTGTTATAAGCTTCTCCAGGCTCAAAACCATAAACACCCACAGTGACTGACCCCGGTGTATCAGCTGACATACCCGGTACAATTATTTCTTTGTCTGTTTTATAAATCTTGCCATTTGATCCTTCAAGTCGTGTGTCTATTGATAGTTTTTGTGGAGATGTGCTGTATGTGTTGAATATGGTCACATTACCTCGTGCAGGTACAGACATCTGCTTTTGTTCGTTTGCCTCTAAATTAGTGGTTTCAACCCCATCCATAGATACAATTTCAAACTGTATCTCCTTTTCTCCAGGTTTACTGCGTACCGCGGTAAACAATTCATCTAAATTAAACTCTTGTATTTTGGGTGTAATAATTACCTTTGCACTAGCGAAAAAAGATGACAAAGCAAAAAATAGTATACCAATAGAAACCAAAGCAAAAATCCATAAAGATTGCTTACTGCCGGTGCTAGAACTAGAATTTTGTGGCAAATCTAATTCTTCTTTGGTATCTACCGTTCTAATAACTACCTTTTTTTTAATATTAAGTTTTGCTAATTTTTCTTCAATCCTTTCACTTTCTAATTTTTCAAAAGAATCTTTACGCGGCTTGGGTTCAGCCTTTGGTTTAGGACGAGCCTTTGTGGTATTTTTCGACACTATGTCAGACATTATTTTTTTAGCCATAAAAAATTCTATTTAAGAAATTCATTAATATAAATCGACTCGATAATTAAAAATGGGTCACGAATGGTTTTATCATCTAAAACTGCAATTCCATGCAGTGATTCAGTACCCAAAAATAAAACTCTAAATTTTGATTCTGTTAAAGTGTATTGATTAAACTGTTCTGTTTTAATTGTGTGTGAAAAGAAATCTGACAAATCTTGGTCCACTGTTATAAACACCGTTGCTGGAATAGATATGTCAGTAGTTATAATACTGATAGATTCTTGGAATTTTTTTAACCATTCTGTTTTTAGTGCCATCATAACAAGATCCATTTTGTGTAAAAGTTCATCAGACATGTGCCCTTCTTTGTATAGAGAAATAAAAGATCTCGCATCTTCAATTGAACAGGACATGCCTTTAGAAACACCACGAATAATGTAGTTTCTCCCCATCGGGAAAGAAATGGCCTCGCGTAAAATATCCTTTTTAATCATGGATATATCTGTAATTTCCCCACCAATATTAACCAAAAGAAAACTCTCTTTATTCACGAACATGTCACGCGCAACAACAAAAGATGACAGAATAAAAGTAATAAATTCAATCTTAGCCTCATGAAAATGCCGACTAATTGAACTTTCAATTTCTTTCAAGAAACCTGATTCAGCCATCGAGATAAACATTGTTAATTCTAGGTCTTCAGCTTTTTGTCCAAAAGGTTTAGTAGTGACGTAACCATTCAATACGGTGCTCATGGTCCGCATTTCTAGAGACTTTATTGAGTTTGAAGTTTGATTGTATTTTAAAGCATGTTCGTCTTCAAAAAGTTTCAATTCTTTTTGAATTAAACTGTCGGCAAGTTTATCATTAAATATAAAAGGTGCATTTTTTTCAAGCACGACTGTACGGGTTTGAGATGCATACCATGGCGAAGATAATACACAGTAAATACTACTTGGACGGCCCAACCCCTGAAGGCACATCAGTCCAGCAACCTTTTTTACTGCCTGCATTGTGTCTTGTAAAAGTTTTTGTATATCAACAGTCTCTTCAATACGAATCTGTTCACGCACAGCATAAATTATTTTAGGTACACCAGAAGACTGACGCAAAAAAAGCGCTCCACCAACAGAAGAGGAACCAATATCGAACACAAGTGTTAACTCACCTGCATCTTTTTTATTTTTAGCAAAAAAACTCACGCGTTAATTATAACACAAAGGTGAAAATCGAAAACTATTGAATCACAGCTTTGATGCGACGAATGCCAGAAGCAACTGCTTCTTCTTTGAGAATTTTAAAAGATCCAGCTTTACCAATTTCTGCAGTGTTAGAAACATGCGGACCACCACAAAATTCTTTGGATATAGCATCAGCGATAGAACTACCTATGTAATACACACTAACCATATCTGGATACTTCGCACCGAACTCCATTTGAGCTCCAATGGATTCTGCTTCTTCCCTCGGCATTTCAACTCGAGTCACAGACAATGCTGCTTTAATCTTCTCATTTACCATATCTTCTAGTTTTTTCTTTTCTTCATCTGTAATCTTGCGCTCAAAGGCAAAGTCTATTCTTAATCTTTCTTCAGTAATATTACTACCCCGCTGTTTTACTTCTTTGCCAAACATTTCCTGCAGTGCTGCAAGCAACAAATGGTGTGCAGTGTGGAGTCTAATAGTTTGGTCATTGTGATTCGCTAGTCCACCCTTAAACATACCAGCCGATGCTGTCTGAGAAAGCTTTTGGTGTTCAGCCATTTTCGCCCTGAAGTCTTCCATGTCTATCTCTACTCCCTTTTCTTTGGCTAGTTCTAGGGTCAGTTCTATCGGAAAACCATAGGTAGTGAACAAAATAAATGGGTCTTCACCTTTTTCAAATTCTTTTAGACCCTGTACTAATGTCTGATTAAATTTATTTAGTTCTTCTCTAAGAATTTCGTTATTACTTGGGTTGAAAATATTTTCGTAAGTAGATTGATACTTTTCTCCGTATATAAATGATATTTCTATTAAATCAGAAGTGGTTAATCCAATTTTCTGAGCTCTGGTTGATGCACGCCTAAGCAAACGACGCAACACATAACCACGATCCTTGTTTGCTGGAATAACCCCATCAGAAACCATAAATAAAGCTGCTCTCAAATGATCTGCAATCACACGAGCACTTTGAATATCAAATTCTTTAGCCTTACTTTTTATACATTTAAAAACATCTTCAAACAAATCCGTATCGTACGCAGTCATTTTGCCTTGCATTACTGCCGTCATACGCTCGAGTCCTGCACCGGTGTCCACGTTCTTTTGGCTTAATTTGCCGATGACTTTTGCATCCTTCTTTTCGTATTCCATAAACACGTCATTCCAGATTTCTATAACCCTTTCTTCTTTAGTTGCTTTAAGGAATCCTTCTTTGTCTAAATCCCCTACATCCCCAGTCATGTCATAGAACATCTCTGAGCACGGACCACATGGACCGTTGTCCCCAGGACTCCACCAGTTATCATCTGCAGGTAGCGCATAAATACGATTTTCAGGAATACCGAGACTCATCCAAATATCTTTGGACTCTTGGTCATAGGGTGCATTCTCATCACCCTCAAAAATAGTTACGTAGAGGCGATTTACATCAAGTCCTAGGCCTTTATCTCCTTCTTCTTTGTCATCTCCATTTGTTAGAAATTCATAGCTCCAGGTTATAGCTTCTTTTTTAAAATAGTCCCCTAGTGACCAATTGCCAAGCATTTCAAAAAAAGAAAAGTGTCTATTGTCTCCTATGTCGTCGAGGTCTCCGGTACGAACGCATTTCTGCACGTCAGCAATCCTTTTACCCATTGGGTGTGTCTGACCTAAAAGATATGGAACCAGTGGCTGCATGCCAGCCGTGTTGAAAAGCACAGATGGATCATTCTCTGGTACGAGCGAAGCAGAAGGAATTATCGCATGTTCTCTTTTTTCAAAAAATTTTAAAAATCGTGTGCGTATTTCTTGCGAATTCATATTGTTATTTTTTATTATTAATTTCTTCTTTTTTCTCAACCATAGAAATTACAGGGCGTTCCAGTATTGATATAACGATAAAAATCAGAAGAACAAAAATAGTCGTTAGAATAGCTAGATTAAAAAATCCAAAACCAACAGCCATACCTATTCCAGCAGTAACCCAAAAGCCTCCTGCGGTTGTAAGTCCTGTTAATCTATTACCTTGGAAAATTATTGACCCAGCACCCATGAATCCAATACCAACAATTATTTGTGAAGCCATGCGTGAGGCATCAAAACCACCAACATCAGCATATCGTATTGCCAGTGCTTCAGAGATAATGATAAAAAGCGCCGCGCCCATAGAAACCATGGCATGTGTTTTCATACCCGCTTCTTTATGACCCAAAAGCCGCTCAAAACCAATAACTAAACCCAGCAATACTGCTAAACCCAGCTTTGAAATTATTTCTATATTATCCATAGAAATATTCTATACCACAGAAAGGAAAAAACCAATTAAAAGACAACCCCACCACCTAACACAGTCTCCTGGTTATAAATCACGATAGATTGACCTGAAGCTACTAATACAGGCTCTTTGAATTCTATTAATACCTCAGCTTTGTATATATTTTTTATTACACATGGCAGGAATTCTCCATGATACCGAATTTGAGCTGTAAAATTAGCACCAGTATTTGGAGATTCAGTAATCCAGTTTGTCTTTATTAATTTAATCAAATTAGAATCTTTAGATTGATTATTTGTTTTTATATTTGAAGCTACGGTAATTGTATTTTTATTAATATCTTTTTTTACTACATAGTACCTAGTGTCATTTGGTGACTTTTTAGTAATAGTAAAACCATGCCTCTCGCCCAAAGTGTAAAACAGTGCACCCTCATGGTGACCGATCAACTCGCCCGATTCATTTAGAACCTTGCCTTTTTTAACTTTAATATAATGTTTCAAAAAATCTTTCAAATCAATATCACCCAGAAAACAAATACCTTGGCTATCCTTTTTATCAGAAACTGGTAATTTGAATTTTTTTGCCAAAATGCGAACTTGTTTTTTTGTTAGTCCACCTACGGGAAAAATTATTTTAGATAACTGCTCTTGTGTAAGCTGCCAGAGAAAATATACCTGGTCTTTAGAAATATCTCTAGACTTTTTCATCAAAAATAGCTCTTCTCGAAACTCCTTAACCCCATTTCTCGCTTTCGCTCGAAACGGCACGCCCCCACCCGTCGTTTCTCCAAGACTATTTTTATAAACTTGTGCATAATGTCCCGTTGCTACAAAATCTGCTCCCATTTTAATTGCTTTTTCTAAAAAGGCACCGAATTTTATATGGCTATTGCATAGTACGTCTGGATTTGGAGTACGGCCTGCTTTATATTCAGCAATCATATAGTCAGCTACATTTTTCTTGTATTCTTCGGATAAATCAATAGTCAGAAATGGTATACCCAAGTGTGCTGCCACACGAATAGCATCTCGCCTTTCTTCATCCTCGTTACACTCAATAAATTCCGGATGCCATGTACGCAAGAAAACACCCACGACTTCAAAGCCCTGTTCAACCAGCAAAGCGGCCGAAACAGCTGAGTCCACACCGCCAGATAATCCTACAAATACAGTCTTTTTTGACATTTCGTCATTTTAGATATTTTTTTATGTTTTGTCTATGCTCGTCGAAATTCTTGGCATAATGAGTGTTGCCTTCTTTGTCATGGATATAGTACAAATATTTTGACTCTTCTGGATTAATCGCTGCTAAAATTGCAGCAATACCGGGGTTGGATATTGGTTCTTTCGGTAGGCCCCTTTGCTCATAAGTTACAGGTGCAGCATCTACCTGAAGCGGCATGCCAATACTAATTCTTTTCCATAGTATCCCTGATATAATAGCCCGATCAGAATCGCCACTGGCTTCTTTCTCTAAGACAGAAGCCATAATCAATATTTCATTTATATCTTTTCCAGAATTTTTAATATCTTGCCAAATTTTTTCTGTTTTTTTATCAAAGTTTTTGGTTAGAATACTCAACACAATATCCTCATCATCGGTTGTTGAAAAGAAGTAAGTATCTGGAAACAATGTTCCATGTTTGTTAGATGCAGCTGCTAAAAATCTATCTTTATTGAAATTCCTCAAACGTGAATCGCAAAGTTCTGCAATTTCTTCATTAGAAAAACCCTCTGGAATTGTTATTTTTACGGTACTTAGTTCTCGGTCACCTCCAGCAATCTTTTTAGCTAATTTAATAACATTAATTTTCTCTGGAAAAATATAATCACCTACCATTATATGCCGGTCTCCAGCGTAAAAAATCACAACAGTTTCTAGTGCCACCCTTGATTGTATATATCCAGCATTTTTTAGTTTGAGGGATATCTTACGCAGCCCATCCCCTGATTCTACTGAGAAAATCTGGTTCATTGGGAAATTATTTGGCGCTCTAACTAGAAAAAAATAAGCAGAAAATATAACTATAATTAAAAACGTTATCAACAAAACCAAACGCCATTTGAAAGGCGCTTTGGCTTCTACGATTGGTTCTATAACTATATCGTTTTCCATATTTTAAGTAGGTAAATTTGTTGGAGGTGAAGCTTCTTTGCTTTCTACTCGCTCGAGAGTAGGAACCTTAAGTATTTGACCTGGGAAGTGCCACAATGTCGCCAGCTCTTCAACGTTTAATACATAAGTGTGCGAGTGCATATAGGCCGGGAAAAGCATTGGCGATATAGGCCAAGGAATATTATGTAGCAATTGGTTGCGAAGTGGATGGTGGAAGAAAGCTCTTTCTCGATATTCAAGCAACATACGGTTTACTAAAATCATTGTCTTTTTTGGTGATAGCAAAAAGAAACTACTTAGGAAACTGCCACCAAAAGCATCAGCCTGCGTAGAATTAGTACGCTCAAGACTATTAAGCTGAGGGTTAGCATATTGTCTAAAAATCAAACGTATATCACGACGATGGTTCATGGACCAATTTTCTTTTTTGGCTACATAAAAAGCGCGGATACCAGTATCAAATGCAATTTTAGATATTTTTCTATTAATACCGTCTATTTGGTTTTTCATCGAATCCGGTGGACGACCAGATTTAAGTATTCTACCGTCAGGCAATACTTCTTTTTTAGTCCAAACCTCTGTCATCCTCTCTAGCTCGAGTTCTGCTTCCTTGACCCAATCGTGTCCAGTTTCTCCAGGCCAAATTGGCTCCATTGGGTGACCGTGCCCATGCTCTTCAAATTCAACCTTGGAAGGCCTAATAACGAACTGCAACCAATATTGCTCCCCAGTGCCTAAACTACTGAATAGTTCAATCACGGGTGAAAGAGGGTCTATCTTTTGCTCTTCTTTTGGATCTTTGTCTAATCCGTAATCAACATATGTTTTGATAGGATAAGCGTGGTGTTTTGCTAATTTAAATTCACAACCCCAACCTCGCCAAGCGCTTTCAGGGGTTATCTCATCAACAGCTAAAGTATAATCCTCTGCAACTTTAATTTGCGCCTGAGGGTATTGAGCGTATATTTGTGTTTCGATTAAATCCTTAAGTCTGGTTGGTGTGCGAATATAGAAATGAACCTGCCCTTCGATGGACACAATTTCAAGTGAATACCAAAACCACACAGCACCTTGCCAGAACCATTCAAGTCCACCCTTGTTACTAAAATGATATAAAGCGTTGGTAAAGAAAAGCTCCATAGCTCGAGGTGAACGCAAAACATCGCGCGGAGGAATTACTTCCAGTAATACATAATCGATGCCAGTTATAAAATCTTGCTGAATGTAGTGCATCCATAGCTTAAAGGCAACACGTAGTAATATATAAAAAGCTATAACCTGCAGCATTAACTCCTGATCAATAAAATACAAAACAACTACAAAAATAATCATCAGTATTACTGATTTGTTTTCACTAAAAAAATGCGCTAAGTCACCCAAAAAATCGGTTAGCGCATTTCCAGACTCATCATGACCTGCATCACTCATGCAGGTATTTTATTATAAAAAGAATTTAAAAGGAAGCGATATTTAAGCAACTGTATAAAAACCTTTTTTATCTTTCTTGAAATATTTAGTATTTAGTAGGTTTACTAAGATAGTGTTCTTCTTGAAATATCTTTCTTTCATCACCTTGTCTACAACTTGGTCTTTGGTCATAGGACCTTCTTTCTCTAAAATATCTCGTATAACATCTCGGGCAATACCAGTCTTGTATCCCCATTCTGACAAGGCATATAATCCTCGGCCAACTAATACGAATCGATTGTCTTTGATAAGTTCGTTGTGTACAGTAGCAAAATGCGTCTTGCGTCCAAACGTTTTTATAATAGAATCTGTAACTTCTTTAAAGTGCATAGGAGAACCATGCTTGCGCATAACCAAAAAAGCGTAGTCTTTCACACCACGAGTTTTTACATTCTGTGATTCTGACTTACCCCATTCACCAAGAGGATTCTTGCCAATAGATTTAGATAGAGATAACCATCGTTTTGCAATTTCGTCGTTCTTGTAATCCTCTGCAACGTTCTTCATGTGGTCAAAGAATTTTTTGATCATTTCTGTTTCAGGAACAAGATCTGAGTCATTGAGGCTGGAGTATAATTTATGCAATGCGGTGTGTACTTCTTCGGCTAGTTCATCGTCTACACTCCATCTGGTTTTAAAGTGGTTATTCTCGCGGTGCTTTTTGAAATAATCTGAAAGAGTTAAATGAAAATGAATATGGTTTTGTGTTAGTTCATCTTTAGCTAGGTGTGCAAGTAATTCTGCCTCAACAACAACAGAACCCATAGATTTAATTACACCTCTTAGGTCCTCAAAAAAAGATTGCTCCGTTTTGAAAGCCGGAGATTTCTTAATCAAAGATAAGGCTGCTTCTTCAATCTGACGCACGCGCTCGCGAGTAATCTTGTATTTCTGACCAATTTCTTCTAGTGTCTTGCGTTCTACATCTTCTGGATTGAGTCCAAAACGATTCATAATAACATCAAGAGGTCGTTCACCTAGATGAGAGGTTATTTTTTTTGTAATTTGCTTCGGCTTAAAATTTTTGGTTGTCATTGTTGATGTTATTGTAACAATAAAATGTAAAATGTCAGGGCTTATTAATATTTTTACTTTGCGCCCTGTCTCTGAGAACGTACTCGGTCAAGCTCGGTCAAAAACTTTTTACGTAATCTGATCGAATTTGGTGTAATTTCTAGGTATTCGTCTTCCCCCATTACTTCAAGACCTCTTTCAATACTCAGCGCAAATGGAGGTTTCAACACTATTGCATCATCAGTACCAGAGGCTCGCATGTTGGTAAGCTGTTTACCTTTAATTGGGTTTACAGACATTTCTTCGCCTTTTAAGACGTTACCAATAACCATACCTTCGAAAACTTCAGTACCGTGATCTATATATAATATACCACGTTCTTGCAAATTGGCAAGGGCAAAGGCCACGGCTTTACCAGCTATCATTGATGTCATTGAGCCGTATTCACGCTTTTTGATCTCACCAGCATACTCTTTGAAGGCAGTAAACCTGGAAGACATGATTCCCTCACCCTTAGTGTCGATAATAAACTCACCTCGATAACCCAAAAGCCCCCGAGTTGGTATTTCGAAAATAACACGGACAACACCGTCCTTTTCTATCATAGATTTCATTATTCCTTTTCTCTTGCCTATTTTTTCAATCACAGCTCCAGAGGATTCAACTGGTACGTCAACAACTAGTTCTTCGTATGGTTCGAGTTTTGTACCGTTTTCTACCTTCACGATAACTTCCGGTTGGGAAACTTGCATTTCATAACCTTCGCGACGCATGTTTTCAAGAAGTACCGCTAGGTGTAATTCACCGCGACCGTATATCTTGAAAAAGCTTGGACCAAAATTGCTACCCTGCTCCGGAGAGAAATCCACCCGTAGACCTACGTTCATTTCTAGTTCTTTTTCGAGGCGTTCTTTGAGCTGACGAGATGTAACGAATTTACCTTCACGTCCTGCAAACGGAGAGTCATTCACTAAAAAATTAAGGGAAAGGGTTGGTTCATCGATAGCGATGTGTGGTAATGCGGGCACAGAATCATCTTCACAGATAGTCTCACCGATAAAAATATCTGGTATACCAGCAAAAAGTACAATATCACCAGAGTCAGCAGTTTGTGTTTCTACTCTGTTCAACCCTTCGAAACTAAAAAGTTTAGAAATTTTACCCGTTCTTTTTTTATCATCGTTCTTCACTATTACTTGTTTAGCAGTATTTATCTGTCCGCCATATACTCGAGCGATAGCCAAACGGCCCAAGAAATTATCATAACCCAAATTAAAAACTTGAGCAGACATTTTTTCTGAATCATGAGTAGAGGCAACTGGGACTTTTTCTAGAATTAAATCAAGGAGTGGAGATAGATCTTTTGAATCATCGCCGATTTTGCGGAAAGCTTTACCTTCGCGACCTATTGCATAGATAGTTTCAAAATCAATTTGTTCATTGTTCGCTCCAAGTTCCAAGAAAAGCTCAAGCACCTCCTCGTGCACACGGTCCGGGTCAGCTGCTGGTTTATCAATTTTGTTAATAACAACGATAGGTTTTAAACCAAGCTCGAGAGATTTCTTGAGCACGAACCTTGTCTGCGGCATTGGACCTTCAACAGCGTCCACGAGCAGCAACACAGAATCAATAGCGCGAAGTACGCGTTCTACCTCTGATCCGAAGTCCGCGTGACCTGGTGTGTCCACGATATTGATCTTGGTATCCTTGTATCGGATAGAAGTGTTCTTAGAATAAATGGTAATACCACGCTCTTTTTCTATAGCGTTTGAGTCCATTGAGAAGTTTAAATCTTTGACTGCCCCGTTCTGCTGCATTAATGCATCGGTTAGGGTTGTCTTGCCGTGGTCCACGTGAGCGATAATAGCTATGTTGCGAATTTCCATGAAAATATTGGTGAATTAATAATTTAAGTTAAACAAAAAGAGCCCACAGGCTCGAATTCATTGCATTTATAATAGCACACATTTTAAAAATATACAAATACACCTTTATTACCCAGGATTACCCTATGCAGACCCTAAGGGGTTAGAAAGATAAGGCCTTGAAATATAAAGGTCTTTCCTGTATAATACTCTATTGAATTTTCAAAAAATTCGTTCTTTGACACTCATTCCCAGGCTCAGGCCTCGGGATAAAAATATTTTCGAGTTATCTAATAACCCGAAAAAAGTAAACTTTCACCCGCCCTTCCGCCTTCGGAATGGGTATTTCATCATTCATCAAAAATTTTTAAAGATGAAAAAAATCATCATTCTCGTAACATCATTTCTTTTTACATTCACCTCATGGTCTCAAAAAACCGACAGCTTAAAAGTCTATGAGTCAAAAAGAGAAGTGGTTTTTAGTTCGTCGCTATTTACCGAACAGTACAGAACTAAGAACCAATTCTCGACTGATAGTGTAAATTCTTTTGGGTTCGAGGAACGTATGCGACTAAACAGGCGTAAAATTAATTCTCTATTTATTTTTCTTGAAATAAAGTATGAGGTTCAAAAATCAGAAGATTTTGCAAACAACGGTCCTTCTAACTTTTTTCACGAAGAAGGTGTCCAATTTGGTGGTGGATTTGGAAGTAATTTTAAGTTTTTTTCAATCGGTAAAAAAATACACTTTGGAATGGGCCTCGACACAAAATTAGATATTATTAGATCTACTGAGTATGGAATTGTAGCAATTACAATGGAGCCGTTCTTGGAACTTTCCTATCATGAGAAATGCTCTTTGGAGGCAGGTCTTAGATTGGACCCTTATTTGGCAACATTGAATTGCCCAAGCGTTAGGTTTACGTACCTATTTTTTTAAAGATTAAATAAACACACTTTGCTGGGTCGTGCATGCAGTTGCGCGACCCGGCTTTTTTATTTGACAGAAAGCAAAAATAATGTGAATATCAAAATTAGATTTCAAAAACAAAAAAGCTCTTTACCATGAAAAGAATACTCACCCTGCTGGCATTTTTATGCTGGCAAACTGCGCACGCACAGGAAAGGTCTTGGCTATTGCAAGCCACTACATTTTCAACTCTTAATGATGGGTATATCATCGAACCCGAGATTACTTTTGTTTTAGAAGACGAGTTTTCTTTTCATGAATTCTCAATCAATTCCTCTGGAAGTTTTTGCACATTGAATGGAATCGTAGCGGGAAACAACTACCCGTATATTTATTTATCATACAATCCTTTCAATTCAACTTCCTATTCAAGTATGGGGGTTTCGCGTGATGTAAATTTGGGGAAGAAAATTGGCGCAACAGCCTAAGCGCGCGAAGGTGTATTTTTTATTTACACTGATTTTGCTACAGCTTGGGCGAGGCCTTTGTCGAACATGGTTGGCAATATCTTTTCAGTGGTTGGCTTTTTCACAAATTTGGCTATAGCTTCTGCTGCACGGATAAATACAGATTCACTAAATTGTTTTTTCTTATCGATTATTCCACGGAAAAGGCCTGGGAACCCCAGAGAGTTATTTACTTGGTTTGGAAAGTCTGACCGCCCGGTGGCTATGATGAATACTCCTGCCTTTTTTGCTACATCTGGCAATACTTCTGGTACTGGGTTTGCAAGGGCGAAAATTATCGGACGCTCGGCCATGCTTTTAATCATTTCAGCGTTTAGCATGTTGGCCTTGGAAAGGCCGATAAATATGTGCGAACCTTTTAATACCTCTCTCAATTCCCCTTTTTTATTTTCTTTATTTGTTTTCTCAGCCAGTATTTTTTTATATTCATTTAAATCTCCTCGATCTTTACATATCGCACCTTTGGTGTCACACACGATAATATTTTTAAATCCATAAGCAAGTAGCAAATTCGCCACAGCTATTCCAGCGGACCCAGCACCGTTTATGACTACGCGGGCATCATCTTTCTTTAGTTTCCTTAATTTAAGTGCATTTATGAGCCCTGCGAGTACCACAGTAGCTGTACCGTGCTGATCATCATGCATAACAGGAATGTCGAGTTCTTGGCGCAGTCTATCCTCTATTTCAAAGCATCTCGGTGCAGATATATCCTCAAGGTTTATTCCGCCGAAAACTGGAGAAATGTTTTTCACCGTCTTAATTATCTCTTCAGTGTCTTGGGTATCAAGGCATATGGGGAATGCATCCAAGTTACCGAACTTTTTAAAAATCGCTGCCTTGCCTTCCATTACAGGTATAGCACCATAAGCACCTAAATTACCTAGCCCCAGCACCGCTGAGCCATCAGAGATTATTGCTACTGTATTTTTCTTGAGAGTGTACAGATGAGCATTCTTTTTGTCTTTCGCAACTTCAAGTGACACACCAGCCACGCCAGGAGTATATGCTAGAGATAAATCTTCTTTATTATTTAATTTAACCTTCGGTGCAAGCTCAATTTTACCTCCATGTTTTTTGTGTAATGCTAAAGATTTTTTGTAGAAATTATTTTGCATGTTGGTCAGTATAACATAAAAAATCTGAGCTTTTACTCAGATTTTTTACTAAAGTGGTGTCTCTATTGTACCAAGCTCGAACGATTTTTCAAAACAAATAGCTTATCGCACATCCGTGCGCTAAAGCGCCTCTGTGCGAAGCACAGAGCTTTTCCAAAGGAAAAGGACGGAATGTGCGAATACAAATGCGGACTCGGTTTTGCGAAACTATTTTCTGGGGAAAGGATTCGCAAAACCGAGACTAATCTTTTTGAAATTCGGCGGGGATTTTGGATTTCGCCCGCGCGGAGGAGGGGTCTGGGGAGGAATCCGCGCGGGCTCGCTTTTGGATTTTTTGGCGGGGCGGGCATTAAGAAAGAAAATACAGAATATTGAAATCTCGGCAAAGCCGAGATACAACATTTAGTATTGTGCTTGACCCACCCTCCCGTTCGCGCACAAAAATTGCTCCCTATTTTTTAGAATAATGTTTATCAAACTCTTTAAAAATTTTAGGGGTATAAAAATCTTGTTTAGAACTCTTTGGATTTTTAGGATTTAGTTTTCTTGTCATAGAGAAATTTTTGGTCATCAACCCTCTACGAATTTTATGATATTTTTGATTCGATCTAAAATCAGAATATCTTTTCTTTAGTTCGTCTGTTAGGGAATTATAATCTAAAGAAAATTCTTTCAAAAGTTCGTCTTCATTAATTCGCATTGCAGGAGCGTTTGGGTCATCAGTTATTCTTATATTTGTTTCTGTAAAATTTTTATTCTTACCGATAATCGAAACAGGTCTGACTTCACCAATCAATTTAAGAACGGGTCGCCCTTTTTCTTTAAAACTTCCTTCCTGTATAAATTTTAATTTCGGGATTAACTTTTTATCAATAATTAGAGTTCCATTTTTACCTTCAATTTTGCCTTTTGCTATATCCATTAAAGCAGTATTCTCAGGACCAATACGCGAAACCTTTTCAAAAAGTTCCATCCAATTTTTTCTTTCGTTTTCTTTAGTTTGTACAAAAAGATTTTTTAACTCTGGAAACTTTATTTTTTCACTTCTTGCATTATATCTATAATAAATTTCACTCTCCTTGATATCGCTGTCATTCTTTATTGCAATTATTGGTTTTTGTTTTGATTCACTAATATGAATGATACCGATTTTTTTATTTTTAATATTCATAATAAACTTTGAAAATTCTATTTCTGGTGAAAATACGCCATTGAGGTATTGTGTTATATTTCCTTCATCTAAATTTTCGAAGTTATCACTACCAAGTCCCACTAGCTCTCTTGGATTATCCTTAACTCCAAACACAATAAAACCACCTTTGTTGTTTGCAAAAGCAGACATGCTTTTGCAATACTTATCTTTAGAACCCCAATTGAATGATTCTTTAAATTCAACGAGGCCACTTTCTCTAGTTTCTAACTTAAGACTTGTTGAATTTTTAAATTTAAAAATCTTTTTATAATTTTTCCTTTTAATCTCCATAGAGTTATTTAATCCCGTACGATCATTGTCTTAAACCATTGCTCTTGAAAATGGATCAATTCCATAATTTTTTCATCGGTGTAATTAGTATCGCCCTCTTTTACAACAATCAATTTATCGTCATCATCATTTTCTCTATGAGCATATGCGATACAAATTCCCTCTATCTTAGTAAGAGGTATTTTTTCACTTAAATAATATGCGTCAAGTTCTTCTCCGTCAGGAGATACGGTGTCGGGAACATATCCATAATTTAATTCATATACAAATCCATGTTTTGGATGTTTCGTTCCAAATGGTCTATCAAAGACTAGTTTGACTTTTTTGCCGAGAAAATCTGATGCTTTTGTGTGAGTAGTTGTCATAAATTTATTTAATATCTAAAGATTTTATAATATCATCACATAATTTTTCTATGTGATTTTTCACATCTTCACTTTCAACCATGTCATTTTGTATTCGAATTATGTTAACTTCTTTGTCCGAAGGTAATTCGGTTACAAACTTCTCCGCCTCTGTTTGAGTTTTTACAAAAATTTCTGCTTCTTGTAAATCTTTTGGGTCTAAGTGTGTTTGGACACCACGAGCTTGTATGTTTTTTATCATATCTTCAGGACTGACGGAAACAAAAATTCTATTTCCCGCAAGTACCCCCGCAGTTGTTGTTCCGTCAAGCAAATACTTGCTTTCACGATCAATTTTATCTGTATTCTTTTCTTGTAATGCAAACCGAAGTAAATTTAATTCTGATCGAGGAATAATTACAATCTTTCCACTTTCAAGAGCGGGAATAATTTTATCGGTGTATGCACGATTTACTCCTGCAATAAATGCTTTATCAATCTGCTGGTCTTTGCTTTTAGAAAGATTTTCATCCCTTGATTTATTTAATTGTTTTCTTTCATTAAAATATCCAACATGACCTTTTTCTCCTACGACACGATTTCCTAACTCTGTATTTTCTCCATCACTATCTAAAAAATGTGTTATGTCAATTTTTACAACATTGTCATCACCAAACTTATCTTTCATTTTTTGTAGTAAATGTTCAGAAATGGTGTCTTTCCCTGATCCATCAACTCCGTCAATGGTAATTAATCTGTCAGCAACATGAAGATTCTGCCCTTCCCTTGATTCAAGGAAATGGCTTTTTCGTCCAATAAATTCGTTAATCGATTCTTTCATATAAAATGATTTTATCATTTTATGAGGTATTTTTCCAGTAGCCCGCCCCGCCAAAAAATCCAAAAGCGAGCCCGCGCGGATTCCTCCCCAGACCCCTCCTCCGCGCGGGCGAAATCCAAAATCCCCGCCGAATTTCAAAAAGATTAGTCTCGGTTTTGCGAATCCTTTCCCCAGAAAATAGTTTCGCAAAACCGAGTCCGCATTTGTATTCGCACATTCCGTCCTTTTCCTTTGGAAAAGCTCTGTGCTTCGCACAGAGGCGCTTTAGCGCACGGATGTGCGATAAGCTATTTGTTTTGAAAAATCGTTCGAGCTTGGTACAATAGAGACACAAGAATAGAACTTAGCGGTTTCTTCGAAACCAAGGAATGGGCGTGCCGAAGGCACGCCCATTCTGTTTGCCCTGATTTTGCGGGGGAATTCAGAAATGCGGGCGCGCTGGCGCGCACTATTTTTTCGCCAAGGAGGAGGTTCGGAATCCCGTGCGATACAAATTCAAAGTATTTGCTTTGGATACAAAAAGAATTTTTGATACAATATATTTGCTGTAACCATTTTATTAGTTAGTTAGCGGAAATGGCTATTTCAGATATCTTAACTAACGTTAAGGTTACAGCACTGGAGTAGCCATTTCTGCTTTTAGAAAAATATATGTCATCACAAAAATTCTTTTTGTATGCTCGCAAGAGTACCGATGTCGAGGATAAGCAAGTGTTAAGTATTGAGGCACAATTAACGGAATTGCGCGCGTTTGCTCGTGAACAGAGTTTAGAGATAATTGAGGAGTTAGTAGAGAAACAATCCGCCAAAATTCCAGGTCGTCCGATATTTAACAGTATGATGAAAAAAATTGAGCGTGGAGAAGCTCAAGGAATTTTGGCTTGGCATCCCGATAGACTGGCGCGCAATTCTGTGGACGGCGGACAGATAGTATATTTTATCGACATCGGACATCTTGCGATGTTAAAATTTCCTACATTTTGGTTTGAAAATACATCACAAGGGAAATTTTCACTTTCCATGGCTTTTGTCCAAAGCAAATACTATGTAGATTCTCTTTCCGAAAATACGAAACGCGGACTTCGCCAAAAAGTCAGAATGGGTATATTCCCGAGCCAAGCGCCGCTCGGGTATATGAATGACAGTCGTACTAAAACGATAATCGTGGATAAGAAAAAATCTAAAATTGTGCGCTTGGCTTTTGAACGATACACGAAAGGTAATCAACGACTGGAAGATATTGTAAACTTTTTGGCGAAATCCGGCGTTACCACTCGAACCGGAAAGAGAATCTCCAAAACCAAAGCGTCTTTTATTCTTTCAAATCCATTTTACATCGGGTTATTCAAATATGGCGGTGAAATCCACGAAGGCAAACACGAGCCAATCATAGCAAAGAAACTTTTTGATTCGGTGCAGTCAATGTTGAAATTTAGAGGACAACCAGATAGAAAACCAAAAAATGAACCTCAACCATTTTGTGGCTTACTCCACTGCACCGAATGCGGAATGATGATAACTGCTGAAATCCAAAAAGGGCATACTTACTATCGCTGTTCTAAAAAATCTAAAACTATAAAATGTACGCAAGGATATATCCGAAGTGAAATTTTGGATCAGCAGATATCATCCGAAATTCAAAAAGTTTCTTTGCC
>CAYOLW010000006.1:0-41899 GCA_964404925.1 uncultured Candidatus Saccharibacteria bacterium
CCCGCCAAAAAATCAGGAAGCACGCGAAGCGAATTTTGCGAAATACTTTCCCCCAAACCCCCAGCATTTCGCAAAATTTCGCTCGCGTTCCGCATTTGCATTTCTGCACACCACATCCTTTTTGGAACATTGCGTGGTGTGCAGAGCGTTTTCCCGCACTTCTGCTTCAGCAGAAGCTCTGTGCTTCGCACAGAGGCGCTTCAGCGCGCGGGGAACGCTTGTGGATATTCTCAGCTATTTTTGATAAAGTAAGTTCGAGCGGAATCGTATAACCACTCACTTTGTTTATCCTGTAATTTTACCCAAGAAGTCTCCTATGATATAGGCGACGCTGGCTGCGAGCGCACCAACAAAAAGCATTTCGAGTCCTCCGCGCCACCATTTCACATGGGATACTCGTGTGCGAAGTGAGCCTACGATAAATAATGCAAAGGCTGTAGAAATAATAGCGCTTTGGAATATTTTGGCGTCTAATCCAATAACGTATGGTATGAGTGGCACTGACCCAGCAATGACAAAAGCAACAAATGTAGCAATTGCATTTTTAATAGGGTTGTCCATTTCGACGTGTTCGCCGGTCTGTGCTTTTTGGTAATCATTTTCTGATTTACGGGCTAGGTAGTTGCTGGTTGCCATAGAAAATCCGTCAGCCAATAGGTTGGACACACCGAGAATAATAACCACATTAGCAGTAAGTTCAGCCCCAGCCACACCAGCTACAACGGCAAAAGTGGTAATGATGCCGTCATTCGCACCGTAGACCAAATCACCGATATATTTTCCGATTTTTTGCATATTGAAAGTTTAACAGGAGTTTGGTTTTTTTCATAATTTTAGCTAAAATGGCACTAACTCAGCCACCCTAGCTCAGTTGGTAGAGCACAGCTTTCGTAAAGCTGGGGTCCCGAGTTCAATCCTCGGGGGTGGCTCATGGATACAAATGAAATTCAAAACAAAATAGAGGAATTAGAGGCGGCAATGCAGGGGGTCGATTTTTGGTCTGATAAAAATAAAGCCCAAGAAACAATTCGTGAATTAAATGAATTAAAGGCCAAAAAAGAAGGTTTGGGTAAATACGATCGTGGTAATGCGATATTGTCTATCGTATCCGGTGCAGGCGGGGATGATGCAGAAGATTTCTCTCTGATACTGCTCACTATGTATATGAAATACGCGGCTAAACGTGGGTGGCAAGTTTTATTAATGCATGAGAACCAAAATGATCATGGTGGCTATCGTAATGTCTCAATAGAAATCTCTGGCAAAAATGTATATGGTACATTAAAGCATGAAAACGGAGTTCACCGTCTGGTCCGTATTTCTCCATTTAATGCCAAGAAGTTGCGCCACACATCTTTTTCGTTGGTAGAGGTTTTGCCTAAGTTTACAAAAATGGAAGAAAAGGATTTCGTCATACCAGAGGCCGACCTAAAGATTGATTTTGCTCGTTCGGGTGGTCCAGGTGGACAGAACGTGAACAAGCGCGAGACTGCAGTGCGTATCGTGCACACGCCAACAGGCATCGCCGTGCATGCCTCTGGCGAGCGCAGCCAAGAAGCTAATCGTGACGCCGCGATGAATATGCTACGGGCTAAGATTTTCCGTAAAGCAGAGGTGGAGAAAAAAACCATCGAAGAAAGTATGAGTAAAAATTCTGGTACAGATATAGAGTGGGGTAGTCAAATCAGGTCATATGTATTGCATCCATATAAAATGGTAAAAGACCACCGTACAGATGTCGAAACTGCTAAAGTTGATGAAGTATTAGATGGAGAAATCGATATTTTTATAGAAGCGGAGAAAGGTTTATAAAAAATCTTTATTTAATTTTTATTCCAAGTGTTTTGTGATAAAATATACAAGTGATTTATTTTAATGATGTTACAAAGCTTTATAATCAGGATTCCGTTGGTATTGAGAACGTAAACCTAACCATTACTCCAGGGGAATTCGTATCCATTGTTGGGCATTCAGGGGCAGGGAAAACAACTCTGGTTAAAATGATCTTAGCTGAAGATAAACCAACCTCTGGTACTGTATTTTTTGAGTCTCTGGATGTACATAAACTAAAAGGTGAGAACCTAACTAAACTTCGTCGCCGTATGGGGGTAGTATTCCAAGATTTCAAGTTGTTATCTAACAAGACTGCTTATGAAAACATTGCTTTCGCTATGGAGGCTGTGGGTAAAACCAACGAAGAAATAGCTTCTGACGTTCCGCATGTGCTTGAACTAGTAGACCTCGGCAGCAAAATATTCCATTTTCCACACCAGCTTTCCGGTGGAGAAAAACAGCGTCTAGCCATCGCTCGAGCTATCATTAACCAGCCAGAGCTTATTATTGCTGATGAACCAACTGGTAACCTCGACCCAGTTTCTACCTACGATGTGGTACAAATTTTAAAGAAAATCAATGACCTGGGCACGACGGTAGTATTGACCACTCATAATCGGGCTGTGGTTGAATCAGTCGGCAAAAGGGTTATTACCATGGAAAAGGGTAAAATTGTCAGGGACGACAAGGACGGAAAGTATATGATATGATGTAGTGTATGACAGCCTTTCATCGAATAATTAAATCCGGACTTCTTTCTTTTAAACGCAATGGGCTAGTGTCTTGGGCAGCTGTGCTGGTCATGACTGTGACCTTGTCGGTGATTGCTACACTGTTGCTTTTACAAGCAGTGCTTGGATATTCATTAGACCAGATTAAAAACAAAGTAGATGTAACTATCTACTTTACCCCTGGTGCGTCTGAAGAAAAGATACTTCAATTAAAAGATTCTATTTCTAATCTGCCCGAAGTTGCAGAGGTGACATATACTTCTGCCCAGGAATCGCTAGCTACTTTCCGAGAGAGGCATTCTAATGACTATCCAACTATTCAAGCACTCGACGAATTAAATGAAAACCCTCTAGGATCGCACCTGAATGTGAAAGCAAAAGACATTGCTCAATACGAGAGTATCGCTAATTTTATGAAGTCTGATGATGTATTGGTTCTTGGTTCGGCTAATATTATCGACAAGGTTAATTATTATCAAAACAAATCCGTTATCGATAGATTGAACAACATAATCAACGGCGCTCGCAAGTTGGGCTTTATTTTAACTTTCTTTTTAATAATTATTTCTATTGCTGTAACTTTAAACACTATTCGTCTAACTATTTTTATCTCTAAAGAAGAAATAGGTATTATGCGTCTGGTGGGTGCATCAAAAACACGTGTCCAAGGTCCGTTTATGGTAGAAGGTGCTATTTATGGAGTTGTGGCGGCTATAACCACAGCATTATTGCTTTGGCCGGCAACAGCCTGGGTGGGTAAAAACATGACAGCATTCCTCGGCATGAATCTTTTTGAATACTATAAATCGAACTTATTCCAAATTTTCATTATTATTCTAATTACTGGGATCATTTTAGGCAGTATCTCGAGCTTCCTCGCGGTAGGCCGATATCTTGAAAAGTAAGATGCAAAAGAAAAAAAATCCGAAATATGTTTTTGTCGTGGGTGGTGTGATGTCTTCTGTGGGTAAGGGTATAGCAGCAGCCTCAATAGGCAAGATACTGCAATCATATGGTTACAAGGTGGTGAACATGAAGGCTGATATGTATGTGAACCTAGATGCTGGAACGATTCGACCAGCAGAACACGGTGAAGTTTTCGTAGGTGAAGATGGTATTGAAGCAGATCAGGACTTGGGTAACTACGAGCGATTTACCAACCAGACCAGTACTAGAAAAAATTATCTAACAACCGGTCAGATATATGCCGAAGTTATTCGTCGTGAAAGAAATCTAGAATACGAGGGCGAGGATGTGGAAGTATACCCAGATATTCCAAAAGAAATAATTCGCCGAATTGAAGTCTGCCAACAAGAGAATAAAGCTGACATAACTATTGTGGAATACGGGGGTACTATTGGTGAATACCAACTGTATCCGTTTTTAGCGGCTACTCGTATGATGAAGAACAAGAATCCAAACGATGTATTCGTGGTGTTGGTGAGTTATCTGCCAACTCCATCATTGCTCGGAGAGCAGAAGTCCAAGCCCACCCAGCACGCAGTGACTGACCTGTATTCAGTGGGGCTTTATCCTGATTTTGTATTATGCCGAGCTGACAAGCCTGCCAGTCCAGATATTAAGCAAACAATTAGTAATGTCTGTAGTTTACCCATAGAGAGAATAATTTCTGCACCGGATGTGTACTCTATATACGATGTGCCAGTAAATTTTGAAAAAGAAAAACTTGGCTCAACTTTCCTTAAAGCGATGGGCCTACCTGCAGGCAAACCAAACCTAACAAAGTGGGCATCTTTAGCTGATAAGATAAAGAAGATTGATAAAAAGGTAACGATAGGTATCGTAGGTAAATATTTTAATTTCAAATCTTGTAAAGACACTTATATATCAGTTATCGAATCCGTGAATCATGCTGCCTGGAACCTGGGCTATAAACCAGAGATCCTATGGCTTGATTCAGAGGAATACGAAAAAGATCCAAAAAAACTTGCTGAATTAGATAAATTAGACGGTATACTGATGCCTGGAGGATTCGGTAAAAGGGGTACCGAAGGTATGCTATTGGCAGCTAATTACGCCAGAGAAAACAAGATTCCATATTTCGGACTTTGCTTTGGTATGCAGATTTTGACCATTGCCTATGCACGTAATGTGCTCGGTATGAAGGACGCTAATTCGGTTGAAATGAATCCAAAAACCAAATACCCAATCATTGCCACTATGGCTGATCAAATAGAGAAGATTAAAAACAAAGATTACGGTGGCACGATGCGTTTGGGTTCTTATCAGGCAGTTCTTAAAAAGGGAAGTGTAGCCGCGAAAGCCTATGGCACATTGAATATAAATGAACGACATCGTCATCGATATGAAGTGAACCCAGAATACATTGCGGATTTAGAGAAAGCTGGATTGGTATTCTCAGGACGTTCACCAAGTGGGATACTGATGGAGATAGCTGAATTACCAGAATCTGTACATCCGTTTTATCTGGGAACTCAGTTTCATCCAGAATTCAAATCAAGGCCCTTGGCGCCACATCCTCTGTTTACAGCTTTTATCAAAGCTACTATCAAGAAATAATAAAAGCCCCGACTTCGTCGGGGCTTTTATTATTTAAGTATTTAATTTCTAAGGAATCTGCTGCGAACTACCTGTATTATTCCGCCAAAAACTACCAAGAAGAAAACAAAAGTAACCACAGAACCTAAGTAGGGTATAAATCCGAGCACAAGCATAGCTAGTACGCCCCAGAGTAGTGTGCCTGTGTTGAGTTCTGTGTGTACAACAGTCTCTGTTTCATCCTCAGCTTTTTTAGCTTTCAATAGCTTTTCGATATACATCCCCATAAGGAAAAGTGATCCAACCGATGCAATGATTATGAACAATACGTATATTAACATCAAAATAAAGCTAATTGCCATACCGACAATCGTTATCAAAAGTAATAAAGAAATAATAGGTATGACTATTAAACCAAGCAACCCAACTCCAAAATTTACCCAGAATTTTTCACTAGATTTAGTGATGAGTTTACTGGTGTCTTTACGCAAGAATTTCCACATCAGCAAGGCTGTAATCAACAGGATAATAATTTTTAGAAAAGCATAGATATTCATTAAATTATTTTTGTCTCGTTCTCCATATGCGGTAGATAAATCTCTCTCAATGTTACCCACCTGTGATCCAGATTCCAATACAGGATCCTTTGCACCGCTATAGTTTATTTTGTTCAGAACAACAGCCGATGGTCCAAAAGTTAATTGCTCATCAGCCAGCACATTTAATTCTCCTAGAATACTGTTGTTTATAAAAATTTCACCACCACCTATTCTAACATTACCAGCAACTGGACTAGTAAGGTTCACTACTCCACCACCAATCCATAGGTCACCACCAACACTTCCGTTTTGTCCGAATGATACAGTACCACCTGCTACCAACAGATCACCCTTAATTGGTGCGTTGATTACAATGTTTCCACCTACTATGCGTGCATCTCCGCTAATTTCTCCTGAGACTGTGACATTGCCACTAGCTGCAAAAAAGTCTTCTTCAACCGGGGCGGTCAAGTTAACACTGCCACCAGCAGCAAACAAATCTCCTAAAACAGCAGAGTTGATAATAACGTTTTCTCCGCCAGTATATAGATTACGATAAGGTTCATTTCCAGATACCACTACATTTACTCCGCCGTCTGAATTTTTCGGCAAATAGTCAGCTGCCTCCACCCAGGCTGAGGGTATCAGTATTCCTAAAAGTAGTAAAACCGCGATTTTTTTGTTTTGCATATAAATAATATTATCTGATAATTAATCTTTTTGAACGAATACACCTTTATCAGCCAGACGACAGAAAATTATACTGTTCCAAATTGATATTAAACCAATCAAGAAAACAAATAGAGAGAAAGCATAAGTGACTATACCCAGGTGGAGTGCCGTGGTTAGGGTAGTAGCAGTAATCCAAATGCCACGTGCAGCGTTATCAACCATTACAGGCTTGCCTTCTTTGTCTACGACCATATTTCCGGATTCATCAGTCTTTTGGATTTGCCTTGGCATTTCTGCGTATGTTTTACCACCCGTCATATTCAAAGTGTGATGTCGAATAACATCGGATTGTGATTTGAGCGTTAAAGGACCTGTAACCGCTACACCCGGTATTGAAGCATCAGTCGGCGTTGTTATTTTCTCTGCTGTTACATTTTTATAAGTAAAATACACCCCCCAGACTCCTCCAGCCACAAGTACTAATCCTACCACCATAGCCAAAAATGCAGAAAACTTTAATATTTTTTTCATATAATTTATTTATTAATTCTACAGAATTATTATACCACTTTTAATGAGATTTTTTTCTCTCGACACTGACTGAATAGTCTAAAGTTATGAGTATGATTACAAAGACCAAAGCGATGACAGGTACCAAAAATGTGATTAAAACAAGCAGAAATAGGTTGATGCTAAAAAGCTTTTTACCATCTTCGTTTTCAAATATAGCTTTGCGAGAATTACCAGCTTTGAATATTTTGCGAATAAAGTCCAGAATATCCTGACCACTCATTTTGAGTTCGGGGCCGTTTTTAGGTGTTTCTTGATCTGTCTGTTGAGTGTTGTTTTCCATAGTATTGCTAGTTAATCTCAGTGAAAGTTATTCCACTTGGTAATTCGAATTTAGTCTCATCAGCTTTCCATTCTTCGCAATTGTATTCTCCAATTTGTTCTGCATTCCAAGAATAAGTGCCTGATGTGTTGGTGCTGGTGTTTGGGGTTGCGCTCGTGTCGGGGATTTTAACTTTCACACCCATTGGGATCATAGATGACCAATTATAAGTGTAGCCTTCTTTCATTATAAAAGAAGAATCCATCTTTCTTCCTTCGGCGACAGTAGAGAATTCACCACGTAGTTTGCCCTCATTCATATATACAGTACCGCTGCTGACAAAGTCGCTAACGGATTGCTTTACATCACATTTGTATGATCCAAAATCTTGCTTGATAAATTGACTGAAAGCCATTTTCTTGCCGGAAGTCTGAGTAGTTTCAGGCGTATCTGATACTTCGTCTATACTCGGGTTACCCGGTGCTTCTTGACTCACAGATTTTTTATTAAAGGTCACATAGCCCACTGCCACAATGCCCACCACTAACACCCCGATTATAATTTTTGTTTTTAACATATATTTTTATATTATTAATAATCTGCTACACAATTTTTGAAAAAATAAACATCAAACCGCTAAACAATGCCACAAACCCAGCAAAGAAAACTAAAGTTTGTAAGAAGAATTTAACTGAACCTTTCTTGTTTCCTTCGATGAACAATAGTATCGGCTGTGATAGGAACAAGAACCCCATCAGCGCTACAGAAAAAACCAAGAGTGATAGCATTGTCATGGGCATGAGCAGGTTTTCACCCTCAAGGTGTGACCCGACATAAGACACTGTTAATACAATACAAACTATGTATAAAGCAGCACCTAGGGCATACAAGAAAGGCTTTTTCATGTACTTATTCTAGCATATTTTAATAAGCTTTATTTACCGGTGTGGACAGCCGGCCCAGCAGCAAGGCCTGCGCATGCCTCCCTTTAATTTCGAAATTGCTTTCTCTATACGGATGTTTCTGGTTTCTGCCTTCTTGCCAGAAGTGACCCAACAAATCCATTCATTGCGGGCTAGAGGGGTGATACTGTCCCAAACCTTCTGTGCTGTGGGTGTGGAGTTGATGGCTGATTTTAAATCTTTGGGTAGATTGTGTATTGCCATAGATTTTTTAGCAGCTAATTAATTGCTTAAAATTATTTCTAATAATTCAGGAAATTTATCACTTTTTAAACTACTTAATGTAAAATGCCCTTTGTCTGTAAACTTTTTGAAGTTAGTATTTAATAAATTAGATTGGAGTATTTCGATACTTCTGATTATTTCTGGGTGATCATCAGTTGAGTATAGAATTGTTAACTCTTGGGTTTTGTTATCAATGTTGGCGTCAATTTTAAAATTGAAAAATTCTGGATCGATCACTTTTTCGGGGTCGAGCCAGGGTGCCACTAGAATAACCTTGCCAACATTAATATTGTTCTCACTGAGCCAGCGGACCAGAAATCCTCCACCACAGCTGTGTCCAACTAAAATTGTGTTTTCGTTTGGGGAGTATGCTTCAAGTAGGTCCTTCCAAGCCTCGTAATTAGGGTTGTAGAATCCTGGCATTTCTGGGGTCTGGGTTTCTATACCGTTTAATAATAGTTGTCTTTGCAGCCAAGGAAACCAATGGTCATTCGATGCTGCTGGTCGTGTAGTGTCTCTAAATTCTGACTCGTCATAGTACCCATGGATTAATATTGCTTTTTGCATGTTGTAATTATATCAAACCATTGAAAAAATAGGGGATTTAGGGTATCCTATGCATGCCTGCCAGACTTTGGTGGGTTTATATCAAGGCAGTGTTCTGGTCAATTGGGGTGAGGTTGGGGAGGGACCCAACCGCAAGGCAGGAGGCAGACATGCCGAGGCGGGGTCGAGGAAATTTTCAGCAGAAAATTATCCGTGACCGAGTCCTTTAAAATATTTTGTGTGTAGCGCTGGGAGATCGTCTAATGGTAGGACGGCCGGTTCTGGTCCGGTCAATTGGGGTTCGAGTCCCTATCTCCCAGCAGCCAAGTGAGAGCTATCGAGACTCTTAAAATCGCTATATTTTGTAAAGCATTTTAAGAACGAGTCATGGGCACGAACACTCTAATGGGGTGTCCTAGACTCCTCAAGTTTTGATAGAAATCATAGGTACTATTCTGAAAATTGCATACCTGCTGAGAGCAGTATCCAGAACACAAAGGCACCCAATTGGGTGCCTTTGTGTTTCTCAAGAATAACTGCTTTGTCTTCTAGAAAATTGTATAATTGGTCTATACATGACACCCACACAATTTTGGCAAAATTTTAAACTCGGTCAAGAACAAGAAATTGCGGCTGGCTTTATTTATGATGGATTGAAGATTCTTCATGATACTGAAACCTTAGGTCAGGAAACTGATGTATTTCCAGTCCTGTACAACCTCTCAATAGGACTCGAAAGGCTATCTAAAGTGGCAATAATACTTATTGAATTTAAGGATGATGTTGATATCGAGAAATTTGAAAAATCACTTAAAACACACGAACATCTTCGGCTTCTGGAAAAGGTTAAGAAAGCAACTTCTATCACACTTGATTCTTCCTGTGTAGAGTTCCTAGAACTTCTATCAGTTTTTTATAATACGCATCGCTATGACAGACTCAGTCTTCAGGATCTTACTGTTTTCTCGAAAGACAAGAAGGCATTTCTCGATTTTCTGCACAAGCATCTCGGTATTGATATCAAAGAGGAATCTTCAATTTTCTATGTAGAAAACTCTCCAGGGGTTAAAAACTTTATTGGAAAACTCGTCAAGGATATTGCCAGAGCGCTTTATAAAGTGATTCGAGAATTTGCAGGAAAGAAAGGTTTGAATACTGATGAGATCTCAAGTAGTAGCTCAAAAGTTGGAAAGGTACTAATGGGAGATGCTCCGATTACATTCGACGGCGACGATCGAGCTATGGTTGAAGCACTTATATTTTTGATGACAACAAAAGATTCCTCGTTGATTGATTTTATGAAAGAGATTGATCCTTTGCCACTAGATTCCGCACTTGATTCAGAATACCTACAAGCGATACTCTACAAGAGACCCAAAGAAATGCAGGGTGTAATAGACGAGGTAGAGTCGTATTACGACGAGATGAGAGACGTAAAGGATAGGCTAGAAGCGATTGATGCTATAAAAAATCCTGGGATAAGTTTCTAATTTAAGCGATAGATATTGTCTTCTCTTTCAGTATTAATTTACTTCTTAGGTGTCTCAATAATTCTCGCTTTTCGTAGATAGGTTTCTTTCTTAGAATGTGTTTTGCATAATTCCGTATATCAACTTCTTTGATTTTTGCCTTTTCTCTAACTTCTCGTCCTAACACAGACTCTTGAAATTCATTATGTGATTCTATCTCAGCTTTGATTCTATCTTTCATGCCAATTTCATCTAGTGATATTATATCAAACACATTTGCTAATTGTTCGATTAAATCTTCCTCTCTTATATATCCGCATGGACAGTTCTTGTCTTTAAACTTAGTGCACCCATAGTAGACATACCTACTTGTCGTGCCATCTTTTAGTTTCTTAAATTTCTCATCTGCTGTTACACCTGATCCGCATAGGCCACAGGTAATCATTTTCGTGAAGGCAAATTCTTTATCTTGAGATCTCACTAGATAATCATTCGTTATTTTTTCTTGCACTTGATTATATAAATCTTTAGTAATTATAGGTTCGTGCTTTCCGACATACCACTGCCCACCACCTTTGGGATATTCAAACTCACCATAATAGAAAGTACTTTTTAAAATTATGTACACATTGCTCAGTGTTAATGGCTTTCCGTGTTTTGTTTTAAATCGTATATCTTCAGCCAACCATTTAAAGAGTTTTCGTCCAGACCATCCATCATATGCGACTTTCTCAAACATTTGCTTAATTACATCTGATCGTTGCTTGTCGAGGATAACTTCGCATTTCCTGTTTCTATCTGAGTGGCTCAAGTAGCCTGTTGGAGGTACAGATGGCCATAATCCCATCTCGCATCTAGCTCTTAGACCTCGCTTCACATTTACCATCTTGTTATCGTTCTCAAGTTTTGCTTGTGAGCCAAGAATCATTAATAGGAACTTTTCATTAGGATTGTTTGTAAACTTTTGTCCATAAGTTCGTATCTCATGCAGAAGTTTTTGATCCATAAGATCCACTACTGACCCAAGGTCACCAGCATTTCTCGATAGACGATCTGGTGCCCACGTTAATATTCCATTAAATTTTCCTTGTCTAATCTCGTTGATTAGTTCGTTGTAAACTGGTCTTTGTCCAACCTCTTTAGAAGAATGTGATTCTCTCTTAATTTCGACTATCTCAAGCCCCTCTCGCTCGGCGAGACTTAACATCTCTTTAACTTGCGATTCTATTGATAATGCTTGCTTATCCTCTTGTTCCGTTGATTTACGGGCATAAAGACAGTACTTGATTGGTACCACTTCATCAGGGACATCTTGTGTTTGTTTTTGTATCTTCATACAAACACATTAATGACGCTGATCGCACTAGGAGTCTAGAGCGTCTTAGACCCTCAAAGTTGGTAACTAAAAAGCCCTTGTTTTGTTTTACTTTATGCTTTTTTTAATGTAAACTAATGTTAAGTTAGCAATAACTAAATTATGACTACAAAAAAAGGAGAAGAAATTTTAACATTGAGTGAAGCTTGTAAACTTCTTGGGTGCCACCCTAATACTTTAAGGCAATGGGATAATAATGGTTTTTTAAAAGCCATGCGTTTTGGAGTCAGGGGTGATCGTCGATATCACCGAAAGGATATTGAAAAAATGATTCTTAAAATGAAGCAAAAATAATTATGAGTAAAGATAAAACAAATTTAAATACAACAAAAGAACAAGAACGAGCTGAACTCCATCGTGCAATTTGGCAAATTGCCAATGATCTTCGAGGTAGTGTGGATGGATGGGATTTTAAACAATATGTTCTTGGAATACTTTTTTATAGATTCATCAGCGAAAACCTAACAAATTATATTAATGCTGATGAACGACGTTCTGGAAATAAAGACTTTGATTACACTTCACTTTCTGACAAAGAAGCTGAATTTGGTCGTGCAGATACCGTAAAAGAAAAAGGATTTTATATTTTACCTAGTGAGCTTTTTGTGAATGTTCGTAAAAATGCACGAAACAATGCAAATCTAAACGAAACCCTTTCTAATGTATTTAGTAATATTGAAAGTTCTGCAAAAGGTTCAAGTAGTGAAGAAGATCTCAAGGGTCTATTTGATGATTTAGATGTTAACTCAAATAAATTGGGTGGCACAGTAGAAAAAAGAAACCAAAGAATCACAAAACTTCTAGAAGCAATTGGCGATCTTCGCTTAGGTGATTATGCCGACAATACAATCGATGCTTTCGGTGATGCATATGAATACCTCATGGCAATGTATGCCTCAAATGCAGGAAAATCAGGTGGAGAATATTACACCCCTCAAGAGGTTAGTGAGCTTCTTGCTGAGATTACAACAGTCGGTAAAAAGGAAGTTAATAAAGTATACGATCCTTGTTGCGGATCAGGATCTCTACTTCTTAAATTTGCCAAGGTACTTGGTAAGGATAATGTAAGACAAGGTTTTTATGGGCAAGAAATAAATCTAACCACTTACAACCTGTGTCGTATTAACATGTTTTTGCACGATGTTAATTATAATAATTTCGATATCGCTCACGGAGATACATTAACTGATCCTAAACACTGGGATGATGAGCCTTTTGATGCGATAGTTTCAAATCCACCATATTCAATTAATTGGGAGGGTGATGCTAATCCTATTCTTATTAATGATCCAAGATTCTCTCCTGCTGGAGTTCTAGCACCTAAAAGTAAAGCAGATCTTGCATTTACAATGCACATGCTCTCATGGCTTTCTACAAGCGGAACAGCTGCGATTGTTGAATTTCCAGGTGTTCTTTCCCGTAAAGGTAGCGAACAAAAGATTCGTAAATACCTGATAGACAATAATTATGTAGATACAGTTATTCAACTTCCCAAAGATCTCTTTTTTGGAACAGGAATTGATACGTGTATTCTTGTCCTCAAGAAGAGTAAAAAAGATAATAAGACTTTATTTATAGATGCTTCTACTGAATTTGTTCGAGGTGGAAATAAAAATAAATTAAGTGAAGATAATCGTAAAAATATACTTAAGGCATTCATTGATCGTAAAGATATTGAGCATTTTGCAAAACTTGTTAGCAATAAAGATATTGCGGAAAATAATTACAATATTTCTGTATCAAGCTATGTGACCCTAAAAGATAATCGAGAAATAATTGATATAAAGGAATTAAATTCAGAAATTGCTAGAATTGTTGTACGACAAAATGAGCTTAGGGTTTCAATAGATGAGATTGTTAATGACATTGAGAGAAAATAGTATGACAAAACATCAATCAAAAATTAGCGATTTAATATCTAAATTATGCCCTAATGGTGTAAAGTTTTTAGAACTGGGTGATGTTTTAGATTATGAACAGCCTGGAAAATATATCGTTAAATCCACAGACTATAGTAATAACCACAAGACCCCAGTTTTAACGGCTGGACAGAGTTTTATTCTGGGTTATACGAACGAATCCGACGGTATATTCAAAGCAAGTAAAGATAATCCTGTGATTATTTTTGACGACTTCACGACATCTTTTCATTGGGTTGATTTTGAATTTAAGGTTAAGTCTTCTGCAATGAAAATGTTGCAAGTTAAGAAAGGTGTCGAAGTAAATTTTAAATTTATCTATTTTGCTATGAAATGTATATATTATATTCCAACTGATCATGCTCGACATTGGATATCTCAGTATTCAAAATTTAAAATACCTGTTCCACCTATTGCTATTCAAGATGAGATTGTAAAAATTCTTAATAGTTTTACAGAGCTAGAAGCAGAGCTAGAAGCAGAGCTAGAAGCAAGAAAGAAGCAGTACGAGCATTACCGTACTCAATTATTAACATTTGATGATATGGGGGGGGTACAATGGATTCCGCTTAATCAAATTATTAATTTTATGAATGGAAAAGGACACGAAAAACTAATAGATGAAAACGGCAAATATATTGTTGTTAATTCTAAATTTGTTTCAACTGATGGAAAAGTTCAAAAATATTCTGTCAGTCAGATTTCTCCTGTATTTGAAAATGATATTTTGATGGTTATGAGTGACCTGCCAAACGGAAAAGCACTGGCAAAATGTTTTTATGTTGACGAGAACGATAAGTACACTTTAAATCAACGGATCTGTGCTTTGAGTGTTAAAAATAAAGATAAAGTATATTCAAAGTACCTTCTTTATATTCTAAATAGAAACAGACAACTACTAAGATACGATAATGGTGTGAGTCAAACAAATCTCCGTAAAGACGATATTTTAAAAATACAAATACCAGTACCTCCAATTACGGAACAAAAAAGAATAGTGACCATTCTCGATAAATTTGATGCCTTGGTAAACAATATTTCAATCGGATTACCTGCTGAACTTAAGGCACGTCGTTCACAGTATGAATATTATCGAGGAAAACTTTTAACTTTCAATGAATATGCCAATTAACAATAAATACAATTTAGTTGCGGAAAATTCGCAAAGTACCGTAGTTGCAGAATATGTTTCTGATGGTAAAAGAGTAGCTCACTATCAAAGTGAGGCGGAACTTGAACGTGCACTTGTAAAGCAATTAGAAACACAGGCATACGAATATCTCCCGATTACATCTGAAGCAACTCTAGTTGTTAACTTACGTAAACAACTAGAAAAGTTAAACAATTTTGAATTTACAGACCTTGAATGGGAAAGATTTTTTGTAAATGAACTAGCAAATCCAAATCAAAGTATTGAGGACAAAACGACAACTATTCAAGAAGACAATACAAAAGTACTAAAGCGAGATGATGGTACTTTCAAGAATATTGATCTGATAGACAAGAAAAATATTCACAACAATAGCCTTCAAGTTATTAATCAGTATGCTACTGAAGACGGAAAAAGATCGAACCGATATGACGTAACGGTTCTTGTTAATGGTCTACCTCTTGTTCATATTGAGTTGAAACGCCGCGGTGTTGCTATTCAAGAAGCTTTTAATCAGATCAACCGTTACCAAAGAGAAAGCTTCTGGGCTTCTTCTGGTCTTTTTGAATATGTACAACTATTTATAATTTCAAACGGTACTCATACAAAGTATTATGGTAATACTGTACGAAAACAACACATCAAGGAGTCTATCGAGGGAACCGCAAAGAAAGGAAAACGTACAAGTAATAGTTTTGAATTCACAAGTTGGTGGGCAGATGCTACCAACCGACCAATTACTGATTTGATGGATTTCACAAAGACCTTTTTTGCAAAACACACACTTTTAAATATTCTCACTCGGTACTGTGTTTTTACTACTGATAAACAACTCTTGGTAATGCGACCATATCAGATTGTTGCAACCGAAAGAATTCTAAGCAGAATTGAAGTAAGTACTAACTACAAAAAACTCGGTACTGTAGAGGCTGGTGGTTATGTTTGGCACACTACAGGATCTGGAAAAACACTAACTAGTTTCAAGACGGCACAGCTCGCAAGTAAACTGCCGTATGTAGATAAGGTTGTTTTTGTTGTGGATCGTAAGGATTTGGACTACCAAACAATGCGTGAATACGACAAGTTTGAAAAAGGTGCGGCGAATAGTAATACTTCGACAGCACTATTGAAGAAACAACTTGAAAACCCAAATGCACGAATTATAATCACGACCATTCAAAAACTAGATCGTTTTATTGGTCGGAATGGTGATCATGAAATTTTTGATGATCATGTAGTTTTGATATTTGATGAATGTCACCGCTCACAGTTTGGTGATATGCACGCTGCAATTACGAAAACGTTTAAGAACTATCATCTTTTCGGATTCACGGGTACGCCCATTTTCGCGATGAATGCTTCTTCTGGTGGACGACCAGATCTAAAAACTACTGAGCAAGCTTTTGGTGAAAAATTACACACTTATACAATCGTTGATGCAATTGCAGATAAAAACGTACTACCATTTAAGGTTGATTACGTTTCAACTGTAAAAGAAGCTGAAAATATTGAGGACAAGAAAGTGAGCGACATTGATCGTGAGGCTGTTCTTGCTTCTCCTGAACGCTTGGAAAACATTGTTGGTTATATACGTGAACATTTTGATCAAAAAACAAAGCGTAATAGTTTCTATAAATTAAAAGATCGGCGGTTGGCAGGATTCAACTCTATATTTGCAGTTTCATCAATTGATGTCGCTAAAAAGTACTACATGGAGTTTAAGAAGCAACTAGCTGATGTTCCAAGTGACAAGCAACTTAAAATTGCAACCATCTTCAGTTTTGGAGTTAATGACGAAGACGCTGATGGAATGATTGATGAAAATTCAGAAGACACAAGCGGTCTTGATATTAGTTCAAGAGATTTTCTTGATAATGCAATTAAGGACTACAATGCGATGTTTGGCACATCTTATGACACCTCATCTGATAAATTCCAGAACTATTACAAGGATGTTAGTCAGCGAGTAAAAGACAGAGAAATCGATATTCTTATCGTAGTGAATATGTTCTTAACTGGATTTGATGCCACTACCCTCAACACTCTTTGGGTGGATAAAAATCTCCGTTTACATGGTTTGCTTCAAGCATACTCAAGAACTAACCGTATTTTGAATAGCGTAAAGACTTTTGGGAATATTGTTTGTTTCCGAAATCTTGAAAAAGCCACAAATGAATCAATTGCTCTCTTTGGTGATAAAGAGGCTTGTGGTGTTGTGCTTTTGAAAGCGTATGTTGATTATTACAACGGTTACAAAGATGGCGACAAAGAAATTAGAGGATATAAAAGTTTAGTAGATGAGCTTTTGGAGAAGTTCCCTGTAGGCGAGCGAATCATCAGTGAACAGCAACAAAAAGAATTCATTAAATTATACGGAGCAGTATTGCGTGTTCGTAACATCCTTACAACTTTTGATGAGTTTGCAGGTAATGAAATTTTGACTGATCGAGATGTTCAAGATTATCACAGTATGTACATTGATTTGTACAATGAATTTCGAAAGACAATCGAAGAAGATAAAGAAAACATCAATGAGGATGTAGTCTTTGAAATGGAGCTTATAAAACAAATTGAAATCAATATTGATTATGTGTTGGGACTAATTAGGAGATATCACGAGGATCATATAAACAACAGAGAACTATTAATTGATATTAATAAAGCTATTGATTCTAGTGTTGAGTTAAGAAATAAGAAAGATCTAATCAATCAATTCATTACTTCTTTAGATGTACACTCTGCTGTTGATGATGACTGGAAAAAGTTTGTTGAAAAGAAGAAAATTGAGGAATTAGAAAAGATTATTGCTAGTGAGAATCTTGATCATGACGCAACATATACTTTCATACAAAATGCTTTTCGTGATGGAAGTGTTGCAACAACAGGAACTGCAATAACAAAAGTGCTACCACCAGTATCTCGCTTTTCTCCAAGTGGTGATCGAACCAAGAAACGAGAGAGTGTTCTAACTAAATTCACAAACTTTTTCGAAAGATTCTTTGATATTTCAGGTGGTAAGTTTGTAGAAAATAAGGAGAATTAAACGTATGGATGATTTACTTCAAATAACAATATCAGAATCACAAGATGATGAAATTAAAGAGGTCGCAACATCAATTCATAGTCTCGACCTAACCCCAGAAGAAATGGAAACAAATCTGATTATATCGGAAAAGTTTTTTAACATGGAAGAATATGATAAAAAAGATTAAAACAATCAAAAATATTGGATCATTTTTTCATTTTGAATGGGATGATATAAATCCATCACTACAAATTGATATAAATGGAAACCCAATTAATGACAAAAACGGAAATCAGAGGGTTATAAATCATCAGTTTAATAAGTTTAATATTCTTTTTGGTGAAAATGGTACGGGAAAATCTACGTTAGTTAAGTTATTTAAGAGTTTAAACTCGGATACTGATACTTTGATCAGTAAGAATTGGGATCATGAAAATGATCCCGCATCATTTGATATTGAAATTGACCAGACTTCAATAACTTATAATGATGTTAATAAAATTCAAGGTAACTCACTAAAGGATAAGGTGCTTATTTTTGATAGAGAATATATCGATAATTTTGTACACTCTTTCCCAATTGGAAGAGCGTCAAATCATAATAAAAACACTGGTAATTTAATTCTTTATTTAGGAAACTTTTTCCAATATAGAACACAGCTGAATAATCTTGCTCAATTAAAGAAAAATTTACAAGAAAAAAGCGAAAACATCAAACGCTTAAGAGATGAGTCGTTTGCAATGCTAAGGATCAGTAAAACATACTCAGAAACCAAAATAATTTTTGATACATTATCATTAGCTGAATTAGCAGACCTACCAAACAAGATTATCAACAAGATTGCATTAATTTCAAAAATTGAGAAAGACATAGAGGTAATTAAGCAAAAGATTGCTCAAGCAACAGCAATTCTTGAAACAGTATCTCCAGTTCAATGTATTAAACCAAGTACACCTATTAAGTCGGATGTTGATAGTGCCTTTTCTTTTTCCATCAGTTCGACAGCTGTGAAGACTTTGGCAAAGATGGTTGGACGAGAAAATTTTATTAAAGAGGGGGTAAAAATTACTCATGATCATTCACTCAATGAATGCCCGTTTTGTGAACAGTCAATTGTATCTGGGGAAAAATATATTGATTCAGTAAGTCAGTATGAAGCTGTTTTTGATTCTGCGTTTATAAATGATCAAGCAAAAGCAACCTCTTCACTTGCGGAGTATAAAAACACGATAGTTTCTATTTTAGGTTTTCAAACTCCATCTGGTAACACTTCTGTAGTTACAAAAATAAACAACTTGCTTGGTTTAAGTGATGAACTCCCAGAAGTTATCCTTACAGAAGATCAGCTAAATATATTAAAATCAGAGCTTATTAATATTGAAACGAAAGAAAAAAACATTACTTCATCCATACCCTCACATGTAACAGATGTTGAAGCAATTTTTAATGACCTAAATCAAAAAATTGATACGTATAATAATAAAGTTGATTTGATTACTAAGAATTTGGAAAATGGAAAGAAAGAAGTTTCTTCAGGTAATTTACCAAATCAAAAAAGCACTCTCGAGTCTCAAATAATTGACGAAAAATTTATACTTTTTGTATATGAAAAATACGAAGGTCTAAAGAATATTTTCTTGAAAGAGTCTTTTATTGCTCAAAATGAAAAAACTATCGAAAAAATAGGATTCCTATTTGATCTTTTAAGAAAAAAGGTTGAAGAACATTTCAAAAATTTTGTCAGTACATATTTCTCAGAGATCGAAAAGAACCTTTCAATCTTTTGTCCAGATTTAGAATTAAAAATGATAGGAACAAATCCTAGGTATGACTTACGTGTTGGTGACGTTACCTGTGGTCTTGAGGTTCATTATAAAAACAAAGATCGTCTTAGGGATTTGAGTGAAGGTGAACGCCAATCTATCGCACTTAGTTATTTTCTTGCTTATTTGAACAAAGAACAGACTAAACAAGAAAAAGTGGTTGTCTTTGATGATCCGATTAATTCTTTTGATTCTGGAAGAAGAAAACAGGCGGCTGAACTAATCTATAAGGAAGCAATTAACTTTTCACAACTTTTCGTTTTTACTTGCGATTCTCTTTTCAGGAGTTATTGTCTAAAAGTAAGCAATAAGCATCTTGGATGTCAACGAAATTTTTATTATATATTGAAGTCAGCTTCTTCTTCTATACATTATCGACCAAAGGAGTATCAAACAATTTACTCATCTTTCAAACAAGACTTTAGAAACATATCTTCTGTTGTAGGTACAGACGATATGATTGTAGTGTATGGACAAAAATTACGTTATTGCCTAGAAGAGATTAAAGACAGACATCTCGGTTATTCTGAAGATAAGTTTGAAGATATTCTTAACGCTGTCGAAACAGGCAGAATAACAAACCTGATCCCAAAAATTAGCGAAATACGCGAATTATATTCGTATTGTAATACAGGAGGATTGGCTCACTTTCCTAAAGATGGGCAGACTTCATGGAATGAGATTAAAAGTCAAATTAGTAAATATATGAAGTTGTGCATTTAAAAATGAAAACATTATGATCGATAATTATTCAAAACAAATAAACGGATTAGGGTCTGTTGCTGATAAAAGCATGTCTTGGTTGAAGGAAAATTCTCTGATATATAATTCTTTAAATAAAGCACTTTTAGGATCTAATCAGTTGCAGTTTGCCATCCCAATATTTGGTGGGTCTGGTGATAATTTCAAAACCATAGATCCTTGGCATCATGTTTTCTTCGAGGCTGAGCAGGATCTAGATTCGGCAATTTTACTTTTGCTTTCAGGTTTTTACAAAGATAGTTTTCGTGCAATGAGAAGTTTCTTAGAGCTACACATATTCGCTCTTTATAATTTTGTAAATGAAGATAAAGATAATTTTACAAATTGGCTTGAGGGCAAAAATCAAACACCAAAACTTTACATACTACTTCAGTCTCTTGATGATAAGAGTGAGGGATTCAAGAAAATTAATAAGGAATTGAACTGGAGTGAAGAAGTTAAATTACTATACAAAGAACTTTCTGGATTTATGCACACACAGGGTGCCCTCCATACCCACACATCATTAAGAAATAGTAATCAAACCGTATTTAGCGATGAAGGAATAAAACTAGGATCTACTTTATTACTCAGAGCAATTAGGCTTACCAGTGCAGGTTTTGTGGTGAATTTTCCAATGTCACTTCATCCTTTGCCTCTTTTTAATAAATTTGCTTTTAGTCCACCTGCAGGAGGGTTTCTCGATGATGGTCAAGTAGATGACATCAGGTCTATATTTCAAGATGATGTTGCTATAAAACTTTCAGAAATAAGTCTATCTAATGAAGACTCAGTCTCTTTGGTTGAAAGTATCAAGTCAATGCCAGATTTAACGGAACAAGAAGTACTCGATAGCTTAAAAAAAGTTCTTGAGTCTGAGGAATTTAAAAATAGTAGGCAGGATATTTTAGAGATGATTAAAAATGATGAATTTGGTAAAGCTATTGCAATAGTGGTATCTACTCAAAGGGCTATGATGCGGGCAATAAATGGAATTCTATTTAATCCATTCTACGATAAGTGTGGAAATAGATAATATTTGAAAGTAATTATTTAGCCAAATAATATTCCACCCGCAACTGGATTATTCTCAATGATTTTAAGAACCACGATAGAAAAAGCGTCAGCTAGATCATCGTGTTTTTCTTTTCCAAACCCAAGCAGTTGATCAATTAATTCCTCACACCCACTTTCTGGAAATAGAATCCTGCCATCTTTTAATAACGGAGTTGTGAGTCGCAATCGTGCACCTTTGTCATTTCTACCAGTAGGTACCCCTTCAATGTCATACTTCTGGCTTTCAAAAAATTGAATCAATGCCTTCTGATATCCAACATCTTCAACATATAGTTTTACTCGATTGTGTTTTAACTTTTCAGTAGCTACCAACGCTTTAATGAATTCTGCGTGTACAGGAAATGAACTCCTCTTGTTGTAGGGATGTTTTTGAATATAGATTTTCATATTTTTTCCTGTGCCATATACATACGCAACAACAATGGCAGTACAATCAGCCGAGTCCTTTTCGCTGACTGCCAAATCAATACCTATGCAGATACTCCTGAATCCATCCGCAGGCATTTTGTCATAAAATGTGATCCATTCAGGTAATACTATTTGCTCATCGCTTGAAATAATCTTTAAGAGGTATTCTCGATGCCAAGCAATATCATTCATGGTTTTCTCTCGTTCTTCTTCAATGGATTCTAAAGTTGGGTATTTACCAGTCCAAAGCGGTTTGCCTTTTTCATCTACGATTGGATACTCACGATATATGCCGTTCATACGCTTCATTTCTCCATTTACGATTTTCTTTTCAAGACGTTTTAATACACTATCTTCGTGAAGTAAGTTGCCGAGAACAACAATGCGAGTTTTCCGTGTACCTGCTGGGATAATATCCCCAGTTAACCAATCAAATGTTTTATTACGTCCCTCCTTTGTTTTAACTGAGTTCATGTCCTCGATGTCATCGAGAATAATTAGATCAGGACGATGTTCATTGTGTCTCATACCACGAATACTCTGCTCAATGGAGCAGATCATAATCTTCACATTCATTCGTTTGATAATGAGAGCGGTGGCATTCCCAAGATTGTTCCTCTCTTCTTCGAATGGTCCAAGATCTTTTTTTAACAGTTCGTTATTGAGAAGTTGATATTTAATATTGTTCAGATGCTGTCTTGCTTTCGCTTCGGTTTGTGAACATATCAGAATAAACTTTTTCTGTTGCATGCCTAAAATAGACCACAGCACATATGCGGTTGTGATGATTGTTGATTTGGCTGAACCTCGAAAAGCAGTTATGACGGCAAGTTTATTTTTATCACTCTGAAGAATACGAAATATCTCGGTATGAAAGGGTGCTGTTTTGAATTTTATATAGTCATAGAGATATATTGGGAAGAAAAACTCTAAACTTTTCTTAACAACTTCCTGTCGAAACCGCTGGTCTTTTAGAACTCTTTCGAAGATATGTTCGCTTTCACTTTTCTTTTTCATAATGTTTAAGAGAGGATAACTTCAGTGCTTCTCGTATAAGTTTCTTCTGTTCTTTGGTGAGTGGTTCAGATTTTGTGGATACAGCACCTGAAAGTTCAAGCTTGTTACTGTAACGAGAATTGTGTGTTGAGAGGTAGAGTCTGATTGCCTCAATCTTCTTGTCACCAATAAGTGAGAATAGTTGGCTTTCAGCGATGTCTGACATAAAGGTTCTTCCCTCAGTAAGTGAGTCATCAATCTGCTTCTCGAATTTACTACTTTCTCTGACCCATCTATAAACAGTAGACCTAGCGATGTTTACTTTCTGGCACGCTGTCTCAATAGTAGGTGTTCTTTTCAGCTGCTCAAGGAAAGCCTGTTTCAATTTATTCTGTCTTGCTTTGATTGTGTCTTTTCTACTCATAACTTCTCAACGGTTAATCCTGTAAGCTTTTGCCACCGATCAATCGTTGTCTGGCAATACTCGATATCTTGCTCGACCCCAATACATATCCGTCCTGTCATTTGGCATGATAAAAGTGTTGTTCCTGATCCAAGAAATCCGTCATACACCACGTCTCCGATCCGAGTACTGTTGAGCACCAGTCTCCTTATAAGTTCAATCGGCTTGGTTGTAGGGTGCATCTTGCTCTTATTTGGTTTAGGGCAGATCAACACACTCTTATCTTTTGCCTTGATAAACTCATGAACTCCACTCCATCCATAGGCGATCAGCTCGTGCTGTGGTGCGTAATCCATTCGTCCGATGACTGCATGAGTCTTTACCCATATCAGCAATTGTCCAAACTTGAGACCTGCATCAAGCATCCCTTCACGCAGAGCAAAAATCATCTTGTCTGCGTTGAAGATGTAAAAAACATTCTTTCGTTCTAGATGAGGAGTGATTGCTTCGATCCATCCTTTGGTGAATGTGCGATATTCTTGGTCACTCTGGAGATGATCATTCGCAACCACTTTGTTTTTAGAAAGTGTTTGGAAGTCCTGCTTACTTTCAGTCACTGCAACCCCATAGGGTGGGTCAGTGATTACTGCTTTTATCTTATGCTTACCGACAATCTTTGCGATCAGTTTTGTATCTCTACAATCGGCACACAGAAGTAGATTGTCGCCGAGCCGAAAAGCATCTCCGTATTTAATTAAGTTTGATGATTTTTTCATTGGAGAGTTTAGAAAACCTGTTCAATATTAATTGGCAAAAAATTGGCTCGACCTCTGCCAAATATGCTCGACGTTTTAAGGCTTCACATGCCACCATGAGGCTTCCTGATCCTGCCGTTAGGTCAAGTACAGTATCTCCGGGCTTACTGCATCTCCTGAGACTTTTCTCATACAAAGTTGGGGGCTTCATGGTGCTATGTTCATATTCGGAACTAGGCAAACGCTTCGCAAGCCATATCTGAAAAATGTCCATGATGTCATCTATTAATCTGTTTCCAGTACCTATTTCCTTGTTCTGGAACTCTGTGAGATTTTTAACCTTACTTGAAAGGAAGGGCTTTCCTTTGGTTGAATACATACACAACTCAACTGCACGATTAAAAGCGATTTGTGGTGTTGGGTTATGTGATCCCTTAGCCCACAAGCATAGTCGCTTAAAACTAATACCTAATGCTTTATGTATCTCTTGCATCATTCCTATATATTTTTCATCAAGCCATGTGAAAATATGGCAATCGTCTTTTGTCACCGAGAGTGCATTCCGCAGAATGCTTGTGAGAAATTCTCGATACTCAGGATCAGGTTTACTGTCATCCGTTTGACCTCCGTAGTTCTGTTTTCCACCCAATCCCGAAGAGTAATCCACTCCGATGTTATATGGAAAATCTATATTGATCAGGTCTATCCTGTTACTCCCAACTAACCTTGTTACAGTGTCTGGGTTAGTGCTGTCGCCACAAATCAAAACATGATTCCCGAAAGAGAACATGTCGCCACTTTTGATGTTTGTCGCTTTTGCTTTCTTTAACTCTTTCTCAATATCTATTCGATCATCTTCAATCTCGAGGTTATCATCGAAGATATTTGCTAAGTCTAGAGAATCAAACCCAGCGGTTAGTAATTCACTAATATCAAAATCAGCCGCCAACTTTTCAAAATCCCAAGACGCACCAGACCTGTTAGAAGTTAGGAGATAGTCCTTGAATTCAGCTTCTGATAATTTTCTGTTGGGAACTCTGACCTCAATCTCTTCTTCCGATCGACCAATGAGAGACAGCACTAACACACGTTGATTTCCTGCCACCAGTGTTCCGTCTGTGTTTATGCAGGGCAGTTCTGCAATATCAAACTTCTTTAGACTTCTTTTGAGTCCATCGAGCTGGGTGGGTGAAAGTTTACGAGGGTTCTTCTCATACCTCACAAGATCTTTCACTTTCCGTTTCTCGGTATGCCAAACTATTTTTTGTTTTTTCATATTTATGTTTGTAATAAGTTATTAATGTAGAAATATCGATCTATTTCTATACTGATTATTGCAATCTATAGAGTATTGTCAGGACGAATGCTTTTTCGATCTGTCGTGTTTGATGACCAATACGCATTTAAAAACAACGTCCTTTTGGACGTTGTGGATAACCAAGTGTTCTACCTATGACTTTTTAAGAATGATAAACGATTCAGAGATACGATATCCTTTTCCTTGTTCTCCAATAATAAAGTCTTTAGCTACACCAAACTTCTTTCTGATCTGTGCGTTTAGGCGACGTTTTGATGCTTGAAGAGTGTCTCTATTTTTAAACCCAGATTGTTTTATTAAATCTTCCGTTTTGATGTAGTCGTCTTTTCCACAAAGGATATCAATCATCTTTCTCATGGATGTTGAAGACAGATCAATTCTTTTGTAATCAAAAAATTCTATAACAGTTAGGCTGTACCGCTTTTTCTTTTTGTCGCAATCAAATATTACTTTGATAAAAGACAAATCTCTGAATACCATCTCCTTGTCGGGGGACTGTATAAATCGTCTAAAGTTTGGACTACTAATGGTGACCCCTTCAGGCATGATTCCAGTCTCATACTTTTCATATACGATTCGTCTTTGAGATCGTAGGTAATGATATTCCTCAAATGAGTCCACATTTGGGTTTGGAGAAGTAACAGGAAAAGGCCCGAAATGGAGTATAAATTCTTGATCATCCTTTCTTTTTACAAACTTACTTTTCATCTCTTTCATAGCAGTATTATACTATGGAGTACTATGCTATACTAGTGCTATGAATATGGAAGAAAAAAGAAATTTGAAGAGTCTTTCTGTTAAACAGCAGATCGGACTTTATGTTGTATTAACCAAACTATACGATGAGAGAAATAAGCCTTTCTTCTCGTCAGATTTCGCAAAGGCAATGGATAAGTTTCTAATAGTCAGTGATCAGGACGAGTTTCGTAAGACTATCGGTGGCATATTGGGTGCATTGTCTAAAAACAATATCCTTGAAAAGGTTTCCGCTGACAGAGATCCTCTTTGGAGATTGCCGGTCGATATACATGCTAGTCCTGAGCATTACAAGAAAGAATTAAACCATGTGCCACAAGTCATAACGCACTGGCAAGAATAAATGTATGTTGCAACAGAGTATAAAAAACGGAAAACAGTTTTTGGATCTCTTCTATAATCCAGAAATTGATGCACATGAACTAACTCAAAAAACAAAAGTTAGTTTATATGTATTGCGTATTGACGGAGGACGTTTTGACTATGAAAGTATGAATCGCGAGCTGGGTAACGCCGCGATCACCTATGTTTTTTCTCGTACCAAATTTGAAGGTATCGAGGATAGTAAATTACATGAACATATCAAGCAGGTTCAAGAATCTTTTAGAAATTTTGAAGTTAATGATGGCGAAGGTGGTGAACTTTTTCTTTATTGTTTTCTAGAGACTCATTTAAATGCACCGAAAATACTTTCAAAAATGGAGCTTAAAACAGCGGGCAATGACTATATAAAAGGAGCTGACGGTATCCACCTCCTTGATATGGGTAGTGGTAATTTTCACCTTATTTTTGGAGAGTCAAAAATGATAAGTGACTCAACTGAGAAGGGTTCGAGTTTCCGTAAGGCAATATTCGATGCTTTTAAGTCGATAAAGAAAGTTGAAACTGACGGGTTTGGTGGAGAACTGAACCTTGTTGATTCTAATCTGATGAAAGAGTCCTACTCAGATGACGCTGTGGAATATTTAAAAAAGATCATTAAACCATCGGCTCGTGATACTTCTATTGTAAAAGCAAATGCTTTCGGTATTTTTGTTGGTTTTGAAATTGATATAAATGATTGGGATCTCCAAAATATGACAGACCCTGACTTTGAAAAAAGAATCAAAGAAGAAGTTAAAAAAGCCGTAGAAGAAAAGTACGACTATATTCAAGAACAGATTACAGCCCACAACCTATCGGGATATCACTTTTATATATACGCGGTACCTTTTATTAAGAATGGCGACATCAGTCTGGATTCGACCAGAAAGAAAATAATCGAGCATATCCAATGACAACCGTAGCTGAAAAACTCAAAAATGACATATTGGAAGACGAGTATTTTTTGAGTCTTTTCAAGAAAGCAGAAATCATATCAGCGTATGATTGCTTTAACATTCCAACTACGGAATCTATCTCTGAAAAAGAATTCAAGGATTTGATGAGGTTTGCTGATTTACTTTCGCACTCTAACGATGCAAACGCTAGAAATAAGGCATATAAAATCATTGCACTCTTAGTGAAAACATTCGGTAACACCAAAAACTTCCAGCTTTTTGCGAGTGCAATCTTGGCAAAGTTGGGAAATTTTCCTGCTTTACAATTCCTTAGAGATAATCAGGAATACATTGATACTCTTCCGTTGGAAAGAGGTATTGAAAGACAGGTAAAGTCTGAGAACCAGAAAACATCGAATGGTAAATATACGTTTACCGATGCTCAGCATCGAGTTAGAAAAGAACTGGAGTCCTTTGATTACTTTAGCTTTTCGGGACCGACCTCAATCGGAAAGTCATTCATAATGAAAGACTATATTCGACATCTACTACAAGAGAATCTAGTAGTGGATGGTGCTGTCGTGATTCTTGTTCCTACCAGAGCGTTGATCAGTCAGGTTGTTTCTGAATTAAGAAGTGAAATTGAAGATGTTGAAGTGAACATAGCTTCGCATCCTGTATTGTCTTCTTATGCCCAAAGAAAATACAAACACCATATTTTTGTTTTTACACCCGAAAGATTACTTAGTTATGTCAGTACAAACGGTCTTGGTATAAAGTATTTGTTTGTAGATGAAGCTCAGAAAGTGATTGCTGAAAATGATTCTCGTAGCTCTCTTTATTATCACGCAATATATGAAACCACACGAAGATTTGCTACGAAACTAGTCTTTGCATCACCGAACATTCCAAATCCTGACATTTTCTTAAGACTATTTGAAAAAGACGAACGAGGATCCCTCGCAATCACTGAGCAGACAGTCGCCCAGAATAGATATTTTGTTGACTTTAAAGAAAAGGAAGCAATGCTTTTCTCTGATCTTGGCGACAAGAATCAGTTAGAAAATTTCCCATTCAATTTAAGTCCAAATAAACTCATTGAAAGTCTGGGAAGTGTCGTAAACAACATAATTTATTGTAATGGAATTTCTGAAACAGTACGAAGAGCAAAAGACCTTTCCGCTACTCTCCCAAAGGTACCTGATACTCAATAGCTTCGAGACCTTATTGTGTATATAGCTGATTACGTTCATAAAGATTATTACCTTATAGAATGTTTAAGAAAAGGTGTGGCTTTTCATCACGGTAAAATGCCCCAGCCTGTTAGACGTAAAATTGAAGACTTTTTTGCAGATAAAGATTCGTCGCTCAGGTATGTGTTTTGCACCTCAACCTTGCTTGAGGGTATAAATCTACCTGCTAAGAATATTTTTGTTTTTAATGATGGACATGGGTCGCACACATTTGAGAAGATTGATTTTGAAAACCTAATAGGGCGTGCAGGTAGACTCATGAAAGAAATTTCTGGTAACGTAATTTGTATCAAAGATGAGGATCGGCGTTGGCAAGACGGTGCTGAGTTATTAAAAAAGACAAACCTAGATAAGGTAGATAGCTTTTTGCTAAATAAAGAAAAACGGAAGAAAAAGGAATTTACTAATATTGGGAAAGCCCTAGTAAATAATGCTCTCTCTAAAGGTCTTCGAGTGGGCGAGAAAGAGAATCTTACACATTACTCTACAATCATGCTTCTGCATCACATAGAGAATGAAGCTTCTGTGCTTAAGGCGGGTTTCTTTGAGAAGAATGCTAAAGCATTAGAGCTTTTGGAGACGACAAAAAATAACAATAATGTTCCAAGTGATATTCTTAGATCTTCATCAACAGTAAAGCCCATTTATCAGAACAAAGTCCTTGCACATATTCAAGCAAAAAAGCAGGATGCCGTTTTAAATATAAGTAACGACAATATTGAGGTAATAGTTCATGCTCTTGAGACTTTATACACTATGTATAACTGGGAGGTCGAAGAATCAGGAGGAAGAGATCCACTTATTCCAAAAGGATTAGTAGAAGTAGGATATGGTAAAAGCCGTCTTAGATATTGGGCCATGCTCATGAAAAACTGGACTAAAGCAGAACCTCTTAGCCGATTAATCACTTTCTCAATCAAATATCATCAAGATAAAGGAGATATTTGGTTTTACGAGGATGGTAGACCTCGTAATGAAAAATTTACTGGCGATCAAAAACAAATCAATATCATTATTGAACAAATCATGAGCGATATTGAGAATGGTCTACGGTTTAAAATTGAGAAATATTTTCTGAACTATTACTTGATTTCAAAGAACGTGCTTGGTGAGGAACATGCAGGTCAAGACTGGTCTGAGTTTATTGAATACGGAACTACAGACAAGCGTGTTATTGAGCTTCAGAATATAGGATTCTCTCGCGGTGCCTCAAGATATCTTATAAGTGGACACGGAGACTTGCTCTCATTCAGTGACGGAGGAGAACTCCTTGATGTGAAAGAGGCAGATTTATTAAGTGCATTTGATAAGAAGAGTGAACATTATGAAGAAGTATTAGAAATTTTTGGATAATTACTAGAAATAATCACATGACTCAACAGATCGCTTTTGCAAAACAAAAGCCTCCTGTCATTCTCCGCTATTGTATCTATGCACGGAAATCAATGGAGGCGGATGACCGTCAGGCAATATCTATAGATTCCCAGCTCAGTGAGATGAGGAAGCTTGTTGAGCGTGACCACTTGAATCTGGTTAAAACAAAGACAGAAGCTCACTCAGCAAAGAACTCAGGAGAACGTCCTGTTTTTCTCGAGATGATCAATGAAATCAAGAATGGTAAATACAATTCAATCCTCACATGGAATCCAGATCGTTTAAGTCGTAATGCTGGTGACCTTGGGCATCTCGTCGATCTTATGGATAAAGGGTTGTTGCTTGAAATCCGAACGTTCAATCAGGTGTTCAGCAATTCGCCGAATGACAAGTTCATGCTCATGATCCTGTGCTCACAGGCAAAGCTTGAAAATGACAACCGAGGAATAAATGTACGACGAGGTTTGAGAACAGCTGTAGAACGTGGATTATGGCCGTGTTCTACACCGCCCATTGGATACGTGAAATCAAGAATTGTTGGCGAGGAAGGAATCGTATTTGTTGATACAGAACGTGCACCTATCGTAAAGCAGGTCTACGAAAAGGTCGCACACGAGGGCAAGTCAATTTATGACATCGTGCAGTGGCTTAAAGAAATTGGTTTTACCACTCGTGCAGGAAAATTTCTTAACTACAGTATGGTACAGGTGATGGTCCACAAGCCGTTCTACTACGGAGAATTCGAGTATCCCCGAAAATCAGGTAAGTGGTACAAAGGCATTCATGAGCCGATCATCACTAAAGAACTCTACGATGCCGTTCAAGAGAAGATTGCTGAATACACTAGAAAGAAAAAGTACCATCCGACCAAGTCAGCACCATTCGCGTTTACGAAGATAATTCGTTGTGGTAAATGTGGTTCCAATGTCACAGCAGAAGAGCGACATAAGACACTCAAGGTAAGTAAGAAGAATGTGACCTATCGACAGTACATGTGCAATCGCAGTCGTGATCGTCAATGCAGAGAACGTATCATTACCGAAGAACAATTTATGTCCGAGCTATATAAAATAATTGATCAGGTAGAGATAGACGACATAGGTATGCGTGATTTGATCGAATCAGAACTAGAAAAGGGATACAAGGTCAAAGCGTTTGCTCAAGGCATACCGTATGTTGATCGGACTCCAGAAAAGAAAGATTGGGACACTAGAGAGTATGCCAAGATTTTCTTTGAAGAAGGCACTATCGAGCAGAAACGGGAGATCCTCAAACGTCTTAATGGTCGGTTACTCTTGAGGAATAAGAAGATTTACTTGGATGAAGTTCCAGATAAATCTATAATATAGCTATGTCTCGATTTTATTTTGCATACGGATCAAATATGAAGCGTTCTCGTCTTGAGTATCGCATTGGTGAAGTTATTGATCACGGCATTGTCTCAAAGCAGGATTGTCGTATTGCTTTCAATAAACAGAGTACGGATGGTACAGGCAAAACAAACCTAGTAACTCCTGCCGAACAACAGGAAGTGCTTGGTGTGCTATACGAGCTTACCGAAGACCAACTCAAGAAACTCGACGGTATCGAAAAGGGCTACGTGCGAATCCCTATAGTTATAGATTGGGGATCAGAAACAAAAGAAGTCCAGACTTATATTGCAGTTGATTCAATGGTCAATAATGAATTGCTTCCCAAAGCCGATTACTTACAGCATCTTATTGATGGAGCATCTGAACATGGCTTTCCAGAAGAGTACCAGAAGTCCTTGAAGGGCTTCGCGGTTGTAAATGAGACATAGACCGAGACGGGTGTTTTGTGTCTCATTTGTAGCATTCACAAATACACCCTATAGACCGAGACACCTCGCTTAAGGAGTAGAAGGGATATCAAACGGTGTTGTGGTGCCTCACCTCACATCTTTGAGACCATGACAGTCAGCAGTGCACAGAAAGTTAAATCGATAGACCATACTTTCAACAACAACTTTATGGAAAATAAATTTTATGTCGCTGAGCGTTTATTTGGTGAAAATAATCCATATTTTAACTCATTTTTTTTAAAATTTGATCATGAAGAGTTGAGAATATTTATGGATTCTCATGAGGAAGAAAGTAAATATTTAACACACTTTTTGTTTTATATTGAATCGTTGGTCTGCGTAAAAGATATTAAAGATGACCCAATTTTTGATTTTAATAAAGCGGGTTCTTTAGCACACCTACACTCAGGTAAATTATGGTATGCATTGTTGCTTACAATACTTATTGGTTTAATTGATAAATCTGTTTCTATTAAAACAGATGGTTCTTTGTGCGAATTTTGCGGTAAAACAAAAAACAAAGCAAGAGAATCTTTCAAAAGTATAATGTTGCAAATGGAAGAAAGTGAAAAAAGACATTTTGTAAATCACTACAAGGGTGGTGTTTTTCATAAAAAAGTTTTGAAAAAATAATCGAAGATATGTACTCTGATCGAACTTTTTTGCTCATGATATCTCTAACCTTGAAACACCTGAAAAAAATGGGCTCATGTTCGATAAAAGGGATGAAGGAGTATTTATTGTATTTAATATTAAACCAGAATCAATTTTGCTTTATATAGTGAAACAAATTTTAAAATGCTGGGGTTACGAGAAAGAATTACAAGTTTCTACAACAAAAAAATTTAATAATATTTCCGATTTCATTTAATAATTTTTTATTTGGGTATTCGGCACCCAGAAAAGGGATATTTACAAATACTTATATTGTGATATAATATTTTTAGAAAAGTTATTTCTTGATATATTCGACATTTTATTAAATTCTAAGTTTTATTAACTAAATTATATATATATATATATGAACATGAAAAGCTACATAAGTAAGTTTCTATTAGCGTCTGCATTCGTTTTGACCTTCACGGGAGTTGTGACAGCAATGGCAGCAGTCAACCTTCCACCAACCATCATCCTAAAAGGTGCTGCTACGATCGAGATTATGAAAGGGGAAAGTTTCGTAGATAAGGGTGCAACATGTACTGACCCAGAAGAAGGTATCGTAACACTCAGTATTGATCAAGGCGGCTACAATAATAATGTTGCAGGAGTCTATACTCTCACATACACTTGTACCGACGAAGGTGAAGCAACAGCTTCTACAACTCGAGTAGTTACTGTGAAAAATAATCTTCCAACTATTACACTGAAAGGTGATGCTGAAGTTGAGACAATGAAAGGGGAGACTTTTGTCGACAAGGGTGCAACATGTACTGATATTGAAGATGGCATTGTGATTCTCTCAATAGACCAAGGTGGATATAATATAAACACTGCAGGAGTCTATACTCTCACATACACTTGTACTGACGAGGACGGAGGAACAGCAACAACAACCAGGAAAGTCACAGTCAAGAATAATCTTCCAACTGCAACTCTTAAAGGAAGTGCTACTTTGGAAATCAATCAAGGTGCTGACTTTGTCGACAAAGGTGCAACATGTACTGATGTTGAAGATGGTGTAGTCACTCTTTCTATTGATAAAGGTGGCTACAATAAAGATGTCGCCGGTACATATACACTTACTTATACTTGTACTGACGAAGACATGGGCACAGCCACAACCACTCGCCAAATCACAGTTAAAGCTCCAGTTGTAAGCGGAGGTGGCGGCGGCGGGGGATCGATTATTATTAATAACCCTACTACACCAGTAGCACCGACTCCAGCCCCAACTCCTGTAGTGACGTTGCCAGCACCTGTTGGACAAGTCTTGGGTGCAGAGACATCCAGTTGTGCTGCAGGACTACACCTGACCAAGTTCCTACGACGCGGCTATAAAAACGATAAGGAACAAGTAAAGATTCTTCAAAAGTTCTTGAACGACCACGAGGGTGCAACAATCAAGGTTGATGGCAACTTTGGCTACATTACCGAACAAGCAGTAAAGAAATTTCAAAAGAAATACGCAGCACAAGTGCTGGCTCCATGGGGCATCAAAGCTCCAACTGGAATCTTCTACATCACAACACAGATGATGGTAAATAACATCATCTGCCCCGATTCAACTTTCGTAGTACCTGGATTGGTTCAGTTCAGTGATAACCCTGCATCACCAACAAAATAATATTTTTAAAAATATTTAATCTCAAAAAACTCGCTTCCCAAAGCGAGTTTTTTGATTCTAGCCATAATTGACTTGGGTTTTTTAATATGGTAGAATAAAAGAAAACTAATTGAGGATGCGCGGTCCTCAATTAGTAACTTTAATTTGTTATTTTACAACCATAAACAAATTCTTTTTTATATCGCGAATAAAAAAGAAACAACCTTTTTTCATTATGAAAAAGTACATTTTTTCCATCATTCTTGCTATGTTAACCATTTGCAGCTTTGCTCAGACAAGAACCGCTGTTGCGAGCGGGGATTGGACTGACGACAACACCTGGAATCCTATTGGACAGCCGGTCAGCGGTGAACAAATTATCATCCCTAGCGGGATGGCGGTAACAATACCCAATTTGTCATTTGTGAGTCTGCACACGGCTCCGACGCAGATACAGGTAAGTGGTCAGTTAATCTTTGGAGGATATATCAGCGGACTTGATCTGCGCGTAGGTTCCATAGTAACAGTCTGTGGAGTAATTACGACACCAGATTGTGACCCTGTTGACTACTATATTTCTATCTGTTACACGACGGGCAATCCACCACCCACACCAACATGCCAATTCACAGCTGCAGAAATTTGTGGCTTCAACGCAGGTGGTGTATGCTACCAACTCTCAAATACGGGAGGCGGACCACTACCTGTTGAAATGGTTTCCTTCAATGGAAGCCTTATCGACGGACAAGTTTTTCTTTCCTGGCAAACTGCCAGTGAGAAAAACAACAAAGGTTTCGCAGTTCAGCATAGTGTTGACGGAATTGTTTGGGAAAATCTTGGGTTCGTTAAAGGTAATGGAACATCTTCGCAAATCAACAATTATGCCTACCCCGACAAAACTCCTTTTCAAGGAATGAATTACTATCGCTTGTCTCAAATAGACAACGATGGGAAAGTTACACTTTCTAAGATTGTGCCAGTTGAATTAGTTTCTGTAAGTGATTTGAATGTGTTTCCGAATCCGACAACCGGCACAGCAACACTTGGGTTTACAAGTCAGAGCGAAGAGTCAGGTGTTGTGCACCTGACTGACATAACTGGAAGAGTTGTCTTTAAAAAAGACCTTGCAATAGAAAAAGGAAATAACCAAATCAGTTTGGATTTATATCAACTACCGACCGGGATTTACTTTGCGCAAATGCAAATTGAAAATGTGACACAAACAACACGACTGGTTGTTGCCAGATAAAGATAAGATAAATTTTTTACTCATTATACCGGCCTTCAAAAGAAGGCCGGTTTTTTTTTTACCCAAATTCACAAGGCAACTACTAAAGCGATGCTAGTTTTGCTTCAGGCTCTCTGATGACGATTAGTCTTTTTTCTAACTTTATTCGGGTGTCGAACACCTGAAAAGGTAAAACATGCACAAAAAGAGTATCTACAAACTAACAGGCGAGGTGTGGTTGTGTGGATATAATACAAAGGCTGCTATCCTAAAAAGGAGGGAGTATATAAAGGGGACAAGATTAGATTTAGTATCAAAATTCTGGTATAATCATTGTATGCCATTGGAAGATTTGAAATTTGGTTCTAAAAAAAATAGGGAGCCAAAAAAGCTAACATTAGACAGACCAGACGGACCCAAAGAAATACCCGATATACTTTTCCACTATTCGGGAGAAAAGAGGGTAGATATCGAGAGAGCTAAAGAAGTGCTTGAAAAGTATCTTGCTAAAGTGCCTGATGCGAAATGGGTTGACCTAAAAGATCATTTTGATGTTCTTACTAGAGAGTTTAGTGATAAAGATATAGTAGCCCTTAAGAAGTATTTTGAAGAATTAAAAAAAGCGCAAACACTCCGAGAAAAGATTGTTGAGAAGATCAACCCTGCTTTTAATAGAGCAGCATTGTATATGCACGAGAAATTGCGTGAAGATCCTAATTCATCTTATGGAGATATAATAATTTCCTATTTTGCCGAGCACTTAGACGAACCTTTTTTAGGCGATGTGACAGATGAGGTTTTGAAAAAGTTAGAAGATGTTTTCCCAAAGATACAAAGTAAATATCAAAACTCTGTAGAATAAATTAGGAATTTGCGTTGCTCGAACCCACAGCTTCACTCACTGACTTGTATCCATCTTGTTTTAGCAACTGAACTATTCCTTGGTTAATTTGGCCGATTAATTGTGGGCCTTCATATATCATCCCTGTGATTAATTGGACCAAGTCTGCCCCGGCTTTGATCTTGGTATATGCATCTTTTGCGCTGAATACGCCGCCAACTCCGATGATGACAAAGCGATCTTTGTAAGTTGCTCTAGCGAAGGCAATCAGGTCATTTGCGCCTTTCTCTGTGGGTTTGCCACTAAAGTTGCCGACGCCTGCCTGCGCGATTTCTTTGGTATCAAATGCTGGATTTGTTCTGTCTTTTGCTAGGTTGGAAATTATAATTCCCTTGATGAAATCAAATGGTACCGCTATGTCAATTAAGTTCTGGAACTCTTCATGCGTCCGCTCAAGTGGTAGCTTAATATATACAGGTCTGCGGATTCCGAGTTGTTTGAGTGCAGATAGTAATATTTGCAATCCTTCGGGCGAGCTTATTTGTAATGGTAGATTTTTTATATTTTTTAAATTCGGACAACTAATGTTAAGTTCAAAATAATCAAATGTGTCAAAAGTGTCAGCGAGAGTGAATCCTGAAACTATATCATCTACCATGTCTTGGTACGTGTGATAGGGTTTGTTGGTTGCTCCAATACTGACCCCGCGTGGAGTGTCACTGTATCGGTGTGCCAAACAAGGCAGTACTGCACCTATACCAGCATTTTTGAACCCTTTATTTACAAGGAGAGACTTTGATTTGGGTAGTCTGCCGAGCATGGGTGCAGGATTACCTTCGTAGGCATGATAGGTAAGTGTTCCAACCGTGTGAAATCCGAAACCAAGCGATGGAAGTATATCTACAAGATCTGCGTTATAGTCAAATCCCGCCGAGAGGCCAATAGGATTTTTCCAAATTAGACCAGAAATTTTTTGTTTTAACATTATGTTTTGATAGGGCCATATTTTTGAAATTATGAAACGGTTTGCTTGGTATTTTCCTAAAAAAGCTCCAAATTTGAGAATTGTTTTATGTACTGAGTCCGCAGGGAAACAGAATAAAATTGGTTTGAGAGCATACTTATATAGTAACCCAGTGATCTGCTTCATGTTGATATGATAGCATAGTTGTTAATACTCGTTTAGCTGTGCAGTATTATCACCTGGTATTTAAAACAGTATTAAAGTTTTTTTAAAAAAAGCTATACTGTGATGGAACTAAAAGCTCTTTGTGTATGAAAAAAATGTTAGTTTTTTTACTAGTGGCTTTTTCTTTTAAGGCCACTAGTCAATGTGAGCGTAGGGATACGCTTACCAAAATATTTCAAGGGGTTCTGTCCGACTATCCTGAAATTAAAAAAAATTCGGTGAGGCTTGTCTTTACCGAAAAAAAGAGACATATGATGTGGGCCAGACCCACCATCAAAAGTTTCTTTAAAAAAGAAATGGACTATATCGTATTTGTGTCCAAAGATATGATATATCAGAAATTTATGGACACCCTGTCCCAAGACGCCTTTGTAGGTTGGTATGCCCATGAACTTGGCCATGTTGTGGATTACAATATGCGTGGCAAGCTGGGCGTATTGTGGATGGGGGTAGAGTACATGCTTTTCTCTAAAGGAAGAGCGAGAATGGAAAACCGTGCAGACAAAATTGCCATAGAGCACGGCTATGGTTGCCAGCTTTTGGCAAGTGTAAATACCAGTAAGGCTCATTTGCCAAACTGGAAAAAAAAGCAAGTTGAGAGATTTTATTTAAAACGATCTCAACTTGAGAAACTGATCAAAGAATGCCAGCAAAGAGAATAGAGGTGAACTCTATTCTCTTTTTTTTCCTGAGTTTAGGAAATAATGCTGTCCAGGCATGGTATACTAAAACTATGATTAAATTTATTCGCATATTTCTATTGGTTTTAATAATTATCGGGCTTGGGCTTTTAGCTACACAGAAAATGTGGCTGCCAAAAATCACTGACATGATTGTAGCTCGAGAAATGCCTCCGATTGTGATACCTGCGCCAGTGGTACCAGAAAAATACAATATTACTGACGGCAGGAAATGCTATGCATACAGCCACAGTGCCACCACAGATGCCCCGTACGAGGTTAATGAATGGTTGGACGTTACTGTGTCTGGTGGCCAAGTTACCGGCACTAAATCAGGTACCCAAAAAGGTCCAGATATGTCCAATGGGTATCAAGGCAGTATTTCTGGCTCAGTAGAGGAGGGTATACTAAACGCAGTCTTTGCTTATACGGTGGAAGGTTCTTCTAATAAAGAACAAGAAATTTATCATGCATCCAAGGACGGTTTAGAAAAATATCGTTATCCACTGATTGAGAAGGATGGCATGCTAGTACCGGATATTTCCAAGGAATATACGAAATTAAAGTATGCACACACAGCGTGTAAGCAATCTACAGATTTCGAAGGTGAGGCAGACCCTTCAAGGATGAAGCTTGATATGAAAATTTGGAAATGGATTAGAACAGACAACAACGATGGTACAGTAGTGGTACCGCGTCAAAAAGATAAATTTAATTTAACTATTAAAAATGACAAAACTTTCTCTGCTACTACTGACTGCAATGGAGTAGGCGGGGAGTATATGTTAAAGGGCAGTCTTATCTCATTCGAGCGAATGATGTCCACTCTGATGTATTGTGAAGGTTCTCAAGAGGCAGGTTTCTCTGGTATGTTATCCACAGTACAGCGTTATCATTTCACCTCTAATGGCGAATTAGTACTTGAGTTTAAATTCGACAGCGGGTCAATGATATTCAAGTAGTATTTGTTCTGTTATAATAATCAAATGTCAGAAATTAAATCTAATCCTATAAAACCACAACGCAAACACGATCGGCATCATATATTAGTAGCTATTCTTGTAATTTTATTTTTTATCAGTTTAGGGACCATCGGTTTTCATTTGTTAGAAGACTGGAGTTTACCGCAGAGTTTTTATTTCTCGGTAGCAACGCTGACCACAGTGGGCTATGGAGACCTGCACCCTACCTATGACGAATCCAGGTTATTCGCAGCTTTCTATATATTGTTTGGAGTGGGTTCTACTCTCACAGCTATTACTGTCATAGCCACAGACCGTATTAACGTAACAGCCGCCCGATTGAGGGAAAATGTCTTAGCTAAAAAAGAAAGCAAAGAAGGGGATAATAATTAATCTAATTTATTCCTAGTTTAGTTTTTTTATTGCATGATGCTATAATGCACGGGCAAGCTCGCGCCTTGCATTTTAATTTATAATTAATTCTTTTTTATATGAAGAAAAGTATTGTGGGGATAATTGTTTTTGTAGTGGTTTTGGCTGGTGCTTTATACATGTTTTCTAATAACAAGAAATTAAGCTCAGAAACAAATAGCTTAACAGAGCAAAACGTAGCAGGTGATATGAATCAAACCTCAGATACTGATAATTCAAACTCCAAAGTATTGAATGTTGTTTCTGCTGAATCAAAGGCAACATACGAAATCAACGAATTATTGCGTGGTACCAAAACTCATGTTACTGGTAATTCAAACACATTGTCTGGTTCTGTTATATTGAATGCTTCAACCCATACTATCGAAAAAGCAGAAATAAAATTAGCTGCTAATTCTTTTAAAACAGATATTGCTGCTCGAGACGGTAATGTAAGTAAACTAATATTCAAAGCGGACCAAGCAAGTAATGAATTTATTACTTATACTGTTTCTAGCGTTGAAGGATGGCCAGCTACTGTAGAAATGGATAAAGATTATTCTGTGAAGGTTAATGGAGATTTGAAAATCTCGGATGTTGCTAAGCCTGTAATTTTCAATGGAGATGCACATATTGATGAAGATGGTTCTTTCCACATCAAGGCAAAGACTGTATTAACCTACGGTGATTTCGGTTTAACTATTCCTGATTTTCCATTTTTGGCAAACGTAGACAAAACCACAGATCTGTCTATCGAATTGATTGCTCGGTAATATAAATATATTGTAAGTAAGTAAAAACCCCTCTATAAGAGGGGTTTTTAAGTCGATTTACTTTATGCGTTAGTTAGCTTGCACAGGAGCTTCAGGTGCTGCGTTTGTATTATCTGCACCACTTTTTTGGTAATCACCCATCATTTTGTTGTGCTTGAATCCATCTTGGGAGTACATCATACCTCTATTCATTTTGTAATATGAATGCATTTCTCCTTTGATTTGTCCTACGCATTCACCAAGCCAGAAGGCCATAATGATCACGAACAATACTAATAGTTTCTTTAACCATCGGCAGTTACCATGACCACAGTAGCCGTTCATGCAGTTAGATAAACTACCATATGTGTTTTTGCAATCTGCTGTTCCACAACCACATTTTTCTTTATTCTCCATAATTTTTTTTATAAACCCGCCAAAGCGGGATAGCTAATAATATACTGATAATTATATCATATACGTTGGGGTTTGCAGAAATACTGCACCAAGGTAAAGTATTTGGATTTAAATACTTTAAACTGTATAATCTGCACTATGAAAGAAAAGATAGTCAATAATATAAAGAAGGCTCATCAAAGTAGTTTATTCTATCTTTTCTTAGTTGCTATTTTATTTGGCGTTTTTGCTTTCTTGGTTGCGCCTGCTACGCTCAGTAATATCTCATACGAAAAAGGTGAGGCCTTAGTGAACGTGGCCGAAGAAAAAATAGAAGAAGTTATCAAAAAATCCAGTATCCCTCCGCTTGATAAAGAAGACTACGACTTGCGAATGAATGCACTGGCGAACAACCCTAAACCACCTGCACCTGTCGTTAAACAGATAAAACAACCCGATGGAACTTTCAAAGAAGAAACAATTGTACCAGAGGTTAAGCCAACCGGTTGGCCTGTTAAGACTGAATATCCAAAGGACGGTGCACTACTCCCATTTAACCGCATAGTTGCATATTATGGTAATTTGTATTCCAAGAAAATGGGTGTATTAGGTGAATACCCGGAAGCTGAAATGTTGGCTAAATTAAAAGTAGAAACTGAAAGATGGCAAGCAATTGATCCGAATACACCTGTATTACCAGCACTGCATTATATAGCAGTAGTGGCTCAGGGTTCGGCTGGTTCAGATGGTAAATATAGGTTCAGAATGCCTGATAAAGAAATAGACAAGGTTTTGCAAATGGCTGAAAAAATAAATGCTATAGTTTTTCTTGATATTCAAGTTGGCTTGTCAGATTTACAAAGCGAGATACCATATTTTGAAAAGTATTTAAAAATGCCACACGTGCATTTAGGTATTGATCCTGAATTTTCTATGAAGACCGGTAAAAAACCGGGGAGTGTCATAGGTACATTTGATGCTGCTGATGTGAACTACGCTTCTAATTATTTGGCAAATTTAGTAAAGGAAAACAATTTACCACCTAAGGTTTTGATCATTCATCGCTTCACTGAAAAGATGCTCACAAATTATCAAGGTATTAAAACAATACCGGAAGTTCAGATTGTGATAAATATGGATGGTTGGGGACACCATGCCAGGAAGATCAATACTCATAAGCAATTCGTATACAAACAGCCAGTTCAATTCGGAGGATTTAAGCTTTTTTATAAAAACGACTTGAAAGAAGAAGATGCTCATTTATTGACCCCTCTCGAATTGATGCAGATTTCTCCTAGGCCGATATACATACAGTACCAATAGTTTAAATTTTTTTGGTAGAAAAATTCCATAATGTATTAGGACAGTAGTATCATTAACAAATGAATAGATTT
>CAYOLW010000007.1:0-28442 GCA_964404925.1 uncultured Candidatus Saccharibacteria bacterium
AAAACACCATTAGAAGCCTTTAATGAAAGTGTTGCACTTCTAGGTTGAATGTACCCATGTAGGGCTTGACAAATTTATTTATATATGCTATACTATGCTCATGCAAAACTTAAATAAAAACTTAATACTTATGGGTCTTGTGTTCGCAGTGGCTCTTGTTGCCTCACCTGCTAAAACAGAAGCTTATAAGCAGTCAGGTTTTTATGAACTAAGCTATAACGGTCCTACCTTAGACGAGCAGATATTAACCCCAGTTATCTACTACCTTGATCCGAGTGAAACAGTAGTTGGTGAAGCTGGCAGGCAAGTAAACGTAATCGGTACTAACTTCATCCATGGTGCAACAGTTATGTGGAACGGAAACCCCCGACCTACTATATTTGCTAACTCAAACCGATTACTTGTAGAGTTAGACAAATACGACTTCTTGACACCTGGACAGTTTGAAGTAGTAGTAGTTAACCCAACCCCAGCAAACAACGTATCTAACACTAAATTGTTCACTGTTAAATCAAACTCGGGAGTAGATGCAGCTGGTACAGTAGCGGGAGCAAGTACTGGAGGCAGCAACGTATCAAAGACTACTGCAGTAACCAAAAAGGCAAACCTTGCAAAATCAAGCACTAACGCAGGTACAGTAGCTGGAGCAAGTACATCAAATGGAACAAACAACGGAAATGGACTAACTGCAGGTGCTGGTAACGCAAACGCAAGCTTTGTACCAGACACTTTGGTAGGATGGATGACACTATGTGTATTGGTTATGCTAGGTGTAATACTTTTCCGAAAGCTTTGGGTAACCGAACAAGAAAAGAATGCTCCACTTAAACACGCTTAATAATTACTAATCAAACAAAAAACACCCCGACGTACGTCGGGGTGTTTTTTGTTCTTTCTAAATTTAATTTGATATTTGAATTACAGTTTCGGTGATAGTTCGTGCTAATGCCCAAGCACCCAATAGTATTGCAGCACCAAGTAATGTATAGACAAATGCCCTCTTGGCAGTTTCTAGCTTACCTGAGTTACCCTGAGCTTCTACAAACAGGTAACCAGAATAAATAAGCGCTATAGCAACAAGCGGCAGTCCAATACGTATTACAGCTTCAAGTACTGTTTTTATAAAATCGTTTAAATTATCTACACCTATTGGATTTTTTATTTTTACTTCTTGAGCCATCAATAAAATAGGGGCTATAAAAATAACTAAAATAAGTACTATATGAAAAATATTCTTAAGCAATTTTTTATTCATGAGATGATTATACCCTGCAAACAAACTTTTTGGAAGTTTATTCACCAAATAAATTGAAAAATCAAGTAAAACGAGACCACCCCGACTTGCGTCGGGGTGGTTTTAAATTCGTTACTTTTTGCAAAACTAGTTACCGTCGCTAAGTGGCGGCAAGCTTGGATTATAATCTTTAAGTTCGACAGTTCCCTCTTCTGGGTTGATACCAGTGGTATCAAGTCCAGCTGAGTTGAGACTGCTTTGTACTATATTTAATAGTCCCCAAACAGAAAACATAATCACTAAACCTATAATTCCCCACAACATATGCCTTTTACCATCTTCTTGATTACCCTCGCTATTAGCCTTCATGAGGAATTCAACAACTCCCCAGAAGAACATAATAAAAGCGACAGCAAATAAAAGCTTGATAACTGGATCTAATATCGCATCCGTGACTTTACCCAAAAATTTATCGAGTTCGTCAGCGTATGCTACATTTGCAAAAAACAGTTGGAACATAAACAAAATTATTGAGTCTGTGGGCAAGGAATACCCGGAGATTCAATACATGGAACCTGGATAGCACTCTTGTCCTCAACACCGAAAGTAGTCTTAACGATCTTGATTAGACCCCAGATTGAAACTATCACTAATAGACCAAGCAATCCCCAAATCATGAGGCTTCGGCCACGTGACTTTGCTTCTTCGTCCTTTGCGATCACATACATGACCACACCGATGATGAACATAAGTACACCAACGCTGATCATTATAGGGATCAGGGTGTTAACAAAGAAAGCAAGCTTACAGATGATGTAAGAAATAGTACCGTAGAATTGTAAACAGTTATCACCTACAACATTAGTCTGAGCTAAAGCAAAGTTAGCTACTCCTGCGAAGGCACTTAACATAACACCAGCCTTCATCAACCAATTAAATTTCTTCATATTTATAAAAATAATTTATAAAAAACTTCGACCTAATAATAATTTTGTCTGTTTAGACTATTTAATTATAGCACATGGATATACTGTGTAAACAAAAACAAGGCTAAATTGGGGAAACTAATATTGACTTATTCGTGTTTGCGTGTTAGAATTTAACAGCTTATTTAGGAATAAATAGTCGAATAAGATATAATAAATCTATTAAAAAATAAATTAAACAACAATGGTAAACATATTTGGAAAATTTAACTTCCCCCCAGAAAATAGAAAAACAAAAGAGAGGAATGCGGCATTGAAATATTTAACTGGAGGCCTCACTCTAACAGCATTCGCTATGTTACTTAATGTAACAGAAGCAGAAGCAGCTTCGATTGCTGCTAATTATGCTCCTAGTGGCGAAGGTAAGACTATTAATTACACGCCCACTGAAAAAGCTGAAGCTTATAACCCATTTGTAAAAAAAATGGAAGAAGGTGAATCAGAAGAATACAATGCTTCTGAAGAAATGGATGGCGGTGATGGAGACAAGCTAGACGTAGCCCCTACCCCAGCCGACACAGTTGAAGGGTATGTACAAAAAGGTAGGAAAGAATTCAATTTCGATAAAAAAACTGGTAATGGAGAAATGTGGGATTATTATGGCACAGTTTCCGCTGACAAAACTCCTTGTAAAAATGGTCCATTTTATACTAACGATTCATATAAAGAAGAAGATTTGAGGCAACTTGGAACAGTTTTTGGTACTGGAGGTGAAAATTATATATTATGTTACAACTACGGCCCAGACAAAAGTAATCCGGGTAAATACGTTGCCCACATAGTAAAAGTTCCAGCTACCACCAAAGTATATCGACCAAAAGGCGGTAAATCAGATGAACTATATCTAGCTAAATGTGGTAACCGACTAGTCCCAGTAAAACAATTAAAACCAGATACTGAGCCAACTAAGGTTGACAAGAAAGAACCCAAGACAGAAGAACCAGAATATGAGCCAACTCTTGAACGTGGACGTGTGACTGTTGATTTTTCACTAGACAGGAAAACTAAAAAGATGTATTTTTACAACGAATTTGGTGATAGATACAAGGGTAAAACATGGCACATTGACTGGATGACCGATGGTTCTATTAGAGGTCATATTAGATCAGAAGGAAACAGAGAATATTATATAGCTGTACCGGCTATAGCATTCAGAACAGCTGAACTTGCGAGAAAAGGATTCCAGCCAGCAATTGAAGATTGGGACTATAATGAATAAAATATAAAACCAACTGACAATTAAAATACCCCTTATTTAAAGGGGTATTTTAATTTTATGGGTTTAAAAGCTAATTACCTGGGAAATTTGGAATTTGTATCTGTCCTTCGTCAGCGTTTTTCAAAAAGGAGTTTTTAATAATGTTGATTAAGGCATAAACAGAGAACATTACAGTGAGTCCAATCAGGCCCCAAGTCATATATCCACGTCCTTTATCTTTTGCTTCTTCACTTGGATTAATTGTGTACTGTACAACACCGTAAAAGAAGAATAGGAAGGCTACTGCAAAAAGAAGCCCTACTACAGAAGTCTTAATCAGAGTCGTTATATTATTAATAAAACCAGTCAAACTTAATTCTCCCCCTGCAGTTGGGTCTGTCTGAGCAAAAATAAACATAGGAGACAAAAGTAAAGCAAACGCAATCAGATGAGAAAACACTTTTAATTTATTATTTTTTTTCATATCCTTTTTAAACTATTAATATTGCCTTAATTATAAACTAATACTTAATTTTTATAAAGACTAACCTAAAAAAGTATTTTGAACCATTTTGATTATTGCATAAACACTCGACATCACAGTTAAAGCTATCAAACCCCAAATAATATAACCCTTCCCTTTGTCTTTACCTTCAGCTGTTGGATTTACCATATACTGAAATACGCCATACAGAAAGAAAATCAAGGCGGCAGAAAAAAGCAGCGAAACCACCGATACTGCCAAACCGCCAACTAAATTATCAACCAAATCAGAGAAGGTTGCCGCGCTGGCTGACGCGTAACCAATAAAGAAAATACCTATTATAAGTGCGAATAAATATGTGATATTTTTTTTCATATTATTAAAAACCAATCCATTTATAACCAACTTCATCACCTAATATTGATATAATGGTGTGAATAATAACCCAAGACCCAGCAATGATAATCAAACCAATAGCTACGTTGGTAAATATACTAATGGCCTTGCTCTTGGCCTCCACTTGCCCACCAGAGAACATAAGCTTAAAACCTGCATAAGTAAACATAATAGCAGCGAGTGGTAAAGATATTTTTATAAAAATAAAATCCACCATATTATTCACCAATGTCACAAGGTCGTTAAAGGTACACGGATGTGGTATAGCACCGTTCACTGTTTGCCCGCAAGGTATCAGCTGGGCACTAGCCAAAGCTGGAAGAACTAAAATAGCGAGCACAAGAGCTACTTGCACGATTCTTTTTGAAAAATTTCTAATCATATTTATCATATTACCTTAATAATAGGTCTAACCGTCCACTAGCTGTATTAATAGAACCCTTTGAAGACTCGTATCCGTTATTAAAGCTATCTACCATAGATCTAAATATATTGTCAGTATCCTTTGGTGAAGGATCAAGCCAGCTTTTAGCATACAAAGAACTAGTATAGAAAATCGGTGAGTAAGCGTCTCCCGGCAGATCAGCCAATAGGTCGAGTCTGGCTGGTGCTACGTTCACAGCACTTGCAAATGATTTAGCAAAATTTGTGGTAGCCATAAGCGATGCAGCCGTATAGGCAGTGCCTAATTTTTTAGTCGCAGCGGCAATAGCCACACCAGTAACCCTTGCTTTAGTGGATTTAAATTTAGAATTTTTAAACTGTGGAAGCGGAGCCATACCTAAATTTTGATTTGGGTTTTTATTAATTAAATTATTAAGTTCACTAGCATAACCAAAATAAAAAGCTGATTTCTCGGCACTAAAGAAATCCCTATCCATTGGTAGTGATTTGTTCCATGAGTATAAAGTTTTTACTGGGTCAGAGAAGCTTGTATAGAAGTCCAATACCCCATCTAATTTATACTGGTCTTTGTTTTTATCTAAAAAGGAACTATATATGCCCTGGGAAATTCCAACAATTGGATTACCTGTCTGCATGAACAAAGCAGCCAAAATGTCTTTGGCGTGTAGAATATTTGAATATTGGCCTAGTGCTACAGAACTATTGGTTACTTGGCTAGTTGCGTCTTTGGATAATAGTTTTGGAGTAACAGCACTTAAATCTTCCCATGTAGCCGGAGGAAAGATTATATTATTTGTAGTTAAAATACTTCTATTGTAATACATCAACAATGGATCAACAGAAAGAGGTAAAGCTAGTATCCCCTCACCACTCAAAAACACTTCCCCGGCTTGGGCGAAAGTAGATTTGTAGTTTGCTACTGGATATGTGGTATATGGTATTTTATATATACGCTTGGCATAGCTAAATGCTAAATCGTCAGTTATTAAAAACATATCAGGGCCCCTGCCCTCTGCTTGAGCTAAAAGTAAATCTTGGTCAAAAGTTGATGCATCTTTTTGAATATAATTAACGGTAAAGGTACGATTAGCTGTATTAAAATCATCAATCATAGCCTTCATCGTTTGAGTAGGTACAGTACCCCACATAGACACAGTACCAGTAACTGAAGCTGTCTTAGACCCACTACCTATTTCAATAGTGCCTGAAAAAACCAACAGTCCGAAAACTGCTGCCCCAATAAAAATCACGATAAAAATAAGTTTGAAATTTGAATTCATTTAACTTTCTTTAATATCATACCATAATGACTCGATCCAGCAGCAACGTCTGACACATACTCAAGCCCGTGCTGCTTGAACATTTCTAAGGCTTTGTTTTTCGTCACAGTGCGATCGTTGTGCCCTGTAGCCAAAGCAAGTCCAGGAGACCAATCAATATACAGAACCTCTCCATTATTTTTCAATATACGAGATATCTCTTTTACAAAAGAATCTTTATCCTCTACTTGAGACAGAATATTAGATGCAATAACTCGATCACACACAGCCTCGCCAATCCCAGTACCAGAAGGACGTTCCACGTCTCCCCAAATTACTTCAATATTAGTAAGCCCAGCGTGAGCCGCTTTATTACGTATGGTAGGTAAAAAATCTTTTATTATTTCAACTGCATACACCTTTCCATTCGGCACATGCCGTGCTGCGGCAATAGTATAGAATCCACTACCCGCACCTAAATCAGCAACAACCATGCTACTACCCAAAGAGAAAGATCTTAAATTTTTTTCAGGATCAGCAAACATTACATTCTATTATAATACGAAAAAACTATAATAGCATTACAAGCAATTGAATTAGTGTTGAAAATTACAAACAAGTTATAGACGCAATACCGTCACCAGTGCGAAGCTTCATAATAGACACACCCTGGGTCTGACGACCAAGCGATGGAATAGCTGAAAGTGCTGTACGAATAACCTGGCCTTTCTTAGACATTGCGATTAGTTCTTCCTCTTCTTCGGTTAATACTCTAGCAACAATCAAATCACCGGTTTTAGGAGTAATTTTAGCGGTTTTAATACCAGATCCACCGCGTTTCTGAACCTTGTATTCCTTGAGTGCAGTTTTCTTACCTAGACCATTTTGACTCATAGTTAAGAATGATCCATTCTTTTGCTCTTTCTTAATTACATCTACGCTAATTACCAAATCACTTTTGCCAAGTTTAATAGCCCGTACCCCACCAGCGGTGCGTCCCATTTCTCGAATATCAGTTTCTTTAAATCTAATAGACTGACCTTTGGCTGTTGCCATCATGACTTCATCCCCTTTCTCAGTGATTAATGCAGATATGAGTTCGTCTCCTTTATCAAGTTTAATGGCTATTAGACCACTGCGTCTAACATCTTTAAAAGATTCACCAGACATTTTCTTGGCAGTACCATCTCTGGTTACAAGCATTAGCGAAATAGGGTTCTTCTTGAGTTCTTTTGGTAGTGGCAATATTGAAGTTACCTGCTCGTCATTAGCCAAAGACAGGAAGTTCATAATAGATTTACCTTTGGTAGCTCTGCGGCCCTCAGGAATATCGTACATCTTTATACTGTAAGCCTTACCCAAGTTCGTAAAGAATAGAACATCACTATGCGTTGAGCTTGAGACTAATTTAGTAACAAAGTCTTCTTCTTTGGTTTCAAGGTCTACTACCCCAACCCCACCACGTTTCTGTGATCGATACTCGGTCGGGTCAGTTCTCTTGATGTAGCCACCAGCGGTAAACACAAGTACTGTCTCCTTGTCTGGAATCAGGTCTTCATCGCTGATTTCTTTCATGCCACCTTTGATTATTTTAGTTCGGCGTTCATCACTGTATTTCTCTTTTATTTCATTTAACTCATCAGAAATAACCTTGAGCATTTTCTTTGGGCTAGCCAAAAGTTCTTTCATAACTTTAATGAATGCTTGTTTCTCTTTTAGTTCTTCTTCTATCAGTTTGCGTTCAAGTCCAGCGAGTTTCTGGAGTTTCATTTCTAGAATTGCAGTTGCCTGTAATTCAGAAAATTTAAACTCTTTCATTAAAGCAATCTTAGCGGTAGCGCCATCCTTGGATGCACGAATTGTTTTAATAACCTTATCGATAAAATCAAGCGCCTTCTTAAGGCCGAGCAATATATGCTCACGTTCTTCGGCCTTGCGCAAATCGTATTCACTCCGTCGTTTTACAACTTCTTGTCGGTGTAAAATAAATTCTTGCAAAATACCTTTGAGTGATAGAGTCTGAGGCACACCTTTAACCAAAGCCACGATATTGAAATTGAAGTTTGATTCTAACTGAGTATTTTTATATATATAGTTGAGAACTTTCTGTGGATGACTACCGGATTTTAAATCTATAACCACGCGGATATCTTTAGTAGATTCATCCCGTAGACCTTTTATGCCTTCTAATTTCTTTTCCTGTACTAATTCAGCAATGGCCATAACCAGGTTCTGTTTATTAACTCGATATGGTATTGAAGTGATAATTATCTGAGACATGCCTGCCTTAGTTTCAACTATTTCTGCTTCACCACGACACACCACGCCACCACGTCCAGAAGAATAAGCATGTAGCATGTCTTTATAGCCAAAAGCCACGCCACCAGTTGGGAAATCGGGACCTTTTATAAACTGCATTAAGTCTTCAGTTGTTGCATCTCCATTTTCTATTAAATGGTTAGTAGCATCGATAACTTCTCCTAAATTGTGTGATGGAATATTAGTTGCCATACCAACAGCAATACCAAGCGTACCGTTAAGTAAAAGTGAAGGTACTGAAGCCGGCAACACAGATGGTTCCTTGCGAGTTTGGTCGTAGTTTGGACGGAAATCAACAGTTTCTTTTTCTAAATCACGTAACATCTCAGAAGAAATCTTAGCCATCTTAGCCTCGGTATAACGCATTGCAGCTGCGTTGTCTCCATCGATTGAACCAAAGTTACCCTGCCCCATAATAAATGGGTATCTGTAGGAAAAGTCCTGAGCCATACCTACCATTGAGTCATATACCGCAGTATCGCCATGTGGGTGGTATTTACCCAACACATCACCAACTACTGTAGCTGATTTTCGAAATCGTGATGCGTAAGTTAAACCCATTTCATGCATAGAATACAGTATGCGTCTATGTACTGGTTTTAGACCATCACGTACGTCTGGTAATGCACGAGATGTAATAACCGACATGGCATATGCCAAGTAGGATTCTTTCATCTCTGTAATTATGTCTACCGGTCGGATACCATCTTTGGTTTCTTCGTTTGGAACTTCTATTTTTTTAGCCATGTTTTATTTATCTGTTTTGGTGTTTGGTAAAAGGTTGTATCCTGCGGTTAGACTACCAGAAAAGTTTTTCAGTGGTTCTAAATCACGCTCCATCTTAGCTTTTGTTTCTAAGGCAGTTAAATTACGATGGATGGTCATAGACCATAAACCAAATAAAACTAACCCAGTAAACAAAACAGACAAAGATAAAATATTGCGTTTATCTTTCTCGGGTAATTCTCTTAACTTGTACACAACTTTTTTTATACTCATATGTTAATTATGAAGTTTGTAATACAAACACTTCTCCATTTTTACCTTCTAAATCTTTACGTTTAAGTGTCAATTTATCTACTGTTTCTGGTTTTTCTTCACCGAATTCTTTCAGGAATGCCTTAAGTGAATTTGCGTCATAGTCCATTGGAATTATTATTTTTGGTTCTAAGGAAGCGGCTATCTTGGCAGCTGCCTTAGCATCAAGCACAGTATCACCACCAACCGGAACAAATAGTATATCTGGCTCACCTAGTGATTCACCAGCTTCCTTGTTTATGTTTCCATTAGACAAAGCTCCAAGGAAACAAATATCGATGCCGTCTACGGTAAAAGAATAAATACTGTTTACGTGTTTTTTTGGTTTCTCTGGTCCTTCTGATAAAACACCTTTAATAAAAATATCACGAACTTCATAGTCTCCAGGACCACGAACAACAAAAGGTTCCCTTTCGCCGTATACTAACTGCTCAGTACCATTGTAATCTGGATGATTAGTGGTAACCAAAGCGATGTCAGCACCGAAACGAGAATTAATGCCAGTTTCTGATTCCTTGCTAACAGGATTTAAAGCCAAGACCATTTCGCCTTGTTGGATTTTAAAGAATTGTTTGCCAAAATATGTGATAATCATTCCTTGCATAATAGCATATTTTTTGTTAATCTCATAGCATTATTAGACGGATTTAGGGTAACCTTCTTCTAGGCTTAAAAACCTAAAGAAAAACCTAAGCCTTTTTCCGCCAAACAGGCGGATTTTAATTTTTATGCAAAAAGAACAGACAGTTGTTGAAGAAAACGTGGTTTTAAAGTCAGTTACTGACCGAAGCTTAAGCCGACCAGAAGTCGGTGCATTAGTAGAAGGTCCTGTAATAATGGTGCAGAAGTCTTCTGTATATATAGACCTCTCACCTTTTGGTACTGGTATTATCTATGGTCGCGAATTCATAAGCGCTAAAGACATCATCAAGAAAATAAATCTAGGTGATAATATTAAGGCTAAAGTTGTTGATTCAGAAAACGAAGATGGTTATATAGAACTATCTCTTAAAGAAGCTAAACAAGCCCTAGCTTGGAGTGAAGCTGAAAAAGCTATCAAGAATAAGGCAACACTTGAACTTGAAGTAAAAGAAGCTAATAAGGGAGGACTTATATTAGAATGGCAAGGTATTCAAGGTTTCTTACCTGCTTCACAGCTTAAGGCTGAACACTACCCTCGAGTTCTAGACTCTGACAAGGACAAAATCTTGAAGGAATTAAAGAAATTGATTGGTGAAAAGATCTCAGTTATGGTTATCTCAATCATGCCTAAAGAAGGTAAGCTCATCTTTTCTGAAAAGGATAATAATCCTGAGGAAAAGAAAGAAATCCTTAGCAAATATGAGGTTGGTGATGAACTAGAGTGTGAAATTGCTGGTATTGTCGACTTTGGAGTATTTCTAAAGCTTGAGGACAATCTAGAAGGCCTGGTGCACATATCTGAACTTGATTGGGGTCTAGTTGAAGACCCAAGATCTATGTTTAAGGTTGGCGACAAAATCAAGGCTAAAGTAATAGAAATCAAAGAAGGTAAAGTATCTCTTTCAATCAAGGCACTTAAAGAAAATCCTTGGAAAGAATTCGAAGGCAAGCTTAAAAAGGGAGATATCATCAAGGGAGTAGTTATTAAATACAATAAACACGGCGCTTTGGTATCAATCAAAGAAGGTGTGGCTGGATTAGTACACAACTCAACATTTGGTAATGAATCTAAATTGCGTGAAGCATTGGAGCTTGGCAAAACTTACAACTTCCAGATAACTCTATTTGAACCAAAAGATCACAAAATGACATTGGTTTGCTTAGACCAGAAGTAATATCTAAACAAAAAAAACCTCCGATAAGGAGGTTTTTTTTGTTAGTAGTTTATTTAAATTTCAGTTGATTTTTCACCTAGATCAGCGGGACCAATAGTTTCCATTACTTTCATAACTTTCTTAGCATAATCAGGCACTATAGATGGCGGGTTGTACTTTTCGAGGATTTCCTTGTTGGTCTTGTCTTCATAGTGATGTGCAGTTTTTGGATTGTTTCCACCAAGGTTACGCCCAACGGTCTCAATAGCTATATTAAAGCTAGAAAAACCTATCTTGCATGAGCCCCAGCCGAATGGATTCCATCTTTTATCGCTCGGTAGCTTCTTGCAAAGGGCCTTACCGCCAGTTGTCTCAATAACCGAGATAGCCGGCAAAAGGCGCCAATCAATATCGTTTGACTCTGCAACTTCCATAAACTTGTCACCATAACCAGCGAGCGGCATTTTGCGGGCCTCAAAATAAGCATTAATGGCTGAAGCACGCATCTGTCGGATATTAGTATCTTCATCTTCTGCTTGGTTAAGAGCAAGTAATGCAGATACTTCAGTATTCGTTTTTTGAAATAATGCAATCTGTGGACCAAAGGTCGTATCGATCTTGTTGACCGGTACACCACCGAAAGGTAATGTAACTGAAACCAGTGGTAAAACAATAAAAGACTCCACAAATCGTATTAATTTTTTATTTTCCATAATCGGTGATTATGCTTCACCAAACTCAGTAACAGGACTTTTGTTCGCTACTGACCAAACAATAAATCTGGTCTAAAACGAAAAAACCCTTGTATATAAGCTATCGCTTATAACCTTGGGTTATGCTTGTATAGTATCATACTTGAACTTAAAAGTCAATAGTTATGCCACATTTTTGACATATGTCAAATTTAAAATACCTTGTAAAATAAGGCTATTTTTGGATGCTCCTATTGCTAAAGTATAGAAAAAATTGTCTAATTATAAAGCCCCTAAAAGCTCATCCCCTACCTTGTACGCATCCCCGGCGCCCATGGTCACCAGCACATCTCCTTTTGTCAGGTTCATGGAGGTTATTTGGTCCTTGGCCATGCCAAAATCAGGAACAAAAGACACTTTAGTGCCATGATCAAGTATAGCTTTTACTAATTTTTCACTTGAAACATCAGGATCAGGTGCTTCTCGAGCAAAGTATATTGGCAAAATCATAACCTCATCAGCTAAATCGAAAGCATCGATAAATTCACTAAAAAGTGCCTTGGTACGACTATACATGTGAGGCTGGAAAAGTACTACTAATTTATTTTCACCTTTTGGATATAACTCTCTAAGGCCAGACAGGCTAGCTTTAACCTCTGTAGGATGATGAGCATAGTCATCGTAGACCAGGAACCCTGACTCAGTCTCTCCTTTTTTCTCAAGCCTACGCCAAGTACCAGAGAATTTGGACAAAGACCCACGAATAGAATCTATTGATATTCCAATAGAGATACCAGCAGCTATAGCTGCTGCCGCATCCATTCTGTTGTGCTCACCCGGAACCTGTAATTTAGGCACCTCACCCAGATAATCCATGTAATTCTTTATTTCTCCGTTAAACCCTTCACAAACTACAGCTAAATTATCGCTTGAAAAATTAGCGACTACGGTACTTTTTGTATTCTGTACTAGCTCTCGAAAAGCATCTTCTATTTCGCTCAAATTTGAATACGTCTCAAAATGGTCTGCCTCTATATTGGTAATAACCGTAACCACTGGGTCGAAGTTCAAGAAATGCCTGTGGAATTCATCTGCCTCCACCAAAAACCACTTACTCTTACCCTCTCTAAAATTACTACCTAAATTTTTAACAAAAGAACCAACACATACAGTCGGGTCAAGTCCTGCCTCGATCATAATCTCAGCTAACATGGCAGTGGTAGTAGTTTTACCATGAGTCCCAGCTACAGCTATTACATCGTAATTCCTAGAAAATGCACCGGTTGCCTCAAAAAAACTCATTACAGGTTTACCGCTTTTTTGAGCATCGGCAATAATCTCGGGGCCGCGATAAGGCCATGCGTCACTATATACATATAAATCTGCCTCAGGCAATTCATGATACTCATCTTTCATTATTATAGAAGCCCCAAGTTCTCTCAATGGATCAAGTGTTTTAGGGCTTGGGTCGTCGTTTACTCCAGACACCTCCATTCCTCGGGCATGAGCTAGTTTAGCCAGATATGATATACCTATTCCTCCAATACCTATAAAAAAAACTTTCTTTATATTTGAAAAATCCAAGTTCATGGGTTAATTATACCTTTTAGTAGATTTTGGTGAAAGTCATTGCATGACTATGCCAACTAAGCAATAGATTACTTTTTAAGTGTTCAATATACCCTCCTTCACGAGGAATCCTTTTAATTCTTCAAAAATAAGCTCATGCCCTTTCGAATTGGGATGTAAACCGTCACTTACAAAAAGTTCATTAATATTATTTTGTGTTATAAAAGTAGTATAAATATCAACAACCGGTATATTATACTGCTTACAAATTTCTATCAAACAATCATTATATTTTAAAACCTGTTCGTTGGTTCTACTTTTGCCTTTATGACTAACGTTTTTAGCAATGTCTTCTACAACTGGTGGACATGTTAGGAAGATAATTTCATTAGAGAATTTTTTAGTGGCAACTATTAAATCTTTTAAATTAGATGCATATTGCTCAATCGAAGTAGCAAATTTATTATCTTTGTTTAACCATGCTAGATCATTTGTTCCAATCATAAATATAAAATATGATTTTCCACCTTCAACAAGCCTTTGATTTGTTTCAAAAACAAATCTTTGTAATATATCCGCTGAAGTATTCCCCCCTATACCTTGATTAAATACCCTCACAAGATTCGATTTAAAATCATTCTGAGCACATATATTATTAGCCAGTATATGCAATCTATTGGCAAAACCACCCATTTCTAAATCAAATGATCCTCTGACAATACTATCTCCAAATAAATAAAAAGTTATTGAATCCATATATAAATATGGGCTAATTATACTAGAATTTGACCACCGTTACTAATCTGCCCTCCGTCTTATCCCTCCTGTGACTAGGCAGACTAGTATCAACAAAAGTATTACGTAAATCGAATTTAACAGATTCTGGCAATAAAGAAGCAACTGCATCCTTGAAGTGAAATACAATTCGATCTTCTTCAAAGCTGAAAAACTGCTCACCGAATTTAGCCACAATTTTTTCGTAACAAAAGTCTCTTTTAATTTCAAAAGAATGCATAAATGGCCCCACGAATACTTCCACAGATTCTGGATTAAAATTCTTTAGAATGTTCTCAATAATTGATAAACACAACCCAGGCCAACCTGCGTGCACTATACCTATTTTCTCTCCGTCACTAAAACAAATCGGTGCGCAATCTGCGGTCCGTATACCGATAATCAAATCTTTGTTTTTTGTAAAAATTCCATCGCACTCTGACAAATCTTCACTTCCGTTTATTAGTTCAACGATACGCTCACCATGCACCTGTTTAGGTAAAATTACCCCACCTGGTATATCTTTTATTGTAGGATAGACTTTAGTTTGCATTATTTTAAATCTTTAATTATCTTTACAAACAAATCGTTCCTCTCATATTCATTATTGAATTGAGCAAAGGAAGAAAAAGCTGGGGAGAAAAGTATGGTATCGCCGCGCGAGACCGAGGCGAGCGCGGCTTTGACGGCAGATTTTAATTCTGGGGTTTCGACAACTCCTTTACCGAAAAGTTCTACAAATTTAGTTGTACCGGTGCCTGGGATAGTAACAACAGATTTACAATTCTTTTTAGCGATTTTAACCAGTTCGTATATTGAAGTATTCTTGTCATTACCTCCACATATGAGTATAAGATCACCGGGGTTGGACCCCGAGAATTTCAGGGGTCCAACCCCCGACAATGCTTTGATTCCAGCAATTGTTGCTTCTGGAGTTGTTGCATTATTGTCATTATATATTTTTATCCCTTTATATGTTCTAAGTAATTGCAGGCGACCTTCTACCCCCTTAAAGTCTTTTACAATCTTTTTAATTTTAGTCTCGTTGACACCGAACACTTTTGCTACCTCTACAGCCATGGCTAGATTCACAAGATTATGCTCTCCCGGTACAGAAAAATTCCAATCTGTTACACTATTGTGTTTAGCAACAACCAACTTACCTTTGACATCTTTTTTCCTAATTATTTTCTGCATTGTCTCGCCTATTACGAGGGTGTCGGATTCCTTTTGATATTTAAAAATATTTGCTTTATCGTCAAAATATTGTTCCATACTACCTTTATAGTAATTCATGTGGTCCGGCATAAAAGTGGTAAATACAGAAACATTGGGTGATATTTTAGAATCACCGAACCCCTGCAATTGCCATGAATCAAGTTCTGCAACCAGAATGTCTCCTCCGCCAGCTGGCGGATTTACTTTTTTAAGTAGTGGTAAGGTTGCATGTCCGCGCACATTGCCACCTAGATATATATTGCGTTTCGGTAGGCCTTTTTTCAGTAGATCATAAATAATAGCTGTAGTCATAGACTTGCCTCTGGTCCCAGTGATACCAACAATTGTCACAAATGGTGCACATTTAGCAAAAAGCGAAACATCCATTTCTACTGGAATGCCATTTTTTTTTGCTTCAGCAATATAAACAGAATCAAGCGGCACACCGGCAGCCTTAATCACCATATCGCAATTCTGGAAATCTTCTAACCGATGCTCGCCTAAGACATATTTTATATTTCCTGCCTTGCCGGCAGACAGGTTGTATTTTTTTAATTCGCGAAGCGCAGCAGCGAGCTTGACCGCGTCCTTCAAGTCCGTCACAGTTAAATCAGCACCACATTCGGCTAGAAATTTAGTATATCCAATACCACGCCCTAGAAGGCCAAGCCCCATAATCGTAATCTTCTTACCTTTGAAAAAATCTTTGTAGTTCATTAAAGTATTTTCTGTAATTCCTCAATGTCACTAAAATGATTCTTTGTTCCATTTACTTCTTGATAATCTTCATGGCCTTTACCTAAAACAGCGATTATATCCCCTGCTTCTGCATAACCGGCTGCTACCCTAATTGCCTCACCTCGGTCTGGGAAAATCAAAACCTTACCTGCTATCTCAGGTGTTAAGTTGTTTTTCATTGCTTCAATTATTTCATTTGGATTTTCACTACGAGGATTATCTGAAGTAAATATGGCTATATCAGAAAGCTGGGCACCTATTTCCCCCATAGCCGCACGTTTAGAAGAATCTCTGTCTCCACCACATCCAAAAACAGATATAACTTTGTTTTTACCTTTGATTTGATTAATAGTGGTTAATACATTGTGTACTGCATCTGGCGAATGAGCATAATCAACTAAACCAATCACTCCGCTGCTACCTATCACCCGTTCAAAACGTCCACGTGGAGGTTCAATGTTCTCTAGTATATGAATCACCTTTCCCGTATCAAAACCTAAAAGTGCAGTAGCACCAAAGACAGCCGATAAATTATAGGCATTAAACCCGCCAATTAAGTGAGTATCTATTTCGTGATAATTATTTACTTTTATTTTTGTACCAGTTGAGGTAAGGCTTTCAATAATACCTAGAAAGTCTTGTTTAGTTGGGTCAATTGAATTGGTGTCTTTTTTATAGTCAAAACCATAATAAAAAACTTGAGCTTTTGTATCTTCGGTCATCCTTTTACCATACTCATCATCAGCATTAGTAAGCGCCCAAGCAGAAGCTGGCAACCCATCAAAAAACTTTTTCTTGGCTTCGAAATAATTTTTGAAAGTTTTGTGATAGTCGAGATGATCATGAGTCAGGTTGGTGAAAATTCCGCCGGCAAATTTGATTCCAGCGATGCGGTTCTGATCTACTGCATGAGAAGAAACTTCCATAAATACATATTCACATCCTGCCTTAACCATCTCGGCAAAAACTTTTGTCAAAGTAACTGAGTCTGGTGTCGTAGCAGGGACCTTACCTTTTGGTTCAAATTTCTGACCATTTATTAAAATCTCAACAGTACCAATAAGACCAGATTTGTGGCCAAGCAAACTTGCCGTCTTGTATAACAATGTAGTTGTAGTTGTCTTGCCGTTTGTACCTGTTACCCCGATGATTTTTAGTTTTTTAGAAGGATTACCATAATAAATACGCGCAGAAAAAAGTTTTATTTTCCACCAGATTTTTTTGAATAAATTAGCCATACTGTGATTATATCACTTGTCTATCCTTTTTTTGAACACTGGAAATAAACACCCATCCGGCTGCACCAACAACCGTAGAAGCAATTATTATTGGAACATGGGCTGCTGTGAATGCAGCTATCGCACCAGCTAACAGTGGTGGTAAAGATTGACCAAGGGAACTTACAGAATTATTTATACCCAAAACCTCACCTCTAACCTTCTCGTCTGTTCTTTTAGTAAGCAATGCATTAAAATTTGCCATAATAATACCATTAGGTATAGAAGCAATGGGTACAACTAAAAGAAGAACCCAAGCAACCTGAGGAGCCAAGTACAGAATTACACCAAAAGCACTTACCAGAAAAGCGGGTCCTAATATATCTATTTCTTTGTATTTTTTACTAATTCTCCGAACTATTAATACTTGAGTAATAATGATCCAAATACCTACATAAGCAAAGAAATTACCAATCTGGGCAGGAGAAAAATCAAATTTATTTGTTAAATATACATTAAAAAAAGAAGTGAAGAATGCAAAACCCGAATTAAACAAAAATGAAACCAGAAAAAGCATTCTAACACTTTCGAACTTTTTTGCATTTGAAATATTTTTTAGCGAAGCTAAAAAACTTATTTTTCTCACATGATCTTTATCTTTGATACTTTCTGTGAAGAAAAACCTAATGGAAATAACATTTACGAGTGCTAAAATTCCTGAAAAAATAAATGGAGTGGCTGCATTAAAAAACGGCAATACAGAAGGACTGGAAAGCACTCCTCCTAAAAAAGGTCCAAAAATAAAACCAAGGCCAAAAGCAGCCCCGATAATACCGAAAGCCTTTGTTCTGTTTTCATTATTAGTACTATCTGCTATTACCGCCTGAGCCACAGAAATGTTACCTCCTGTTAATCCATCTATAATTCTTGAAATAAAAAGTAGAGGAATATCTTTGGTTATTATTGCATAAGCAAATACAAAATAAGAAATAGAAGTTCCTAGAATTGAGGCTAAAAGTACTGGCTTTCTACCGTATTTGTCAGACATCGCACCAAGCACCGGGGAAGCAAAAAAAGTTGCTAAAGGATAACTAGCTACCAAAAAACCTAACAATATAAAACCCAACTTAGTCTGAGATGGGTCTAATAAAAAATAAGCAGAAGAAGGCTCGCCCAACAATTGCGGAATAACAGGAATCAAAACGCCAACTCCTAGCATGTCTATAAATATAGTTAAAAACATGAACCAAATACGTCTATTCATTTATTTTTCTTTGAACGATAATTTTTCTTAATTTCAAGATACTTTTTTTGCGTATCAAAATAACCCTTCTTAGACGAGAACACATCAACTGGATATTTCTTGGAAGTTTTAATAAGTTTATTTTTTATAACTTTCTCAGTATCAAAACCAAGCAATACTGATAGCTGAATTGTATAAATCAATACATCAGCAATTTCTCCTTTTATTTCCTCAAGCTTTTCTTTATTTTTCTTTAACTCATCTATGGTCAAATTCTCCCATTGAAAATGTTCTAAGAGTTCAGCCCCTTCAATCATTATTGATTTTGCTAAGTCTGCAGGAATGGGGTTATGCCAATTCCTGTCTTTTAGATACTTGTACACTTTTCTTTCTATTTCTTTCATCACTAAGATTCCACATATTCAAACCTTTTAATTTTTTCGCCATTTAATTCCACTTCTTCTAGAAACATGGTAAGTGGTCTCACCCAAAAATGTTTTTCCATAGCTCGCTCACCTGTAACATGTTTATATACAACAAATTCTTCCAAAGTCTCACTGTGTTTCGCAACACCAATAACCTTCATTATATCCCCTTTGAAATGTTTATATTTACCTAATTTCATTTATTTTTAAACCCCGTGGCACTTTTTATACTTTTTACCACTACCGCAGTAGCATGGATCGTTGCGTCCAATATTACTCTTTTCATTCGAAGCTGGTTTGAATTCTTGTGTTTCTTCTTGGTTGGTTATTAGGGTTTGAACAACCTTTGGTTCTTCAGCAACAACTTTAATAGTATCAGTATTTATACCCTCTATCATAGACAGGACTTGTGCCTTATATGCTTCTTCCATTTCTTTAAACATCTTAAGCCCTTCTTTTTTGTATTCTACCAGCGGCTCACGCTGTCCATAGGCCCGCAAATTAACCGATGAACGCAGATATTCCATAGCTTCCAAATGTTCCATCCATAAAATGTCGTTAGTATATAGTGCAATACGCCTCACGGTTTCAAAGAAATTATCATCGCCTAATTTTGACCTTTTTTCATTAACACTCTTCTCTGATTCTTCATCACCGAGAACGATAGAATTTAACAATTTTTCTACTTCTTCTCCTTTGGAATAAAGCATAGCTCGACGACGTGCGTACACAATATTACGCTGATGGTTTAATACATCATCGTATTCTAATGTATGCTTTCTGGAATCAAAGTGGAAGCCTTCAATTTTCTTTTGAGCACCCTCTAGGGTAGAACTAATGAATCTGTTTTCTATTGGTTGATCTTCTGGAATACCGAACCTACCCATCATTCCCTTAATCCTTTCTGAGCCGAATACCCGCATCAAATCGTCTTCAAGGGACACAAAAAATTGTGTCTCACCCGGATCACCCTGACGACCAGATCTTCCACGCAGCTGGTTATCAATACGACGAGCTTCGTGCCGCTCAGTACCAAGCACAAACAATCCACCAACGCTTTTTACAAATTCATATTCTTCAGGTTCTTGTGGGTTACCTCCTAGTTTGATATCGATACCTCTACCAGCCATGTTAGTGGCAATCGTCACTGCCCCGCGACGACCAGCCTGGGCAATAATTTCACCTTCTTTTTCGTGATTTTTAGCGTTCAATATTGTATGCTGAACCCCTTCTTGTCTAAGGTAAGCTGAAAGTAGCTCGTTTTTCTCAATAGAGATAGTACCAATAAGTACGGGCTGACCTTTCTGATTTATTTCTTTTATCTTTTTAGCTATAGCCTGGAATTTACCTTTTTCCGTTTGAAAAATTAAATCATTAAAATCTTTTCTTGCTACTGGCCTGTTGGTAGGCACTACAATAACATCAAGTCCGTATACTTTCATGAACTCTTCAGCTGATGTGTCAGCCGTACCAGTCATGCCGGCAAGTTTTGCATAAAAACGGAAATAGTTCTGATAAGTGATAGATCCAGAAGATCTTGTTTCCCTTTCTATTTTGACACCTTCTTTTGCTTCGATAGCTTGATGTATACCTTCGCTCCATCTTCGTCCTGGCTGCATACGTCCAGTAAAAGGGTCAACTATAACAACTTCTCCTTCTTTCACCACATAGTCTCTATCTCGTTCATATATAGCCTCTGCTTTAACTGCAGTTTCTAAGTGATGCACATACTTGATACCTTTTTCTGTATAAATATTATCAACTCCCAACAAATTCTCAGCTTTACTGATCCCAGCGTCTGTTAAAGATACGGCCCGCATTTTCTCATCTACAGTATAGTCTTCATCCTTTTTTAATTGTTTAGCAATTGCAGAAAATTTTATATAAAAATCCTCTGACTCAGCAGCTGGTGAAGAAATTATCAGAGGGGTCCTAGCTTCATCGATCAAGATTGAGTCCACCTCGTCGACTATCGCATAATTATGCTCACGCTGTACAATGTTCTCAATACTACTAGCTAAATTATCTCGCAAATAATCGAAACCAAATTCGTGGTTAGTACCATAAGTTATATCTGCCGCATAAGATTCTTTTCTAGAACATTGCTTTAGAAAGTCATAAACAATCTTGTACTCACCTACAACGTCGCGCTCTTTGTCTTCTTCTTGATGAGTTGGGTCATATAGATAAGAAACGTTCTGTGAATTTATTACACCTACAGACAATCCAAGTAAATTATAAACCTGGCCCATGAGTACAGCATCACGGCGAGCTAAATAATCATTCACCGTAACCAAATGAACACCTTTGCCAGTTAAAGCATTTAAATAAAGCGGTAATGTTGCGACATTTGTTTTACCCTCACCTGTTTTCATTTCGGAAATATTGCCATTATGCAGTGCAATACCACCTAACATTTGCACATCATAGAGACGAATACCCAACGTTCTTTTACTTGCCTCACGCACTAAAGCAAAGGCCTCTGGTAGTATTTCTTCAAGGGTCTCACCCTTACTTAATCTGTCTTTATATTCTTGTGTTTTTAGAGGGAAATCTGCCAAAGACAGCTTCTCCATATCTACTTCATGTTTATTGATTTTATCCAATAAAGGCTTGTGTTTATTTAAGAATTGACTGCTCGCGCTGCCAAAAATACTATTTAAGAGTGACATAATTTATATATTAACATAAAAAACTCCTTTCTGAAAACAAAAAATCCCGCATGGTGCGGGACTCTTTGTAAGTGAGAAACAAGCGAAAACTATGCTCGCTTCTTTGCTGTTTTCTTAGCTGCTGCCTTCTTTACAGGCTTCTTAGCTGCTGCTTTCTTTTTTGCTGCCATATTTTTTTGTCACTCGTTCTATGAGTTCGAACTCGTGAAAATTATTTTTAATTAATTCGCAATAGCGACCAAAAATATTTTATAAAAACATTTTTATAATTTATTGCGAAGAACTAAATTAATTATCTCGCAAACAAAAATTTTAAACAATATTTTTTTCAAAAAAACTGTGGATAACTAAAAAATATTTTTGAAAAGTTTTTTAAAAAAATATTTGAGAAAAAAATAAATTTAAAAATAGTTTTTTTAAAAATAAAAGAATACAGACAAATTTTTCTAGAGTGAGAAATTATTTTTAAGATTTAAGTTCTAGAACCAAATAAAAAACACTTCATGTTTCGAAGTGTTTTTTAAATTCTTTGCATTTGTGGCAAGCGATGGCTAACCTCCAACATATGTGCCTATGTGAGTGCGATCGCTTGCCGCAGATACAAAGACGTTGTCTATTATAGCACAGACTATTTTTTATTCCACAGGTCCCAAACCATACCAGCAATATTATTAACTGGTTTCCCTACCAAAGCAAAATAATGCAAATCGATAAAAGGCAGAGTATTGCACTCAATAAAAGCCCATTTCTGACTGAGAGCAGGGGCTTCTGGGTTAGGTACTATTACATCAAATCCAGCAACAGGTAGCTTGGTAAGCAGAGCTGCTTTTTCGAGCATCGGAATAAAGCTTGGGTGTAATTCAGGTAACATTTCCCACGTCTCCCCGCCAAACAGTCTACCAGTGCGATGGGTTAACTTTATTTTTTGCTCATTCGGCAAAATAGAGTCAAGTCCGTAACCCAAACGATTTAAATGATTAAGTATCTCGTTATTTACTTTAAATTCTGAAATTCTCTCTTGCTTGTTTTTATTTTTTAATTCAATCAATTGTTTAATAGTATTTTTACCGTCACCCACTATTGTTGGTGCATCAGCACGATAAAAACCAGCCAGTTTGCCATCGATACAAGTAGCACGACACACATAACCATCTATTTGTTCTTCAACAACAACAGTTGGTGATATCTTACGAGCAAGTGAAATTGATTGTTTTAATTCATTTGAAGTAAAAATACTTGTGGTGGTATGCCTACCCCTTGAACCAAAACGTGGTTTAACTATCACTGGTTTCCCAAGTTGGGATAATATCTTATCCTCGTTGTATTTTAATACTGGCACATTAACGTATTTTGGTATTGGTAAATTTATTTTTTCTAATTGTTGCTTCAGAAAAAATTTGTCGTCCCAGTTTGTTTTAAGATCAATCATTTTGGAAGGTATAGGTAAACTATCAAAAAATATTCTTTTTTTACCTATTCTGGCTTCGTAGTTGTCAGTAGGTAGGCCAAATACAACTAATTGTCTCATTGGAATTCCACGAGATTTGGCTTCTTCCCAAATTATTTTGGAACGTAAAGTTGTAGCCTTATTAATATCGTCTGAGAAAGTAACAATGCGTAGTTTAATAAGAATTATTAACAACAGTTTTAATACATTTTCAATTTGCATTCTTAAACTGTTGGGCAGCAGACGAGAAGTGCGCTTAAACATCGGCTCGGTCATCATGGCCATAAAGTTACCAAAATATGAATACGCGTGCCATGTAGGAGAATCTCCACAATATATACAACTTACTTTTTTATTTTTTTCTATTTTTTTTGTTTCCATTTTTTTGTTCTAAAAACACAAAAAGACAGCATAACTGTCTTTTTGTGGTCCTGCTAATGCAGGATTAGTGTCCTCCTAAGATCATAACTTTGTAATGGTTTAAAGTCTGGTAAAGGCGACCTTTTTAAATTATACCACGCACTAAAAATAAAAGTAAACAACATGTGGATTAAGCCCTCCTTTCCAATATATGGTTTATTATATGGCTCATTCTGACCCCAATAGAAGCAGATGCTTCATCCAAGGTTGAATTGTCCCTTAGATCAGGGCTTAGACTAAATTCAAGCAAATGGGCACCAGTCCTCGGATGAATCACGAAATCAGCTTTTAGATAATGATTATTAATGTGTGAATGTAGCTTCTTAGCTGCTTCAACAATTGCGGTCTTTTCATCTGTAGATAAATTATAAGTAGAACTAATTGGAAAATGATATACCTTTTCGCCACGAAAATCAGGTATTATGTGTGTAGTAGCAACCTTACCTGGAATTAACTCTTCAACCAGTATACTGTCTCCGTGTGCAAGCAGTTCGCTAATAGCTGAAATCAAATCAGGGAAAGTTTTTGCAACTTTAGCTGCCACATTTTTTTCTTCATTATAGGCCCGCACAATCCAAGGAGGAGAAAATTTCTGCCATACTTCACGAGCTTTCTTTGATGCAAATTCCATAGCCTCCCCGTCTATGTCTTCTTGATAAGCGGGAAAAACTATTTTACGCGGAGTCCTAATGTTATTCTTTAAAGCAAAATCAGAAAAGGTGCCAGGATTATCTAAAAGTAGACTAGCAAATCCATCTTGCCCAATCGTTGGTATTGATAAACTATCAAGAATCTGTTGATATGCAGATCCAGCTGTATTCCAAACTACATCTACTTTATGAGTTAAATCACTTGGTAACGTCTCCATGCCAGATAAATGCCATACACCATTAGGGTCAACAAATATATCGACAGGTTTCCATTTTGGATATAAATTTTCTATTATGTACACCAAAACATCACTACCTTCTCTAAGCGACTTGTCATGTTTTTTACCACCACCACCGCGCAATACTCCAACTCTCCTCTGTTTGTTTATAATTTTATTCACTTCATAATTATAGCATTTAAAAAAATACAAAATCAAAAAGCCACTCTTTCGAGTGGCTTTTTGTAAGCTGTTCTTTATTCTGTTTCGTTCTATATAACTCGCTGTCTTACCAGCGTGTCATATTCTGTTTTAGGACATCGAATAACTGTCCATTATGTAGTCAATTGAGCTACATAATATCGACTCAATCAATCTCAGTATCTACGATCCCGTAGTGAGATGAATTTCAATTTGAATTAATCCACGACCAGCTTCCGCTAGCCGTGCCTTGTTACGACTTAGTCCCTGTTACCGAGCTTACCTTAGGCCCTACTTATGTAGAGACTTCGGGTACTCCCGGCTCCCTTGACTTGACGGGCGGTGAGTACAAGACTTGAGAACGTATTCACCGCGGTTTAGCTGACCCGCGATTACTAGCAATTCCGGCTTCATGGAGGCGAGTTGCAGCCTCCAATCCGAACTGGCGCCACTTTTAAACGATTTGCTCTAGGTTGCCCTGTCGCTGCGCGTTGTAATGGCGATTGTATTATGTGTGTAGCCCAGGGTATCAAGGGCCATGCTGACCTGGCGTCATCCTCTCCTTCCTCCTCCGCCACTATCCACGAAATATTTTCATGAACAAAGGCGGAGGCAGTATCGTGTGACACTTGTAACACACAACGAGGGTTGCGTTCGTTAACCCACTTAAGGGGACAATTCAAACCACGAACTGACGACGGCCATGCAGCACCTGTCAACTAGTCTTGCGAGGTCCTACGTTTCTGTAGGCTTTCACGTTGATTTCTAACCCTGGTAAGGTTCTTCGTTTACCATCGAATTAAACCACATAATCCACTGCTTGTGCAAGTCCCCGTCTATTCCTTTGAGTTTTAGCCTTGCGGCCGTACTTCCCAGGCGCATCTCTTAACGCGTTAGCTAAGCCTCTCAGAGGGTCGATACTCCGAAAAGCGAGAGATCATCGTTTAGGGCGTGGACTACTGGGGTATCTAATCCCATTCGCTACCCACGCTTTCGTGCTTAAGTGTCAAATATGCGCCAGTGTGCTGCTTTCGCTTTTGGTGTTCCCCATGATATCAACGGATTTCACCCCTACACCATGAGTTCCGTACACCTCTCACACTTTCAAGTTCTACCGTATCTTCTGCTTCTCTAGAGTTGAGCCCTAGAATTTAACAAAAGACTAATAGAACAACCTACGCACCCTTTACGCCCAATGATTCCGGATAACGCTCGAGGCTCTCGTATTACCGCTCCTGCTGGCACGAGATTAGGAGCCTCTTATTCTTCAGGTACCGTCAAAAATTTCTTCCCTGACAAAAGATCTTTACGTCCCAGAGGGACTTCATCAATCACGCGGCGTCGCTCCGTCAGGCTTTCGCCCATTGCGGAATATTCTCGGCTGCAGCCACCCGTAGGTGTATGGACCGTGTCTCAGTTCCATCGGTGGGGGTCAGGCTCTCACCTCCCCTAGACGTCATAGCCTTGGTAGTCCATTACACTACCAACTAGCTGATATCGCACAGGCCGCTCCCAAAGCGTTAAAACTTTACTCTTGCGAGACCATCGTGTATTAGTCCACCTTTCGATGAATTATTCACGACTTTGGGGTATGTTCCTATGTATTACTACCTCGTTCGCCACTAATCAGAAACCCCAATCCAATCTTCAATTCCTCTTGTATTGCTACTTGAAGTTTTTTAGAAATTCATGGGACTGATCCGTTCGACTTGCATGCCTTATCCACGCCGCCAGCGTTCATCCTGAGCTAGGATCAAACTCTAACTAAAAAGTTATTAGAACGAAACAAAATAAAAAACAGCGTTGTTGCTTTATCTTGAATCTGTTTAAACCCTAGCTCTGTAATCATTAAAAACGAAATAAACTTTAGAGACTTGCTTCCCTCGGTCGTAACTCCGAGGGGTTCTCTTTTTATGTACTTGTCAAAGTATTAGTCTTTGCCATCGCTCGGACATTATATGAATAAATTCATATATGACCCTCGCTTGTCAAAACAAAACGCTCTATCCAAACACGGATAAAACGTGTGTGGAGTATACACTAATGGATTTTTGAAGTCAAGTTTATGTATTATTATCTAAATATACTAAAAAACACCTATTTTAATAGGTGTTTTTTAGAAACTAGTAAATATTGTTAGTTTATTGAGAACAAATTATCAGAAACATCACTAGTTAGATTCAAGGATGATGAAGAGGAATTTGTTGAATAACGTACTCCAATCATAAAATTATTACCAAGATTAAAGCTGCCCAAACCAGCCTGAGGAGACAAAGTAACAGACTCCGTTCCGTCGTTATCACTAGTAGAAGCTAATAAATGCTCAATAATACTTGATCCTTTCTGATTTAAAAGATAAATTCTCATACTAGAAAAATCCGGTAAATTACAACTAGCCCAAGTCACATTAATCTTACTATTTAGATCATATGATTCACCTCCGTTTGGGGACACCACAACTAAATAAGGATTCGTTGTACTACTACAAACAATCATTGCACTAGAGTTTGTTCTTATGCAAGGTTGTCCAACAAGGGTGACTGTATTAGAAGTATTACAACTATTAGTTAGCAAAGTATTGTTCCAGGTAGAAGAAGTTGACCCACTACCAATACTGCTAATAGGCCCAAGGACAGAAAAAGTTTTATCAGACAAATCTGAATAAACATTATTTCCATTATATATATCAACCTGAACTTTAAAATAATTACCTAGAGTAAAATTAGCAAAAGAAGTAGCATCCAAAGTAAAAGTATGTGCCCCTGTTCCATTTGTCACTTTGTAGAACATGACAACCTGAGAACCACTCATGATACTAACAAAAGCTGGTAAATCTGCTGGCAAATTACATACAACCCATTTTGCATTTAGTGTTTGTCCAATGGAATAATTCTCACTACCATTTGGCATTAAAACTTCAACATATGGTTGAGTAGAAACATTACAAGCCGCCTGAGAATTAATATTTGTAATGGAAGTTGTGTTTTGATTAGTAACAGAGAACTTGTTGTCAGAATAATCAAAATAACTAGTAGTTGGACTTAATACACGAACTTGAGTTTTAAAATTATTTCCAAGAGTATAGTTGGTAAAGAAGCTCGGGTTTAGTGTAAATACATACTCACCCACACCATTAGTCGTCTGTCCATTCATGACAACACTTGAACCACTCAAAATGCTGACTTGGGCTACTAAATCAGAAGACAAATTACAGCTAGCCCAAGTAATTTTTAATTGATTATTTAGTGTATATACTTCACCTCCATTTGGAGAAACAACTTTTACAGATGGTGTCGTTGTGGAGGTACAACCAGTAGTGGTTGGGTTAGGATTAGGATTAGGATTAGGATTAGGATTAGGATTAGGGTTAGGGTTAGCTAAATTACAAGTCAAATTTTTAACAAAAGCAGCAGTAATCTTACCAACAATACCATCAGGCTGAAGACTATAGTTTAATTGAAACTGAATTAAGGCAGCTTTAGTCTTAAAACCAAAAAAACCAGTAGCCTGCGTACCAGTTAGATAACCCCAAGCAATTAAGAAATTCTGGAGTTTTGTAACTTCAACACCCTTACTGCTCATTTTGAGTATTGGTGGAACATTTAGTACCACGCATCCTACTTGACTCTGACTAGTCGCTGTTTGTGCGTATGCCTGGTTATTTGCAAGCATAGGCGAAAACACCAGGGCCAAAAGAAGAAACGAACTTAATATAATTTTCTTCATATAATTTACTTATAAACTAATAATAATGGTCTACCTTAGAGTAGACGTAAAATCTACTTATGCATTACATTATAACCTGCATATGGTAATATACAAGTATAGATAAGCCATGCCAAA
>CAYOLW010000008.1:0-19044 GCA_964404925.1 uncultured Candidatus Saccharibacteria bacterium
GATATTCTCAGCTATTTTTGATAAAGTAAGTTCGAGCGGAATCGTATAACCACTCCCGAAACGTACAAAAGGGTTTTGAAAGACCCAAATGGTGGGCGTGCCGAAGGCACGCCCACTGTGTTTGCCCTGATTCTGCGGGGGGATTCAGAAATTCTGGCGCGCTGGCGCGCACTAATTTGTTTTGGAGGAGGAGGTTCGGAATCCAATGCAATTTTTACAATTATTCAAAAAGAATTTTTGTTCTCAAATATTTTTTGTTATACTGGAAATGTTGAAACCAGTTATTAGCTAATTAGCAGAAATGACTATTCCAGATATCTTAATTAGCGTTAAGGTTTCAACACTGGAATAGTCATTTCTGCTTGAACAAAAAATAATATGTCACAAAAATTCTTTTTGTACGCTCGCAAGTCTACTGATGTCGAGGATAAACAAGTTTTATCTATCGAAGCACAGTTGGACGAATTGCGAGACTATGCCAAGCGAGAAGCAATAGAAATTTCCGCCGAGTATGTGGAAAAACAATCTGCGAAAATTCCAGGTCGTCCGATATTTAACAAAATGTTAGATGATATTGAAAAACTCGGCGGAAGTATTCTTGCTTGGCATCCCGATCGTCTCGCAAGAAATAGTGTTGACGGTGGACGAGTTATCTATCTCCTCGACACAGAAAAACTTGCGACCCTAAAATTCCCGACATTTTGGTGCGACAGCACTTCGCAAGGGAAATTTATGTTGAATATGGCTTTCGGACAAAGTAAGTATTATGTGGATTCTCTTTCCGAAAACACAAAAAGAGGTATGCGCCAAAAAGTTAGGCGCGGAGAATTTCCTGGACTAACGCCTGTGGGATATATTAACGACTCACGAACAAAAACTATCGCAGTTGATAAAAAGTCCGCGCCTGTTATCCGCAAAGCGTACGAGATGTATGCCGAGGGAAATCAAACACTGGATACTATCGGTATGTTTTTGGCGCAAAATAACCTTTTTGCAAAAAATGGAAAGAAAATCCACCGAACAAGAGCAACCTTTATCCTTTCCAATCCATTTTATTACGGACACTTTAGATTTAATAAAGAAGTGTATGAGGGAAAACACGAGCCAGTTGTGGATAAGAAACTTTGGGATAGAGTGCAAGAAGTGATGAAAGAAAGAGGTCGTCCACGACACAAAATGAAAAATGAACCACAAGCATATTGTGGATTATTATCATGTGCAACTTGCGGAATGATGATAACTGGCGAATACAAGGTGAAGACACAACTTAACGGTACACAACATTTTTACACCTACTATCGTTGTACCAAAAAACGCCGAGATATGAAATGTCCTGAACCTTGTATTCGCCAAGAAGTCTTGGACGAACAAATTTCATCACTCTTGCAAAAAGTTTCTATGCCACAAGATTGGGCGGATTATTTGAATATGAGACTTGAAAAAGACAAAACGGAATCCGCCCAATCTGTTCAAATTTTTGTTTCGGAGAACGAGAAAAAGATACAAGACATCGTGGTGAAGCTCCAGCGACTTTTAGACGGATATTTAGACCAAGACATAGAAAAGGAAATTTATCGTTCTGAAAAATCAAAATTGTTATCGGAGAAAAAGTCGCTGGAGGAAGAAGTTTCTCGTTTGGAAGGTAAACAAAAATTATGGCTCGAACCGATGCAAAAATGGGTAAATGACGCACAGAATATGGAAAAAATTGCATTGGATACAGACCTTTTTGCGAAAAAGGTCTGTGCCAAAGAAATCTTTGGCTCGAACCTCCTCCTCCAAAACAAATTAGTGCGCGCCAGCGCGCCAGAATTTCTGAATCCCCCCGCAGAATCAGGGCAAACACAGTGGGCGTGCCTTCGGCACGCCCACCATTTGGGTCTTTCAAAACCCTTTTGTACGTTTCGGGAGCCGTTGCGCAGGATTGAACTGCGGACCTCGTCATTACCAATGACGTGCTCTACCAACTGAGCTACAACGGCATAACAAAGATACTACTATAAATTTATAGTATTTTCAATGTTATGGAGGTGCTAATAAACGACTATTTATTAAGAAGCGAAATCAAGTTTTTTGGATTATCCATACCAGGTATTAAATTACACTCTAATCCTATGTTGTGCTTCTCTGCTAGTTCCCTGGTAAAAGTCAGAACGGAATAATCCTCAAGCCCAATACCCACAGAATCATATAAAGTAATATCTTTATCATCTACCCTTCCAACCTTGGCCCCAGTAGTTAATTCATACAACTCTGCATAAAGATTCTTTCTGGCTTCTTCTTCTGTATAATATTGTATCTCTCCTTCAATAAAGGCTTGGTCAAAGTATTCCACCACAATCTTACTACGATCTAGAATTTCAAATTCTAATTCAGTCTTGCCGATGGTGTCACCACCAATGGCGTTGATATGTACTCCTTCTTTTATCCAATCATTTTTTAGTATTTTTGCTTGAGCTCGGTCAGCGGTACAAGTGGTAATAATATCTGCACCATCTACAGCTTCTTCAGAATCTTTACATCTAACTAATTTAAATTTTCTATCTTTTTGATTTTGCTCGAATTTATCCATGGCCTGAGGATCTATGTCAAAGTATCGAACTTCTTCTATGTTTCTAACTAAAGATATGGCTCGAACTAAAAATTCACTCTGAGCACCGGTACCAATAATGGCTAAAACTTTTGAATCTCTCCTCGACATAAGGTCTGTAGCCAAAGCCGTTGTTGCCGAAGTCCGCAATGCTGTTAACAGTGTCATTTCAGAAAAAAACACAGGATAGCCTGTACTAACCTCTGCAATCTCACCAGTTGCCACCACGGTCATAAGTCCCTTGCTTGGATTTTTAGGATGGCAATTTACGTATTTAAAAGTGTAATATTTATCATCACAAATAGGCATAAGCTCCACCACACCCCCATCTACTTGCATAGAAGGCCTTGGGATTTTCTCGAACTCGTGCCAACGAGAAAAATCTCCTTTTATTTTCTGCATTAAGTCCTGTAAATAATTATCAATTCCATGCTTACTGACTAATTCTGCTACACTCTCTATGGTTAATATTTTCATTTGATTTAAAATTAAACGTACTTTCTTGAACGCAAAAAAAGTATAGAAGATTTAATATTGTGTGTCAAAAGACTATTCCAAAAACACCAAAGCAATCATTAATACTACGCCCAGTGTCAAAGCCAAGATTTGAGAAAATGAGTTCTCTGCTTTCTTGGTCTTATGCAATTCTGGAATAAGATCAGCTACAGCAATATATATAAACCCTCCAGCCGCTATTGGTAAAATCCAAGCTACAAAGCTTTCACTAGCTTCACCTAATAAAAACGCAACCAGGGTACCCAATACCGCCATAATAGCTGAAAGGAAGTTCAACCATAAAGCTTTTTTACGTGTATAACCAGCATGCAACAATACTGCAAAGTCCCCTATTTCTTGAGGTATTTCATGTAAAATAATTGCCACTGTGGTCGCAATACCAACGGGAACACTCACCATAAAACTTGCGCCTATTAATATGCCGTCAATAAAATTGTGTACTCCATCAGAAACAAGTACTAATTTACCAACAGGGTGAACAGTGTGTTCATCGGTATCGTCTTCATGGTGGTGCCAATGCAAGAACTTTTCTAATATAAAAAATAAAACAATACCAGATACAATCAACAAGCTAACAACCAGAGAATCTTCTGCTTCGAAAGCTTCCGGAATCAAGTGAATAAAAGCGTCCCCTAAAAGCGCCCCCACAGCCAAACTCACCAATAAAAATACATATTTGCGTAATTTATCTTCTTTGATAGACAAAGTAAAAACACCAACCAACGAAGCCAGGCTCACAAACAAAACGCTAAGTAATGAATAAATATAAATCATTGTTTTCAGAGTATAAATCAAATGCAATTTATTTGCAAGTAATTACTGTATTTTTACCTCAATGATTTTAACTGTTCTTAATGTTGACTCTTTAACGGTAAATAACATATTTTCATATTTTACTTTATCCCCCTTTTTTGGGAACCGTGATAGTTTATCTAAAATAAAACCAGAAATAGTGTTGAAGTCCGCATCTTCAGAAATAGAAGTGTTGAAGAATTTGTTAAAGTCCACTATTGAAGTATTGCCTAGCACCAAGAAAGCACCGTTGGATTCATAAATATTTTTATTTGGCTCATCTGTCTCATCAGATATATCCCCTACAATTTCTTCTAAAATATCTTCCATAGTAACAGCACCCTCCACTTCCCCGTGCTCATCAGTGACTAAAGCCAGGTGCGCTTTGCTTTTCTGCATTCTTTGCAAAACTGCACCTATTTTCATTGTACTCGGTACAAAATATGGCTTGGTTAAAAAATCTGCAATTTTAAGCCCCTCACTGCTGCTGTCGAAATACTTCAGCAATTTTTTTGTATACAAAATTCCTTCTATGTTACTGAATGAGTCCCGAAAGACAGGTATACGAGAATAGCCTGATTCTATGGCCTTAGAAAAAAACTCCTTTGACGGCAGTTCAATATCAAGTGCAAAAACCTCGTTTCGAGGAACCATTATCTTATCAACCCGCAAATCTGAAAAATCAAAAACATTCTCAAGTATTTTGTATTCATGAGCATCAACAGTACCAGCATTATGACCTTCGGATATCAGGCTCCTGATTTCTTCTTGAGAAAGCCTGCTTTCTATAAAACTAGTAGAATCTTTGAATATTCTCAAAACAAGGTTGGACGATACATTTAGTAATTTAATAATCCAAATACTAGCCCTAGAAATAAAATAAATAGGGTGTGCTGCAAGTAAGGCTATTCTTTCTGAGAACCGAAGCCCTAAAGATTTGGGTATTAATTCACCAATGGTAATGTTGATATAGGCTACCAGTACAACCACAACACCAAAACTAATGCTTGTGGCATTATTCGATAAAAGCGCTACATTTATGCTTTCTATAGCCGCAGCTAATCTGCCAGTTAAATTAGCACCAGCAAAAGCAGAAGCAGCGATAGTGATAACAGAAATTCCAATCTGGATAGTTGCAAATAAAATCTCAGGATCTTTTTGTAGACGCACTACACGAACAGCCATAGAATTCCCTGCTTTCGCCAGCTCAGCCATTCGTGTTTTTCGCACGGTCACTAGGGCAATTTCGCTCATTGAGAAGAAGCCATTTAAAATGGTTAGGAACAATATAATCAGTATATCAGCTAGCATATTAAGTTAGTATAGCACACTTAAATTCAATTAAACTTCTCTGCGCGACCGAGCGGATTTGAACCGCCAGCCTCCCGCGTGACAGGCGGGTGCTCTAACCAGTTGAGCTACGATCGCATATTATTAACTTATCAAAACTATAACACTTTTATACTATCGTCCGCCTGGGCGGATGCTCGCTGTATTCTAATCTGAGTTGAGCTACGATCGCATATATTATTTTCAAACTAAAACAGAACTTCTTTAAGTTACCACAAAATCTAAAACATTACCAGACAATGGTGTCGATGGGTGGAATCGAACCACCGACCTTGGCTTTATGAGTGCCACGCTCTAACCATCTGAGCTACATCGACATTTTATAAAACTTTTCTTCTTTTTACCGTCCTTATTCTATGACAATTAGCACAAACTACTTCACATTTCTTAATTTCCCTCTCCACAGCCTTCATACTATTTGTATGATAATGAAAACTTGATAATTCAAATATTTTTTCACCATACACATGGTCAAAATCCATAACTTCAGGATATTCACAACCAGAGAAACCACAATCTAAACATTTACTTTGTTTTTTGTATTCTTTAATGTACTGGACTATTTTCTTCTTAATTGCTGTCTGATACCCAATATGTTTGGTTTTATTTTTTGGATACCAAACCTCTTTCATGTACCTTTTATGGTTTTCTTTTTTTTGTTTTGGATCTGTGTAAGGCATTGGACTCATAATATTATTACATATATGAGACCGTTACACAAACATAAAAAATAATACCTGGGTATAATCAAACTGTCCTGCCATACTAGCATATTTTAATCATTTTTCAAACACAGGTTGCAAAAAATGCAAATATGTACTATTATTTATGGATATTAACGAGGTGGAGAAAGGATATCTCCAAAAGGACTACAGCGCAAATAACCTTGATTTTTCCTTGTTAAGTTTGGATTTTGTTAATTTTACAGCGGGGTGGAGAAGAGGCATCTCGCAAGGCTCATAACCTTGAGGCCCCGGTTCGATTCCGGGCCCCGCAACAATAAACGTACTAAATATAACCAAATTCCTGAAATACTTTTTCGTATAGTGCTATTACCCTATCTGCTTCTCTTTTGTTCAATGTAAAAGCACTTCCATCGTGCGCTATTTTGTTCCTGACATTATGTGCATCCCATGCATCGTTTAAACTCTTGAACCTGTCTCGATCGGCAGATTTTAATCGCTCACCCAATGTCTCTCCATACAGACCCAATTGTTCTGTTAAAGTATCTAACATTTTATCTGCATCGATTATTGCTATTCGCCATTCTGCCTCATTAGGACTTTCAAGGTTTTTAACAACCTTCACCCATACGTCATTTCGAGAAATAGTTTTCTGAGCAGCGTGTACTTCAGCTTTTTGTTTTTGTTTGTGAGCATACTCTGCAATTTCATGATGTAAGTGTTCGTGTTCCTTTTTTCGAATCTCGAATATTCTGATAACACAGTAAGTAATAATGGCTATCAATACAAGCATCATCAGATACAAAATATCTTTGATGAATCCAGCAAGCATCGTCATATTAAAAGTATGAGCACCAGCTACTTCTCCACCTCCCCCACCACCAAAAAGATTCACCCACCAACTTGGTGAATTAAAGGTCAAACTGCCAGGCTCAACATCCCCACCAGCACCGCCTGTCACAAACAAGTACACCTTGTAAAAAAGATGATCCAGGTTTAAAAACTTCGGTTCAAAAACAGGGTTAGGTTGGCTAGTGAATTGACTAACTTGGTTAAATGGATCCAGTGGATTCATACTTACCTAATTATCTCAAATTTTTTTCCTAAATCAAAGAGTGCTTGGTCGCAAAAATGATTAGCAGTGAATTGTACAGACATCGGTAACCCATTTTTTGAAAAACCAGAAGGAAAAGCAATAGCGGGCATACCACTCAAGTTGGCTGGCGCTGAAAATATATCACATAGATACATGGCTACAGGATCGTTCATTTTTTCGCCAAGTTTAAATGGCAATACAGGTACAGTCGGAGTTGAAATAAAATCAACATTTTTGAAAGCTTCTACCATTTCGTTTTTTATTTTTTCTCGTATCTTAATTGCTTTATTATAATACGCATCATAATACCCATGAGAAAGTATGTATGTTCCAAGAAGAATTCTGCGGCGAGCTTCTTTGCCGAAACCACTGTATCGGCTTTTCTTATAAACTTCTGCTAAATTCTCTCCTTCTGACCTGTGACCATATCGAATTCCATCAAATCGTGATAAGTTGGTAGACACTTCAGCTGGCATAATTATGTAGTAAACTGCTAAAGAAAATTTAGAATAAGGAAGCTCAATGTCTACTATTTGATACCCATCATTTTTTAGTTTCTCCATTGATGCTTTGAAATTCTCCATTACTTCAGGATCAGTACCTTCACTAAACAAATGCCAAGGTACTCCAATCTTTTTCATTTCTGACCTCATGTTTGTGTTCTTAGTATTTTCTACAATCAACTCCGGGGTAGAGGTTGCGTCTTCTATGTCATGACCTTTAATACAGTCCCAGACTATTTCTGCGTCACGAACAGTTTTACCAAAAGGTGAAACCTGATCAAGGGAATTACCCATAGCAATAATCCCGTGCCGGGAACAAGTATCGTATGTTGGTTTGATTCCAACCAAGTTACAAAACGACGCAGGTTCACGCACTGAACCACATGTTTCTGTACCTAAAGTGACCAAAGCCATATCTGCAGCTAAAGCAGCAGCAGAACCACCAGAAGACCCTCCAGGCACTCTTTCTAAGTCATAAGGGTTACGTGTCACACCATAAGCAGATGTTTGAGTGGATGATCCCATAGCAAATTCATCCATATTAGTGCGACCCAAAATAACAGCACCAGCTTTTTTTAATTTCTTTACCGCATCTGAGTCATAAGCAGCTACGTGATTTTCTAATATTTTAGAACTAGCTGAAGCAATGTGTCCTTTAAATAAAATATTATCTTTAATAGCAATTGGTATACCAGTCATCAACACAGCTGTTTTATTCTTAAACATTTCCTGAGCTTTATCTGCCTGATCCAAAACATCTGAGAAAACTTCAAGATACGCATTAATTTCAGTATTCTTTTCTTTAATATTCTTTATATACGCTTCTGCTAAGTCCCTGCAAGTATACTCGCCATTCAGAAGTGCTTTGTGTGCTTTTTCAATTGTTAGATTTTTAGTATCAATCATGGGTTATAATATTTTCTTTACTTTCAAAAAATTATCCTTTTTATTTGGAAATTGACTTGTTATTATTTCTCGGTCAAAATTTCTATCTTGATATTCATCCTCACGCCAAGAATTATAGTGCTGGAATTCTAGTTCAACACCGTCAACATCAGCATTACGAATTATATCTACATAATTCAAAATACCCTCAAATTCAGCCACTAAAGACTTCTTTTCCTCCTCAGGTAGTTCAATTTTTGCAAGTTCTGCTAAATTTTCTATATCTTTAATTTCCATTTTATTTTCCTGTTAGTGCTTTAATTCTATCCTCGACTGGCGGATGTGTGGCAAACAATCCTGCGACCTTCTTGCCTATTTTATATCCCTTTGGGTCTGCGAGGTACATATGAGCAATAGCACCAGATTGTCTTTTCATTGGTTGACTATATTGTGAAATTTTACGAAGTGCATTGGCAAGACCCTCTGGATAACGAGTAAGTAGTGCACCAGATGCATCCGCTAAAAATTCTCTTTTCCTTGAAATCGCAAGTTGTATAAGTGTTGCGAATATCGGGGCAAGGATTGAAAGTACAATACCTACAATCATCAGTATTCCATTGGCTTTATTATCGTCACTATCTCTGCCACCTCCCCAAATCATACTTCGCATAAACATATCCGCTACAATAGAAACAAAACCAACTAATACAACCACCACTGTAGAAAGTAGCATGTCTCTGTTTCCGATATGAGAAAGCTCGTGACCTATTACACCTTCTAATTCGTTCTTGTCCAGAATCTGGAGGAGTCCCGTAGTCGCTGCAACAACCGCATGATTCTTGTCCCTACCAGTAGCAAAAGCATTCGGTGCTGGATCATTAATAACATAAACCTTGGGCATAGGTAAACCTGCAGTAATAGATAGATTTTCTACCGTTGTATATAAATCAAAGTATTCTTCCCTTTTTGCTTCCTTTGCCCCAGATAATTTAATAACAACCTTATCTGAAAACCAGTAAGAAACAATGTTCATCACAATACTAAACAAAACGAAAAAATATAAAATGCTAGGATTCTGATAGTAGTAAGAAAAGAACCATCCGAGTGCAATAACCACTCCGAAAAATACTGTCATCAACATCCATGTTTTGGTAATATTTTTTGATTGTTGGGTATATAACGTAGTCATCCTTATCTACTGTATATTAATTGGAATCTGAATAAACTTATCGTTCTCTGGTAATCCAGAAGCGTTGTCGTTATGTATTTCAAAATACACTTTACCAGGCGCAAGGTCAGTTAGGTCAATAGTACCAGAGAATTCAACAGGGCCGGCTGTCATCCACTCTCCTGTGGCTGTACCATAACTAGATTTTAGAATATTTTTATCTATGTCTAAAATATTAATTAATACATTGCCTTCAAAGAAGTATCCGCCTTGTAAAGTTCCCGTAAATGCTAGAGGACCTTTAGGTATGTTAGCGCCTGGCAAAATAGATGAATTCAACAAATCAAATTTGTTGCCTAATATTTCATTCTCGATAACTAGATCTTCGGTATTATTTACTTCTTCCATTTTTGGTTCACGCTGTAGTAAAAACACAGCGCCACCTAAAAGTGCTAGTAAAACTATAACTAGTATTATTTTTCCAAATTTTGTCATAAATTTTATTTAGAATTTAACTTCTACAGGATTCTGAGCAGCGTCGTTATCAGGAATATCAAAGAATTCTGTACCCTTGAAGCCAAACATTCCTGCAATAATATTACCTGGGAATTGTTCAACTGAAGTGTTTAAGTCACGCACATTAGTGTTATAAAATCTGCGGGCAGCTTGAATTTTATTTTCAGTATCTGAAAGCTCACGTTGCAACTCAATGAAATTAGTATTAGCTTTCAACTCTGGATACGCTTCAGCAATACCAAAAAGACCAGTCATAGCTTGACCAAGCATAGCTTCAGATTTAGAATGGTCCCCCATGGTCTTTGCACTCATTGCGGCTGCACGAGCTTGGGTTACCTTCTCAAAAGCAGTTGATTCATGGGTTGCGTAACCTTTTACAGAATTAACCAAGTTAGGTATTAAATCATACCGACGCTTGAGCTGTACTTCAATATCTGACCAAGATTCCTTGGTTCTGTTACGAAGTGATATAAATTTGTTATAAACAATAACAATCCAAATGAGAACTATAGCTAAAAGTCCAAATAAATATTTCATAATTTCTTGCCCGTCTACAGGTATATACTGAGGCGGGTTACCTAAATGAGTAATATTAGTATTATAACACGAAAACTAGTTTTTCTTGCTTAGAAACTTTTGCCTTTCTGCTACAGTAACCAACAAAGGTGAAGCCAAAAAGATAGATGAGTAAGTACCAAAGAACATACCTACAGTCAGCATCAATGCAAAGTATTTAGTAGTTATTGGACCAAAGAAAACCAAAGCCAATAAAACAAGGATAACTGTTAAAGACGTAGCAATAGAACGAGTAAAGGATTGTTGCAGACTGCGTCCTACTATTTCACCAAAGTCAGCTTTTTCTACATTTGCTTGGTTGCGTAGGTTTTCACGAATACGGTCAAAAATAACAATAGTATCAGAAACAGACAACCCAAGTATGGTCAAAACAGCAACCACAAACAGAGAGTCTACCTCTGCTCCAAAATAATGGGAAAAGTATGTAAAGAAACCTACTGGAATAATAACGTCATGAAGCAATGATACTATAGCCACTACTCCATATTTCCAAGAAGCAACTGGTCTAGAAACCTTACGGAATGCATAAGCAATGAAAATAATGATAGCCAGAGAAACCAATACAATAGCCACAATAGCCTTACGTGCCAGAGAAGCTCCAACAGAAGGACCAATAGAGTTAAAACTCTCTTCTCTCATACCTAATGATCCATTGTCAGACAAAGATGCAAGCAAAGTAGCATGTTCAGGGTCAGAAAGATCACGAGACTTAACAATATATCCGGTATCCCCGGTTGGTTGTACTAACACACTGCCAAAACCCAGAGTATCAAGCTTCTCAGTCAAAGCAAGTTGTTCTGGTCGAGCGTTGTCATAATAAACTTCAGTTAATGCACCGCCCTTGAAATCAATACCTATTTTTAGTCCAAAAACAAGTAAAGAAACAATAGACAATATTACTAAGGCTGCTGAAATCGCAATAAATACTTTTTTGTGTTTTATGATAAACATGGCTTTTAAAGACTTGTTCCGCTTGAGAACAAAAATCTTGTGAATTTACTATCTTTGATAAAAGAAAAGGCTTTGAGGAATATTTTAGTTATAACAATAGCTGAAAGCATTGATACCAAAACACCTATACCAAGAGTAAGGGCAAAACCCTTAATAAGTGAAGTACCAAACCAGAACAAAATAACTGAAGCTATAAGGCTAGATGTGTTTGAATCTCGAATAGAAAACCAAGCACGTCCGAAACCATTCTGTACTGCGTCCGCAATAGTCCTGCCAGCTTTAAGTTCTTCTCGGACACGTTCGAATATAAGTACATTAGCATCTACGGCAATACCAATAGAAATAATGAAACCTGCGATACCTGCAGCGGTTAGGGTAACTGGGATTAATTTAAACAAGGCAAGCATTATCGCAACGAAAATCATTAAGGCTAGTATTGCTAGAAGTCCCGGTAGTCGGTACCAAGCTATTAAGAAAATAGCGATAAGCAACAAACCAATCAAGGCTGCCTTCACTCCAGCGTTAATAGCACTCTCTCCGAGAGTTGCACCAATGGTTTGTTTAGAGATCAATGTAATCGGCACAGGTAAAGCACCTGAATTTAATCGTCCAACCAATTGCTTGGCTTCAGCCGGAGTAAATGAACCAGAAATAAATGCTTCACCTCCAGTGATTTCTTCTCGTACTACCGGTGTGGAAATCGGTGCACCGTCTAGAAATATAGCAACAGTTTTGCCAACATTGTTTCTAGTAATATCAGCAAACAATTTTGTACCAGTATCATCAAACTGCAATGATACCTGTGGTTCGCCGACGTTAGGATCGAACTGAAGAGTAGCGCGCTTTAGGTATCTTCCAGTTAGTTCAGTTGCAACGTATTGATTAGATAAATCCAATTGTACTTTTCCGTCTTCGCCAATCTTTACTTCTTGTGGTTCGTCAGCGGAACGTTCAACTTTGAATTCAAGTAATGGAGTTTGTCCAATCATAGCGGTTGCCTTTTCTACATCTGTAATGCCCGGCAAATCTACAATCAAACGTTCTTCCCCACCAGAGATAAGACCAGATTCTTGGACTTGAACTATTGGCTCAGACACACCGAATAAATTAACACGACGCTCAATAACATCGCGTAGTGAGTCCATGGATTCACCGATTTGTCCAGCTGGGACTTGTGATACATCAGCCTTGTAAATCAAGTGACTTCCACCAGAAAGGTCGAGACCTAGGCGGAATGGATGATTCTTGAAAAAGCTTTTTTCATTCTCAAAATTAGCGTTTAAACGAGGTTCTGACTTATAAACAAAAAAGGCTACCCCAGCGCCTAAAACAAGGACCAAAATTGCCAACAGAATTTTCTTAAATATCTTCATAAATATAGGGCTATTCTAACGTATTTTTACAGAAATGCAAATAGGCAGAATATATAAAACTATCAAAAGAGATGGTTTTAAATTAACAATAAAATAATCAAAATACCTAGTATTATCCTATACCATCCGAAAATAGCGAAGGAGTGGTTTTGTACGTATTGTATTAGCCACTTCACTACAAAAAATGCCACGATAAATGAGGTGACAAATCCCACAGACAAAACACCCCAATCGCTAGGAGTAAAAGCAAAGCCTGATTTATATAAGTCGTAAACTGTAGCTGTGAGCATAGTCGGGATAGCAAGTAAAAAAGAAAACTCTGTTACTATCGCGCGAGGTACGCCAAGTACTCGACCAGAAAGTATCACAGACAATGAACGGGAAACCCCAGGCACTACAGCCAATGCCTGAGCAGTACCCATTATGATTAACTGCTTTAGTTTTAGATTTTCAACACTTTGTAGAGTGTGGTCTATATTCCCCTCTTTGTATTTTTTCTCAAACCACAAGATAAAAAATCCCCCAAGTATAAGCATACTAGCAGCCAACATATTATTGCCCAATAAAAAAGTCTTAATTATTTTATACAAAGCAAAACCAATTACTCCAGTTGGGATAAATGCAATTAAAATATTTTTTACATATGGCAAAGATTTAAAAAGCTTTTCTTGATAAAGCCACACCACAGCGAGTATCGCGCCTAACTGAATAGCAATCTCAAAACTCTTTAAAAAGTCGGTAGCAGGAAGACCGAGCAAAACTCGGGTAAAGTCTAAATGTGCGGTGGAAGAAACAGGCAAAAACTCAGTAACCCCCTCCACAATCCCGAAAATTATTGATTGAAATATATTCATTAAAATTTACTAAATAGTTTTCTGTACGGTAAGTAAACCAAGTAACCCACCAAAATACCACCTAAAATATCAATTGGGTAATGAACACCTAGAACAACCCTTGATACACCCACAAGCAAAGCAATCGCTAATAAAAAACTGCCAAATTTTCTATTTGAAAATGCTACAGCAAATCCAAGCACAGTAAGCACTGCCACATGTTCAGATGGGAAAGAAAAACCTGTTTCGTGGTATATAGGCGTAAAATTCATTTCGACGAATGGTCTTGGTACACGAAGCAAGACTTTAATAAAATGCGCCATAAACCAAGCAGTAACTCCTGAAAGGAGCGTAAAAGAAAAATTGTACATTTTTCTTTTACTAAAAATTAAAGCCCAAATCAGAACAACCAATATAACTCCATAAGTAACAGGATAAGATAAAATTAAAGCCAAATTTTTAATTAAGATATCGTGTGAAAGCTGATAAATTGGTTCAAACAAAAATTGATGGATCATCTACTTTTATTTTTAGCTACCTTTAAAACATTGCTAATTAGCATCGCGACAGTCACTGGACCAACACCTCCGGGACACGGAGATAGAAATTCGGCTTTGTCTCTAACTGAATCACTGTCCACGTCCCCAACAAGACCCGAGCCGCTTTCTGATGTTCCAGCGTCAATTATAACAACACCATCCTTTATCATATCTCCTTTTATATAATTCCCCTGCCCAATACCAGTTATAACGATATCTGCATCTTTTAATATTTCTTCTTTGCTAGTGGTGGTACTAGAAACCGGCACAGGATTCAAACCCTGTATTTCAAGTAATTTAGTAACCGGCTTACCCACCAGCTTGCCTTGCCCTAGTACTACGATTTTTTTGTTTTCTAAATTAATATTTAGTGAATTTAATATATATTGGCAGGCCAAGGCTGTGGGCAATTTGAGCGAATTTTCTCCAGCATAGAACTGATCGCTAACGACACTACCTAAAGCATCTACATCAATATTTGGATTAATAGCATTTAAAACTTTTTGCTCGTCTATATGTGGAGGCAGCGGCAGCTGCACAATAATGCCGCACATATTTTCTAGCTTATTTAGTTTATCAATAGCGCTGACTAATTCATCGGTGGTGACAGTTTCAGGGAAATCAGCTCGATAGAATTTCATCCCCACTCTTTCAGCTTTTTTAGCTTTCATTTCCACGTATTTTTTAGAAGCAAAATCATCCCCTATCAGAACATCACAGAACAAAGGAATGAACGGCAACTGAGCTACATCCCTCCTGATGTTTTCTAAAATTTCATTACTAATTTTCTTTCCATCAATTAACTGCATATTGTGCATTATAGCCCTAAGAATTCATTACGCATAGCGTCACGATGGGCACTACGAGCAAATCGACGTAAGCTCATCAATATACCAAGCCCCATAAATTCAGTGAGCAGGTGTGAACCTCCATAACTCATAAATGGCAGAGGTATCCCAGTCACTGGGAAAATACCAATATTCATACCCACATTAATAACAATATGAGTCATGAAAAAAATAGCCAGCCCTAACCCAAAAAGGGTCTCAAAGTTCGTTGCTCCCAGAGAAGATATATGCAAAATACGGATAATAACTAATACAAAAAGAATCAATAGAATTGCTGCCCCGATAAATCCCCATTCTTCAGCAAAGGAAGCAAAAATAAAATCAGTTTCTGGTTCAGGTAAAAACTTGAGTCTAGATTGTGTACCAAACCCGAGACCCTTGCCCACTACCTGCCCACTACCCACAGCAATTGTCGACTGGAACACATTGTAGCCTGAACCATGAATATCAGCCAAAGGATTAATAAAGTTTCTAATTCTAGCCTTCTGATAATCAACAAATACAAAAAACCATAAAGCTGCGAATACTAAAAGAGCTACTACCCCTACTAACAAAAGGTGCTTTTTAGAAATTCCAGAAACCAATACCATACCGAACCAGACAAAGAATATAACCATCGCCGATCCAAAGTCTGGCTGCAAGAAAACTAAAACAAATGGAATTAATGCATATAATCCAGAAATAAACACATGTTTGATATTCTGGATCTCCACGTGCCGACGAGAAAAATATTTAGCCAATACAAGCACCAAAACAAGCTTCATCATATCAACCGGCTGAAAAGAAAAACCTCCAAAGTTAAACCAGCTTTGTGCACCATTTGATACTTTACCTAAAACGAACAGGGCCGATAAAATAAAAATAAAGAATAGAAATAAACCCACCAATACTTTGGTACGTTTTAAAAAACGAAAATCAATATATGAAAATAATAAAAATACTGAGAGCGATATCCCAATCCAAATAGTTTGCCTCAAAAAGAAATCTGGTCCACCTTCCCCTTGGGTAAAGGATTTCATCGTTACGAGTCCAGCCGCAAGTATTGGAACAATAAAGGCTACTAACAACCAATCAATCTTTCTAAAGAGTTTCCCAAACATATTACTTTACCTGCATATTAAACATATTCCACATTGGAATAATTTCTTTACTAACAACTTGCTTTACTAACGGTTCCGGCCAGGTAAAGGTAGCTTGCACGGACTCTTCTGGCCGCATTTTATCAAAGTATGTCCGACTGGCTGATAAGGCGTTACCATTTTCATCATACAACAAAGCTATTACATCAACCCGAGGTAAAGTGAAAAGTGAAGTATTTGAAATTTTGGCTTCTAGAATAGGAGAAGATTCTTCATTCGTAAGCTCAATACTGGATACTGTAACCTTGGCTTGTTTTATACGTTCTTCGGGCACTTGTACCCAGATAGGCTTTTCTAAAAATTCAAAGGAAGTGTACACCGGCACAGAACTACCCAGGTCTATAGCTGGTTCAAAAATAGCATACTTGCCAGCTGTTGGAATTGAAATCTCACCTTCCCTTTTACCGATGTATATATTGTTGTTATCCGCAAAGCGAAAACGATATTTAATACTATTTAGTGCTGCAGTTTTGTTTTTATTTTCTATATAGGCAACTGCATTGTAGCGTCCAGGTACAACTTGAAAAGACCTAGACCACAGAACCTTGAGCTCGTCAGTATCAGCCACACAAGCAAGCTGACACGATCCACCACAATCTACACCAGTTTCGTCACCATTTTGCTTACCATCTGTACATGTGGCTGGTTTATTAAAATGCGGATACCCAATCCAAAAACCAAGTCCGCCAAAAAAGACAATTAATATTGCAATATAAATAAGCTGTCGGCGAAATGCCCATGTCATAGGTTAAATAATAACACAAAAACACCTTTATAAGAAAGGTGTTTTGATATAGAAAAATCCATTACTTAGTGCTGGCGACTGCCTACTTTTCACAGAGACTCTGAAAAAGTAAACTACTTTACTTTTTCAGAGTCGCAGGTGGACGCACTTGGGCGGGCTCGCGAAATTTTTCAGCAGAAAAATATTTGTGAGTCATCGGCACAAGAATCAAAATCTTGGACTGTATGAATTTATAATAGGGTATCTTAACCTTTTATCTTATTATAAATTACAAAAATCTACGTGGTGTTACCTCCTTAATTGCTTCATTTGTAATTTCATACGATGGTAATGAAGGCCAACCAGACTGGAAATACACAATATTATTATCTTTATCTATATCCAACCAACCATTAGTTAACTTTGTTTCTCCATCAGGAAAAGATTTAAGAAAAGATGGAAAATTCTCTTTGATAAATTCTACCATTGACCATATTTGAGTATCAGGATTAGATACTTCATTTTCATTAACATAACTTTGATATATCTTAACTAATTTTTCCTCTAATGCCTGCCGATTTGATCCTTCTTGTTTTGCACGTTGTTCGATTGATCTTATTTTGGACTCTTTCATAAAAAATTTTAATATTAACATTAATACCCTAATATTACCCCCCTAAGGTATTTATGCAAGATTAATCATGCGCAACATAAAAACACCCTTCGGTGAACCAGAGGGTGTTTTTAAAAATAGAAAAATCCATTACTTGGTGCTGGCGACTGCCTACTTTCGCCTTTAGACTATCATCGGCTCGACAAAGCTTAACTTCTCTGTTCGGAATGGGAAGAGGTGTGACCTTTGCGACGAATCACCAACACTAAAAAATGGATCTGTGGGTCTTTTAATTTGCGCCTCTACGGCGCATCTGCCGACGAGGCAGATATTGTAACCCCGACGTAACGTCGGGGAGTGGTTTACAAATTTCCTAACAGGAATCGAAACATTAGTACTTCTCAGCTTAACGCATTACTGCGCTTCCACTTAAAGCCTATCAACCTGATAATCTCTCAGGGTTCTAAACGATTCCTAATCTTGAAGCTGGCTTCCCTCTTAGATGCTTTCAGAGGTTATCCATTCCCGACATAGCTACAGAGCGGTCCGGCTGGCGCCAGAGCTCTCACACCAGAGGTCAGTTCACTCCGGTCCTCTCGTACTAGGAGCAAATCTTCTCAAGAATCAACGAGTGCAGTAGATAGGAGACCAACCTGTCTCACGCATCTATCCACTTCGCCTCCGCGAAGTGTTCCCATATTACTATGGGGATTGGACTGTGACTTCATCCTTCGTAAACGTAGGATGTCTAACATTCAGTCTCTACGGGCAATTCATTTTATTGAATATTCCCTCGACGTTGTCCATCATTTTCATGATTAGGATTTCTTCGATATAAGTTAGCTTCTCGTTCTGTATTACTACAGTACGCCGCCGTGATGTCATGTTAATTCGCTTTGCGAATCACACAACTTGGTTAATTTCGATTAAAACAGTTTAAGTTCTTTTTCAAGTTCTTTCTTTCCTCGCATGGGATTCAGACTGTGGAAAAGTCACTATATATATTGCTATATGATGTAACTCCTCCACGGTCTGAACCCAGCTCGCGTACCTTTTTAATTGGCGAACAGCCAAACGCTTGGTAGCTTCTCCACCACCGCGCTAAGGTGAGCCGACATCGAGGTGCCGAACTCCGCCGTCGATATGAACTCTTGGGCGGAACTAGCCTGTTATCCCTAGAGTAGCTTTTATCCGTTAATCTTCCATCGCATCTAAAGCGAATGGTCGGTTCACTTGATTCTGGTTTCCCACCTGCTCGACCTGTCCGTCTTGCAGTCAAGCCAGCTTGTGCTCATACACTATCGGCACGGTTTCCATTCGCGCCTAGCTGACCTTTAAACCCCTCCTTT
>CAYOLW010000009.1:0-17777 GCA_964404925.1 uncultured Candidatus Saccharibacteria bacterium
ACCTTCATTCTCCATTAACTCTCGGTGTGTATGACAGTGAGGGTCGTTATAGTGGACTTGATCCAATAACAGGGGAAGTTAGAAATGAAATACCGGGAGTGTATTACGATCAGGTAGGTGAAGTGCAATTTTTATCTATTCCTACAGGGATTGAATTCACTTTAAAGCTCGATGGACTCAAAGACGGTTCTTTCTCACTAGATATTGATGAGCAAAGTGGTAATCAGATAACGGAATATACTGTATTCGAAGGTGTGCCATCTAGTGTGGATACTGTAGCTACTATAGATATTGGGCAGAATTTCAAAGCAGGAGACTCAATATTAAAGATTGATAAAGAAAACGACGGCACTATAGATATAACTCTGAAAGCTGTTATTAATGGCAGTGTTATGTACACAGAACCAGTCAAAGAATCAGCGGTAATACCAGCTGTAGTATCCAATGGAGTTGTGCCTATTTGGATATTTAACCAAGTTTCTAATTTAATACCGAAAGTAAATGCAACGCCAATAGTGGAAAGTAATGATGAATTAGTAATAGAATCTGAGTCATCTTTGACAGAAACATTTGATACAAATATTTTAATTCAACCAACAGAAGAAGGTTCAGAGGTTTCTGAAGAATCTGAAGAACCAGTAGAGCAACTAGAAACAAATAATAAAACAAAAAACGAAGAAATCTCAACAGAAATCCATTTAGCTGCGTCTGTGGGGGAATTAGAGGGATTAAATTATAAAGTTATTTTGGTTGTAATTGGATTATTAATCTTATTGCTTGGAAGCAAATTAATTAAGAGGTAAAATATATACATGAGTAAAATATTTAACTGGGTTACAAAGAATGTTATTCTATCAATAAGTGGTTTTTTGTCACTATTGTTTATAGTATTTCTTTACAAAGATGTTTATTTCTTTTTTTATGATTTAAATAATTCATTGATACTGAACTTATTTCAGTACCTACGAATTTCTACATGGATATCTTTGCCTATTTTTATTTTTTGTTTATCTTCTAAAGAAGAAGCAGTATTTGTATCTTGGAAAAGATTTACAATAATTTATTTTTTGATTTATTTATTTTTTATAATATTAGTTCCATGGGATTGGGGTGATGTATTTTTGCCTATATACAAAGGAACTGTTGCGCTCAGTCTTGTTATTTTGTACTCCATAATCTCCTTCATCCTTATAATCACTAAATCAATTCAATTAAAGAAAAATAATTTATAAAAAATAATACTAAAATCCTGGGGAGGACTGTCCTCCCCAGGGAGTGATAATAATGGAACTCAACAAATTAACTGAAGAAGAAAAGAGGGTGATAATAGACAAGGGGACGGAGATGCCTTTTACTGGCGAGTATATAAACCTCTCTAAAGTTTATTGAAATAATCTAAAATAAAAATTCTGGAAGGACTGTACTTTTCAAGGTTATATCATTTAAATGATGTTATAATAATTTTCATGACAAGGCACATTAATTTCAAGGGGAATATTTTAAAGATAGCCATTTTTTATTTAGTTTTTTGGGCGGTTTTTTACGGCAGTATGTTGGTCATGCCTGTTAAATGGTTATTTTATCTTTATACTAAATTTGCTGATTATATGCAGTATTATAATTTGTTTATTATTCCAGGATTATCATTATTTTTACCATTATTTTTTCAAAAAAAATTACGCTTGAAATTATGGTTCCTATACCTTGTTCATATTCTAGTAATGTGTGTACTGGTATTTCTTTTTATTCATTTTTTTTCTAGTCGAGTGTTTGACACACCAGTTTTATAAATAGCCAAATAGTATGATTTTGAGCTCAAATTTATCTTTGATATAATATGCTCAGTATTAAATATTAAATCAAATGAAAAACTTTTTTCTTAAAAACAATTTCTTTCACCTAAATCTGGCCCTTTTTAGTGTTTTCACTATATGGTGGGTTATTATTCATCCTTTTAATTTGGATGTTTTAGATGTACAGAAGGAACATTGGTCAACCCTCTATTGGATTTTTGCTGTTTTTGCTGGCTGTACTGGCATGATAGTGAGTAAGCGTTTTGGATTCACTAAAAGTATTATTGGTAAGGCAATTGTATCTTTCTCGGTCGGGTTATTACTGCAGGCATTGGGTCAGATTGTAGATTCTTATTATTCAATTTTGGTTGGCAAAGAAATAGTCTATCCTTCTATTGCAGAAATCGGCTACACCGGTAGCATATTTGCCTATATCTATGGTTCTTATTTGTTAGCTCGTTATGTTGTAGTTAGTACTTGTTTTAAAAGCTTGATTAAAAATCTGATTGTGTGGTTAACGCCAGTAGCTATGTTTGGTTTTTCTTACTTTAGTTATTTGCAAAATTATAATTTCGAAGAGATTAGATTAGTTCAAATTATTTTTGATTTTGGTTATCCAATATTGCAGTCCATTTATGTGGCTTTGGCTATTTTTGTTTTGTTTCGTTCACATTGCATCCAGGGGGGAGTGCTTAGAAGACCAATATCATTTTTAGTAACGGCTCTTATCATTCAATACTTAGCTGATTCATATTTTGTTTATGAATTTAACAGGGGCGTGTGGTATAGTGCTAACCTAAACGATTACCTTTATTTGGTAGGATATTTTGTTCTAGTGACTGCAATTATATACATTGATGATGTTGTGCAGAACGCGGTACAGAAAAATTCTGCTGAAATGCAAAATGTTATAAGCACAGATGAAACCAAAGAACTCTATGGTGTATATGTGTCTTTACTGCAGACCATAATTAAAAGCCAAGAAGAAGTTATCGGTCCGCTAGCTTGGACCGAGGTAGGGCAGGTTCCTAATATCGTAATAAAAGACAAAGAGAATATACAGCTTGAGATATTAGGTGATCCTAAAAAAACCATAGATTCTCTGCTGGAGAATTTCTTTAATGTTTTTGGCCCGACTGCTCTGTATGTAGCTAAAAACAGTACCTATCGTCTAACCAAAAACATGCAGACTCACCAGGTTCCGGACAAGCTACTTTAATATTTTGCTTTTTGTTTGTACTTTTGTAATACTCTATACATATGGAAATCTGGGCGATATATGCAGTTGGTGCTTCGTTACTTTGGTCTTTGGTGAACATGATTGATAAATACCTTGTTTCAAAATACACCAACGAAGAACATTCATCTGGTGCTCTTGTTTTATTCTCAAGTTTGGTTGGAGTATTTATTGCTTTTTTTATTGGTATCTTAAATCCAGAAATTTGGCATATAGGCACGATCGACAAATTCTTGCTTATCCTTGTTGGGTTTATGTCTGTTGCTTGGATACTTTTCTATCTATATGCTTTAGAAATTGAAGATGTGTCAGTAGTTGTACCTTGGTTTTTAACAATTCCTGCATTTGGATATATTTTTGGTTTTCTATTTTTAGGAGAGTCATTGACCTACTATCAGCAAATTGGGTCTCTAATAATAATGCTTGGCTTGATAGTACTTAGCGTCGACTTTAAAAAAGAAAAAATTTCTAAGTTTAAGACTAAAGTTGTTTTATATATGCTCGCTGCTTGTATAATAATTGCAGCTCAAGGCATAATATTTAAATATGTAGCTGAAGTAGAAAGTTTCTGGGTATCTTCTTTTTGGGGGTATTTGGGTCTGGGTTTTATGGGTCTTATTCTCTATATTTTTTCTCCTAATTATCGTCGAGATTTTATACGAATGAACAGGGAGGGTGGGTTAAAAATATTTAGCTTAAATTTTATTAGCGAGCTTACTACGACTGCTGGAGATTTGTTAGCCAAGTTTGCCTTACTACTTGCACCTGTGACAGTGGTTTATTTGATGAGCAGTTTTCAACCAGCTTTTGTATTAATACTTACAATTCTAGGTACTTTATTTTTACCGAGTGTTGTTAAAGAAAGTTTGAACTTTCGAGTACTAATACCAAAGGTTATAGCCATATTAATAACAATAATAGGTAGTTTTGTGCTATTCATGTAGTTACTTGATTTTTATTACATATGTGTTATAATACAAAAAGTTCTAATTTTCTAAAATAGAATCAAAAATGATACCAGAATTTCCAAAATTCAAAAACCTAGAACTTTCTGATAGAGAAGAAGTTGAGCGCTTTACGTCAAAATTCTTGCCTTATTCTGATTTTAACTTTGTGTCTATGTACGCGTGGGATGTGAAAGGGGAAATGCGTATTTCAAAACTAAACGATAATCTAGTGGTTAGATTTACGGACTACCTATCAGGGACTCCGTTTTTTTCTTTTTTGGGTGAAAATAAAGTACATGAAACCGCTAAGACTCTGATAGAATTTTCTAAACAAGAGCATGCTGAATCAGCCCTCTACTTAGTGCCAGAAAACTTGCAAGAACATATTGATCCAGCACACGCTTTTAGCTTAGAACAAGACCCCGACGCCTACGATTATATATATGAGGTTGCTCATTTAGCCAACATGCATAATTGGAGTCAACATACTTCCGGTAAACATGTTCGTGCTGCAAAGAATAATTTACCAGATTACAAGGTTTTACATAATTCTATAAAAGAATTAGATAAAGAATTGTATTTGGAACTCTTTAAACGTTGGGCAATAAGTCGAGGCATAGACAGTTTTTCTTATATGAATGAGTTAAATGCATTTAGTAGGATCTTTGAAGAAGACTTAGCACACCTTAAAGTTGTTTCAATGTTTATTGGTGATAACCTTGCTGGATTTACTGTTTATGAAGTAATATCAAAAGATTATGCAATATCTCATTTTGCTAAAACTGATAAAACATACCATAAATCTGTAACAGATGTTTTGAACTGGGAAGAAGCAAATATTTTACACAGGCAGGGAATTAAGTATTTTAACTGGGAGCAAGATTTAGGTATTCCTGGAATACGTAAATCTAAAGAAAAATACAACCCTGTTTTTCTCCTAAAAAAAATTACTCTTAGTTTAAAGTCAGACTAGACTTAACTTCTTTGGTATATAGGGTTATAATGTACGTATGGATATGAAATCCGGAATACTCATTGCCGTTACATCCCTAGTGGTTGCTTTTTACTTTGGATTTACTTTTTATCAAACTATTATCCATCAGGATTTTAACGTAATTTCTGAACCCCAAGAGAATCTATAAAATATATGATTAATCATTTGTTGTGCCTTGATGCTACGCCTAAATTTTTAAACGCTTTTGATTTTAGTGTGGCGCCTCCTTTGTTGTTCTATGCATACATACCCATTATGGCGGTGGTACTTTTTTTGAGTAATTTTATTGTAAAGAAGGATAAAAATATATTGCAAAGCCGCTCGCTAATGTTACTTGGTTTAGCTTTTTCAGTCTGGATTGTAAATATTATAGTTCAATGGACTGCGGTTGATGCTTCGGTTGTATACTTTGCTTGGCAAGTGACACCCTTGCTGGAAATTTTTATTCCACTTGCAACTGTTTATTTTACATACGTATTTATCGACAAGAGAGATATTGTTTTCCCTTTAAAATTAGTTTTCGCACTGATTATTATCGCTGTGGCGGTTTTAACACCATCTGCATTTAACACAGCAGGTTTTGATATAAATAACTGTGAAGCATTAGTGAACCATTTACCATACTATGTATACTTCTTTGAACTTGTTTGTGTAGTCTGGCTTATTGCTCTAGGTATTAGAAGATATTCTGCTCTTAAAAAAACAAACGAAGGAGAAAATCAAAGAGACAGGAAACTGACTGTGCTTGCTACTCTTGGATCAGCATTATTCTTGAGCCTCTTTTCTGTTTCAAACCTATTTGGTGAGTTAACTAAAACGTACGAAATAAATCTTATTGGTCCTTTGGGCATGTTGTTTTTCCTTGGTTTTCTGACATATATGATGGTTAAATTCCAAGCTTTCAATACGAAAGTTCTGTCAGCTCAATCTATGGTGTGGGCGCTAGTATTCTTTATCGGTGCTCAGTTTTTCTTTATCCGTAATCCAGTTAACTATTTCTTAAATGGTTTCACTTTTGCAATAACTATGATATTTGGTAATTATTTAATACGTTCTGTTAAGCGTGAAGTTGAACAGAAGGAATATCTTTTTACTCTTAATAAAGAACTGCAAGGACTCATAAAGCAAAGAGAAAACCTCGTTCACCTTATTACTCACAAGGTGAAGGGCTCTTTCACTCGTTCAAAGTATATCTTTGCTGAGATGGTGGAGGGAAGCTTTGGTAAATTAGATGACATGATGATGAAAATGGCTAAAACTGGCCTTGAGTCTGACAATGAGGGAATACATACTGTTGATTTGGTGTTAAACGCCTTTAACTTAGGTTCCGGTGCTGTGAAGTATGAAATGAAGAATATAAATCTAAAACCAATTATTGAAGAGGTGATGACTGAAAAAGGTCCACGCATTAGTGCCAAGGGATTGAAAATTGAACTTGAAGCAGTAGATACAGAATACAAAGTGAATGCAGATGCCTTTTGGTTCAAAGAAGTACTAAATAACTTTGTAGAAAACTCTATTAGATATTCTACCTTGGGAATTATTCATATAAAACTTGATAAAAAATATAACAAGATAGTTATATCTGTTAAAGACAATGGGGTAGGGTTGTCAGATGAAGATAAGAAGGGCCTATTCACCGAAGGTGGTCGAGGTAAGGATTCTCTCAAAATGAACGTAGACTCTACTGGATATGGATTATTCTCTGTTAAAGTTATAGTGGAAGCACACAAGGGCCGTGTTTGGGCCGAATCCGAAGGCCGCGGTAAAGGATCCACGTTCTATATCGAACTACCAGCAGTTGTCTAAAAAATATAGAAATCTGAAAACTAAAACCGGCCCTTGCCGGCTTTAGTTATAGATAAGCCTTATTTGCATTTTTTGGCTTCTGTGGTAGTATGTGCGGTATATGAAAAAGGTTGAAAAAGAAGAAGTTATAGAGGGCGAGCCCAGGATTTATGAGCTCGGCTATCTTCTGGTCCCTACATTAGGGGAGGAAGAAGCACCATCCGTCTATGGAAATATGAAAGAACTTATTTCCAATTTAGGCGGGCAGTTTATTATGGACGATATGCCTAAGTTGATTCCTTTGGCCTATACTATGGATAAAACTATCCAGAACGTCCGTCACAAGTTTGATATGGCCCATTTTGGCTGGATCAAGTTTGAGATGAATCCAGAATCAGTTTTAGAGCTCAAGAAAAAGCTTGATCTCGATACAAACGTAATCCGATTCTTGATTACCAAGACTGTTCGTGAGAACACCATCGCTGGAAAGCGTTTCGGTGAGCGAACTTTTACCAAGAGGAAGACTACAACCCGAAAAGAAGGGGAAGCAGAGGTCGAAATTGATGAGAAAGAGATTGATAAAGAGATCGACGCAATGGTGTCGGAGTAGTATAATACAAGTACTATGTATTTAAACAAAGCAATCATCATTGGTAATCTAACCCGCGACCCAGAATTGAAGTCACTTCCTTCTGGAATCAAGGTTTGTTCGTTTAGTTTAGCAACCAACCGCGTTTGGCGGGATAAAAATGGTGCCAAGCAAGAATCAGCTGATTATCACAATGTTGTTGTCTTTGGCCGTCAGGCAGAGACTGTGGCCCAGTACATGAAGAAGGGAAGTTCAATAATGGTAGAAGGACGTTTACAAACTCGAAGCTGGGACGACAAAGGTTCTGGTGAGAAGAAATATCGTACTGAAATCATTGCTGACCGTACTCAATTCGGTCCTCGCGCAGGTGCCAGCACTGGTGCACCGCAATCAAGCGGCAACCAATCTGCAGGCTATAGCGCACCAAGTGCTAATGTCCCAGAAGAAGACTCTGACGCAATAGAATACCCAGAAGAAGACATCAATCCAGAAGACATTCCGTTTTAATAGAAAATATAACAAATTATGAAGCAAGATTACTTTTCAGCAAACAATATTAAATTTATCGACTACAAAGACATCGATATTTTGAAGCGTTTCATCAATCCAAGTGGTAAGATTTTGTCCCACAAGAGAACTGGTGTTACTTCCAAGAATCAGCGTGCACTGGCTACAGCCATCAAGCGAGCTCGATTCCTAGGACTACTACCTTTCGTAGCTAAATAGCAAAACAAAAGCCCCTCAACCGAGGGGCTTTTGTTTTGCTTGTATTTTAGATAATATGTTTATATGGATAAAAACACAGAAGATTTAGTTAAAATTGAAGAATTGTTAGAAAGAGGTGTAGACAAGGTATTAGACCTCGATAACCTAAAATCCAAATTACTTGGAGGACAAAAATTGCGTATTAAATTAGGTATAGATCCAACCAGTCCCAACATTCACATTGGTAGGTCTATTCCTATATTAAAATTACGAGATTTCCAACAGCTAGGACACCAGATTGTTTTTATCATTGGTGATTTTACTGGAGTGATAGGGGATACCTCGGACAAAGACAGCGAGCGTCCAATGCTAACCACCGACACCGTCACGGATAATATGCAGAAATACATTGAGCAGGCAGGTAAAATATTGGATATAGAAAAATGTGAAGTGCACTACAATAGTGAATGGCTCAAAGGTTTGTCTTATGCTGAATTATGCACTCAGGCAGATGTTTTCTCGCTTGGTGATTTTATCAAGAGAGAAAATATTAAAAAGAGATTAGATGGAGGCAAGCGTGTTTCTTTGCGTGAATTGATGTATCCACTAATGCAGGGATATGACTCAGTCGCTATCAAGGCTGATGTTGAGCTTGGTGGTACTGACCAGTGGTTTAATCTATTGGCAGGTCGTGATCTGCAACGTCATTATGGCCAGCCTCCACAGGACATAATCACCAACCCGCTGATCGAGGGTCTCGACGGTCGCAAAATGAGTTCAAGTTGGGGGAACACAGTGAACCTTTTCGATGAGCCGAACGATATGTATGGCAAGGTTATGTCGCTACGAGATGAATTCATTATTAAATACATGCGTCTCTGTACTCGTATACCTCTTGCCGAGATTGCTGAATATGAAAAACAATTAGAAGGTGGAGTTAATCCTCGTGATATTAAAATGCGATTGGCTTCTGAACTTGTCAGTATGTATCATGGAGCGGAAGCTGCAGTACATGCACAAGAATATTTTGTGACAACTTTTACTAAAAAGGAAATACCCGCTGAGATGACTATATTTAAAACTCAAAATTTTAATTTAATAGACGTATTATCTGATTCAGGTCTTGCTTCTTCTAGGTCCGACGCTCGCAGACTAATAGGGGAAGGCGCAGTTAAGATTAACCATGAGGTAATAGAAGATGTGCATTATGTAACCAGCCCCGGACAAGTCCTACAGAAAGGTAAAATTCATTTTATTAAAATATCTGAATAATTAAAAACCCCTCAGCATACGAGGGGTTTTTAGGGGCTTCATAATAATAAAAATTTTCTCTCTACGTACTAAAGTAACCTCGCTCGAAAATTTTTACTATTATTCCGCTTTAAACGCGTTCTACGTATAGACCGTTCTCAGTGTTGATGACTACTTGGTCGCCTGGTTCAACGAACATTGGTGCGGTGATCGTGAGTCCATTTTCAAGGGTTATCATTTTATTGCCGCCTTTGGCTGTGTCGCCTTTGACCGCTGGAGGAGCATCCTTAACGAGTAGGGTTACCTTAATCGGAGGGGTTATTTTGATTACTTGTTCTTCGTCGTCACTTATCCAATACAAGGCAGTTACGTTTGAGTTCTCTTTAAAGAATTTACCAGCATCTCCAATTAGTGCGGCATCAAGCTTGAATCGTGCCTTTGGATCCTCGGGAGGGCAGAACCAGAATTCTCCCTTGTTTTGATACAAGAACCTAACTTCACGCTTTTCAATATCGGCTTCTTCGGCTGTTTCTGCTGCGTGAAATGTTTCTGCGAAGGTTTTACCAGAAATCAAACTTTTAAGTTTCACCTGGTTCTGAGGCTTACGCATTTGAGTACGAGCAACGTGTGATTCTAACACTTCACATGGCTCATCGTCGTGGATAATTATTTTCTTCTCGCGAATTTCGCTATATTCTAATATTGCCATAATGTTTTCGATATTATCAGATTTATAAACTAGCTGCAAATCAGAGATTTACTCTCCGGCAGTCTTCATTTGGATTTCCCCAAAGCGTGACCTAACTTCTTTTTCTATTTCCTTGGTCACTTTCGGATTCTCCCTTAACCATGTGCGGGTGGCATCGTAACCTCGACCCATAGAAACCTTTTCTCCTTCTTTGTTTTTATACGAATATGATGCACCAGATTTCTCCACTATAGCGAGCTTCTCTCCGAGGGCTAGAAGTTCTCCTTCGTGGGAAATGCCTTCACCATAGATTATGTCGAATTCTGTTTGTTTAAATGGGGCAGCAACTTTGTTTTTTACAATCTTCACTCTGGTTCTAGATCCTACCACGTCTTCACCTTTTTTGATTTGGGCAATACGACGGATATCTATACGAATAGAAGTATAGAATTTGAGTGCCTTACCTCCTGGGGTAGTCTCTGGGTTACCAAACATTACTCCTATCTGCATTCGAATCTGGTTGATAAATATCACCACTGTTTTAGATCGGGCTACGAGTGCAGTTAGCTTACGCAGTGCCTGAGACATAAGTCGGGCTTGTTTTCCCACATGGTGTGCACCCATGTCACCTTCGATTTCATCACGAGGGGTGAGTGCTGCCACTGAATCCACCACTATTACGTCTATTTTACCGGTACGAACTAGACTTTCTACTATTTCGAGTGCTTGCTCACCGTTGTCTGGCTGAGAAATCAGCAATTCTTTAGTACTAACTCCTAATTTAGCAGTGTATTCTGGATCCATTGCGTGTTCAGCATCGATATATGCACATATACCACCTTTTTTCTGAGCTTCGGCTACTATGTGTAGGGAAAGGGTAGTCTTACCAGAAGATTCAGGACCAAATATTTCAATAATACGTCCGCGGGGAATACCGCCTACGCCGAGTGCCATATCAAGGCCCAATGAGCCAGTAGGTATCACGTTTACATCTACTTTCGGAGAATCACCTAGCTTCATGATAGCCCCTTCACCAAACTTGGTTTGGATGGCTTTCAGGGTGCTTTCTAATTCACCAGAATTGCTGGCTTCTCTAACTTCGTCTTTTTTACTATTCTTTGCTTTTTTCATTTTTGTTTATAAATTAGTTGATAATCTTTATGATCAATTGAGCCAAATTTATCCTGGGCTTCAATGCTGACTATATTATACCCTGGAGATAGGACTAAGTTTTCACTAAAGTTTCCGCTTTTATCTATTGATATTTCCCGTCCATTCAGTTTCAGGACTACAGCGTTTTTAGCATTACCTGTAACACTTTGGATACTAGCCGCAGTCATAGATCCATTCTGTAGATTTACTTCTTTTATTTTAACTCCAAAGATTAGATTATATGAACGATAAAAGGCAAATACTACAATGAAAATAAAGAATCCAGTTAGTAGGGCAGTGTGTAATAATTTGCGTGGGTTAGTGGTGGACATATTACATTACGTTATTACCATCGCTGTCTCTGTTAATTTTCTCTAGAACTTCGCGTGGCTTGGCACCTTCACCGGGACCGATTACTCCGCGTTCTTCTAGTTTATCCATTAATCGGGCGGCGCGTGCGTAACCGAGCTTCAGTTTACGTTGCAGGTATGAAGTAGATGCCTTGCCAGCTTCAATTACACACTGACGAGCTTCTTCGTACATTTCATCATCGTCTTCTTCGCCATCAAGTGTGCTTTCAAAAATGCTTTTATCTGCTGATATGCTACCGCCGCTTATGTTTATTTCTTCCATTATCTCGTCCTTGTATGTATTAACTAGGTATTCCACAACACTCTTGAGCTCGCTTTCTGAAATGAAAGCTGACTGCAATCGCTCAGGTTGTGCCTCGCCAGATGAATACAACATGTCACCAGCACCTAAAAGCTTCTCAGCACCACCAGCATCGAGTATTGTGCGGGAATCTATCTGTGAAGACACCTTGAGCGCCACACGTGCTGGCACGTTGGCTTTAATAAGACCGGTAATAACATTCACTTCAGGGCGCTGGGTAGAAAGTATAAGGTGTATACCCACAGCTCGGGACATTTGTGCCAGTCTGACAATAGCTGCCTCAAGCTCGCGAGGGTAGGAAGTCATGATGTCTGCCAACTCGTCGATAATTATGACGATATACGGCATGCGTTCTGGAGCTGTCTCTGGGTCTCCTTTGTATTTAGCTACCACGTTTTGGTGATAAGACTGTACATCTCGGACGGATTCGCTTTCCAATATATCGTAACGACGGTCCATTTCTTTCGCTGCCCATTTAAGGGCCAAGATTGTTTTCTTGGCATCAGTAATAACAGGAGTCAAAAGGTGTGGAATGTTTTTATACAAAGTCAGTTCTACACGTTTCGGGTCAACTAATATAAATTTCATTTCTTCTGGTCCGTTGCGGTATAGGAGGGAAGTAATTATGGAGTGGATGGTTACAGATTTACCAGATCCAGTAGTTCCGGCCACAAGGGCGTGTGGCATCTTGGCCAAGTTGCCGAACACAGCTTTGCCGGATATCGATCGTCCGAGTGCGATGGTGAGTGGTTTCGGTGAGTTCTTGAATTTTTCATCAGCAAGCAGAGTACCGAGTCCGACAGTTGATTTGGCTTTGTTGGGGATTTCGATACCGACCAGGGATTTGCCTGGGATAGGTGCTTCAATACGGATTGGGTGGGCGGCGAGTGCGAGGGCTAGGTCATTTTGTAGGGCTACTATACGGGAAAGTTTTACCCCTTCGGCAGGCTTGAGTGCGTATCTGGTCACTGTCGGTCCGATTGTTATTTCATCCATTTCAACTTCAATACCGAAATTGAGAAGTGTGCGACGGATAATATTGGCATTTGACTTCACATCGCCAGTGTTCGGCTTACCTTTGTCTTCGTCTAGCAGAGAAAGTGGTGGGGGAACATAGTCACCAGAATTATGCGGTTTGAGTTTTGATTTTTTCGGTTCAAATTCCTCCTCTTCTTTTTGAGCAATTTTAACCGGCTCATCTTTTTCTTTGATTGGTTTTGGTGCAGGTTTTCTCTCTTCTTCATCCTCGTCTTCATCTTCTTCCTCTTCTGCGTCTTCGTATTCCTCTTCATCTTCTTCTAAATATTCTCCTTTGTCTTTACGGAAGTAGCGGAATATTCCATTAAAGAAGTTTCCTAATTCAGGGCGAGTGTTAAACATAATAATGAGTGAGATGATGAGCAATGCGCCCAAGAAAAGAATGCTAGCGTATTTATCAAAAATAGCGACTAGAGGGAATGCAATAATCTTACCGAATATTCCACCAGCGTTATTGGTGGAAGCAATGTCGATTATTCCAAGTCCAGAAATAAGAAAAATAATTGAGCTTATAGTTTTAGTAGTACCAACGTCTGGCAAATTAGATTTGATAAAAGATATTCCTAACAGTCCAAACAAAACAGGTATTAGTATGTACCCAACTCCAAATAATTTATAAAAAATATTTTCAATTAAATCTCCAGCGCGACCGGCAGATCCAACGTATGAGAGCAGTAAAAACAAAACTAAAGCGAACATCACAACAGCCCAAATACTGTGCTTTGTTTCTGTGGATAAAGTTGTTTTTGTTTTTACTTTATCGTTACTTGATGATGTGCGTTTCGTTCCTTCTTCTTTGCGTGGACGGCCAGGTTTTCTCTTCTTTTCATTCTTTGACATTTAGATATTTTACCACGAAATGGTTATTAAATAAAAAAATATCCTTTGTTTATAAAGTGCCCGTTAAATGTCTGTTAACTAGATGGTGGTATTAATGGTCATGATTTGCAATCACAGAAACTATGTATATAATGGACGCATGAATGAACTAGGAAAGAATTACAGAGACATAAGCCTAGATATAAAAGACAGCACATTAACTGGCGGTCTCACTATTTCATACAACAAGGTTAACAAGCTAATTACCGCACTCTACATCGTAACCGACATATTAGACAGTGAGGAACCTCTTCGAGGGAAATTGCGCACAGCAGGCTCAGATATACTATCGGACATATATTTATTAAGGACAACGCGTTCTAATAGCGTGTCCTATAGGGTAATTGGTAATATATTAAAGACTATATCCTTTTTGGACATCGCTTCTACTGTAGGTATATTGTCCTCTATGAATTGCGGTATTCTACGCTCCGAGTTTGTCGCCCTTAAAGATTCTGTAAACCAGGCTCTTGAGAATTATGCAGTCCTAAGTGGTGAGGTAAATCTATCAAATTTTTTCAACAACAAAGAACCGGAACCAAAAGAAAAAACAGAAAATCGATCAAGCTTCAGTATAACCAAGGCATACATTCCAGAAATCAAAAAGACACTCGAGAGTACCAGAATTGGAGTCCAAAAGGGCAGCACGCTGCTGAAAGCTATAACAGACAAGGTGACAGATAAGAACCTTCAAATGCCTATTAAAGACATGCATACCAATCGTGACAACTTCAATGTCTTAAAACAAGAAAGACGAGATGTTATATTAAATATAATAAAAGAAAGGAAAGATGGGGCTTCTATAACAGACATACGAAATGCTGCTTATGGACCGCTTAAAGACACCGGGGAGAAGACTCTGCAGAGGGAACTGGTGGCCATGGTTACTGAAGGTGTCTTAAAGAAAATTGGTTCCAAACGTTGGAGTCGATATGCTGTACTTTAGAAACAGGGATGCAAAATCCTTTTTTGGATACTAGGCATCTGAACAGCTTAGCTGTATTTTTGCAATTTTTTTGAATCTTCTGCGTCTATATATTGGTAAGGTGCGTGATTGCTTTTAATCGAAAAAAATGTAATTATGTGCCTTATGTGGTAAGCCAAGCGGTTTTCCACATTATTATGGCTTAGGTCTTCTTTATTTTTAAAGTTGATAAAGTTATAATAATTTCATACGCTTTAGTTACATTCTTTTTTGAGTGTAGCGTTTGCGTATTGAGTAAGATTTTCTTCTTAAGTTTAGTCGAAAAAATTTAAGTCTGAAAATCAAACATATGTGAAGCCCAAGTGCTACATATATGGAAGGAAAGAACATTGAAAATTAAATACATGGTTTTAGTTTTCAATGTAATTATGTTTTACATTTCTTCACTTTCTATTTTTTCTGCCACATTATTAATTTTTAAAAATTATTGGCGGCTCTGGATAGTGATGGAAAAAGTACACTTTTAGTTTTTCCGCCGATGAGGCGGAAAGTCGAAACTATATTAATGGTGTACACAAAAAATTATGAGTAATTTATTCAAATCAAAATTCATCCTTGGTTTGGTGCTAGTTGCAGCTTTTACTGTAGCTACTGTAGCGAATGCTTATACATTCACTGCTCCAACACTAAAGATGGGTTCAAAGGGTCAAGCTGTTATGGAACTTCAAAAAGTTCTTAACGCTAACGGCTACACAGTTTCATCTACCGGTGCTGGTTCACCTGGTAATGAATCTACTTATTTCGGTTCAAAGACCAAGTCTGCAGTTATGGCTTGGCAGTCTGCTGCTGGTTTAACAGCTGACGGTGTCGTTGGTCCTGCATCACGTGCAGTACTTAACGGTTCAACCGCTTCTACTGTATTCCCAGCTGGATGTTCTTCATCTACTGGTTACAGTTCAACTACTGGACTTCCTTGTTCATCTGGTGCTTCAACCGTTCCTGGTTGTATGCCTGGATACATGTACAGTTCAACAACTGGTGCAGCTTGCACAGGTGGAACAACTGTTGTTAACAACGGTCCAGTTGGCGTAATGCTTTCAAACGACAATCCTGCTTCTTCAACATTAGTTGCTGGACAGGCTACTGCTGACCTTGCACACTTTACCTTCACTGGTTCTGGTGCAGTTACAAAAGTAGTATTACAACGCCTTGGAGTTTCAGCTGACTCTACACTTTCAAACGTTTACTTGTTTGATGGTGCAGTACGTCTAACTGATGCTGCTTCTGTATCAAGCAACGGAATGGTAACATTCTCTGCTCCAGCAGGACTCTTCACAGTAGCTGGTTCAAAAACCATCGCTGTTAAGTCTGATGTTCTTACTGGTACATCTGGACAGACTGCTGGCCTAAAGCTTGTATCATTTGATACTTCATCTGGTACATCTACAGCTAACATCTCTGGCAACATCCACACTATTGCTACATCTACATTAGCTTCTATCTCTGCTGGTACAGTTACACCTTCAGGTGCAACATTGAACCCAGGAGCAGGAGTAACTGTATGGCAATCAACACTTACCGTTTCACAACGAGATGTGATGATGAAGAGAATCGCTCTTCGAAACGTTGGCTCAGCTACCGCTTCTGCTTTCGGTGGATTCAAGCTTTATGTGAACGGAGTACAAGTTGGTACAGCTGCTACTCTTGATGCTAACGGCTATGTGAACTTTGACTTTATGTCAAACCCAGTTCTATTGGCTTCTGGCTCACGCGTAGTTCGCCTTGATGCAGATATCGTATCTGGTGCTTCTCGCACAGTACAGTTCTCTCTAAGGCAAGCTGCTGATGTAGATTTCGTTGATTCAAGCTTCGGCGTGAACATCACTCCTACTTCAACCCCTTGGGCTTCTTCTTCAGTTAACACTATCTCTGGTTCAACTGGCGGTAGTCTAACTATTGAGAAGGACACAACTTCACCTTCATCTAATGTATCAGAAGGTACAAACGACAAGGTTCTTGCTGTGTACAAGTTTACTGCATATGGTGAAGCTATGAAGATTGAAACTCTTCGAGCTGCATTTACCGGATCTGACGCTTCTGTAGATTCTCTACGAAACGGTCGCATTATGATCGGTGGTGTACAATACGGTTCAACTGCAACTTTGATGGAAGATACTTCATCACCTGCTTACACTTCTTACACTTTGAACTACACTGTAATGCCTGGAACACCTGTATTAGTTGAACTACGAGCTGATCTATATGACAACGATGGTACAGATGACCTTTCAAACGGTGATACTATTGTCGGTGTAATCGCAGCTGGTTCTTCAAACGTAATGAAGGTTGATTCCCTTGGATCAGTTTCTGCTCCAGCCACAGCTGTCTCAGGTAACACTTTGACACTTGCTGATGCTTCAGCTACTTTGACCAAGAACGGTACATATGCTAACCAGACTGTTGTACTTCCTGGTACTAACACTAAAGTTGGTTCATGGAACCTTGCTGGTTCTTCAACAGAAGACATTCTTTTGACAACATTGTCATTTGATGTTGACGAAGTTTCTGGTACAGAATTCGACGAGGGCGACCTTACCAACATGTATGTAGTAGTGAAGAGTGGTTCAACAGTTGTTGCACAACCTTCACCTCTTGCTACTGTTGCTGCTACAGCTAACAACTTCTCAATCAATTACACATTGCTTAAGAACTCAACTGTATCAATCGAATTGTTTGCAAACATGACTGATGATGGATCTGACTCAGCTATTGATTCAGGTGACTCATTCAGTACAAACTTGACTGTTTCAGGTACTGCACTTGTAAGTGGTTCAGCTGTTTGTTCTGATGATGATAATACATGTGATAGTTCAACTGGTGATAGTACTGGAGTAGATGGTCAAACACTTGCTGCTGGTACAGCTTCAATCACAGCTACTGCTGATGCTTCAACCCCAGTTGCTTCTATTGTCTACGACAATCAGACTGTAACTGCTGCTGCATTCAAGTTCGCTGCTGTAACTTCAGCATACGACATCACAGATCTTACTTTCACATTGGCTACTGCTACTGTGGCTCAGACTGTAGAATTGTATGATGGTGCTACTATGGTTGCTTCA
>CAYOLW010000010.1:0-14040 GCA_964404925.1 uncultured Candidatus Saccharibacteria bacterium
TCTTGTCATAATTCCCTTTCATGAAGTTCCCCACAGCGCGGGCGGCCATAGGGCCGCCCGCGCGCATCGCAACTTCTTTATAGGTCATTACTTTACCTTTTGGAATTTTACGAACTATATCTAAAACTTTTTCTTTAAATGTTTTCTGGGACACTTTTCTTTGTCTTATTTAATAAAATGCCAATCCAAACAATAGCGAGCAATGAGTAATTAATAATCATATACCACATATTGCTCCACTGGATACCATACGGAAATCGGTATTCGGAAATTGGGAACAAAAATGGTGTTGGATAAAAAGCCAGTACATGCGAAGGAATATCAATGAGTATATGCAGTGCCCAACCAAAGAGTTCATACCTAGGGCGCTTTGAGAAAAACCAGACAACAAGGAAAACAAAAGCCCACACTACAAGACTGTGACTATACTGATACAAGAAAGCTGCAATATCAAAACCTTGAACCTCTATATGATGTTTGCCGAAACCTCCTTCATAAGCAGGGTTGAAAAGCAGATTGTACATACCAATAATAAAAGGAATCGTAAAAGCAAAAAAGTCTGGGAACACTCCCCAGAATCCTGCCCAACCTGGATGTATATGAAAACTTTTCCCTTTCTCTTCGGCAATTTTGTTCGCCCCTCTCGCCCCTGCATTCGCCCAAAGTGTATGTGCTAAAATATCCATTAATTCATTATATATAAATAACTCCAATAAAAAAACCAGGAAACTCATGAAGAGTTTCCTGGTCCAGTTGGGCCCTTTTGCGGACCCTCTTTTGTTAAGGTTTTTACACCTAAGCCGAAAATTGTTCCACCAATTAAATTGAATGGAAAAGTCACAACAATAACGATAACGGCGAAGATCGCTAATAAAAAGATTGCAATCAAATTTTTCATAATTCTGTTTTTGAAATGAAAATTTTTATTTAAATCCATCCCACCTGTACAGGCGGGGCTTTTCTTTTGGTTCACTATAAACCTTGTTACGAGGCATGAGGTTTTTTCTGCGGCGAAAAATTTTCCGCCAAATGAATTTAAGAATACACATGACAAGAATGAATTATAAACCGTTTTCAGTTAATTTGTGTTCTTCTAGAGCATCAGCCTCAATGATTTTAAAGAATAAATAAATCAAGTTTATTAATTCAATAAAAAGAAAAGCAATTTTTAATTCCGAAAAATTAATAACCCACGGTGCTAAGGCCTTTATCGCGATACAAACCTGCATCACAAACATTAAAAATAATGTTGCCCTAAATACTTTAAAAGAAAGAATTAGATTATCTTTATAAACTACTGTTTTGTATGCCCGGTAACCCCAAAACAAAAGTACTGGGTATAAGTACCAGAAAAATTCATTGAATTCTTCTATATCAAATCCTTTGTATTGATTGAAGAAAAATAACGAAAAAATGATCAGTGCATGGCCTATAAAAATAGACCAGATGATAGTTTCTTTATTGATAGCCTTTTTCATGGCAAAAACAATTTATGTGAAGGTGCATTATTGCTGTCCTCAATATGCAATACAAACGCTAAAATTGCAATAGCCTTTAAACTTTCGCCAGGTACGCCCTCCTCTCTTTCTCTGGGAATTTTTCAATAGCATAGCGGAGCATGGTGCGTGGTAGGGTGGCAGCTTTTTTATCCAGGTACTCTTTTAGCCTTTTCTCATCCTTCTTACCTGCTTCACGCAGCATCCAGCCACAAGCTTTGTGAATGAGGTCGTGATGATGCTTATCCAATGTGTCTACTATCTTATAAGTCCATTCGAGCTCACCCCGTCGAATAAATGCAAATGTAGCCACGATAGCAATACGCTGTTCCCATAAATCTTTTGAATGTGAAAGCGTTAGCAATATTTTCCTGTCATTTTTATCTACCAATGAATCTCCTAATATCTGGTGCGCAGTCGAATCCACTAAATCCCAATTGTTTACATGCTTAGTATTATCTAAATAGAATTTCACAAGCTCTGCTTTTGCTTTCGGTTCTGCTTTCCTATATTGGGCAACAAGTATCAAAAGCCCTACCAAGCGTACTTCATGTACTTTGTTTTGTAGTAGATTTAAAATTAACTTTTTCGGTAAATTAGTATATTTATCTGCTACCTTACGGGAAGTCGGCACATCAATTCCCCAGAATATATCACCTTCTCCATACTGCCCCTTGCCGGTCTTGAAAAACCTGCCAAGCACAACACTCTTGTCATCATTCCTATACCTCTTTAGATCGTTAATTACCTTCTGCTCCACAAATATATTAATTAGCTATTTTTTGTTTTATTCCCCATTTTCTATTTTTTGTTGAATGAGAAAGATACGTGCTAATACAGTTGCTTCTGTAACGCCCTCTTCTGCTGCAATTTCAGCAGCAGTACGGCCATCAATAACTGCTTTTAATGTATTATTTTGTGCGTCCGTTAATATTAACGGATTAAAATTAGTATGGCTAACCAAATATTGAAGATCATGCACACCTCCTGCAAAATAATTTTCTACAAAATCTTTATCTGGTTCTGGTGTAGGAATCTGGGAATTAAATTTACCTTCCATACAAAAGATTATAGCATATATACAAATATATACAAAACATTAGACAAACTTATTATCTAATTAATGAATACGGTATCGGTGTTTGCATTTTTGACCTAAATATGCGATACTAACCACATGAATTTGGTTATGCAAATTCTGCCTTACGCAGAAATCATACTTGCTGTCATACTAGTCCTCGCAATTTTGCTCCAGCAGTCTGGTGCTGGCGTGGGCGGTGCTATGGGTGGCGATATCGGGTCTTTTCACACAACTCGCCGAGGATTCGAGAAGTTTCTTTTCATTTTGTCTATCGTTTGCGGCATTCTATTTGCCTTGGCAGCTTTGGCTTCAATTGTACTCAAAACCCATTTCTAGGGTATTTGTTTGTTTTAATTTATGCAAAATTTATACACTCTAATACGTAATTGGCATTTGCCTGCACGAATCAAAGGATCTCTCTTTAGATTTTCTAAATTAGAGTGGCGTATATTTTTTGTTTTTTGTATAGCTCTTATCATCAGCACCTTTGGCTTACTTCAGGAGTTAAATAAATCTTTTATGACAGACGTTCCGATGCGTGGCGGCAGTATATCTGAAGGTATACTAGGTACACCGCGCTTCATTAACCCAGTACTTGCGTCATCTGACGCAGACCGAGACTTAGTCTCACTAGTATACAGCGGACTAATGCGCAAGGGACCTGACGGAAATCTGATGCCAGATTTAGCTGAAAGCTATCAAGTTTCAGAAGACGGATTGTCTTATACTTTCGTCTTACGAGATAAAATATTTTTCCATGATAATACTCCAGTTACAGCTGATGATGTTTTGTTCACTGTTACAAGTGCCAAAGATCCAGTACTAAAAAGTCCCCGGAAAGCATCTTGGGATGGAGTAGCGGTAGAAAAGATTAATGAAAAAACAGTTACCTTTACCCTGAAACAACCTTATGTTTCTTTTTTAGAAAACACTACTATGGGCATAATGCCGAACCATATCTGGCAAGGATCACCGATTGAATTAAACACAGCTAACATGCAGCCTGTAGGCACAGGTCCATTCATGGTAACTGATACACAAAAGGAATCTACAGGTATAATTAGCACCCTTCAACTTAAAAGCTTTGATAAATTTGCTTTAGGTAAACCTTATTTAAGCGGTATTAATTTAAAATTTTATCAACGAGAGGAGGATTTAATTAGCGCTCTAACCGAGGGAAACATTGATCAAGCAAGCTCTATGTCTCCAGAAGAAGCTTTAACTCTCCGGGAAAGAGGTTTTGAAATCAAGTCTCTACTTTTACCAAGAGTATTCGGTCTTTTCTTTAATCAAAACCAAAATCAGATTTTTACTGACAAAAGTATTGTGAAAGCAATTAACACAGTAGTCGACAAAGAAGCTATCGTTAATGAGGTATTGTCTGGATACGGTGCACCGATAGACGACCCTTTGCCACCAACCACACCAGAGTATTACAAAATATCTGGTAACCATTCAATTTCAAGAGAAGAAAGATTGGAAAAAGCTACTAGCATCCTATCAGCTGCTGGTTGGGTAAAAAATGAATCAGGAATCCTGAACAAAACCACAGTTGATAAAAACAAAAAGAAAACAGTAGAACAGGTTTCGTTTTCAATATCTACTGGCAATGCACCTGAGCTTGCACAATCAGCCGAGAAAATAGCAGCTGATTTGAGAACATTGGGCATGAATGTTGATATAAAAACATTTGAGATTGGTAACTTAAACCAAATAGTAATCAGACCTCGCAAATATGATTCATTATTCTTTGGTGAAATAATTAATCATGAATCAGACTTATTTGCTTTCTGGCATTCATCACAACGTAAAGATCCAGGACTTAATGTGGCGATGTATGCTAATCCGAAAGTAGATAAAATATTAGAAGATGCATTCGTAGCAACCAGCAAAGAAGCACGAGTAAAAAAATACGCAGAATTTGAAGAAGAGATTAAAAAAGACCAACCTGCAGTGTTTGTATATAGTCCAAGTTTTATTTATGTTGTATCTAAGGAACTAAAAGGATTCGCTTTAGACCACATAACACTTCCGAGTGACAGATTCTTGAACTCATATCAATGGTATGTTAAGGTTGATCACGTATGGCGAATATTCGCACCTAAATAGGACGATACATCTCTAACTAAAATTTATAAACTTATAATTAAAATTAGTAAATAATATAGAATGAAAAAGAATAGATTATCTTTCAGTGCTCTCAGTATTGATGGAAAAAAAATAGAAGAAAATGGAGGAGAAGCAAACGCATTACCTCACCACACTGGCACGCACAATCCCCATCCAAGTGATCGTCGTAAAACCAAAAGCTCAACTTTCCAATATTCAAAGTTTGGTAAAAAAAGTCGTGGTCCACGTAAATTCGGCAACACAAATAACAAAGCACGAGAAATGGGAGGCGTTGTCCCCCCACCCGCTCCAGGTGTAATACGTATAATACCCCTTGGCGGAGTAGAAGAAATCGGCAAGAACATGACTGCTATTGAAATTGGCGACGATATTATCGTAATTGATGCTGGTATGCACTTCTCAAACGAGGAGACACCAGGAGTTGATTATGTGATTCCAAATACCACCTACCTAGAGGAACGTAAAGACAAAATACGAGCACTGTTTGTAACCCACGGACACTTGGACCACATAGGTGGTGTCCCAATAGTACTATCTAGAATTGGCAATCCTCAAGTATATTCACGCAATCTTTCAATATTGCTCATGCGTAAAAGACAAGCAGAATTCCCTCATTTACCAAAAATGAATGAGAATATTGTAGAGAAAGATTCTGTTATTACTTGTGGAAACATCAAGGTTAGATTTTTCGGAGTTACACACACTATTCCAGATTCAATGGGGCTTATCATTGAAACTCCTCATGGATGGATTGTTACCCCTGGAGACTACAAGCTTGATCAGGTAGACGGCATAGTTACAAAAGAAGAAGAGAAGGAATATTCAATTTTTGACAACAACAAAGTATTGCTTCTCATGACCGATTCTACAAACATCGAAAACGAGGGTTATGCTCTACCGGAAATTAAAGTACACCAAGGACTTGAAAACCTACTTAAGAAAATTAACGGTCGAGTAATCATAGCCGCCTTTGCTTCTCACCTGACTCGATTAGCTCATGTAGTAAAGACAGCTGAAGAACTCGGTAAAAAAGTAGCCTTGGATGGTCGCAGTATGAAGACCAATATCGAGGTTGCTATTGAAGCTAATTATTTTATTCCTAAAAAAGGAACCATAATTCCAATCGAAGAAGCAGATAAATATCCGCCAAACAAAGTTGTAATTTTAATGACTGGTGCACAGGGTGAAGAGTTTGCTGCATTAAATCGTGCAGCTAACAAGAGTCATGCAAAATTCTCTCTACACAAGGGCGACACCATTGTTCTCTCTGCTTCTATCGTCCCAGGTAATGAGCGAGCCGTGGAAAAAATGAAAGACGGTCTTGCTCGCCAAGGTGTACGCATAATTAGTTATCGAACACCTGGAGAAGATTATGTGCACGCAACCGGACACGGCAACAAAGAAGATGTAAGATGGCTCCACAGAAAAACTCATCCAAAATTCTTTATTCCTATTCACGGTAATCATTACCGATTGCAATTACACAAAGAATTAGCAGTAGACTTAGGAATTCCCGAAGAAAATGTAGTGGTTCCAGATAATGGATCAATTATCGAGATTTCACCAGACGGCGAAAAGATAACATTACGTAAAGAAAAAGCACCTTCAGGACTCATGATGGTAGATGGTATTTCTGTTGGTGATGACCAAGAAGTAGTTATCCGTGACCGTGTGATGCTTGCCCAAGATGGCATGTTCGTTATCATTGCAGTTGTTGACCAAAAAACCGGTAGACTCAAGAAATCCCCTGACCTTATTTCACGTGGTTTCGTATATCTAAAAGAAAACCAAGAGTTACTACGCCAAGTAAGAATCATAATCAAAAAGAATGTCGAAGATATAACTACTAAAAATCCAAACGCAGACCTTGATTATGTTAAAAGTAATTTAGGGGAAAATATTTCTAAATTCCTATATCAGAAAACTTCTAAAAGACCTCTCGTCATACCTGTAATTCTTAATATATAATTACTAGATGCAGAAAAGAAAAAATAGGACAATAGTTTATATTGCGGGATTTTTGTATTCAATACCGATTGCTCTGACTTCTTATGTGAATTCTAGCTTCTTAGAAAACTTTATCTCGGCAAAATTTGTGGGTGTATTGTATACCATTGCATCTATCGTTACCATAATCGCCTTAATAAAAATGCCCAAGTTAATACCTATTATTGGTAATCGTAAAATGGCAATGTTCTTATCTGGAGCACTGACTCTATCTCTATTTACGATGGGTATGAGTAAAGGAATACTAACCTTACTCGCTTTTATTGTTTCTTTTGTTATTAGCAACCTTCTCGTAACCTCACTTGATATTTTCATAGAAGAATATTCTAATAACAAAAATGTCGGTGGAGTTCGCGGCACATACATAACCCTTATGAGTTTAGCCTGGGTAATTTCTCAGCTTGTGTCCGGTAGCATAATTAATAAAAGTTCCTTTAGCGGTATTTATACTTTCTCTGCAATGTTTATGCTGCTTACTACTTTTATCTTTGCTTTCTTTTTACATGATTTCAAAGACCCGACATATAGAAAAATGGTCCTTGGTAAAACAATTCGTGTATTCATGAAATCTCCAAATCTGTATAGGGCTTACCTAATAAACCTAGTTCTTAAATTCTTTTTTGTTTGGATGATAATTTATACACCCATATACCTACACGAAAACATCGAATTCAACTGGAGTCAGATTGGAATTATATTCTCAATCATGCTTTTACCTTTTATTTTAATCCCTTTCCCTCTTGGTAAACTTTCTGACAAAATAGGCGAAAAAAATATGCTGATTTATGGCTTCTTGATTATTATTGCTTCGACCGTAATAATACCTTTTATTAGCTTATCCGAACTATATATTTGGGCGATTATACTTTTTGCTACCCGAGTAGGGGCTGCAACAATTGAAATAATGAATGAGAGTTACTTCTTTAAACTCGTTAACGAAGAAGACGCAGACGAAGTCGCATTCTTCAGAAGCACCCAGCCTCTTTCTTATTTAGTGGCACCTCTTTTTGCTACTTTAGTATTACTCTTCATACCTAGTTTTGAATATATCTTCTTTGTTTTAACAGCGGTACTTTTATTGGGCTTATTGATAACCCTAAGGTTACGCGATGTACGCTGAGTCTTTTTATTGATTAAACTATTTTTATATATATGCGGCATGTATGGTTCCATGCGAACCACTTCTACCTGCATACCAGCTTTCTTTAAATCGTTAGATAGATTTAAAGTATAGTTAGATTGATCATAACCTAAAGCTATAATCTGCGGATTTATTTTTTTAATATGGCGAATGTATCCTACATTATCACCTAATACCACTAAATCAGCTAAACCAGAATCTTCAATCAGTTGCTTGCGGTTATTTTCAGACAATCTTGGTTTTGAATTTTTAATCTTCTTTACGTTTTTATCACGAGCTATAGATACAACCAAACGAGAATATTTTGCCAGATTTCTAGCCTGTTTAAAAAGGTTTTTATGACCAGCATGCAGTCCATCAAAAGTACCGAAAACCATTATGGTTTTTTGAATATTTGGCATTAATCTTTAGCTGCTCCTAGAATAAGAGTGGTGACTTTTTGTTCACCCTTATGCAGTATTTTTAGGGTTATTGCATCGCCGACTTTTTTATATCTGACTAAACTAGATATGTTTGTGTCTTCATCAAGTTTTTTACCATCAACCTCTAGAATAATATCGTTTTCAACCAATCCAGCCTTGTCTGCCGGAGAACCAGGAATCACCGCCAGATCAGCAGCACTTGCGCCGGACTTTATCAGTACCCCATAATCAACAGACAAATTGTTTTTAGTCTTTATTTCAGGATTAATTAATACATACCTAATACCTAGATATGGTCTAACTATTTTACCTGTAGCTTTTACTGATTCAATAACGCTTTTTACGTTGTTAATAGGTAAAGCAAAAGCAATATTCTGCCCCCCTTGAGCTACTGCAACATTTACTCCAACCACCTGTCCATATAGGTTAAGAAGAGGTCCACCTGAGTTACCTGGATTAATTGCCGCATCTGTTTGAATAACCTTATCCAGAAACTCGCTACTACCCGATCCGTCTCCAGCTGTTATAGATCTAGATAGCCCAGATATTACTCCAACAGAAACTGTGTTCTTAAACTCAGCTAGCGCATTACCAATAGCAACTACAGTCTGCCCAATTTCCAATGTATCTGAATCACCTAAAGATAAATAAGCGAAGCCAGATCCAGTAACCTTAATTAGGGCTATATCTAGCACAGCGTCGCGAGCCACCACCTTGGCCGGATACTTTTTACCATCATTAGTATATACGGTATACTCTACGCCTTCACCTGAAACTACATGCCTATTGGTGACAATCAATCCGTCAGCTGATACAAAAAATCCGGAACCTCCACCCACTTCTTTTTTTTCAGTACCATTCTGTTTATACTGAGGAATATTAAAATTAAATCCAGGGAACAAATCTCCAAAAGGGTTAGTTTGGTTCGGATTATTATAAACTTCATATTTAGGCACCTCTTTAGTTAGGATAATAGATACAACAGCCGGGTTGGTTTTTTTAACAGTTTCGATGACACTTCCTTCACGTTTTACATCGCTGCTTATCTCTACTTTTTTTTGCACTATATCAGCCAATAAGTCAGGGGTCACGGCTGCCACAGTATCCTCATCACTTGCCACAGTGCCACTAATAGAATTCTCTAAATATTCACTAGCAAAATAACCAAAAATCTGACCGCGCAGTACCCACACGATAGATCCAATCAAAAATACAGTAACCAAAGACGATGTTACCCCCACTAAAAGGTAACTTGATTTAATACCCATTTTTAAATTAATTTTTGTGTTTAAAAAATTGATTATTTTTTGTTTTAAAATTTCTTTGTTCATATTTATAATTAATTATTTATTAATACAAACGACGTATATATATTATAACGCAATAAAATCTTGGCAAGTTGCATTAATTACTAAGATTTGGGTCTTTAAATTTAGGATTGATTGGCTCGTAATCAACGATATTGCCAGCCTTGCGTTCAATCGGATCAGCTAAACGCATGCGCTTTAAATAATTTTTATTAATAATTTCATAATGTTCTATCGAATCTAACTTCTCGTCTATTATCCACAAATCCTCTTCGGAGTGCACCCAATCTGTTTTTAACTTCGATAAATCAAGTGGCCTTGAATAGGCATATAATGTTTTCAAACCGTTTTTATTTAAAAAATACTCATGAAAATAACTCATTACTAACTCACGGATACTTTTATAGACAGGAGATCTATAACGTAAAGTATAGTGATTAGTTTTAGACAGTGCGCCCCATAAACCATTTACCTTAAATGGTGCTACAACATGATCAAAATCATTACGGGTGGATTGTAAATGTAATACTAGTGGTTTATGTCCACAAAGAGACAACAAGTATGCCCCCAATATAGCCCCTTCTAAACAATGTATCCTACCATTTCGAACTGAATTTAAAGGCGCTTTGATTGTATCATGGCCATCTTCTTCAAAATTAAATGGAAAAGAATCCAAATAGTCTTGAATTTTATCTGGAGTATTTAATTTACTGAAAATACGTTTTTCCTCTTTGGTAAAACTTTGCATTAAATATTAGTCTCGCTTGCCGTAAAAATGAGCAACCACTACTACCATCAGTAGTCCAATTAAAGCAGCAAATGATAAACTCGGTATAGAAACAATTCCCCCAAATTCACTCACTAGACGCTGTGAACAAGAAACACCAGTAGCATCACACGGGGCACTACTAATATCTCCAAAATAATATGTGAGATTATGATAAATTGATACTAGAAAACCTAAAAACAAAAGAGGGGTCACGTAGTGAATCACCTTTCGGTCACGAGACCAAAGCGCCATACCAAAAAGTATAACTTGCGGGTACAGGAAAACACGAGCCCACCAGCACAAATAACATGGTGCAAAATTTATCACCTCGGAATAAATCAAAGAGAATACAGTTCCAGAAAGGGATAATAGAAATCCTATTTCTAAAAAATGCTTATCAATGAATGCAAGGAAAGAATTTTTCTTTGGCCCAAAAAATAAAATAAAAAAGGAAAGAACAGACAACAGTGCAATGACTATGGCTCCAATACCCATAACCATATTAAAATAATGTATTGTTTCAAAGCTCATGATTATTCTGCGGTCTCTACTGGTAATTCACAGCTAGTCTTTGCTGCTAATTGTTCAAAAGTTTGTTCTCCGCTGGCTTGTGTACCGTCAGCAAATACCCAGGTTGGATAACCTTCTATGTTCTCATCTTTACATATTTGTAGTTGACCATTACCGTCTGCAGTAGAACATTCAATATAAGGTAAAAGTTTAGCAGATTTACCAAAAAGTTTCTTTTGAGTTTGACAGTGCGGACACCAAAAAGCCCCATAAAACTTGGCACCCTTATCTGCTATACACTGTGCGAATTGGTCATATTTACCAGGTCCTGCTGACATACCGTCATTACCTGCCCCCATCAAAACTGATGCAACAACCCCAATAACAAGTAGAACTATAACACTGACAAAAATTTTAACATTCGATTTCATACAGGTAATTTTACTAATTCTAATAGATTAAAGCAACGCTAGGATTTTCGGCAAAAATATAATCATTCCTACAATACAAGCAAACATGACTGACAATAAAACAGCTCCCGCTGCAATATCCTTAGTATCCCTGGCATAAGGATGATATCCTGGAGAAGTTAAATCTATATCTATTTCAATAGCAGTATTAAAGGCCTCCGCTATAATAACCAAACCAACAGTAAAAACAATAAACAGCCATTCTGTTTGTGATACATCTAACAAAAAACCTAAAGTAATAACTGCTAGTGCAAAGAAAATATGAAACCATAAATTATGGGTAGTTTTAATTAAAATTCCAACACCTCTCCACGCATGATTCGTGCTTCGTATACGAGCAATAATTGAAAATTTACCTTTATTTCTGTATAGCATTCGTTAAATGTATCAAATACAGTAATTGATTTATAATTATTGAATAGTAGCTCCATTATCAAGAACTACTGCGCCTTCTGGGCAATTAAAGATTTTATTAGCCTTGGCTCGAGTTGATTTATATACATAACCAGTAGGCTCTGTTATTCCCCACGGCAGAAGTATTGAAGTTGCATACTGTGCTTGGAAATTCTTTATTGCATTTAGAGTCAAACGGCCAAATTTACCATCCACCGTTAATCCTGAATTTTGAGAATTGTTCAAGAAATCTTGCCAACGTTTTACTTCATTAGTGTCATTGGTCTTAGAAGCATATTTAATATATTGAGTAAAATGCGGACAGATAACAGGATTAGTGTCGACAAAACTGCTAGGTTGCTGTGGTACATAGTTCGGACATTTTGCCCCGGTTAATGGAGAATATGCCGTAGATGCTGTACATCCAGCAGTTGATTGGTTGTTGTTTGTGTTGTTTAGAATAGTTCCATTGATAGTAAAAGGTAATAAGGTCAGAAGGTTAGATGCATTACCAGCTAAATCGACAACCCTGACTGTGCAATTAGTATAGTATCCAGGAGTAAGTGTATTAAAGGTAACATTATTGAAACCAACATAAGCAATATGTGTGTTTGATGAACAGCTACCTCCATACTGGATAATTCCTGATTCATTTGAGGAAAAAACATAACTAGGTGTCAGTACTGCGGTTGTGCCAATATTGGTTATTCCATTAATAATCGGTCCCGTATCATCTTGGTTAACAACGATATACAAGATCGGAGACTTGTCACTTTCTATTCCATTTACTTTTTGAGTAAAGGTAATGTTGTGTCCAGCATAAGACAATCCTGAAAGCAGACTTATAGTAGCAGTGCTGTTTGAACAATTTTCTGTTGGTAATATGGCCGCATTATCTACATATAAAGTAACTACACTTCCCGACAAGCAAGATAGAGTAAAATCAGGTGTGGTATCTGAAGTAATATTATCAGTATGATTAGAACCAGTATCGGTTGCCTCGGTCATGTCCGGTGCGGTACTTGGCGTTGGAGTAGAATTACCCTGATTGGGGTTATTAGAATTTCCTACTCCGTCGTTTAATCTAGCAATAAATTTTCTAGAAACTCCGTTATAAGAAGTTATCCCTCCAGCGATGATTAGCTTGTCATCTGGTTGTATAAGAGTAGAGAGAACAACTTTGTTCCACTCGGTACTGGAATTAAAAGAAGTGTCCAGTGTACCGTCTGTGTTTATGCGAGAGACATTATAACGAGTAACTCCGTTGTATTTTGTAAATACACCACCAATAAATATTTTATTAGTTTTCTCCAGAGAAACTGAATACACTTCATAGTCAGCCCCCATGCCAGGAGTAAAAGAAGTGTCTATTGATCCATCAGTGTTTATACGCACTATACGGTTACGAGAAATACTATTATAAGAAGTAAACCTACCAACAGCGACTATTTTGCCATCTGGCTGAATAAGTGTATCAACTATACCGTCATCTGTGCCCACCTCAGGATTAAAAGAAGTATCTATAGAACCGTCGGTATTTATGCGAACTATGCGAACACGAGCAACATCGTTGTAATAATTAAAATCACCACCAATTATCACCTTGCCGTCGGATTGAAGTGAAGTTGTATAAACTGTAGCTGTGTAAGCATCAATAGTGCTTGTGATACCAGTTCCGATATTGAAAGTAGGATCAAGGCTTCCGTTTGTGTTTAATCTAATTATGTTATTTCTTGCTATTCCATCAAAACTTGAGAAACGGCCACCTACTATTATCTTGCCATCATTTTGAATAGAAATTGAAAAAACAGGTCCATTTAATCCAGAACCGGTATTAAAGCTTCCGTCGAGAGTACCGTCAGAATTGAGTCTGACTATCCTGCCAACACCAATATCTTGAAAACTAGTAAAGTCCCCTCCAACCAAAATTTTTCCGTCGGATTGAATAGCTGTAGCAAAAACCATATTGTTAACAAACCCAGTACCAGGATTAAAGGTTGTATCAAGTGTACCGTTTGAATTAATACGAGCGATGCGGTTGCGACTGACTCCGCCATAAGTAGCAAAATCGCCACCAATTATCACCTTGCCGTCGGATTGAAGTGAAGTTGTACGAATAACTTCATTAGCGCTCACACCTGGGTCAAATGTTGTATCGAGGGTACCATTAGAATAAGCAGACACCCCGGAACTAGAAACTAGTAAAGCTAATAACAAAAATACACCTAATGCCTTTTTAATAATCATGGATATATTATACAGCAAATTCAACCCTGTACTAGGACACCCCTGTTAATAACTCCACTAGCCACTG
>CAYOLW010000011.1:0-11251 GCA_964404925.1 uncultured Candidatus Saccharibacteria bacterium
TGCTACTGTGGCTCAGACTGTAGAATTGTATGATGGTGCTACTATGGTTGCTTCAAAACCTGGTGCTGCTACTGTAACCTTCAACGGTCTTACATGGAACGTTCCAGCTAACACCAATAAAGTTCTAACTGTTAAGTTAGTACTTGGTACTGTTGGAATCGGTGCAGGTACAACTGGCTCAGCCCAGACTGTATCCTTGACTGCATTTACTGCAACCAATAAGTCAACAGGTGTGTCAGCTGCTGGTACTGAATTAGATCCTGCTGGTAACGCTATGTACGCATACGCTGCTACTCCAACTATCACAAACGTAGCTCTACCTACAACAACTCTTGGAACTGGTACACAAACTGTTGCTAAGTTCTCAGTTGCTTCAAATGGTGGAACTATCGGATGGAAATACCTTGCCTTTACAATCACAAAGAGTCTTGGTGGTACTGATGGATTAGCTTCTGCAACCCTATGGGATGCTGATACTAATACTCAAATCACTGGTACTCCTACATTCACTGGCTCTATCGAAGCTGATGGTGATGCGGCTGGAGGATTGACATTCGTTGCTACCAACGAACAAGAAGTAAGTGGTACAAAGACTTATGTTCTTAAGATGACTGTTACTGCTGTTCTCGCTTCAGGCGACAACATCAGTGTAAGCATCGCTGAACCTTTGGCTGCATACGATGCTCCAGACGCATATGCTGATGTGTTAACAGATGATGCTACTGCAACATTTGTATGGACAGATCAGTCAGTTGTTGCACACGATGCTACAACTAACGACTGGAACCACGGTTACCTAGTGAAGAATCTTCCAACTGATACACAAACACTTACTTACTAAGTAAGATAAGTAGTATTGGTTAGTCGATATCTAAACTGGTATCAAACAAAACCACCCCGAAAGGGGTGGTTTTTGTTTTTGTGATATAATACAGATATGAAAAAATTCTTAATACTTTTCTTATTTATATTGATTATAAGCATCCCGCAAAGAGGTAATGCAATGGAGTGTTTGGATTTGTCTTCTAATTTAAAACATGGCATGCGAAACGGGGAAGTGACCAAGCTACAGGATTTTCTAAAAGAAAAAGGGTATTTTTCATTAAACTCAAGTGGATATTTTGGCACGCAGACATTAAAATCTGTAAAATCTTTCCAGAAGTCTTCCAATATAAACCCTACTGGTTTTGTCGGTCCTCTAACTCGTAATTTTATCAAAGATTCAACTTGTGTTATTACTCAGGCACCGACACCCTCTAATCCAGAAACAGCCGTTATTCCAGTTATCCCACCTAGCACCACGCCGGTTAATGATGCCCCAGTAATGATAGTAGATCCTGCCCCAGTTGTAGAAGATATGATGTTGCCAATTGGGAATCTTTCTTCGTTGCGTGTGCGCACAGAAGGAGTTGGTGGTGTCTCAAAAGATTCAATTATTGTAAAGGGTGTTATTACTGCTGGTGTTCGTTCTGGAACTGTCAGCTGGTTTGAGTTAACTAAAAATTCAGATGTATATAAAAAGTCAGAGACGACTATATCAAAAAATGTTATTCAGCGGACAAATGACAGAAGTTTCCAAGAAACGTTCACCGGACTTCAGTCAAATACAACTTATTATTTCAGAGTTTGTGCTGGTAATGATGGATTAGGACAAAGGTCTTGTGGTACGACAGTATCAGCCAAGACCCTTGAATAGTTTTTAAAAAATTAAGATTTATATAGAAAAAATGTCAAAAAAATTAATTATTTCAAGTTCAATAGTATTGGTGGTAGCAGTTTTAGTTTTCTTTCTAGTATACAAAGACAATAAAATAGAACCAGTTGTTAATACAGAAGAAAATGGAGAATTGCTACAGAATGAAACTGCATTAGAAACTGAACCTAAAGATGTGTTAAATAGTGCTCCAGAAATAAAATTTAATACTTCAAACAAAGAAGCCTTTGATGATTTAATGTCAAAAGGGAACAAGGCTTTTGTTGACAAGAAATACACAGAGGCAATTACATTTTTTCAACAAGCACTAAAACAAAAAGACGCAGATGTCGTATATGCTCGATTGTTTGCTGTATATAGTGTGCAAGGTAATATGGTTAAAGCGATTGAATCCATTAATAAGGCTATAGAGAAATTCCCAGCATATACAGACTATTGGGTGACAAAGTTAGTTTACTTGGACGAAAAGACAAACACATCATTCAATGAGCTAAAAAGTATTTATAATGATGGGCTGAACAAGGTGGATATAAAAACCAAAACTAACCTTGTAATAAACTTTGCTCAAATATCTGAAAAAAACGGAATGAAGGATGAGGCAATAGCAGCCTGGACTAAAGCGATAGAAATATACCCAACTAACAAAGCCATCTACCAAGCCGAAATCGACCGCCTCAAAGCCCTCTAAACCCCTACACACCAATCCCGGGGAGGACTGTCCTTCCCACATGCATAACTACGATATGGTACAATTTATATATGCGTAGGAAATTTAATTTTTCTATTGGCGAGTACTACCATGTATACAATCGGGGAGTAGATAAACGCATTATTTTTAATGACTCGCATGACTATAATAGATTTATTGTTTTGCTGCATTTATCAAACAGTAGCCAGCCCGTAGACATTGATAAAACTCTCCGGGGAGGACTGTCCTTCCCGGAATTGATAAGGATGGATATGGGTGAAAGGCTGGTTGATATAGGGGCATATTGTCTAATGCCAAATCATTTTCATTTATTACTTAAAGAAAGAATAGAAAACGGGATCAGTATTTTTCTAAAAAAGCTTTCAACTGCTTATTCTATGTACTTTAATAGAAAACATGAACGTACTGGCAGCCTTTTTCAAGGCCCTTTTCAGGCGACACACGCAGACAACGATCAGTATTTAAAATATTTGTTTGCTTATATTCATCTAAATCCAATAAAAATTATAGACCCCAACTGGAAAGAAAATATGGTGTTTGATCAAGTAAATATAAAAAAGCATCTAGAAAGTTATAAATATTCAAGCTACCTCGATTATCTAGGAGTGCAAAGGCAGGAAAGTATTATTTTAAATAAAAGTGTTTTTCCTGAGTATTTTAATATTGACCATTCTTTTGAAGATTTTATAGAGAATTGGCTGCAAATAAAAGCAGAATTACTACTTCAGTAATCCCGGGGAGGACTGTCCTTCCCGGGATTTTGCCTAAATTGACTTTAGGTGTTTTTTAGTGCAATATTCGGTTAAAGTAATTTGAGTTCTGTATTTACTAGCTAATTATTAATTTATTATCATTTTTTATGAAAAAGTATTCAATAGGTCTTTTTGTGTTAGTTTTTGGATTAATGTTTTCTATGAACGTAGCCAAGGCTGCGACTATATTTTCTGATGATTTTGGTGCCAATGGGTTGGGTACCGATACTGATGAAATAAGCTGGGGTTCTTGGAGCAATGGAGGTAATTCAGGGGATGATGCAGAAATTAGAGTTTCTTCAAGTGGTAATGACTCTGTAAGTCCAGACGGTGGTAGGCACGCTGTAATTTTGGGTGAAGGAGGATACATTTGTATAACGGTTACAACCACCGGTTATGAGAATGTAAAACTTGCTTATCATTGGAGAGGAGACAACGATGCCGAGAGCTCTGATGACGGTTTAGTAGAATACAAGACTACTGATAGTTCTTGCAGTTCTGGATCTTTCACTAATTTAAAGACTCATGATTTGAGTTTATATGGCGCTTGGAATACAGAAACTGCTTTTGATTTACCTAACTCTTTAGACAATACAACTTTTAAACTAAAATTTAGAGTTGATTCTAGTAGTAATGACGAACATTTCCGTATAGACGGAATATCTGTTACAGGTGATTCGATTGTCGTGCCTGGTAGTTTAACTATCTACAAAAACGTGTTAAATCCAGAAGGGTCTGAAGTTTCAGACAACCAGTCTTTCTCTGTGACCTTAAACGGTGCAAACACTCAGTATGTTTCTGAGAACTCTTCTTATGTTTATACCAATTTAGTACCTGGTACATACGCAGTAGGAGAGAATGTAAATGCAGATTATGATTTTATGTCTTTTTCTGTTGATACAGATCCTGAGCTAAGTGGTGCGCAGGTTACAGTAGTAGCTGGCGCCAACACTAATCTGACTATAACTAACAAGCAAAAGCAGGGTACAGTAACAGTTAACAAAGTGGTTACCAATCCAAATGGTGGAACCGCTGTTGCAGGAGATTTCTCTTTCAGTGTGAACGGTGGCAGTCCAATACAGTTTATTCAGGATTTAGGTAATAGCCTTATGGGTTCAAATACTTTCAATTGGAACCCAGGTGCAGTTAGTATAACTGAATCAGTTGGGCAATATGCTATCTCATACAGTGGTTGTAACTTTGTACTAGCAAGTAATGGTAACAACACTTGTACTATTACCAACAGTGACATTCCAGAAGGCCAAGGTGCTATCACTGTGGTGAAGAATGTAGTGAATGATAACGGTGGCACCAAGACTGTCAGCGACTTTAACCTATACATCGGTGAAATGATGGTAACTAGCGGCCAATCTAATTTCCTTGAACCAGGTGAATACACAATCAGTGAAGGAGACCTGCCAGCAGGTTACACTCAGACAAGCATCGTTTGCTCAAACGGCGAAACAGAAACCAGTGGTACTGTGAACCTAACTGCACAGTCAGCTTGGACCTGTACTATCACCAACGATGACCAGCCTGCACATTTGACCATAGCCAAGAATACTGTGAACGATGCATTGAATGGCTCAATGGATGGCGAATTTACTTTTAACCTTTCTGGACAGGAGACACCAATAGTTCTCTCTACAGTAGAAGGTATGTCTTCAACTACAATAGACGTTAATGCTGGAAACTACACTTTGATAGAAATAGTTCCAGAAGATTGGAAACTAACAGGTATTTCTTGTGAATCAGAAGGGGATGAGGTATCAGATGGTGTTAGTCTTTCTCTATCTAATGGTGAGAACTTAACTTGTACTTTCACTAACACTCGCAAGATGGGTAGTGTGAAAATTACAAAAGTTATTGAACTTGGAGACGGTGAAAAGACAGTATCAGACTTCATGATCCACATGTCTCTAAATAGTGAAGAAGTGCCAGAAAGCCCAAAGCCTGGTAGTGAAGAAGGTACAGTATATGGACCATTTGTAACTGGTACTTATAAAATATTTGAAAACAATGTTATCGAAAATGGTGTAGGTTATGCAGCTCACTATGATGGTGACTGTGACCCAACTGGAATGGTTAATGTTGTTGATGGTGAAACCCTAGAATGTACTGTTACAAACACACGCTTTGTGCACTCTGGTGGTGGATCTGGTGGTGGAGAGGTATTGGGTGCACAGATTGAGAATACAACAACAGAGAACTCAACAACCAATACTACAACCGAAAATCCAAAAGAAGAACCAAAGACAGGTACAGGTGAAGTATTAGGTGATTCAACAGAATCTTGTACGGCTTACTTGGCTGGACACCTATTCTTCGGCAAAAAGAATAACACAGAAGAGGTTAAGAAATTGCAGACTTTCCTAAATGAACACATGGGTCTTAATCTTGTAGTTGATGGTTTCTATGGAGTATCAACCCGCGATGCAGTAAAAGCTTTTCAAGAGAAGTACCCAGCAGAAGTACTCGCACCTTGGGGTATCACAGTTGGTACTGGTAATGTGTATAAGACAACTTTACGTTGGATAAACATGACCAAGTGCCCGAGCCTCGCATTACCAATGCCTGAGCTACGATAAGTATCTGTACTCTAATAAATAATAGAACACAAAACCCCTTACAAAGAGGGGTTTTGTTTTTATTGCAAAATATGGTTTTTGTGGTAATCTAGCCGGTATGGAAAACACAGATAAAAGTCAAAAAGTAGATAATAAAAAAGATGGGGAGGGGAAGGGTTTTGATTGGAAAAACAGGAATTTGTGGCTAAGTGTAGTTGCTGTTCTAATTGTTGTTCTTGTAATCGTAATTGTTGCCAAAAGGAAATCTGGCAAGATGGAAGATATTGATATGCCTACCGATACCACTGGTTGGGAGACATTACAGCAGCCCGAAGTACCGAAGCCTGCAGGCCGCAGAACTAAAGCTAAAGCATCAAATACAACCGCTATTAATACAGTAGCAACTCTGACCTATGACCAGGCAGTAGTGAAATACAAAGACGCGCGTATTCAATTTGATGCTAATTGTACTGCTGTGCCAGCAAACGTGACTTTCAAAAGTGGTGCAGAATTCATGCTTGATAACCGTGCCCCGGTAGAACAGAAGTTCTCTCTAAATGGTGAATTCACTATTCCTGCTTATGGTTTTAAAATAATGAAATTAAATAGTGATACTCTACCAAGACAATTCTTAATAGACTGTGGATATAGACAAAACGTAGCAACGATTCTGCTACAAAAGTAACAAAAAATCCCTCGTACACCGAGGGATTTTTTGTTATAATATTTTCGTGATTAACAAACATTTTTTCAAGGTCCTGACCGTTTTCTCTATCCTGATTATAATAGGCCTTTTGGGGGTTCTTTTGATTTCTTACTGGGGGAATAATTCAACCGGGGCAAACGAGGAATCAAGTATTGCCAACTAGCCACATCTGTGCTAAATTAAAAACGTTCCGCAAAGACGATAGGTTTGCCCTAAAAAGCATGTAATTCCTATTTAGTGGTCGATACTCTCGCGTTTATCGCGAAAAGTTTTTGCGGCTTTTATAGGCCGTTTTTTAGTTTTAATTTTATGCCATTAACAAAAGCAAAAAAAGAAGAAGTAGTAAGCAAACTTTCTGCTGGTATCTCTGATTCTAATTCACTTGTATTAGTGAATTTCCACGGACTCAAGGTTGCCGATGAATATGCTTTGCGCAAGAATTTGCGTGAGCAGGGTGTTGCTTATAAAGTTGCTAGAAAGAGTTTGATCAAGCGTGCACTCGCTGGCAAAGCGGAAGGTGAACTTCCAGAATTACCAGGTGAGGTGGCTATAGTTTACGGTAAGGATGCTATTGCTCCTGCTCGCGAAGTGTACAACTTCGAGCGTGAGCACAAAGGTGCAATGCAAATCCTTGGTGGAATATTCGATGGTAAATTCGTAGACGGTGCATACATGACCGAAATCGCAACCATCCCATCACGTGAAGTATTGCTATCTAAGATTGCATTCTTACTCAAGTCTCCTATGCAACGTTTAGCTATCGCAGTTAATGAAGTAGCTAAAACAAAATAATTATTATCTAGTTGTAAATTTATATGTCTAAATTTGATACATTTTTGAAAGACCTTGAAGGAGCATCAGTTCTAGAACTGAACGAACTCGTTAAGGCAATAGAAGAAAAGTTCGGAGTGTCTGCAGCTGCTGTTGCCGCTGCTGGTCCTGCCGCTGCTGGTCCTGTAGCAGAAGAGAAGGATTCCTTTACTGTAGTCCTTGCATCTGCTGGTGAACAGAAGATTGCTGTTATGAAGGTTGTGAAGGAAGCCCTAGGTCTTGGTCTTAAGGAAGCAAAGGACCTTGTAGACGGCGCTCCTGCAACACTTAAGGACGGTATGAAGAAGCCAGAAGCTGAAGCTCTAAAGAAACAGCTTGAAGAAGCTGGTGCTAAAGTCGAGTTAAAATAATTTAAATTATTTTAACGAGATCCCGAGCTATTAATGCGAGGGAGGAAAAACAGCTTCAAATGGGGCTGTTTTTTTGTTATAATTAATTTATGAAAAAGATTGCTTTTTTATTTTTATCAGTATTTATAATTTTTAGCTTTGTGTTTAGTGCGCAGGCAGCAAGCTTGGCTACTTTGAACAAACAGATGGGATTAGGATCAAAAGGGGAGAGCGTAGTGTCTCTGCAGAGTTTTCTGGTTCAGAAAGGATTTCTTTCTGGTGTTGCAGATGGTAAATTTGGTCCTAAGACCAAAGCTGCAGTTGTTGCATATCAGAAGGCGAATAAAATTTCTGCTACTGGTTTTGTGGGTCCACTGACTTTTGCCTCTATTAATAATGCAATCGCTAGTATGAATGCTGGTACTAATACAAACACTAATACCGGCGCCAGTACAAATAAAAAACTTTCTATCAAAAACACTTCGCCACTACCTTTAGCTACTGTTGGGGTTGAATACAATCTAGACATCGAGGGTGTTGGTGGTGCAGCTGGATATAATTGGGAAATAGTTTCAGGTTCTCTACCTACTGGTTTGCTTATGACCAAGACTGCAATTCGCTGCATCATGGCTCCATGTTACAACTGGATGCCGGCACGCATTACTGGAATTCCTGAGGCATCTGGAATTTATTCTTTTACTATGGAAGTAACATCTGGTGATGAACAAATACAGAAATCTTTTTCTCTTGAAGTACTAAATAGCCCCTTATAGAGCAATTCTAGTTGAGGATTAATTCGTTGTTTTTGTATCTAAAAGTAGTATAATATTGCCATGGAAATTTTAGGTAAGATTCTGGGTTCGCAGTCAAGGGTTAAAATCATGAGACTCTTTCTGCAAAATAAGGATACCGTTTTCTCAAGTAGAGATATCATATCCCGTTCTCGTGTCGGTGCGGATGCACTAAGACGCGAGCTTAACCTACTCCGTTCAGTAAATTTTATTAAGAAAAATACCAAAGGATATTTTTTTAATTCTAGTAGTTTTAAATACACACGCGAGTTTGAAGTACTGCTCATAGGTACTGATTCATTTGACGAAGGTTCAATTTCAAATACTTTTAAAAATACTGGCAAACTGAAACTCCTCGTTGCGTCTGGATACTTCATCAAGAACAAAGATTCCAGAGTTGATGTGTTGGTAGTTGGAGATACATTGAAAAGATCTAAAATCGAAGAGGGGATAAAAAAGCTCGAAGCTGAAATAGGTACTGAGCTCACTTATGCTGTTTTTGAAACTCAAGAATTTTTATATCGACTCAACATGTACGATAAATTAGTTCGCGATATATTGGATTTCCCACACAAGGTTCTGGTCCAAGCTAAAGAACTTTCTCCTCAAGTACTCAAAGGGTCTAAATAGAGAACTGGTAAGTTATCCACACCACCTTTAAAACGAGTCTGGAAACTGGTATAATTGGTCTATTAGAAGTTTAATTAAATATTAATATTATGAACAATATTTGGGTTACCTGGGGTGATGTTTTTAATTCCTCACTTCAAGAACTATGGTGGGGTTTCATTCAGTTTGCTCCTCGCTTGATAGTTGCAATCATTCTGTTTGTTGTCGGTTGGGTTTTGGGTTCTTTGATTGCTAAAGCATTTGAGCAAGTTGTTGGGGCTTTGAAGGTTGATAAATTATTTGAATCAGTTGGTGCATCAGAAACATTCCAAAAAGCAGGTATGAAGATCAACACTGGATACTTCATCGGTCAGGTAATGAAATGGTTTGTATTAATTTTATTCTTACTACCTTCACTTTCACTCGTAGGACTTGATTCTGTAGGTAGTTTCCTAAAGGATGATGTTTTGGCATTCTTGCCGAGAGTCATCGTTGCAGCTTTCGTTTTGATTATTGCAACTTTTGTTTCAGATGCATTGTCTCGAGCTTTGAAGGCTGGTGCTAAGTCTATGAATGTACGTTCAGCTAACATGCTCGGCACAGTAGCTAAATATGCAGTTTGGGTTTTCGCATTTATTATTGCTCTTGAGCAATTAGGTGTGGACTCTGCTTATATGCAAATTCTTTTCTCAGGCATTATTGCTATGTTTGCTATCGCTGGGGCTATTGCCTTCGGTATTGGTGGCAAAGATACTGCAGCTCGCTTTATAGAAAAAGTTGCTCGAGAAGCTTCAAACAAAGAATAATTCTAGGTACTAAATATGCCTCTAAAAAGCACCCCAAAAAGGTGCTTTTTGCTTTTAGGTTTACCCCTAGTTTAGTGCTTGACTTTTATTTTGCTTTCGTATATACTCCTCCTTACAGAAATGCAGAACACAAAAAACATAAACAAAAGACGGTGGTAACAGACGTTTTCTTTTGTCTGTAGACCGCCTGAGGCGGTTTTTTGTTTGAAAGGCAAGGATTGAAATTTGAAAACTAAATACACCCGTCTCTAGGTCTGTGGGTCTTTTCGACTAGAGATGGGGAGAGAATTTATAATCAAGCGGTTGAAAATAAATTCTCGATGTTTTGAGAGAAACATAAAAAGTGGTTTATAAATTTCTTAACAGGAAATTTAAGGGCGCACGGTGGATGCCTAGACTTTAAATAGCGATGAAGGACGTAGTGTAGCTGCGATATGCTTCGGGGAGGTGCTAAACAACCTTTGATCCGGAGATTTCCGAATGGGGAAACCCTATAGAGTAAACCTCTATAATTTTGTTCGCAAGAACATTAAGCATACCCTGGGAAGTGAAACATCTCAGTACCAGGAGGAATAGAAACAAATATGCATTTCCTAAGTAGCGGCGAGCGAAAAGGAAGAAGCCCAAACTTACTCGCAAGAGTGAGGGTTGTAAGACGACAACGTAGATTTACTAGAAGAGTTACAAAATAAGTTATTAGTTGAATTTGCTGGAAAGCAAAACCATAGGGAGTGATAGTCTCGTAAACGAAAATAATTTATCTCTTTTGTTGTTGTTCTTGAGTACCCCAGGACACCAAAAGCCGGGGGGAATCTACCAGAACTAACTGGTAAGGCTAAATATATTTAAAGATCGATAGTGAACTAGTACCGTGAGGGAAAGGTGAAAAGCAGTCCGATGAGGACGATGAAATAGACCTGAAACTGTGTGTCTACAAGGAGTCGATGCTCGCATTTATGTGAGCTACGGCGTGCCTATTGAAGAATGAGCCAACGAGTTTATGCATGTTGCAAGGCTAAGTCAACTAAAATGACGGAGCCACAGGGAAACCGAGTGTGAATAGCGCAACTAAGTAATATGCATAAGACCCGAAGCAAGGTGAGCTACCCATGAGCAGGGTGAAGTAATGCGAAAGCGTTATGGAGGCCCGAACCCGTTGATCGTATAACGTCTTGGGATGACTTGTGGGTTGGAGTGAAAAGCTAATCGAACCTTGTAATAGCTGGTTCTCTCCGAAATAGCTTTAGGGCTAGCGTCGCATGTTTCTTCTGGGGGTAGAGCACTGGAAGGATTCAACAGGGAGCAATCTCGTGAATCCTATCAAACTCCGAATACCAGAAGCCAGAATGCGGCAGTTAGGCGGTGGGGGCGAAGCTCCATTCGCCAAAAGGGAAACAGCCCAGATCTCAAAATAAGGTCCCTAAATATATACTAAGT